>ONGA01000008.1:149800-186271 GCA_900317285.1 uncultured Bacteroidales bacterium | reverse complement strand
TGCCGATGGAGGTGACGCCGTCGGGGATGGTGACGGAGGTCAGGCCAGTGCAGCCATAGAAGGCAAAATCGCCGATGGTGGTGACGCCGTCGGGGATGGTGACGGAGGTCAGGCTGCTGCAGCCAGAGAAGGCAGAGTTGCCGATGGAGGTGACGCCGTCGGGGATGGTGACGGAGGTCAGGCCGCTGCAGTCACGGAAGGCCTCGTTGCCGATGGAGGTGACGCCGCTGCCGATGGTGACAGAGGTCAGGCCAGTGCAGCCATAGAAGGCCTCGCTGCCGATGGAGGTGACTGTGTATGATACGTCGTTGTAGGTTACGGTAGAGGGTATCACCAAGTCGCCGGTCACGTAAGAAGAACTGGTAGATCTCACCACCTCGGCGTGGCCATCCACAATATTGTAGTACAGCGTCTGTCCGCTCGGCGCCACCGCCGAGAAGTCGTAGGCCAAGGCCGTGGCTGCACACAGCGCCATCAATGTTGCAAAAAGTAGTCGTTTTACCATTAATCTGTTTTTTTTAATCTGTTTTTTTCTCGCCCCGACCCTCCAACGGGAGCGTTTGTCTACAACCAATAAGAAAAGGCATGAGGTTATGCTTTTCTTGCTTACCGCTTTCATCTCTCGAAAGCAAGTGCAAAGATACGAAGATTATTCCATTCGGCAAAAAAATATTTTGCAACAGCCAAGAGCAACTCGCCAGGATTTGGCGATTTGACGAAACGGGAAGAGCCTCGAAGAGGCTCTTCCTGATTTAGGCATCGAAGCGTTGGGCCACGACTTGGATCTCTCCCTCCCCCAGCGAATGCTTTACAGAGCTTTGGCTCACTTATGCATCCAGCGGCCGAGGGCCTGGAGGTAGCGGCGGTAGTCGCGGTATTCGCGGACAATGATTTAAAGGCGATTAACGCATATCAGGCATTCCTGGCGTGAGGATGCCATCAGGAACCTGCAAAAAGTAGCAATATGACAGAAAAGATGTATATTTGCAACGACAAACAAAAGCGACGGCGACGTCACAGGAGTAAACAACGTGTTTGATTTCAATTCATTGAAACATCGATCCCCAATAAATTGAGACAAACCAAAATTCGGGCTCTTATCCAAAGTAAACCGAAATCAGTCGCAACCGCGGGCGGCTGACAACCGAAAACAGTCGATAATTATTAACCCGTCAACTGAATTCAGTCGCAAGTCACAAAAGTGACAACCTAAATCAGCAAACCACACTTATCAACTCCGTATCAACACCGTACCAACTCCGTACCAACTCCGTACCAACACCGTACCAACACCGTACCAACACCGTACCAACTCCTACCATGGTAGGAGATGATAGGTCCATGATAACACTTTGGTAGGGGTTAAATGTAGCGGCGGCACCAGGTGAGCTGCTTACGGGCGTAGTGCCAGGTGTTTAGCTTGATTTCGGATACTGCATCTTCGAGTTTCTTGGTGCCGTCGAGGACGGGGAAGAGCTCGCGGTAGCCGACGGTGCGGAGGGTGGAGAGATGACGGTAAGGGAGAAGGGACTGCACCTCGTCGAGGAGGCCGAGGGCCATCATCTGGTCGACACGGAGGTCGATTCTAGCTCGGAGCTCGGAGGTCGGAGGTCGGAGGACTCGCACCTCGATGTCGAAGGGTCGCGGGGCGGGTTTCTGGTTGGCGATGACCTGAGAGTAAGGCTTTCCCGTCATGTAGCACACCTCGAGGGCCCGCTGCAGGCGCACGGGATTGCAGAGGTCCACGCGGGAATAGTAGTCGGGGTCGAGGAGTTTCAGCTGCGCCCGCTTCTCCTCGAGGGGCATCTGCTGCAGCTGCTGGCGCAGCTCGGGCGTGGGGTCGGGCATAGCGGTGACACCCTGGCGCAGGGCGTCGATATAGAGGCCGCTGCCGCCCACGGCAATCACCTCGTCGTGCGACTCGAAAAGGCAGCGGATGACAGCCAGCGCGTCGTGCTCGTATTCAGAGATATTGTAAGGTTCGGTGACCGAGCGGCAGGCAATGAAATGGTGCTTTGCCGCCGCAAGTTCCTCGGCAGAGGGGCGAGCCACGCCGATGTCGAGCTCCCGGTAGAACTGGCGCGAGTCGCACGAGACTATCTCGGTGCCGTGCTGCCGTGCAAGCTGTATTGCCAACGCTGTCTTGCCAGAGGCCGTGGGACCGGTAATGACCAGGAGCTTCTTCATTTTTTGAGAGGAAGGATGGACCCTTAGAGTTTGTTCTGCAGCACCTGGTCGAACTGCTCCCAGAATTCGGGGAAGGATTTGCTCACCACCCCGGGGTTCTCAATCTGGAGGTTGGGGAAAATGAGCTGCAGGGGGGCGAACGCCATGGCGATGCGGTGGTCGTTGTAGGTGCGCACAGGTTCCACGGGGTTGAGGGTGGCGGGATGGATGGTCATCTCCTCGCCCGAGGCTGTGATTTTGCCTCCCATGCGCATCAGCTCGTCGCTGATGGCCTGCATGCGGTCGCTCTCCTTGAGCGCGATATTGCTGACCCCCTTGAGGGTGGTCTTAACCTTGACGGCCGCCGCTGCCACCGCGAAGGTGGGCACAAGGTCGGGACAGTCGAGGCAGTTGAACTGAAGCGTCTTGGGCAGGATGCCGCCGCCATTCAGCGTGACGGAGCGACCGGCGGCGCGGTAGGGGGAACGCACCTCGGTGGAGGTGACACCCAGCTGGCGGAAGAAGGCATCGGTGGCGGAGTCACCCTGACAGGAGTCGAGCTGCAGCCCCAGCAGGCGGATGCGGAGGTCGGGACGCAACAGGGCCATGGTGTAGAAATAGGATGCCGACGACCAGTCGCGCTCGATTGAGATGGTGGCGGGCTTGGGTTTACCCGTGAACGGCTGCACATAGTAGGTGCGGCCGTTGGAGCTGCGTCGCACCTCGATGCCGGCCTGACGGAGCGCGTCGCAGGTCATCTCGATATAGGGGCGCGAGGTGGGGCGCTGGGTCATGGTGAGGGAGATGCCCTCGGCGAGGCAGGGGGCAATGAGCAGCAGGGAGCTGACAAACTGGCTGCTGAGCAGGGGGTCGACGGAGACGGTGCGCTTGTTGGGCACGCCGCCGTGGATATACACAGGGAGAAAACCCTCGTTCTCGGTACATTCGATGCGGAAACCCATGGAGCGCAGCGCATCAATCAGGGGTGCCATGGGTCGTTGGCGCAGACGCTCGTCGCCCGTCAGGACATGGTTGCCGGGAGTGATGGACAGGAGCGGCATAAGGAAACGTGCCACCGAGCCGGCATTGTCACAATAGTAGACGTTGGACGACTTGGTCTCGATCTGGGTCAACAAGTCGCGCATCAGGCGCGTGTCGTTGGAGGTGGAGAGCTTGTTGATGCGGAAATGCCCGCCGGTGACGTGGTTGATCATCAACCACCTGTTGCTCATGCTTTTGGATGCCGGCAGGGTAATGCGTATGTCGTTGGTTTTCATTCGTCGAAAGCTTTATTCACCAATACCGTATTCTTTGAGTTTCCTGTAAAGGGTGCGCTCGGAGATGTGGAGGTCGGCCGCCGCCTGCTTGCGGTTGCCGTGGTTGCGCTCCAGCGCGCGCACGATGGCGTGCTTCTCGCGGTCCTCGAGTCCGAGGGGGTCCTCCTCGATAATCTCAGGCGTGAGGAAGTCGTCTTCCTGCGAGGGGAGCGGAGAGTGGATGGAGGGCTGGATGGGCGTAAACTGGGCGTTGCCTGACGCCAGCCGCTGCACCATCTGGCGCAAGTCGTTGATTTCGCCGCGCATCTCGTTGATCATCTGACCCATGGTGAGCGCCTTGAGGAGCAACTCACGGTCGGTGATCTGGTTGGGCGCCGCCACGCCGCCTTTGTCGGGAACCAGGGCAGGCATGCGCTCGGCCGGGATGTAGGAAAGGTAATTGTTGAGGATTTCGGGAGTGATGGTGCGTTCGGTCTCGACGACAGAGATCTGCTCGGTGATGTTTTTGAGTTCGCGCACGTTGCCATACCAGGGATACTGCATCAGCATGGTGCGTGCGTCGGGGGTGAGGATGATGGGAGGCATGTGGTACTTCTCGGCCACATCGGAAGAGAACTTGCGGAAGAGCAGCGGGATGTCCTCCTTGCGCTCGCGCAGCGGGGGGAGGTAGATGGAAATCTGGTTGAGGCGGTAGTAGAGATCCTCGCGGAAGCGACCGCTGCGTACAGCCTCGACAATGTCGACATTGGTGGCGGCGACGACACGGACGTCGATTTTCTGTGCCGTGGAGGAGCCCACGGGTATAATCTCGCCGTTTTCGAGCACACGGAGCAGCTTGACCTGCATGGCCAGCGGGAGCTCGCCAATCTCGTCGAGGAAGATGGTGCCACCGTCGGCCTCCTCGAAATAACCCTTGCGGCTACGGTCGGCACCAGTGAAGGCACCCTTGACATGACCGAAGAGCTCGCTTTCGATGGTTCCCTCGGGGATGGCACCGCAGTTGACGGAGATGAGGCCACGACCCTGACGGGCATGCTTGCGGGAGCTGTTCTCATGGATGATGCGCGAGAAGACATCCTTACCCACGCCACTCTCGCCGGTGATGAGGATGGAGAGGTCGGTGGGCGCCACCTGGATAGCCTTGTTGAGGGCCAGGAGGAGCTTGGGATCGTTGCCGATGATATCGTAGCGTTGTTTTATGTTCTGAATATCCATTGCTAATTGATTACACGATGTAGGGCGGCGCCCAACTGGCGTCGCAAAACAACAAGCTGGTATTTCTCTTTGAGGAGACGCTGGAGTTCGGCGTCGTCCGACACCTCGCGGAAACGCCGTGCATTCTCCTCGATGCGGTCGTCAACACACTTCTCCTTGAAGGAGAGGATGGTCTCGCGGACATCCTGCCGGAGGTTGTCCTCGATGGTGGGGACGGAGATTTTCTTCTTATCCCACCAGCTGTCGCTGATTTTCCAGGTCTCGACCATAAGACCAATGGCGAAGTCCCTGACAGCCTCGTCGGGGAAGGCAATGAAGATGGTGGGGTCGACTTCGCGTCCGGCAGCAATCTCGCGGTCGAAGTACTCGTAGATAGCCTGACAGCGGGGGTCGGAGAAGGTGAGTTCATCGTTCCAGAGGTCGCCAATGATGATTTGGGCGATGCTGAATTCGCGTTCTTCTTCAGACTTCTCTCCCGTGATGGCACTCTCGGGGATGCGGACGTTGCCGTAGTTGAGGAGCAGAGACACGAGGTGTTTCTCGCGGACATCGACTTTGCCGGGGCGGAGCGTGCTTTCCTGCGGGACGGGAGTGGCAGGAGCCTCGGGAACAGCGGGCTGAGCGGACTGCTGTGGAGCGGGCTGTGAGGGTTGCTGCGGGGAGGTCTGCTGCTCGTAGGCTTTGAGACGGTTGGCATTGATAGCCTTTGCCACCTCGCTTGTCAAAGCGTCTTCGTTGACACTGAGGAGGTAGGCGCACTGGCGTATGTACTCCTGGCGCTCCATCATGTCGGCCACGAGGGCGATGGTCTGTGCGGTCTCCTTGAGGAGCTCGGCACGGCGTATGGGATCCCCCTTGACGGCATCGAGCTGGACGCGCGTCTTGTACATGATGAAGTTGTCCTCGTGGGTGGCGAGGTATTCCTGAAGCTTGGTGGAGCCGTATTTCTGGGCATAGCTGTCGGGGTCTTCACCATCGGGGAAGAGGACGACACGCACATGCATGCCCTCGGCGAAGAGGAGGTTGACAGCGCGGAGGGCAGCCTTGATGCCCGCGGCATCGCCATCGTAGAGGACGGTGACATTGGGCGTATAGCGCTTGATAAGGCGTATCTGCTCGGTGGTGAGGGAGGTGCCGCAGGACGCCACGGTGTTCTCGACTCCCGACTGATACATGGAGATGACGTCGATGTTGCCCTCGACGAGATAGCACTTGTTGGCTTTGGCAATGGCGCTACGTGCCTGGAAGAGGCCGTAGAGGATGCGGGACTTGTTGTAGATGTCGGAATCGGGGGAGTTGACATACTTGGCAGCCTGCTTCTCGCTGGAGAGCACGCGACCCGAGAAACCGAGGACACGTCCGGAGATGCTGTAGATGGGGAACATCACACGTCCGCGGAAGCGGTCGTAGCTCTTCTTGGTGTCTTCCTTGAAGATGGTGAGACCTGTCTTTTCGAGGACGGCATCGCTATAGCCATTCTTGCGTGCATGCTCGGTAAAGGCGCTCCACTCGTCGAGACAATAGCCGAGACCAAAGGCTTTGATGACCTCGTCGCTGAGACCACGGGAGTGGAAGTAGCTTAAGCCCACGGCACGCCCCATCTCGTCGTTATAGAGGAGGTCGGCAAAGTATTTCTGTGCGAACTCGGACACATGGAAAAGGGCATCGCGCTCGCTCTGTCGCTCCTTCTGTTCCTGGGTCTGCTCCTCCTCGTGAATCTCGATGTTGTACTTGCGGGCGAGGTACTGCAAGGCCTCGGGATAGGTGAAATGCTCGTGTTTCTTGAGGAAACCCACCACGTCGCCCGCCTCGCCGCAGCCAAAGCATTTGAAGATGCCCTTGGAAGGAGAGACATAGAATGAGGGGGTTTTCTCGTTGTGGAAGGGGCAGCAGCCAATGTGGTTGGCACCCCGTTTTTTCAACGAGACGAAATCGCCGATAACCTCCTCAATGCGGGCGGCATCCATGATGCGTTGTATGGTCTCCTGGTCAATCATAGCAAATTAGGGTGCAAAAATACGATTTTTTTTCGACATGAGGAATAAAAAAAAGCACCATTCTGATGAATGGTGCTCAAATAGAGGTTTTTATGTAAGTTTAATGGATTACTTCGATAGCGCCATTGTGCTCAATGTTACCACTATAGCCGCGGGCAGTGAAGCGGTAGAAGTAAGTGCCGTCGGGCATGTCGGCAGGATCCCAGAAATCGGAGTCGGAAGAGATGTTCTCTCTGTGGAAGACGCGGGCGCCCCACTTGTTATAGATGTCGAGGGTGCTGTAGGGGTAGGCCTTTCCTTCGACGAGGTTGCCGATAACAAAGCGGTCGTTGATACCGTCACCATTGGGCGTCACCACATTGGGGAACTGGAGGAAGTCGTTGATGACAAGGAGCAGATTCTCTGCGGTGTCGCGGCACTCGATGATGCGTCCAGAGGGAGCGAGGTTGGTGGTGCGGGCGATGAGGCGTACACCATAGTTGCCGGTGGGGTTCTCGGCAGAGTACTGCGCGAAGTTGAAGATGGCATCTTTGGTGGTGAGGGTCTCGACCGAGAGAGGATTGTCGGGGTTGTACTGCATCTGCCAGAAGTACTCCATATCGTCGGTCTGGGGCTGAGTGAGGTTGGTAAACACCACAGCGGGATCCATAACGGACGGATAGGTGGGAGTCCATGAGAAGGCGGCATCGGGCGAGGGGAAGACAGTGATGCCGTTCGGAGAGACGACAGAGTCGACACAACCGGCGTCAGAGTAGGCATAGTATTTCAGAGTGTAGGTACCGGCAGGATAAGTGTGGGTAGGACTGCGGAGGGTGGAGGTCACGCCGTCGCCGAAGTCCCAAAGGTGATGGTCGGCATTGACGCTCTGATTCTCGAAAGAGACAGTGAAGGGGTCGCAGCCTTCGAAGGAGAAGGGATTGGGCACAAAGGTCGGAAGAGGCTGGGCGCTCTGGCGAATAACGATAGAGTCGCGAGCGATGCAACGATTGTTGTTACGGGTGTTGGTAACCTGTGCCACATATAAGATGCTGTTGCCGGGATTCTCGGGAGTGACGATGGTAGGAGTTTCATCGCCGTTGGGTTCCCAGACATAGGTGTAGTTCTCGGTGGCAGTGTGACGGTCGGTGGCATCGAGGGTCATACGTTCAACACCGCAGAGGGTTGTATCGTTTCCGAGGCTGGGTTCGGGGGTCCAGTAGGTGGTGATGCTGGTGTTGGTGTCCCAGACGCATCCGAACTCGTCGTAGACCTTCACAATGATGGGGAAATAGCCAGCGGTGTCGGGAGAGGTGATGTAGGAGACTGTGGGCGTTTCACGATGCACCTCAAGACCGCGGTAGTGACCAAGGTCGTAGTCATGGTACTGGGGAGCAGGATCGGGAACCCAGACGAGGGAGTCGATGCCAACCGTGTATTTGCAGTCTTCGTCCTGAGAGACACCGCAGATATCGAGCGACCAGTTGAACACCCAGCCGTTATCAATACCCCACTCGTCGCACACCACAATTTCCCAAACGCCATTGAGGGGACACCCAATCAGTTCGGAAAAGTCCGTGTAGGGGATGTAATAATCGGTTTTTTCCTCATGATTGCTGGGGAGTTTCGTAGTACTGCTATAAGTAGTAGTGCTTCTGGCGGGGAAACCTGCAGGCAAAGGAAGGTATTCACCATTAGAAACATCAAGGCTGTACTGAGCGCTATTGTAAGTGATGTAGAATTGACCATTGGGACGACCTATAACCTCGCTGGCAGGCTGACCCGTCACAAGAGTGTAGGCGGAGTTACGGCTGAAGCAGTAGTCAAGTCCTGCACCAAAAGGATTGTTCAGAGAGTCACAACCGCTGTCGGGACGTGTAGAATAGCCCATATCCTGACCACTGCCGTCATCTCCTGCACCGCCAGTTTCATTACGACCATCACGCGGAGTGGTATTATTCTGACCGAAGAACAAAGGTGCCTGCTGTCCAGTGGGGCACTTGATGTAGACAGTAATGTCACCCATGAAGGTATGCTCCATATTGATGCAGATAGAGCAGATGTCGGAAGCAGACTGCACACGACGGCTGGAGGGGAACTCGGTGAATTCGACAGGGGCATGGTAGCAGGGGTCTGAAGGATTACAGTTGGGACCGTCAGGAATAAAGGTGCGGACTTCGTTGATTTTGGAGACAGTCTGCGCCGCTTCGACCTCGCGGAGAGTCAGGGTGGCATTCTCGCCAGAGTAGCCCATGTTGACCATTAGGGAGTCGGTGTTGCAGATGTCGGCGAGGGTGAAGATTGTCTTGATGGGGTTGGTGGCAGTGCGGACACGGACAGAGGTGTAGCGTCCTGTAGTGCAGCCGAAGGCATCAACGATTTTAATCGTCATGTCGTGGCAACCTGTCTGCTGATAGTCACTATATGTGATGGAGGAGCCACCCCTTACGACGATGGAGTCACCACCGTTGTCCATATTCCAAATAAAGGTGGAGGTAGAGTCGGCAGGCTGGTAATAGCCATGGTAGTAGGAATAGATGCCGCGGGCGTTGAAGATTACACCGTCACCGATGCAGAGGTGAGCACCATCAAAATAGGTAGTGTCAATGTGGTCATAGCCGACAGTGTCGCCGTTGGCAAGGATATTCCAAGCGGTGTCGTAGACAGGCACAGGACGGATATAGGAGGTATCATAGATTACGCCGTTACGCGTACGGTAGAATTCGGCTTTGAACGCGGGCACAACCATCTCGCAGGGCTTCTGTATAGATGCGTTGAGAGCGAAACCGCGATGCCCACCCGAGTTACTACCCGAGTGGAAACGGACAGTAAGCATACCGGATGTATTGGTGGGAGAGACAAAAATCTGACGATTGATCTCGTACCCCGTGCAGTTGTTGATTTTTGCCCTTACCTCGCCGGTGGCATCAGGACCATCATAAATGTAAAGGGTATCGCCACAATCGATATCAAGTTCCGTGAGTACAAGACAGAACCGGAGTGTGGCACTGGGGCTAGTGCCCTGCACAGTAATGGTGTAGTCGCCCGACGTGTATACTCCGTCTATACCACCATTATCACAGAGGCCCATAGTAGCCGCAGCCTCAGATGGGTTATAGATAAATACACCTCCATCATTATCAGCATCAAGGGGATAGAGTCCCGGTTGAGCCTGCAAAGAAAACGCTGCCAGCAGACCCGAAATCAGTGCAAAAACAAACTTTTTCATGGCGCTAATGAGTTATTGGTTTGACTTTACCGAAGCCTCAGCCTTCATGTGCGGGTTTGAATAGACCAGCAGGTAAGGATGGGGTGACGAGGGGGTAGAGAAACAAATCACCCCTTCGGTGTGTTTCGGCAGTTGCGACAGGAAATGAATGAAATTGTACTGGTAGAAACTGAACACATCAATGTCGACAACAAAACTTTCGGGAAGTCTGTTGCCCGTGAGCAAATCTGTCAATTCAGAAATGTTGAACACCAACGCACCCTGGGGTACCGCGTCAGCCACATCAACCATGTCTCGTGCATAAGAGCACCGAATCTCAAACTTTTCTGGAGCCAACGACTTGTACTCCTCCATGCGCGCCACATCACCCCTGAAATAAGGGAGCACAATGGCATCGCAATTCTGCGCTTTAAGACCCAATGCACTTACAATCAGTGCCACAGCTAAAACTACTCGTTTCATAACCTTGTTTTTTAATAATTTCCTTTTGTCGTTCTTTTGCTTTAAAGACGCAGAGGAGGCGTTTTTTGGTTCAAAAATTAACGGATTTTAAGCTTTTTTAACACTTTTATTTCGCAAGTGGTTAATTAAAGCCATGAGGAGACCGAGAGCGAGGAAGCCACCCGGAGGCAGGATCATCATGAGCATGCCGTCGGCGCCGCCGATGAGACTGTGACCGAAAATGCAGCCGGTACCGAGGAGTTCGCGCACCATGCCGATGAGCGTCAGTGCCCAGGTGAAGCCGAGACCCATGAAGATGCCGTCGAGGGCAGAGTGCCAGACGCCGTTCTTGGAAGCGAAGGCTTCAGCGCGACCGAGGACGATGCAGTTGACGACGATGAGGGGGATGAAGAGACCTAGAGTCTCATACATGTCGGCCATGTAAGCCTGCATGACCATCTGGACGATGGTGACAAAGGTGGCAATGACAACGATAAAAGCAGGGATGCGCACCTTGTCGGGGATAACACTCTTGAGGAGCGAGATGACGATGTTGGACATCATCAGGACAAAGGCGGTGGCGAGACCCATCATCATGCCGTTGATAGCCGAGGTGGTGGTGGCCAAGGTGGGGCACATGCCGAGGATGAGAACCCACGTGGGGTTTTCCTTGACCAATCCGTTTTTGATAATATCTTTTGCGTTCATAGCGATATCTTTTCTAAAGGGTTACTGGATTTTGGTAAAGACCTGATAGGCGTCGTTGACAGCGGTGAGGAATGCACGGGAGGTGATGGTGGAGCCGCTGATGGCGTCGACAT
Organism: uncultured Bacteroidales bacterium; assembly: GCA_900317285.1. GTDB lineage: Bacteria > Bacteroidota > Bacteroidia > Bacteroidales > P3 > Colimorpha. The sequence goes on along the minus strand of ONGA01000008.1, from coordinate 175,149 downwards.
CACCGCCGTCCTTCTTGACGGTGAGAGCATTCGAGGGGTTACGACCAATGACGGAGCCTTTGCCGTCTTTCTGGAACCACTCGCCAGCCTTGGCACCGAGACCGGGGGTCTCGTGACTCTCGAGGATGCTGTAGCCGAAGACATTGCCTTCCTGATCAAAGCCTACCATCACTTGGAGGTGACCGCCGAAACCGTTGTCGTTGCCAGCCTCGATAGCGGCGCCGACCTTATTGCCCTCGGCATCATAGGCGACATTGCACTTGCAGCCGTCGATTTCCTGGGCTTCAAGTTTATCGAAAGGAGGCAGAACGGCCTTGATAGCAGCTTGCACCTTGGCTTCCTGTGCCTGTGCGATGGGTTCCTGGGTGACAGCATTGATGGCGGCGAGCGCAGCGGCGGCCACCAAAGCAATGGCTGTCAGGGACAGGAGCATATTGACTAATGTAGATTGAGCTTTCTTTGCCATAATTATCTGTTTTTTAGGACTTATAAGACTTATAGTTTATATAGGACTTATATGTTAATTAGCAAAACGGGCGGGTTTGCACCAGCGGTTGATAAGCGGGGTGACGCTGTTCATCAGGAGGATGGCGAAACTGACACCTTCAGGATAGGCACCCCAGTTGCGGATGATGACGGTCAGGAGACCACAGCCGAAACCGAAGATGAGCTGACCGCTTTTCGCCATGGGAGAGGTGACCATGTCGGTAGCCATGAAGCAGGCGCCGAGCATGATACCGCCCGTGAAGATGGTCATGAGAGGATCCATATAGCTCTCGGGGTTGACGAGCCAAAGAATGAGGCTGAAAAGGAAGGCGGTGCCGATGAAGGTCACAGGGATATGCCAGGTGATGATTTTCTTCCAGCAGAGGTAGGCTGCGCCGAGGAGAATGGCGAGGGCGGAAATCTCACCCATGGAGCCTCCGATATGACCCATGAAAGCGTCGCAGAGCGTCACGTCGGCAGGGAGAGCACCCTCCTTGAAAGCACCGAGGGGAGTGGCGCCGGTGGCGAGGTCGAAGTTGGTGGGGAAGATGCCGTCGACAACGGGCCAAGTGGTCATCTGCACGGGGAAGGAGATGAGCAGGAAGACACGACCCACCAGTGCGGGATTGAAGGGGTTCTTGCCGAGACCACCGAAAGACATCTTGCCGATGCCGATGGAGACAAGGGCGCCGATAACAACAATCCACATCATCGAGACCGTGGCGGGGACGTTGAACGCCAACAGCAAGCCGGTGACGATGGCAGAGCCGTCGCAAACAGTGCTGGGCACTTTAAGAATGTATTTCTCGATAAGCCACTGGAAGAGCACGCAGCTCACCACAGAGATGAAGCTGACGAGCAGGGCGTTAAGACCGAAATAGAGGGTGGCAACGATGAGCGCGGGGACGAGCGCCAGATTGACGCGCCACATGATTTTCTTTGTCGACTCGTCGCTGTGGACGTGGGGCGAGCCCGATATATTTAATAGATTCATATTATAATAATATTGTTTTCGTTTAAAGTTTATGGCTTAAGGTTTACGGTTAATGTTTTTCACGAGCAGACTCTTTAAACATCAAACCATAACCCTTAACCCCCAAATTACTTCTTGGCGGCCATCATGGCACGAACCTTGTTCTTTCCGAGGCGGATCTCGTCGGTGAGGGGCTTGTTGGCCGGGCAACTGAAGAAGCAGCAACCGCACTCGATACAATCAAGGATGTTGTGTTCCTTGGCTTCCTCAATGCGTCCGTTCTTCACCAATGCCGAGAAGAGGTAGGGCTCAAGACCCATGGGACATGCGTGCATGCACTTGCCACAGCGGATACAGGCAGTCTCGGGATTACGGCGCGCTTCAGCTTCGTCCATGACAAGGACACTGGAATTACCCTTAACGGTGGGAGCGTCGAGGTTGACCACAGCCTTACCCATCATGGTGCCGCCGCTGATGACTTTGCCAGTGGTGGCGGGGAGCTCGCCGATGGAATGCTTGATGATGTCGTTATAGGTGGTACCAATGCGCACGATGTAGTTGTGCTGCGAAGGCAGTTTCTTACCGGTGACGGTGAGGATATTTTCGATGAGGGGTTTGTTCTTCTGGATAGCCTCGTAGACCGAGAATGCGGTGCCGAGGTTGCTCACCACACAACCCACGTCGATGGGAAGCTTGCCACTGGGCACCTTGCGACCAGTGATGGCATTGATGAGCTGTTTCTCGGCGCCTTGCGGGTATTTAACCTTCAAGGGCTCGACGATGATGCCCTCGAACTGGCGTGCCGTCTCCTGCATCTTGGCGATAGCGAGGGGTTTATTGCTCTCGATGCCGATGTAGGCGTTGGGGACACCCAAAGCTTTCCGGAGGATGCTGACGCCGATGCAGACTTCCTCGGCATGCTCCATCATGACACGGTAGTCGGAGGTGAGGTAAGGCTCGCACTCGGCGGCATTGATGATGAGGTACTCGGCTTTCTTGCCCTCGGGGATGCTGTATTTAATGTGGGCCGGGAAGGTGGCACCGCCGAGACCGACGATACCCATCTCCTTGAGTTTGGCAACAATCTGCTGCGGCTCAAGGGAGCATTCGCGTTTGATATCGGGAGTACGGTCGATGGTTTCCATCCATTCGTCTCCCTCAACAGTGATATAGACGGCGGGCTTGGCGAGGCCAAAAGCATCCTTGCAGGTATCGACCTTCAGGACGGTACCGCTGACGGGGGAATGGACATTGGCGCACATGAAGGCCTGAGCTTCGCCGATGAGCTGGCCGACCTTGACTTTGTCGCCTTTCTGCACCACGGGAGTGGCAGGAGCACCGAGGTGCTGGTTCATAAGCACCACCATTTGCGCCGGCACAGGCATCACTTCGATGGCGGCATCGTTGGATATCTTGTTTTCTTCGGGGTGGACACCACCCATTTTGAATGTCTTCATCTCTTCAAATTGAAAGTTGAAAGTTGAAAATTAATTGGCGGGAGCGGCAGGAGCCTCGGCGGGTTTGGGAGCCTCGGGCTTCTTGGCCGGAGCCGGGAAGTTGACGTCGGTAATGGCGTGCGTGGGGCACTCGACGACGCACTTGCGGCAAGCGATGCACTTGTTGAAGTCGATATAGGAGAGGTTGTCGGCAATGGTGATAGCCTCCATGGGGCAAACCTTGGCACACTTGCCACAACCGATACAGGCGTTGGCACAGGTCTTCATGGCCTGGGCACCTTTCTCCTTGTTGACACAGCTGACGTAGACGCGACGGTCCTTCTTACCCTTGTTACGCAATTCGATGATGCGGCGGGGGCATGCTTTGGCGCAGGCGCCGCAAGCGGTGCACTTGTTCTCGTCGACCACTGGGACACCGTCGGGGCCCATGTGGATGGCGTCGAACTGGCAAGCAGCGACACAGTCGCCGCAACCGAGGCAACCGAAGGGGCAGCCGCTCTCACCGGTGTAGACAGTGTTGGCGAAAGCGCAACTGCGCAGACCGTCGTAGTTGGAGCGGCGTTTCTCACCGCAGTTGGCGGGGTTGCAACGCACCACAGCAACCTGAGGTTCGCCTTGTTCCACGGAGCAGCCGAGCAAGACGGCAATTTTCTGGGCGACAGGGTCGCCGCCGGGGGCGCAGCGCAGACCTTCGAGGTTGCCTTGAGCCACACAGGCTTCGGCAAAAGCACGGCAGCCGGCCTTTCCGCAACCGCCACAGTTGGCACCGGGAAGCACTTCGGCAACTTCGTCAATCAGCGGGTCTTCCACCACCTTGAATTTTTGGGCTACAAAATAGAGCACCACGGCAAAGAAGGCGCCAATAACGCCTAACACCAATACCGCAATCAAGATTTGTTGAGTCATTTGTTATTTTGTGTTTTAGGTTTCCTTAATTTATGAATTTTAACAAAAAATACTTACATTAAGCGATTGCAAAATTACATATTTTATACTATATGGCAAAATTTTTTTTTCCACAACTCTATCAACCACAACTCCATGGGCGTTACCGGCAGTCAAACAGGCATTTATAAATAGTTGATTTTCAACAAGAAATATTTATCTTACTGATATTCTGTCAAAAAAAATTTTGTCAATCAAAAATTAATTAGTAATTTTGTATCCCGAAAAAATAAAAACAACACGCTATGAACAGAGTAATTGTCGGCTTTGACTTTTCGTCCGGCTCCGCCTATGCGGTCGACCTTGCCATCAACATCGGGAACCGCTGGCAAAGCGACATCCGCCTTGTGTATGTCAAAGAAAAAAATGAGGACGAAACCCCTATCCGAACTGAAATCGAGCAGCGCATCGCTGCTGTTGCCAACCTGCTGGAAGGCATCAAACTGGAGTATGTCATCCGACAAGGTAATCCCGCCGAGGAGCTTGCCAAGCAAGCACAGGCCGACAACGGGGCTCTGCTGATTGTGGGCACCCACGGCATGAGTGGAATGAAGAAAGGCTTGCTGGGCAAGAACAGCTACCGCACGGTGGAGCTTTCCCCCATTCCGGTGCTGCTTATCCGCGAAGACTTCAATTTCAATAAAGCGCTGGAAACCATCGTCGTACCCATCGACAGCAGCGACGATACCCGCCAGAAGGTGGGTCAGGCGGCGACTTTTGCCAAACACTTTGGTTCGACCATCCATATCCTCGGTCTCTACACCGCCACAGCGCCCAGCGTCCGCAAGGTGGTGGACAACTATGTGGCGATGGTGGAGCGCTACCTCGACAAGCAGGAGATCAAGTACCAGACCACGCTCATCGACGTCAAGCACAACGTCACCACCGACACGCTGGCGTATGCCGAGGAGCACAAGGCCGACCTGATTGCCATCATGACCGAGCAGGAGGCATCCTTCTCCAACCTGTTCCTGGGCTCGTTCGCACAACAGATGATTTCCAATTCCACCATTCCCGTGCTGACCGTGCGTCCGAAGGACGTGCTTGCCAATGCACCCGACAAGACAAAATAATCAACACGCTAATATGAGCATGAGGACACTCCTCCCCTACCTTGCCGCCATGCTGTTTCTTGCGTCGGGCACCGCCGCAGCACAGAACGGGCATGTGCGCGTCACTGGGGATGTGGCGGTGAACGAGATGGTCAACCGCCATATCGAACTGAACAACAAAGTGAAGACCATCCCAGGCTACCGCGTACAGATTGCCTCATTCTCAGGCACAAACTCGAAGAACAACGCCTTCAACCTCCGCGACCGTTTCATGGAGGACTACCCCAACGCGCAGGCATACATCGTGTATGACGAGCCCAACTTCAAGGTCAAGGTCGGCGACTTCCGCTCCCGCCTCGAAGCCTACGCTTTCCTGCAGGAAATCAAGGAGTTTTACAAAGGCTACATTATCAAGGACAATATATACCCCGAACCTCCGGAAGTGAACGACTTCGCTCCCGACGACCTGGAGTCAGGAGACGAATAGTGCGGCGGCGATGCCGTCGGCATGGAGGAGCCCCTCGGGGGTGGGACGATAGAAGAGCGCGGAGTTTGAATCCCCGTGTTTGGAAATCCAACCGCAATCAATATAGGGCTGTATCATCTGATGCAGCCTTTCTTTATATTTATCAGGCACTTGGGAGACGGCAAGTCCCCGGGTGGTACGGAGGGAGGTCATGAGGAGCTCGTTGAAGGCATCGGCGGGAGTGAGGGTCTCCTGCTGGGAGAAACCTGTATGGTCGGCAATGGATGAGATGTAGTCCTCCACGCTGCTGACGTTCCAGCGGCGGTGAAGTCCGTCGAAGCTGTGGGCCGAGGGACCGAGACCGAGGTACGGGGTGCGGTCCCAGTAGCGGCTGTTGTGCTTCGACTCGAACCCCGGACGGGCAAAATTGCTCACTTCATACTGGCTAAAACCCATGGAATCAAGCATTCCACGCATCCCATAGTATTGCCTCACCACCTCGTCGTCGGAGGGGAGCACCACTCTGCCCTGCTGCACCTGCACGGCCAGAGCGGTGCCGGGCTCAACGGTGAGGGCGTAGGCGGAGACATGGGAAACCAATTGAAAATTGAAAGTTGAGAAGTGAGAATTATTGGGGAGACCGTAAATGAAATCCACTGAAAGATTATGGGAACCAGCCTTATAGGCATTTTCCACGGCAGCAATGGCCTGGTCGGCAGTGTGACGGCGACCGATGAGACGCAGCATGTCGTCGTCGAGGCTCTGGATGCCGATACTGAGGCGGTTAAAAAATCCCAAGTCCCTGATTCCATGTAAGTAATCGTCTGTCAGATCCTCGGGATTGGCTTCCAGGGTCGCCTCCTCGAGCTGCGAGAGGTCGAAATGGGTGCGCAGGGCGTTGACAATGCGCTCCAAGTCACTGATAGCAAGTATACTTGGCGTGCCGCCACCAAAATAGATTGTACGGATGGGATGGGCCTGTTCGCTCCGCCGCTGCCACATTTCCTCGATGAGGGCGTCGACATAGGCGGATGCCGGATGCTGCACCCCTACAGGCTTGGAATAGAAAGCGCAATAGGTGCACTTGCGGTGGCAGAAAGGGACGTGGATATAGATCATGCAAGCAGTTGGTCTGCAGCCGCATACGGGCTAATCTTGTTCTCGAGAATCTCCTTGCTCAACGCTTCGATGCGCTCCTCGATGCCGGGGGTGTTGAAGAAGCGTTCGCGGAGACCGTTCTCGACGGCCTCGGTCATGATGCGGAGGTTCTGCTGCTGGCGTTTCTGGTAGAAATAGCCGTTGCCTTTGGTGAAGGTGACATAGTCCATGACGGAGTTCCAGAGGTCCTCGACGCCCTGCTTGGTGTAGGCGGAGCAGAGGGAGACCTTGACGGTCCATCCGCTCTCGGGCATGGGGAAGAGATGGAGTGCGTTACGGAACTGGCCTGCAGCGAGTTCTGCACGCTGTGGGTCGAGTTCGCATTTGTTGATGGCAATCATGTCGGCCATTTCCATGATGCCGCGCTTGATGCCCTGCAACTCGTCGCCGGTGTTGGCAAGCTGGAGGAGGAGGAAGAAGTCGACCATGGAATGTGCCGCTACCTCGCTTTGCCCAACTCCCACAGTCTCAACGATTACGACATCGAAACCGGCGGCTTCGCAGAGGGTGATGATTTCGCGCGTCTTGCGTGCCACGCCGCCGAGAGAGCCTGCCGAGGGGGAAGGGCGGATGAAGGCGTTGGGGTCGACGGAGAGCTCTTCCATGCGGGTCTTGTCGCCGAGGATGGAGCCTTTGCTGCGTTCGCTGCTGGGGTCGATGGCGAGGACGGCGACCTTGTGGTTGTGGGCGGTGAGCATCTTGCCAAGAGCCTCGATGACAGTGCTTTTGCCTGCGCCCGGGACACCGGTGATGCCGAGACGGACCGACTTGCCACTGTAGGGCAGACAGCGCTCGATGACCTCCTGAGCTTTCTGCTGGTGGGCATATAAAGAACTCTCAACCAGTGTGATGGCGCGGCTGAGGAGTGTGCGGTCGCCATGGAGGATGCCGCTCACAAGTTCCTCGACCGAGGGCTCCTGGCGGCGCTTGGCGCGCATGCGTTCGAGATAGCTATTGCTCACCTGGTCAGGCTGTTTGACCCCTTCGTGCACACTGAGGGCGGAGTCGTATTCGAAGTTGCTGTAAAGATGTTTGTCGTCCATAATCAACAATATTTAACGCGCGCGAAGGCTTTTTATTGCGGAGGGGGAAGAAAAAAAAGACACCTGAAGTTGATCTTCAGGTGCCTAAAACATTTCATAAACTCAATCATGAAAAAAAAGTAGCGGGAATCAGACTTGAACTGATGACCTCCGGGTTATGAATCCAGCGCTCTAACCAGCTGAGCTATCCCGCCATCTCTCGTTTTGAACGGTCATTTCTGTTTCAAAAACGGGTGCAAAAGTACCAAGAATTTGCGACATGACAAAATATTTTTTGAAAATAATTTGCAAGATGTTATTATACAACAAAATAAAATCTTCTCACCCCAACGGCTGCCTGGCGAAAGATAGGAGGAGATAGGAGAAAGATAGGAGAAAATCGGGGGTTCAGCGAAAGAGTGTGGGATGAAATGCGGTGGAGTGGGATAAGTGGGATTTTAACACTTTTTAAGACAGGTGGCGAAAAATCCTCCTATGTCGGGGTGGAATTTGTCCTATGGTTGTACTACTGTTTTACTACCTTTCTATATCGGTTGTACTACCGTTGTACTATCATTCTCCTATACCGCTTCTTAGATGCTCCTATGTTTCTCCTATGTAGGGGGTGGCGGAGGGGGTGTTCAGGGGGTGGAGGGGTGGAGAACGCCGCAGATGTTGCCGCCGATGCTGTCGCAACAGGCACCGGTGACGGAAGAGAGCGTGTTGACCTCACCCGTGAGGCGGAGGTAACCCAAGAGAGCAAAAATTAAAGCCTCTTTATAATTTACTATCAGATTGTCAGGAACTGTTATCTTAACTTCTGGTTCAAGTTTTCCGAGACGTTCGAGAAGGTATTTATTGAAGGCGCCGCCCCCGGTGACGAGAAGGGTGCGGATGTGCTGGCAGCGGAGCACAGCGGAAATCTGTATGGCAATGTGTTCCACCACGGTACGTAGCTTGTCCTCAACCGGAACTTCAGCAGCCTCGACATGGGGCCAGAATGTGGAGACAAACCACTCTTTACCCAGTGATTTTGGACTACTAATAGAATAATAATCAAGATAATTCAGCGTTTCATTCAACTGATGATTTAATACCCCACGGCGAGCATTTTCGCCGTCGCGGTCGTAGGGGAAGCCCAACAGGGCGGCGAGACGGTTGAGGGGCATGTTGCAGGGACAGATGTCGTAGGCGACGCGACACCCCTCCTGACGGTAGGAGATGTTGGCGATGCCGCCGAGATTGAGACACGCATCGAAATCACTGAACATCAGCTCATCGCCTATTGGAACCAAGGGTGCCCCCTGCCCTCCCAGGGCGACGTCGAGAGTGCGGAAGTTGCAGACCACCGGCAGCCCCGTCTCGGCGGCTATGGAGTCGCCGTCGCCAATCTGGGTGGTCAGCCCTATGGCAGGCTGATGGAAGATGGTGTGCCCGTGGGATGACACCGCGTCGACATGGATATTTTTACCAACAAGGAATTCATTGATTATCTTGCCGAAATAATGTCCTAGTTCAACATTTGCTTTAACATATTCAAGGGCCGTGGCATCCTCGAGCGAGGAGAGGCGGCGGCGCCACTGCTCGGGGTACGGCACAGTGTCGGCGGCGAGGATTCGATAGTCGCGCCCGTTGATATCGCAGAGTGCCAGGTCGGTTCCATCGAGCGAAGTGCCCGACATCAGTCCCAATATTATCATGTTACAGCCTGTTTAGGTGGTTGAAATCAGGTGCAAAAGTACAAAAAAATATGCTAACAATCAGCCATTAAGAAAGTTTTTTTTCAACAATGGGGTGTAATTGAAAAAAAATGCGTACCTTTGCAACTTCGGAATTAATTAAAAATAACTATAAAAAATGAAGAAAATCATCAACACCCCCAACGCCCCCGCGGCCATCGGACCCTACAGCCAGGCCGTGCAGGCCGGCAACACGCTGTACATTTCGGGTCAGATTCCCATCAACCCCGCCACCAAAGAGGTTCCCGAGGGCATCACCGCCCAGACCGAGCAGGTCATGCAGAACATCAAGGCCATCCTCGACGAGGCCGACTACACCTTCCAGGATGTGGTGAAGAGCACCTGCCTGCTGGCCGACATGGAGTATTTCAAACCCATGAACGAGGTCTACGCCAAGTATTACAACACCGACTGCCCCGCCCGCGCCGCCTTCGCCGTGAAGGGCCTGCCCATGGGCGTGCTGGTCGAGATTGAAACGATTGCAGTGAAATAATAAACGATACAATATGGATTTTAGCTTCACCAAACAAGAAGAACTCTTCCTGCAGATGATCCGCGAATTTGCAGAGAAGGAAGTCAAGCCCCTCGCCGCCGAAGTGGACGAGGAGGAGCGTTTCCCCATGGAGACCGTCCAGAAGATGGCCAAAATCGGTCTGATGGGCATCCCCATTCCCACCCAGTACGGCGGTGCCGGCGGCACGAACGTCATGTACGGCATGGCCGTCGAGGAGCTCAGCCGCGTCTGCGCCACCACGGGCGTCATCCTTTCCGCCCACACCTCCCTCTGCTGCGCCCCCATCCTTGAGGCCGGCACCGAGGAACAGAAGATGAAATACCTGCCCAAGCTCGCCAGCGGCGAGTGGATTGGCGCCTTCGGTCTCACCGAGCCCAACGCCGGTACCGATGCCGCCGGTCAGCAGACCATCGCCGTCGAGGACGGTGACAGCTGGGTGCTCAACGGCAGCAAGATTTTCATCACCAACGGCAGCTACGCCAACGTGTTCATCATCATTGCCATGACCGACAAGAGCCTCGGCACCAAGGGCATCAGCGCCTTCATCGTCGAGAAGACCGACCCGGGCTTCAGCATCGGCAAGAAGGAGAAGAAGATGGGTATCCGCGGCAGCGCCACCACCGAGCTTATCTTCGAGGATTGCCGCATCCCGAAGGACCGCCAGCTGGGTCAGCTGGGCAAGGGCTTCGGCCTCGCCATGAAGACCCTCGACGGTGGCCGTATCGGTATCGCCTGCCAGGCCCTCGGCATTGCCCAGGGCGCTATGGACGAGACCGTTAAGTACACCAAGGAGCGCAAACAGTTCGGCCGCAGCATCAGCCAGTTCCAGAATACGCAGTTCCAGATGGCCGACCTCGAGACCAAGGTTCAGGCCGCCCGTCTGCTCTGCCGCTCGGCCCACTACAAGAAAGACCACGGTATCCCCTACTCTGCCGATGCCGCCATGGCCAAGCTCTTCAGCGCCGAGACCGCCATGGAGGTGACCACCAAGGCCGTCCAGTTCCACGGCGGCTATGGCTACACCCGCGAGTACCCCGTCGAGCGCATGATGCGCGACGCCAAGATCACCGAGATTTACGAAGGCACCAGCGAAGTGCAGCGCATGGTGATTGCCGGAAAGTTGTTTAAATAATAATCAGAATACTCAGAATACTCAGAGTAATCAGAATACTCAGAAAGCATGAATATCGTAGTTTGCATAAAGCAAGTGCCGGACACCACCGAGGTGAAAATCAATCCCGTGACCGGTACGCTCATCCGCGAGGGCGTTCCCTCGATTATGAACCCCGACGACAAGGGCGGTCTTGAATACGCCCTGCAGCTGAAGGACAAATACGGTGCCCACGTCACCGTCATCACCATGGGTCTGCCCCAGGCCGAGGCCATCCTCCGCGAGGCCCTCGCCATGGGCGTCGACCGCGCCATCCTGCTGACCGACCGCAAGCTCGGCGGCGCCGATACCCTCGCCACCAGCAGCGCCCTCGCCGGCGCCCTGCGCACCATGGATGTCGACCTCATCATCACCGGCCGCCAGGCCATCGACGGCGACACCGCCCAGGTGGGTCCCCAGATCGCCGAGCACCTCGACCTGCCGCAGGTCTCCTACATGGAAGACCTCCAGTACAACGAGGCCACCAAGACCTTCACCATCAAGAAACAGCTCGAGGACGGCTACCAGGTGCTCGAGATGCAGGCCCCCTGCGTCGTCACCGCCCTGGCTTCCAGCGTGCAGCCCCGCTACATGACCGTCAACGGCATCGTCACCGCCTTCGACAAAGAAGTCGAGGTGTGGGGCGCCGACCGCATCAACGTCCCCGAGGAGCATATCGGCAAGGCAGGCTCACCCACGAGCGTCTTCAAGTCGTTCCCCAAGCAGCTCAAGCCCGCCGGCCAGACCTTCGAGGTCAGCCCCGAAGAGGCCGTGGAGCTGATTGTCAACAAGCTCAAAGAGAAACACATCATTTAAATGATATGGTTTAATGTTTAAGGTTTAATGTTTAAGGGAGCTACGCAGTCAATGCACCTCCCGATGACAGACAAATCCTTAAACCCTAAACTGTAAACCTTAAACCTTAAGAAAATGAACTTAGCAGAATATAAAGACGTATACGTGTTTGCCGAGCAGCGCAACGGCAAACTGCAGAATGTGGCTCTTGAGCTCCTCGGCAAGGCCCGCGAGCTCGCCGACGCCAACAACGAGAAGGTCGTCGCCATGCTCCTCGGCAAGGACATCAAACCCCTCGCCCAGACCCTCATCGAGCACGGTGCCGACAAAGTCATGGTGGTCGACCACGACCTGCTGAAGGACTACATGACCGAGCCTTACACCGAGGCCATCACCGCCATCATCGAGAGCGAGAAGCCCAGCATCATGCTCATCGGTGCCACCACCATCGGCCGCGACCTCGGTCCCCGCGTCAGCGCCCGCAACCGCACCGGTCTCACCGCCGACGCCACCAAGCTGGAAATCAGCGATGACGAGGCCCACGAGTTCCGCATGACCCGTCCCGCCTTCGGCGGCAACCTCATGGCCACCATCCTCTGCAAGAACAACCGCCCGCAGATGAGCACCGTCCGCCCCGGCGTCATGCAGAAAATGGCCGCCGACGCCAGCCGCAAAGGCGAGGTCGTCGACTTCAACGTGAACTTCAACGTTGAGAAAATCAACCGCGTGAAGCTCGTCAAGACCGTCAAGGAAGAGAAGACCGTCACCGACATCAGCGAGGCCAAGATCCTCGTCAGCGGTGGCCGCGGTGTCGGCACCAAGGATGGCTTTGCCAAGCTCGAAGCTCTCGCCAAAGAGCTCGGTGGCGAAGTCTCCAGCTCCCGCGCCATGGTCGACGCCGGCGTCATGGATGCCAGCCGTCAGGTGGGCCAGACCGGCAAGACCGTGCGTCCCGCCCTCTACATGGCCTGCGGCATCAGCGGTGCCATCCAGCACCTCGCCGGCATGGAGGAGAGCGAACTGATTGTTGCCATCAACAAGGACAAGTTCGCCCCCATCTTCCAGGTGGCCGACCTCGGCATCGTGGGCGACCTCCACAAGATTGTCCCCATGCTCACCGAGCGCCTGAAGAGCATGCAGAAATAAGCTTTCCGCAAACAATCACAAACGAGGAGCAGTCCCTATGGTCTGCTCCTCTACTTATAAAACAACATCAAATGAACCGTACCAGCAAAACCATCGGCGGCATCGCCCTCCTGGCCTTCGGCATCGTGTGGGCCTTGGAGCTCCTGAATGTTATTCATATCAGCCTTGAGGGCTGGTGGACAATCTTCATCATCGTGCCGTGCTTCGTCAACATCTTCAACGACAAGCACAAGACTGGCTCCATCATCGGCTTCGGCATTGGCATCCTGCTGCTTCTGGCGGCACGCAACATCATTCTCTGGGCCGATATCTGGAAATATATGATTTGCCTTGTGGCCGTGGTATGGGGCATCTCGCTGCTGTTCTTCAGCAAGAAAAGTTGCTGCTGCCATCGCCATACCTCCTGTAGCCAGGAGCCCATTGTCATGGATGGCAGCAAGATGCACAAGATTGACGTGAGCTTCAGCAAGCAGGACTACAGCTACAGTGGCCAGCGTTTCGAAGGTGCCGAGGTGCACACCAGCTTCGGCTACGCCTGCCTCGACCTGCGAGGTGCCGACATCACGGACGGTGCCGTCATCACACTTGACTGCAGCTTCGGCGGCATGGAAATCCGTGTCGACAAAGACGTCTGTGTCATTAACGGCATCGATACCGCCTTTGCCGGCGTGGACTGCGACTGCAACACCCAGCATGCCGACGGCGCCAAGACACTCTATCTCAAAGGTCACTGCAACTTCGGTGGCATCGAGATAAAGTAACCGCCATCTCGACACAAACGGATGAGGCCCGCAGCTTTCGCTGCGGGCCTCATCTTTCTTCTCCCCTCTTCTCACATACCTTCGTCGCAACAATTTCCTCCTCACTCATCCCCACATTAGTGCATTCATTTTCTATCTTATAGCGCCATAACCATTTTCAACCGCTGGTGTTGCAAAACGGGGAATAATTCGTTTTTCTTCAGTTTGAATAAACATAAACTTACCTTTATACTATCTTCTCTACCTCCTCTCTACCTTTTCTCTACCTCTTCCCTACCCCATCACTACAGTTTTTGTAGATAGAAAGTATAGAAGAACTATCGGAAAACTATCGATAGTTCCTCGCGATATCACGGCGACAACCGCCAGATCCAGCCTCGCGACGGCCTTTTCTATAGTGCCACCACCTTTTCAACACCCGTTGAAAAAGTGCGATAGAAAAGGCTCTGTTGCGAGCTTTTCGAGCACCACGAAGGTCGCGAAAAAATGAAAGCTATTGCTTTTTGCCAGAGATTACATGATAAAGAAAAACCAGTACCAATCGCCAAAATACTTCCTAAAATCCCGTTGAGAGTACCAGTCGTAGAAGATATTGTCTGTTATCCCAATACGATGATGCCAATGGTCATATCTCACCCAACGGGTAATACTCCCTTCGCACTCCAGTTCGATATCTGGCATTTGCTTCAGCAACGTGATTACTTCCTCTGTAGTTGCACCGATGTACATTTCTCTTCCTCTAATAACATCTTTTCTCACGACTGTTCTGTTTTAAAGATTACACTTCACTCATCCACCATTCGCCAACATGGATGCCCAAATACTCAGCTTCTGAATACCAGCAATAGTCAAACCTGTTTGTGAAATCACCAATGTGTTTTTTCATCGACGAATATTCAAGCCAATGTGTGGTACGCAGGACACTGACAATATTGTTGTTCTATATCAGGCTCTTGTTTTAAAGTTTCGAGCATTTGTTCCGTTGTAATCCATTTTTCTTTCATGATGTTTTTTTTGCAAAAGTAGCAGTTCCCCGCGATCCGACAAAACGCTTTAGATCTTTTTAGATCAATATTATGAATTTTTAAATCTCCACCATTTGCGGAAAGGTCTTAAAGACTTTTTTGTAGATTCAAAAATAATGTGTATTTTTGCAGATTGAAATAAATCACTATTTTAGTGATAAAAAACGCATGAGATAAGAACAACCAACAATAAAAGCCATGAGTTACAACATAGAAACACGATCCATATCAGAGTTTGTAACAGATAGCAAGATAAAGTTACCTCGTTTCCAACGTAAATCGACTTGGTCGGCCAAACAAAATTTTGAGTTAGCAATTAGCATTTTCCAAGAATATCCTGTAGGTGTCGTTATTATAAATGACGAAGGGCATACCTCATGGCTATTGGATGGTCGACAAAGAAGGTCCGCATTGAGAGACCTCCGAGCAAACCCAGATTTGGTATACGATTGGGCTCGCAAATACATAAAGTTCAAGAGTAACCAGGACACTGATGAGCTAAAGAACATGTTCTGGGATAAAATAGACGCATATTTACAACAGGAGGAACAGGAAGACGAAGACACATCAATGGCAGCAGAGCCAGATGTCATAATTCCAGAGGAAGAAGAGGATATAAACAAATTGCGTCAACGTGAAGGGCTGAATACCCTTTTGGAAATTATATTAATGGTCCATCAAAAGAACGCCAATGGTGGCAAATGGGAAAGAATCTTTAATGATCTAGACAAACTTTTGGAGCGTCCTCCATATGCACCTAAACGAGACGGATTCAAAATTAACCCAGAAGACCTACGTCAATTTTTACTTGACTATAAAAACAAAGTAGGAATTCCCTCAAAAGAGAATTTCATCCAACACATGGATGATTTCGGAGGCGCAATCAAAGAAGGGAAAGAAAAAGAATTTCGCAATAAAGTTGAGCAGAAATGGAATGACATTGAACACATTGCACTTATTATTGCAAAATCCGAACAAATCATTTCAGATGCTCGCATTGGTGTTATCTTGCTCAAAAATGTCACCCCACTCGATGCACAGAACATTTTCTCTCGCATTAACAGCGGTGGCACACAACTAAAAGCAGAAGAGCTCCTGTCTGCAAAACCATTCTGGAACGAGAAAGTTACTATGGTGGATGCAAAAATGCAGAAACTGGTTAACGACCTATATTCTCGCCTCGGTGTAGAAATACCACAAGATGGCAATGTCGTTCGCTGGGATTATGGTGCAACTCTTATTTCACGCATCAACGACCAAAATCTTATTTTTGAAGATTACGAACAGAAAAACGCCACACAAGAGATTGATCTGACACAGATAACGTTAGGGTTCAAGATGATGAGCGCATACTTTAATAAGGGTATATCAGCCATCGTGGTTAATGAACTTGAGCGAAACAAACAAATCAAATGGGGGTCTAGTATTGATGAACTTGTAGACAATATTAATACAGTTTGTGAAATACTGCTTAAATCAGAATTCTTCAAGTACCTTCTTAGTTGGAAAAGGCCTCTCTACAAACTTCTTGGTGCAGCACCGACTCTCGAATATTTGACAATACTTCTGCTTGATTGGGAGGATAAAGGTTGTCCACACGTATCCTCCGCGGAATATCATGCTTTTGTTCGCGATGCAAAAGCTCTTTTCGACCGTCTCATTTTCGAATATAGCGTTGGGGCATGGAGAGGATCTGGAGATTCAAAGATGGCAAATCATGTCAAGAATTGGCATGCGAGAATCACTCCGATGAAACCTTCAGAATGGACAAATCTTATCAGAAGTGCATGTGAAGGAAGTTACAATGGACAAACGATAGACATCAAGCACCTAACACCAATCTTGTGCTATCAATATGCCCTTCAAAAGAAAAAACCCGATAATCCATTAAATGAAACATCGGAGGTTGACCATATCATGCCTAAAGCAAGGCTTGAAAGCAACTCAATGATTCCAACGGGTTATCGTGATGCTCTTTTCAATCTCGAATTACTTCCAAAGGATGATAATATTCAAAAAAAGGATAAGGCTTTAAGCGAGATTAGTGATAAATTTTTGAGGCAGTCTATTTCGAGATATTGCGATATCAAGATTGAAGATTTTGAGAAATACTCTGACGTATCAAATATCGAGGATTTAAAGTCTGAAAGATTAAAAGTACTGCTTGATACATTTGAGAATATTCGTAAAACAGAATTGTCAAACTAGTGTTTATCGATTTCCTGCGTCTAAAAAAATAACCGGAAACCACAGGGGCCTTGAGAGACCCCAAGGCCCCTCGCCTCGTCCTCAAACTGGAATACCTCGAAAACCTCCCTGACAGCAGCCGTATCCGCGAACTGCTTCGTGGAGCCCTCACCGACCGCATCGACGACCGCGAAATCTTCATGAAAGGCATCGACTACTCATATTACTATGAGCAAGAGGATTAGGCAAGAGAAAAAAAGATGTTATTATCCCAAACGGAAGAAATTATCTAAGAAATATAAAAACTACAAAAAACTATAAACACCATGAAAAGTATCAAACAAATGGCAAGCATCTTGCTTGTGGCAGCATCCATGATGCTGGTATCGTGCGACATGGACGAGATTCTCCATGCCAACATGCTGGAGGAAACCAAATGGGAGAATGTTCAAAGCGGCAACTTCCCGTGTAGCGACGGCAACACCTATGCAGGAATAAAAACTACCATTTTCAACTTCAAGACTGCCACCAAGGGCGAGCTGACCGTCACTATCACAACATCGGCAGAAACCAAAGAAGAGAGTGCCCCGTTTGAATACAAATTCACAGACAGCATGATAAGCGGCACCATCACCGTAAAAGAAGGAGAGTATTCGGGCAAATACAATGTAGCATACAGCCATTGCGACGAAACCCTGATACTATATAACAGTTCCTCGGACGTTTCGATGGTACTTTACGAAGTTGACTGATTAAAGGACAAATGGAATACATTGTTGAGAAACACAGGATATACGTTGTCGATGACGGCGAGGAGGTGGGGGAAGTAACTTTCCCTGAACGTGACGGCGTGTATGTCATCAACCACACGTATGTGGACGACCGCCTGCGGGGACAAGGCATCGCGGCGGAGCTGGTGCGACGGGCGGTGGAGGAGATAGAGCGCCGCGGCGGGCGCGTGGAGGCGACCTGCTCTTATGCCCTGCTATGGCTGGCACGGAATCGCGGCTGCGAGATTACCAGTCCTTTGAGCTGCCCAATTTGATTTTTCAGAATACTCAGATTAATCAGAATACTCAGAAAAAAATGCAATACAACTTTGACGAGATTATCGAACGGCGGGGAACCAATTGCTTCAAATGGGATGCACTGAAAGCGTTCTTCGGACACGACGACGTGACGCCCATGTGGGTGGCTGATATGGACTTCCGCTCGCCGGACTTTGTGCTGGAGGCCATCCGTAAGCGCTGCGAACATGAAGTGCTGGGTTATACCATGCCGTCCAATGGCTATTGGCAAGCTGTCACTGCATGGCTGCAGAAACACTACAACATTCAGACCACCAAGGAGAATTTGCATTTCATCCCCGGCATCGTGGCGGGCATCAGCTATGCGTTGCTTTGCCTCACGCAACCTGGAGATAAAGTCTTGGTGACCACCCCCGTCTACCCTCCCTTCCTCAACCTGCCGAAAGATAGCGGCCGTGCGCTGGTATGCTCGCCGCTGAAGATAGTGATGTCGGATAGCCGACACTCCAGATTCGAGATAGACTTCGACGACTTCGAGCGCAAAGCCAAGGACTGCAAGGTCTTTATCATGAGCAACCCGCACAATCCCGCCGGTACCGTATGGGGCGCTGAAGTTCTGCGCCGCGTGGCTGAAATCTGCGAGCGACACAATGTCATCGTCATCAGCGACGAGATCCACGCCGACCTCACCCTCCCAGGCCACCGCCATGTGAGCTACAGCACCGTGAGCGACAAGGGCATCACCTTCATGGCTCCCAGCAAGACCTTCAATATTGCCGGGCTCGGCAGTTCTGTGTGCTATATCGCCGACGAGACACTGAAAAAACGTTTCTTCGGCTGGCTTGACGCCCTCGGCGTGGCAGGCGGCAACATTTTCGCCTTTACCGCCGCCGAAGCAGCTTTCTCACAAGGAGAGGAATGGCTCAACCAGATGCTGCATTACTTGAACGAGAACGTGCAGACCCTTGAGCAATTCCTTAAGGAGCGCATGCCGAAGGTGAAGGCAGTCCTCCCTGAGGCCTCCTACCTCGCCTGGCTCGACTTCAGCGGCTACGGCCTCACCCATGAACAACTGAAAGACACACTGTTGAGCGATGCCAAGGTAGCCCTCAACGATGGCATAACCTTTGGCGGAGACGCATATCAATGCTGCTTCCGTATCAATCTCGGCTGTCCGAAGTCTATGCTCCTCGATGCCCTGGAGCGCATGGCAACGGCCATCAGATAAAGAACAGACAAACGCCCACGACGCTGATAACTGCGCCGATAATCTCGCGGAGGGTCACCTTCTGATGGAAGAGCCAAGCTGCGGGAGCTATGATGAGGATAGGCGTGAGGGCGAAGAGGGTCTGCGCGATGCCCGTGGAGGTGTACTGCGTGGCCAGCAGCGAAGCGCTGACGCCAACGAAAGGTCCGAACACCGTGGCACCCAACAAGCACCACATGGCCTTACGGTCGTGAGCGGCATGGTCGAGTTTCTGCTTCCAGTCTTTGTTGAATATCACCAATAGCACGAAGAATCCCACCAACCCGATGGCAGCACGTATCATCGTGGCGGAGAAGGGTATGGAAAACCGCAGCGGCACAGGCAACAGTGCCTCGTCAGGAGCCGTCATCGGGTCAATCCCTACAACAGACAGTGCGTTGTCATAATACTCCAGCCCCATCTTGCTCAGCACCAGTCCAAAACCCTGACAGATACCCGCCATCGCGGCAAAGAAAACACCCTTTCGGGAAAGTGATAATTGAAAATTGAAAACTGAAATTTTATTATCGGTAGGTTTTGATAATATTGATAGGGCGATGCCCGACAATGTCACCACCATGCCAACAATAGCTAGCCAACTCATCTTCTCACCCAGCAAGAGGAGTCCTGTGATGGCCGCCGTGGGAGCCGAAAGGGTCATGAAGAGTTGTCCGAAGCGTGAGCCGATATAGATGTAGCCCTGCATCAGGCAATAGTCGCCAATAACATACCCCACCACACCCGAGAGCATCAGCCACAGCCAAGTCTGTCCGTCGGCAAAACGTGGATATGGTACACCCATCATTAGCCAAAGCGTCACCGCCAGAAGTATGAGCGACATGGTCATGCGCAGCGTGTTGAGCGGCAACGAACCCATGCGCTTCGACGCCACTTCGGCGAACAAGGCCGTCGCCGTCCACGACACTGCCACTCCCAATGCTATCGTTTCTCCAATAAACATAACCAAGTATTTTTTAGAACCAACCTGTCAATTCCAGTAAGCCAGAAGTAGCGATATAGCGTACCGCCTTGCCGGTAAACATAATAAGCATTGTCCACCAGGGATTCAGCCGCATAAAGCCCATGGCGATGGCCAACGGGTCACCGACGATGGGCAGCCAAGTGAGCAGCGCCGCCCAAACGCCGTATTTCTCAATATGCCCACGGAAACGCTCTAGTTTCTCGCGCTTGATCTTAAAATATTTTTCCAGCCACTCCCACTTACAGAGCCAACCCATCCAGAAACTGATCATACCTCCGGCAGTGTTGCCAAGCGTAGCCACCAACACAATCAACCATCGCTCGTATCCCAAAGCCATAGCTCCCGCCACAATAGCTTCCGACGAAAACGGAAGGATGGTGGCCGACAGCAGGCAGGTCAGGAATAGGCCAAAGAGTCCGAGGTTTTCCAACATAATAGTTTCATTAACGCAAGAGATGCGACAAATATTGTGCCATACAATAAATCGAACATTTACACGTTGTTAAAGTATGGAAGTAAAAATCAGGCATTCCACCATCAATGACATCGATGTCATTCTTCAAATGTATGACCATTCACGCGGCGTGATGCGCTCCACCGGCAACATGTCGCAATGGGTGGGCTATCCCACACGAGAGGACATCGAGGATGACATCCGCCAGGAAGTATCGTATATTATTGAAGACAAGGCCACTTTTGCTTTGGTACCGGGAATTGAGCCCACCTATAGCTATATCGACCACGGACGATGGATTGACGACCGTACCCCCTACTCCACCCTGCACCGCCTGGCCGCCCTGCCGGGTACCAAAGGCATTGCAAACATCGCTTTCCACTACGCCAAAAAGCAATCCGCCCACCTGCGTGTCGACACCCACCACGACAACCGTCCTATGCGCCACATCCTTGAGAAGCAGGGCTTCGTTTATTGCGGCATCATCTACATGCCCGACGGCGGTCCGCGCGATGCCTACGAGTGGTGGCGCTACGACAGTGTGCCCACCGACCTCAAGGAATACGTAGAAACGGTAATTCTCCCACAGCATAAAGATTACGATGCAGCCCACCGGCCTGATCATATTCGCCGCGTCATCGCCCGAACGATGATGCAGCAGCCTACGCCCATGGCGTATGCCGCTGCCGCCATGCATGACATCGGCATCTGCGAAGGTCGCGAGGTGCACCACCTGGCGTCGGGACGTATTATCCGCGCCGACCATAACCTACGCCGCTGGTTCAGCGAAGAGGAGATAGAACAAATCGCGCAAGCCGCTGAAGACCATCGCGCCTCTGCCACGTCGAGACCTCGTTCCCTGCTGGGATGCATCCTGTCCGAAGCCGACCGCGACATCGAGCCCGAGACCATTGTGCGCCGCACCGTGGAATACGGTCTCAGCCACTACCCTGAACTCGACCGTGAAGGTCATTGGCAGCGAACCCTCGAGCACCTACATGAAAAATACGCCGAGGGGGGCTACCTGAAACTATGGATGGACAAAAGCCCTAACGCTGCCCCCTTGAAAGAACTGCGGGAATTAATAAAAGATGAAAACCGTCTCCGTACCCTTTTCGATAAACTCTTTGGTGAACTGACACTTTAACACTCACTTTACATGGATGCTTTCTTGATAATCATGGCCTTTGTATGCCTCCTGCTTGGCATTATTGGTTCCGTTGCACCAGGTCTCCCAGGACCACCTATCAGCTGGGTGGGACTGCTGCTGGCAGGCTTCACGCCATGGGTCGAGACTACGCCCACACTGCTTATTGTGACAGGCGCCATTGCGGTAGCCATCACCTTATTTGACTACATCGTTCCCTCACTAACCACTAAACGCATGGGAGGTGGCAAATACGGAATCTGGGGGTGCAATATCGGACTTATTATTTCTATATTTGACCTTCCCTTTGGCCCTACTGGACTGCTAGGCGTTATCCTTTGGCCTTTTATTGGTGCCCTGATAGGCGAATACTTCCATCAACAGGACCTACAGTCGTCATTCAAGGCTGCCTTTGGTGCCTTCCTCGGTTTTATCACCGGCACTCTCCTCAAACTGGCTTATTGCATCATCATCCTCGCAATAGTCGTTACAGAGTTATTCTAAATCCTATTCCACTCCATCGAGACTGACAATCGAATGTACTGGGGCGATACCATCCAATACAGACCGTCCTTTTAAGGCAGGCAACTCAACGAGGAAAATAAATTCCTTGATACGAATCTTCTTGCCATTGATTGTCTGCTGCAGCAACGAGTCGGCAATCCCCTTGACGGTGCCTCCTGTAGCCAACAGGTCATCGAAGATAGTAACATCGATAAAGTCGCCATTCGCCTCGCAGGCGGCAAAATCACTAAGACGGTAGAACAATTCATCACTACCATATTCTTTCATAATCTCCACCCTTACCAAGTCTCCTTTTTCAAAGGGGAGCTTACCTTTTTTGCGAAAAGGCACAATGGCTTTAATGTGACTGCAAGAGGTCAACAAAGGGGCTGCAAACAGGAATCCACGGGCCTCGACAGTGACAATAACGGGTGCTGTAGAAAGATTACCTATCTCGTACACTGCCTTTACAAATGCTTCCTTGTTCTGCAGGGAGGGAAGCACATCGATGAAATCAATTCCCGGTTTGGGAAAGTCAGGGTAATGTTTGATAATTTTCTCGAACATATCTTTTGAATGTGTTAATTCGTTTGTTTTTTAAATTGCCCAAATTATTAATCCCCCACAGATAATCACGCCTGTAATCAGCAGGTCAACCAAGCAATAACCCATGATATCACGGGCCGAAAGCTTAGCGATGGCCAATGCCGGTAGTGCCCAAAATGGCTGGATAAGGTTGGTCCATGCATCGCCCCATGCGATGGCTGTACCCGTCAAACCTGCGTCAACACCCAGATCAGCACCAGCAGTGAACATAATGGGTGCCTGGATAGCCCAGTGACCACCGCCTGACGGAACAAACATATTAAGGAGCGCTGCGCAAAGGAAGGTCAATAGTGGGTAGGTGGTGGGATTGCTTATCCTGATACAAGCATCGGCAATGACTGTGCCCATGCAGATGCCGCTCGCACCCACACCAGTGATAATACCCATGATACCCGCATAAAAAGGGAATTGGAGGATAATGCCAGATGCTCCTGTAGCAGCTTTCCCAAATGCACGGACATAAGCCAAAGGCGATCCATGGAGCATCAGTCCCAGGGAAAGGAAAATCATGATAACAATGCCAAGATCAAGACTTCCTCCTCGAAAAACAAGTTTCACCACCAAATAACTCGCCAACAACAAGGCAATCATCCAAGAAAGCAATGGGCTATGCTCCATACGCTGTGCGGGGGTAAAATCTTTAGTATTCTTTAATTCCCCAAAATTCTCAGTTCCTTCTTCAAGTAGCGC
Organism: uncultured Bacteroidales bacterium; assembly: GCA_900317285.1. Classification (GTDB taxonomy): domain Bacteria; phylum Bacteroidota; class Bacteroidia; order Bacteroidales; family P3; genus Colimorpha. The sequence goes on along the minus strand of ONGA01000008.1, from coordinate 151,616 downwards.
AGGATCCACCGTTACGGCATCTTTCTTGGGATGCATCAAAGTGTTTGCAACGGTGATGGCCACGATAACCAAAACAACAATAACAATATTATGTGGGTCAAGGATGGTTTGGCTAACCGGTACCGGACTTGTAAGGGCTCCATTGGTGGCGGTGGAAAGCGCATCACCCGGAGTAGCCATAGTCAATGGGATAGAGCCAGAAAGACCTGCATGCCAAACCACGAATCCACTATATGCGGAAGCAATGAGCAGACGATAGTCCACACCTGACAGATGTCGTGCAATAGCCTTGGCAAAGATAACACCCACAATAAGTCCAAATCCCCAGTTGAGCCAGCAACAAAGAGCCGAGACTATCGTAACCAATGCAATAGCAGCCGCTGGTGATTTAGGGATACGGGCCAAGGCATCAATACCTTGTTTAATTGATGGTGCCGCAGCCAAAGTGCTGCCGCACACTAATACCAATGCCATCTGCATGGCAAAAGCCAGCAGATTCCATACTCCCCCACCCCAATGTTCAATGACCTCGATTGGAGTCTGGTGACATATCGGCATAGCAATCACCGCCGCCACAAAGGTGAGCAGGATAGCAAAAATGAATGGCTCGGGGAGCCAACGTTGCACTAAACGAACACAGAATTTTATCAAAGCATTAAATGTTTAAACGGTTCTAGACCCATGAGGTTACAAAAAAAAGACAAAGAAGTTAATTATTTTCGCGAGAATAATTGTCAATTATGAGCTCTAATTCTTGCTCAAATATATCGCGCCGAACAATACGGTAATGCGGGTCATAAGTTGCCTTGAAAGCAGCACTATGACTAAGAACAAACTTTCCATTAGGTGTCGGCAAGCCCTTAGCACTTCGGAGAACAGCGGAAATAATTGTTTCGAGACTAATAACTCCTCGCTTCACAAGTACCAGATTGACACGAACAAAATTACTGTCGCACAATGTGTATTCATAAAGTGGAAGACGGTTCTCGTCGCTCATCTCCTCGACCTCACGAGAAATGTAGCGCACAGCAGCGAGGGAGTCGGTAAGCAAATGTCCTGGACCATATAAATCTTGGAACACGAGCTTGTATAAATCATTCGGTTCTGCAGCAGGATAACGTTGGGCATACTTTATCAACGCTTCATTACAGGCGGTTTGCGCGGTACCCAGCAAAGGCAATAGAGCCATCATCAAGAGTATTACCTTCCTCATTTTTCCACTTTTTTGACAATCAAAATACTCAACTCCCATAGCAGGTAAATGGGTATGGATACGAGTGATAGGGTGAAGGGGTCACCAGTAGGAGTAATAACGGCGGCAAGGATAAGAATAACCACCACAGCATGACAGCGATAGTGGCGCATAAATGAAGCCTTTAACAATCCAACCTTGGCCAACAACCAACAGAGCACAGGCAGTTCGAACACAACACCCATCAGCAGACACATAATTCCCATCACTGAGATATACGAACTTAAAGTAATGGTGTTCGTTACGTAATCAGCGACCTGATAGGACCCAAGGAAATCGACCGTAATGGGGAAGATGGCAAAATAACTAAGCAGCACACCGCTCACAAACAGCAAATAGGAAATCACAACTGCACGTATGGTAATACGTCGCTCATTTTCATAAAGTCCTGGTGCGATAAATGCGAAGACCTCATAAATAATATAAGGAGAGGCAATAATTAATCCCGCCCATAAAGCAACGCGCATGTGAATCAGGAACTGCTGCGTGAGTTCCACATTGATAAGTTGCAGGTATTCGGGCTTTGGTCCCAGAACGATTGCAAAAAGTTGCTCCTTAAAAAAG
>ONGA01000008.1:0-149770 GCA_900317285.1 uncultured Bacteroidales bacterium | reverse complement strand
CGAAGCTCGTCAAGGTGCTCCCAGAAAGTCACTCTTCTTTCTTTTCCTTAGGATCTTCCACTCCGTTCATGCCATCCTTGAAGTTCTTAACGCCTTTACCAACACCATGCATAAGCTCAGGAATCTTCTTGCCGCCAAAGAGCAGCAGGATTGCAAGGACAATGACGATAATCTCCCAGGTGCCTAACACTAATAATTTCATACCAATGAATCTTTTAATTTATTCGTGTAATCTTCGATTATATGCATTTTCTGCGGTATCTGGATGTGCTGCGGACAATGCTTGAGACACTCGCCGCAGTCAATGCAATGGTCAGCCTGACGCAAACGTGACACACTAGCGTCGTAGCTTGTAAGGAACGCTTTGCGAGCACGACGGAATTCACGCTGTTCCACTGTTCCCTCAGAAACGACATTCCCTTCACTGAGGCACTTATTATAGTGCTCGAAAATCTTGGGGATGTCAAGCCCATAGGGGCAAGGCATACAGTACTGACAGTTAGTGCATGGAATGGCTGGGAAATGAGCAAACTCGTCAGCCACACGGTCAAGCAACGCCATATCTGCTTCACTCAACGGTTCCGCTGGTGAACACGAACGTATGTTGTCTTGCAAATGCTCCATAAGATTCATGCCGCTGAGAGCCGTAAGAATATGTGGGAACATCGCGAGATGTCTGAAAGCCCACGAAGCAAGGCTTCTGTCAGGATTCTGTTGCTTCAGCAGAGAAGCCATGTGTTCGTTGAGCGTTCCAAGTCGACCACCCAGCAGCGGCTCCATAATCACGATAGGAATATTTCTTTCCGCCAGCGAATTATATAAGTGTTCAGCATTAACATTCTCAGGTTCTATCTCATGCGCATAATGCCAATCAACATAGTTCATCTGTATCTGTGCGAAGTCCCAATGGTACTTGTCGTGCAGTGCCACTACTTTATCGAACTCCGACTGCTCCCCATGGAACGACCAACCTAAATTGCGGATGCGACCCGCCTCACGCTCTTTCAGCAGGAATTCGAGCATCCCATTGTCGACAAAACGCTTCTCAAAATCACTCTTACCATCCGAAACACCGCCAAAAGAATGCAATAAATAATAGTCGATGTGGTTAACCTGCAGTTTTTCAAACGACTCGTGATACATTTTGAGGCTAGCCTCTGGGGTCCAATTGCGGAAATTGGAAAGTTTAGTCGCCACAAGCCATTTATCGCGCGGATGACGGCTGAGGGCAATGCCCGTTGCCTCCTCGGACATACCCTTGAGGTAAACAGGAGCGGTATCGAAGTAGTTCACGCCATGTTCAATGGCATAGTCGACCAGTTGGTTGATTGCTTCTTGGTCGAGTTTGGCGTCGGGATTTGAACGGAGGTCACCCCCTCCCTCCACAGGCAGGCGCATCATGCCAAAGCCGAGGAGCGAGACTTGCTGCCCGTGGGCGTCGGCACGCATGGACATCTTGTCCGTTGGCACCTCGCCGGAGGTGTAGCCTTCGACCTTGACAGCATTGGGGTGGTCGCAGCCCGCTGCAACAGCAGCACCGGCCACGATGGCTCCGGAGAGGCCTTTGAGAAAATCGCGCCTATTCATAATTATCTTTTATCTACAATTTCTTTACGGGCTTTGCGCTTCTTGCCACTGGACCAATAGCCGTAGACTTCGCTAACATTGCCGGCGGTGGAGAAGGCTTCTATCTTCTCTTCCTTCATCCAGCCCAAAATCTTGCTGAATTCATCCTTCGAAAGCAGCACCTCGAGCTCGATGCTCTTTTCGCCGCTATAACCACCAGTGACCTCATAGAGTGTGCAGCCGCGATGGAGCTCTTCAATGATGTACTTGCGAATGCGCTCATAGTCTTTCGATACTATGCAGAGCTTCTTGTGGTTGTTAAGAGTAGCGGTGAAATAGTCGACAACAAGACCGTTAATCCAGGTACCGATGAGACCGATGACAACCATCCGGAAATCATTGATAAAGAAAGCCGTGCAACAAATAACAGCACCCGCAATGGACACCGAGGCGCCAATGTCAAAATGGAGGAACTTGTTAACAATCTTGGCAAGGATATCAAGACCGCCCGTAGAAGCGTTGATGCTGAACATCAGGGCTTGCGAGGCACTAAGTAGCAAAACAAAGCAGCAAAGATCGAGCCAAGGGTCACCCATCACAGAGGGAGTACCTGTAACAATATTGTCATTGGCAATATTCTGCCAAGGATAGATAGCATCCCAGAAGTCGGTCAGAGGGCCAAGAATCAGTGCCGTGTACACAGTTTTAAATCCAAACTCATGGTCAATGAGTATGAAGGCCATAATCAGCAGGATGATGTTGATGCAGGTAATCCAGGTACCAAGGTTACCGCCAAAAATGTTGCTCAGAACGATGGAAAGACCAGAAATGGTTCCAATGATCAGTTTGCTGGGGACGAGAAAATAATAGACGGCAGCAGCAGTGACCATCATACCAAGGGTCATGATGACCAGTTCTTTCCAAAACTTGAATGTTTTCACATAGTCAACAGCTTCGTTGACTTTTGTAGCGATGTTACTCATTTGTCTTAATGTATTTTATTTTTTAATTTTTTTATTTTACGTTTTCACAATCAGATTTCCATATGTCGTTCACGCCCCTCAACATAAATAGCCGTCATCGGGCGTGCAGGACAATAATATTCGCAAGCACCGCAACCGAGACAACGTGCCTCGTTGACAGCAGGACGTCCGTCAACCATCATAATAGCCGACGAAGGACAATGGCGGACACAAGCGCCGCAGCCAATGCAGTTTTCCTTCAGTACGACAGCGTGGCCGACACTAATAGAGGTTTTCTGTTCCTTGTCAACAGACCTGATGGCCCCCGTAGGACATACCTCGCTGCAGCGGGTGCAGGCTGTGCGGCAGTAGCCTTGGTCAAAAGCCATATAAGGTTGCATGAACGAAGAAAGCTCGGTAGAAGGACGCAACACATGCTCAGGGCACTTGCTAACACAGAGTTGGCAGGCGGTGCAACGATGTTCAAAGTTTTTGAGACTCACAGCACCGGCAGGCTTCAGTGGCACCTGGCGCTGAGGCACCTGCTTCTGTTCTATCACAGCAAGACCGCCATCGAGTTTCTGTTCCTGAGCATGAAGCACCGTGGCGGTACCCACGGCAGCGGTAACTGCAAGGAACTTGCGGCGAGATGGGTCAGTCGGATCACTCTGAACACTCCGATTATTCCGAGAAATGCTGATTGCATCTTGCTTACAGTGGCCAAGGCAGTTGAAACACATCACACAGCGTGAGCCGTCGACACTCTTGTCTTCGAGATTGATACAATTGGCTTTGCAACGATGTTCGCACTTGTGACATCCGACACATTTCTCGCGGTCAATGCGGATGCCAAAGACTGAATACTTGCTGATGAGACCCAAAAGCGTCCCCACAGGGCAGAGCGTATTGCACCACAGGCGACCATACATGAAACTCATCACGCCGACACAACAAAGCGTGGTAATGGCAATCCAATGGACAAGACCTGTACCATGGATATTCGCAACCATGCGGGCATAAGCACTATAGGGAGCCACCAAAGTTGCAATACCGTTGAAGCCAAGCAACATCAGGACAACAAAAAGTGCCAAGAACGTATAGCGCAACCAATTTTGTGGACGGCGATAGGTGGCCTTGCGCTTTTTACCAAAGATAATCCTGTGGAACCAAATGAAAATATCCTGGAAAATGCCCATGGGACAGACCACGGAGCAATAGAGACGCCCGACCAAGATGGTAACCAACAAAACGGAGACCACCACAACAACATTGAGGGCGAGGATTGCAGGCAAGAGCTGCACCTTGGGCATCCAGCCGAGCCAGTGGCGCAGCACAGCGCCGTCGGTGGCATCGAGCACCAGTGCCGTGATACAAAACAGCATCATTGCTGCCAGAACAATTCGGAGGTATTTAAAAAATCTCATAGAACAAATCGGCTATTTGTTTTTCAGCATTGCATACACAGCAAGACCGGCGACAGATTTGATGCCCGTCTTGCGGGTGATGCTTTTGCGATGGGTGTTGACGGTATTGACAGAGATGTTGAGCCGTGACGCCACTTCCTTGCTGCTGAGGCCCTGGGCAACCAGTTCAAGCACGTCCTGCTCACGATCGCTGAGAGAGTAATCCTCGGCAGGCATCAGCAACATCTCCTCAATCTCGGCATGTTTATCGAGGTCACGGCTGAGTTGCATAATATCAAACACGAGTTCCATCATCTCCTCATTCAGACGCTCACCAGGGATGTACTTATAGATGATTTGCGTAAGATCCGACAACTTATCCTTGATATTGTCGTGGCTCTTGGAGAAATGGTCGTTCATGCCTTTGCTCAATGGCTCGCCCTCACGCAAAGTTTCCAACATTGCATTCAGGTTGCGTTCTTCGTGACGCACATGGTCACGCACCTCACGACAGTAATCGGCGAAATATTTCTTCAGCACTACAGCCGATTGCTCTCCGGCGCCCGCTGCCACGTGATCAAGATGTTGCTGCAAATGGGGGAGACGATCCTCGATATAGTAGCGATGGCTGGCCTGCAGATGCTCCACCACCACACGGTGGTCGATCTTTGCCAGTTCCTCATCATCGGGCTGAAAATCGTCAAAGCTGTAAATATTGCATACCACGAGGAAGAAATTCTCGTCGACACCATAGTCGCGGCACACCTCCTTCACTGTCTTTTCGCCAAATCCCAGAGACATGCCAAAACGTGGCAGCATAAGGATTAGGTCGTAGTTCGATGCTATCATGTCGGCCATCTTCATCCGGCCTGTAAAGATGCTCCTTTTCATGCTGCAAAAATAAGAAAAAAAAATGATATAATATAAAATAAAAAGGAATGTGTATATTTGCAACATGAAAAGAAGAATCCATACCTTTGCGCGAACAATATTCATCGCGTTGATAATGATAACATTCTGTTCTGTCAACGCACAGCAACACCCTTGGCAGGACACATCGAAAAGCCTTGATGAGAGGGTGGAGTGGCTGATAAAAAACCTGACACTCGACGAGAAACTGTCGTTGATGGTCCACCAAAATCCCGCCATCGAGCGTGTGGGCTTACCGGCCTACAGTTGGTGGAACGAAGCGCTGCACGGCGTGGGCCGTGCCGGCGAGGCCACCGTCTACCCCATGCCCATTGCGCTGGCCGCCACGTTCAATCCCAATTTGATTGGCAACGTTTTCGGCTACATCTCCTATGAAGCACGCCTCAAATACCAAGCCGCACAGGACACAGGCTACTATGGTGACTACGCAGGCCTCACCTTCTTCACCCCCAACATCAACATCTTCCGAGACCCACGCTGGGGACGTGGAATGGAGACCTACGGTGAGGACCCTTACCTCACCGCCATGATGGGGTTTGAATGCGTCCTGGGGCTGCAATCCGACAACGCTGCCGCTTGCCTCAAGCACTTCGCGGTGCATAGCGGTCCCGAGGGGGTACGGCACGAATTCGACAGCCGCGTCTCCGAGCGCGACTTGCGCGAGACCTACCTGCCAGCCTTCGAATACATCGTCAAGCACAGCGATGTGGCACAGGTGATGTGCGGATATAACCGTCTCAACGGCGAACCCTGCTGCACCAATCGCCGCCTCTTCGACATACTGCGCAACGAATGGGAGTACGACGGCATCCTCGTCACCGACTGCTGGGCGCTGAACGACGCCTACGAGACCGACACCATCATTCCGCGCCACCGCACCCATGCCACCGCAGCAGCAGCTTACGGCGACGCCTTCGGCCGCGAGGTGGACCTCGAATGCGGCAGCGGTCTACCCGCCCTGCGCGAGGCCGTGCAACAAGGGCTGGTGACAGAGAGCAAGGTTGACGAGCATGTGCGCCGCATACTGAAAACCCGCCTCATGGTGACCACATTGCCAAAACATTTCAGTCCCGCCGGATACCCACCGGGGCCCGCAAACAATCCCACCTCCGTTGCCGCACAGAGTATGGTGCTACTGAAGAACAACGGCGTACTACCGCTGAAAGAGGATGAATTTCTGCGCCTTGAAGGTCCTAATGCCTACGACAGCCTCATGCCACTGGGCAACTACAACGGCACCCCGAAACATACCGTCACCATCGGCGAAGCTCTGGGTGCGCAGACGTCCTCGTCTGCTCAAACAATCATCTACTGCGGAGGCCTCAACCCTCAGCTAGAGGGCGAGGAACTGCCGGTTGAAAAAGAGGGGTTCTATAAGGGCGACCGAACCTTGATTGAGTTGCCGAAGGAGCAAGCGGAAGAAATCAAGGCTTTCAAAGCCCAAGGCTACCGAGTGGTGCTGGTGCTTTGTGCTGGCAGCGCCGTGTCGCTTGAAAATGTAATCGACGACTGCGACGCCGTCCTCCTCGCCTGGTATGGAGGTCAAGATATGGGTACCGCCGTGAAGCAACTGCTCTTCGGTGAGCGCGACGACTTTGGACGCCTGCCGGTGACCATCTACCGCTCCACCGACGACCTGCCGCCCTTCGACGACTATGCCATGACAGGCCGCACCTATCGCTACGCCGACCGCGAGCGCGTCGAGTTTCCCTTCGGCTTCGGCTACAGCTACAGCTACCACCAGCTGTGGGGCGCACCCGAAATTAGCGAAGCCAACTTCACCGTCAGCGGACTGGTGAGCCAGTGCAACACCGACGCACACAACGCCCGCTGGCACCGTACCGTGGTGCAGGTCTACCTCAAGAACGAAAACGACCCCGACGGCCCAGTCAAGCAACTGATTGCCGTAGAGCCGATATGGACCGAGTCGTTCGACAAGAAAGAACCGTTCATGATCGAACTCGACCCCTTCTGGTTCCGCCAGTTCAATCCCGAAACCGGCCGCATGGAAGAGCCAAAGGATGGCACCTCCTTCACCCTGCAGGTGGGCTTCAGCAGCGACGACCGCGATTTATTCGATTTCCCGTTTATTTATCACAATAGAAAATGAAAAAAATACTACTGATAGGCCTTATGGGCTTAATGGGTTTAATGGGCAATGTGAGTGCGCAGCATGATTCTATTCCTGAGAGGGAGGCGGCGATTGTGAAGCGCATCGGCGAATGGCAGGACCTCAAGTTTGGGTTCATGATGCACTGGGGCATTTATGCGCAGTGGGGCATCGTGGAGAGTTGGAATATCTGTAATGAACCATGGATCAACCGCAACGGTGCCAACTACGAGGACTACAAACGCGAATACTGGGCACTCAACAAGACGTTCAACCCCAAGCATTTTAATCCCGAAGGCTGGGCGAAAGCCGCCAAGGGAGCCGGCATGAAGTATGTGGTCTTCACCACCAAGCATCATGACGGTTTCTGCATGTTCGACACACGTTATACCGACTACAGCAGCACCGGCAAGGATTGTCCTGCAAAGACCGACTTCACGCGCGGCGTGGTGGATGCCTTCCGCGCCCAGGGGTTCTGGACGGGCCTCTACTTCAGCAAGCCCGACTGGCACTGCGACGACTACTGGGCGCACGAGTGGGCCACGCCCGACCGCAACGTCAACTATTCCATCGCCGACCATCCCGACCGTTGGCAAAAATACAAAGACTTTACCTACAACCAGATTCATGAGTTGACGCACAACTATGGCAAGATTGACATCCTCTGGCTCGACGGCGGCTGGGTGCGTCCGGAATGGAGCGTGAATGACGAGACGCGCCCGTGGCTGGGCTGCAGCGGACAGGTGCAGGATGTCGACATGCCGCGTATTGCCAAGATGGCACGCGAGAACAACCCGCAGCTTATCATCGTAGACCGCTCCGTGGGCGGCAAGTATGAGAACTACCGCACCCCCGAGAAGCAGGTGCCCGACACCCTCCTCCCCTACCCTTGGGAGACCTGCATGACCATGGGTGACAGCTGGAGCTATGTGCCCAACGACAACTACAAGAGTGTGAAGACGCTGATACACATGCTCTGCGACGTGGTTGCCAAGGGCGGAAACCTGCTGCTCAACGTGGGTCCCGACGCCGACGGCAACCTGTCCAAGGAAGCATTGGAGCGCATGGAAGCCATAGGCAAATGGCTGGAGAAGAACGGCTACGCCATCTACGGCTCGCGTCCGCTGTACCCTTACTGCGAAGGCAACGTCCGCTACACCCAAAGCAAGGACGGCAAGCACCAATATGCGATAACACTGACGGAGGAAGCGCCTTACGCTATTGTTAAAGTAGTTAAGTAGACAGAAGTTAAGTAGTTAAGCCAGATGAATAAGGAAGAAAAATATGCGGCACTGCTGCCGCAGGTGAAAGCCCTCTGCGAGGGCGAGACGGACATGATTGCCAAGATGGCGAACGTCAGTGCCTTGCTGCACAGTGAATTCGGATTCTGGTGGACGGGATTCTATAGAATTGAAAATTCAGAATTGAAAATTGAAAATTCGGCTAACACCACAAATAATTCTCAATTCCCAACTCCCAATTCTCAATTAATCCTCGGGCCGTTCCAGGGGCCGATAGCGTGCGTGCATATCGCCTACGGGCGCGGCGTGTGCGGGACGGCGTGGAAGGAGCGCCGCACGGTGGTGGTGCCCGATGTGGAGGAGTTTCCCGGACATATCGCCTGCAGCAGCGAGAGCCGCAGCGAGATAGTGGTGCCGGTGTTCGCGGGCGACGAAATCATCGCGGTGCTGGACATCGACAGCCGTGAGCTTGCCACCTTCGACGATACCGACAGGCGGTACCTGGAGGAGGTTGTCAAATACCTTGTGTAAAGGTCTTACAGCGCAAACTTCAAGTCGATGCGCACAAACCAGCAGTCTTTCTTGTCCCAGCCGTCGACATAGGTGAGGCGGCGCACGAAATCGATGCGGAAAATGCGGAGGATGTTCTCGATGCCGAGGCTGTACTCCATGTAGGGCACATCGCCGAAAGGCTTGGTGACATCGGGCATCATGTAGAGGCCTACAGGATCGATGTCTACATTGTTCTTGTCGGTGAGGCCGCCGTAGAGGATGTTGAATCCCATGACCTCACGCAGGCGCAAGCGGTTGATGAGGGGTATGCGGTTGAGAATCCAGCCTTTGAGGTGGTAGGTGGCGAAGAACGCCACATAGCGGTCCATGATGAACTCCATGGGTTGCATGGAATTGAACGAATTGTTCGACACCCAGATGCTTGAGTTACCCGAGGGGATGTAGAGGCGCGTGTAGGGTGCGCGGTTCCAGATGGCACCGGCGGTGAGCTTGGCGTCGATATGGCCGAAGGAGGAGAGCCAGATGCGTTTTTCGGCCGAGAAGTCGGTGGTGTGGACCCACGTCACGCCATCGACGAGGTCGACGGTGTGGCCGATGCTGATGGAGGGGGCGTCCTTGCGGAGGTTGGACTGGGTCTCGCGGCGGCGTGTGCCGGGCGAGAAGTTGGGGGTGAAGCTCATGCCCACGTGCCACTCGGCTTCGGTGAAGAAGTCGACCTTCTTGAACGACCCGTCATCCTGGTATTGAAGATATACCAGCGAGCCCGAAGGCTCGTAGTGGCGGGCGGCGAGCCAGGTATCGAAGCGGACGTGGCTCTTCCATTCCTTGCGGAGGCGCATCATGCCCTGAGCGACGTACTGGACGTTCATCTCCTTGTCGGAGGAGGACATGATGTTGTCGCGGTCGAAGTTGTCGTAACTCTGACCGGGGGTCTGGAGCTCGTAGATGCCGTTGATGCTGAAGCTGCTGAAGGGGGCCTCGTGCGAATGGCGGTCCTTGTCGTCGAAGGTGTGGGTATAGGTGAGGCTACCCTTGGGGCGCTTGTCGCGGAAGCCGTAGGCGGCGTAGCCCTCGAGGAAGTTGCGGGGGTTGAGTTCGGCCTTTGTCATGCCGCCGAGGCGCACACGCCAGCCTTCCTCGTGGTTGAAGCTGAGGATGTTGAACACAGGACCGATGTCGAACTTGCTCTTGCTGCGCTGGTGGGCGGTGGGGATGTAGCCGCTGGTGAACACTTCGCCGGTGTATTTAATGGTCTTGAATTCCGGCAGGCGTGCGAGTTCAACCCACATGCTGTCGAGTACGGTCTCCTTGGCGGAAAGCTTGACGGGTCGCCGTTCGGCGAACTCGCTCTTGTAGCGCATGAGGTCCTTGCGCGGCAGGGTGACCTCGGTCTCGAAACGGGAGAAGAGGCTATCTGGGAGCATCTGCACGGTGTCGCTGAGGTCGTAGCCGGTGTAGACGCGCATCTGGTGGACGTAGAGCTCCTGGATGTGCTTGGAGATGTACATGCGGCCGTAGGTGTCGCAGCGGTAAGGGAGATAGCGGCCGAGGGAGTCGCGGTGGAAGGTCTGGACGATGGAGAGGTCACGCACGAAGTTGAGGTTGACGTGGGGGGAGACGGTCATGACGTACTTGGTGAGAGCGAAGGTGCTGTCGGGGTCGAGGGAGACGTACATGCGGCCGGTGAAGCCGTAGCTCTGCTGGTTGGCGGGGACGAAAGATAGCTCGACGCATTTCTGCCCGTCGACGAAGGTGGTGTCGGTGATGTAGAACTTGTAGAAGGAGACGGCGAGGACGGGCGAGAGGGGGCTGGTGAAGTGGTTGAGCATGAGCTCGATGTCGCCATCGTAGATGTCGACGGGGTTGAACATGGCACGGATGTTCTCGTCGATGCCCTCATCGCTGAGCACCTCGTCGAGTCCTTCCATACGCTTGCCGGTGACGAGGCGGCGCGTCTGCTTGGGGCTCTTGCGGTAGCTTTCCTGGGCGAGGAGCTCGCGCATGGAGACGACCAGGATGGGTGTGGCGTCGAACTCGGTCTCGTCGATGTACTTCTCGAGGAAGTTGAGTTTGCGCCAGAGGCGCTTGCCTTCGAAGTCGGGGTTGAAATCGTCGAGCGACATGGAGAGGCGCTCGTAGACGTCGCGGCGGTAGTGCGGCTGGGCTTCGACGCGGTTCTTCTCCTTGTGGTCGATGACCTTCCTGACGAGGTCGACGGCGGGGTTGTGCTTGCGGGAATACTTGTTCTTGCCTTTCTTGGCGGTAATCTCCACGGTGCCAAGGGTTTTACCGCGGGGTACCATCTTGATGGTGACGCGTTTCTTGGTTTTGCCGCGCTGGATTTTCATCTTCTGCGACTCGTAGCCCATCATGCGGAAGCTGACGGAGGTGTAGCCCTGGTTGTTGGAGATGGAGAAGCGGCCGTCCATGTCGGTCTCGGCGCCGACGGTGGTGCCGTCGAAGACAATCTGCACGAAGGGGATGGGCTCGTTGGTCTCGGCGTCGCGCACGCGGCCCTGCAGGCCGGTGGTGATGCCATCCTGCGCCCACACCAAGGCGGAGCAGAGGGTGAAGAGGAGGAGCAATACGCTGGTTTTCAGTCTCATGAGATTAAGTTATCCTATGGGGTTCAAGGTGCAAAGGTACGTCCTTTTTTTCAAAGGGGCAAATGATGTTTTCAACAGAAAACGGGGATTGGAGGTAAAGTGCTGTGAGTGAGGGCGGATGGGACGAAGGATAGGAGAAAGTGGGACGAAATCCGTAAAAAACGCCTCCTATGCTTGTACTACCATTCTCCTATACTTCTCCTTGGGTTCTCCTATGATGCGTATGTACTACCATTCTCCTATACTTCTCCTTGGGTTCTCCTATGATGCGTATATGATGCTTCTTAGTTGCTCCTATGTCAGGGGGTGAGGTTTAAGGTTTACGGTTTAAGGTTTAAGGTTTAGGGTTTAAAAAGATAGCCGTGGGCAGTTTGCCCACGGCTAGGGGTGGTTGGCGGAGTGCCTGGAGGGGTTACTTGAAGGCGTTCTCGCTGAGGCCGTGGCCCGAGAGGGCGAGGTCTTTCATGTAGGAGGGCACGTCGCGGCCGAGGTATTTGTCGACATAGAGCTTGGCGAGGTACTGGCCGAGCATGAATCCGTGTCCGCGGAGACCCGTGAGGAGTCCCACTTCGGGGTCGACGATGTAGCGCGGCTCGGTGTAGCGGCCGGCCCAGACGGCGAGGAAGGAGACCTCCTTGAGGCCCGGTATCCATTCGGCGAAGACTTCGGAGACTATCTCGAGGAATTCCTTGCTGTTGTACTTGATGTTCTGCCGAGTCTCGTAGGCGTCGGTGTCGGGGCTGGCGCAGCCGATGATCTGGCCGGTGTGGGCGAACTGCTGGCCGTAGACGGCGCTGAAGCCCTTGTAGTGGCGGCGGTCGATGATCATGTCGAGCGCGTCGCCGTTGACGCCCATGAGCGGGAGCCTACGCGTGATGAAGGCCTGGTGCTTGACGGGATAGAGGCCGGTGTCGATGCCGAGCATGTCGGTGAATTTTTCGGCGCCCCAGCCCATGGAGTTGACGAAGTGGTCGGCAGTGTACTCGACGTAGTGTCCCTCGTGGTCGCGGACAAGGGCGACGGTCTTGTCGCCTTTGCGCCAGACCTGCAGGAGCTCGCAGTCCTCATAGACGCGTCCGCCGAGGGAGGTGCCAATGCCGCGGATGTAGTCGATGACGCGTCCGGGCGTGGCCTGCCAGCAGTCACGCGTCATGAGGGCGTGGGAGTAGGTGTCGCGGGAGTCGTCCCAGAGGGGTGAGATTTCGCGCTTGAAGTCCTTGCGGTCGACCATGTAGGCATCGCTCCAGGCGCGGCTGGCGTCGAGGGCGCGGTAGGTGGCGTCGTCGTGGACGAGGTTGACGTAGCGGGTAGGTTTGTAGTTGATATTGTGTACTTTCTGGATGGATTTGAAAATCTCGTGGCTGTGCTGGGCGATGTCGGCGATGTCGGGGTTGGAGAAGGCCGGACGTCCGCCGCCGATGTTGCGCCAGGAGGCACCGCGGCTCCAGTTGACGAGCACAGGTTTGAATCCCGCCTCGGAGAAGTAGCGGAAGAGGCCGCTGCCGGCAATGCCGCCGCCAGCGATGAGCACCCGCACCTCCTCGTGGCGGACATCGTTGTCCTTGGGGAAGATGAAGACCTCGCGGCGGCCCTCGGTGTAGAGGTCGCCGAGGGAGACCTGGTTGGAGAGCGGTGCGCGCGGCGTTGCGTCGCCGGTGAGCTCGATGCCGTGGGCACGGAGGAGACCGCGTGCACGTGCGATGCAGCGCTTGCCGCGGCAGGGGCCCATGCCCATGCGGGTGATGTGCTTGAGCTCGTCGACAGAGATGTATTTGCGGTCACCCACAGCCTCGAGCACCTGGGCGTCGGTGATGTCCTCGCAGTGGCAGATGTAGGTGGGCTCTTTCTGAGTGTTCTGAGTATTCTGAATACTCAGAGTATTCAGATATTTCTCTTTCAAGATAAAGCCTTTGACGTCGGTCATCTGGCCGTCGACCTGGGCGACGAAGACGCGGGCGACGTTGGTCTTGTTGTCTTTATGGAGAATCTTCTCTACCTTACCCTCGCCGATTTTACGGCCGTTGTTGTCGACCAGGAAGACCTCGGCGCCGTCCTGCACCTCGTATTCGATGGGGAGGAAGCACCAGTTCTTGGCGAGGTCGTAGCCGAAGATGGCGAGACCGGGGCAATGGTTGACGCAGGCCATGCAGCCGATGCACTTGTTGTAGTCGACGGTGGGAGTCGACGAAGTGGTAGGCTTGCTGATGGCGCCCTGTGGGCAGGAGAAGGTGCAGGGATTGCAGGCGAAACCGTAGAGGCAGTCGAGCTGGACAAAGGGCTTGGCAGCCATGCGCTCGGAGGTGGGCAGGTTGGGGCGCTCGAGCAGGCGCACGGGGTGCTGTTGGGAGTCGATGTACTGGCGCGAGATGTCGAGGTAGTCGTCGTAGTTGTAGCGGATGCCGAGGTCTTGGGCGATTTCGTAGGCAGCCTGCTTGCCGCGGAGGACGGCGCTGGTGCCCTCGCCGATGCGCACAGCGTCGCCGACGCCGTAGACACGATGGCCGTAGAGTTCGCGACCCTTGGTAAGGAGCTGGTTGTCGGGGGTGAGACCGGTGCAGATGTTGATGATATCGATATCGGAGACGACCTGCTCGGTGCCAGGTATGGGCTTGAAATTCTCGCACTTGGCGATAACGGCGCCGACGATGCCCGTATGGTCGTCGTTGGGGATGGCTCGGACAAGGGTGTAGCCCGTCATGATGGGGATGCCGAGGCGACGCACACGGTTGGCCTGGACGGGGAATCCGCCCTCGCGGGGCATGGCCTCGATGATGGCGCGGATGGTGGCGCCCGCCTGCATGCCCTGGTAGGAGGTGAGGTAGCCGATGTTGCCGGCACCGACGGTGAGGACGCGCTTGCCGAGGAGGGTGTGTTCCTGGTTCATCATCTTCTGGAAGACGGCGGCGGTGTAGACGCCGGGGAGGTCGTCGTTCTCGAAAGGTGGCATAAAGGGCACGGCGCCCGTTGCCACAACGAGGAACTGGGCGTCGACGTAGCCCATCTGACCGTTGACGAAGTTCTTCACGGCGATGCGGGGTCCCTCGAGGATATCCCACACGGTGGTGTTCAACAGGATGCCGTCCTGACTGTCACCTGCAAGGGTCTTGGCTATGTCGAAGCCACGCATGCCGCCGTATTTCTTTTCCTTCTCGAAGAAGAAGAACTGGTGGGTCTGCATGTTGAACTGTCCGCCGATACGCGGATTGCTGTCGATGACGAGGTTGTCGATGCCAAAAGCATTCAGCTGCTCGCGGCAGGCAAGACCGGCAGGACCCGCGCCGACAATGGCGACCTGGGTCTTGTAGACCTTCACGGTCTGGGCCGACTCCTGCGGACGTTCTGGCGGTTCGAAAGTAACACCCGGCAGGTCGGCTTCGTGGGCGATGGAACGCACCTCGCGGACACCGTCAACAGCAGTGATACAGATGCGGCGCACGCGACCGTCGACCAGCATCTCGCAGGCGCCGCACTTGCCGATGCCGCACTCAAGGGAGCGGTTGCGGCCCTGCAGCGAGTGGCTGTGGACGGGGAATCCCGCCTCGTGGAGGGCCTTGGCGATAGTGTAGCCTTTGCGCCCCTGGACGGGCTTGCCTTCAAAAAGGAATTCGACGATGTCGGACTGAGGGATGTCCAGAATCGGGTGTTTTTCGATTTTGTACATAGTTGTATGTGTTTAAGGATTAATGTCTTGCTGCGATAATATTGTTCAATGGGTCCCTACAAAGGTAGGAAACATATTGATAAAATGCAAATAAAAAAGGAGGAAAAAAACATTTTTTCCCTCCTCCCAAACAAATATTATGAAAAAAAACAATTCAGGCGAATCAGTCGGCGCACCAGTGGGCCGGGAGACGGTAGCGCGTGGTGGAGTGACCGAAATTGTAGATGTAACCCACTGTAAGCGAAGGCAGACCGACCCAGAACTGGGCAGGCTTGAGGGCAGAGCCGCCGACGGCACTCTCGGGTCCCGTGCCGCCGCCAATACGGGGCGTGACCATGGTGTATTTGAAGTCGACGTAGAAGTCGCTGTGGATGCCGACATAGTAGCGGAACATGATGCCTGCGTCGGCCGCCATGTCGAACTTGAGGTCGTCGTAACGCCAGATGGCGCCAGCGCCGAGGTAAGGCAGGACATTGAGTTTCTTGCCACGGCGGAACTTGAGGGCATGGGTCAGGTTGACCATGAGGTCGGCGTGGAGGGTGGAGAAGGTGTAGCTCTCGCCCGCCTCGTCGTTGATGGTGTCGTAAGGTTCGTGGGCTGTGAGACCTCCCAACTGGAAGCGGATGGTCCAGAAGTTGCTGTAGTTGCGACCGAACATCACCTCGGGGGCTACGCCGTACATGTCGGCTTTGCCGAGGTTGGTGAATGTGAAGGATGAGAAGTTGGGACCGATGCCGACGCCAAAGAACCAGTCCTCATCGGTGCCACGCGACTCATACTCGGTGTGGCGGTTGAAGGGGGAATTGGCGAAACGGCAGGTGAAGCCGCCGGTGAGCGAATGGAGGTAGACATCGCCGTTGCTGCCGTCGAACGCCTCAGGCAGGAAGCGGCACTTATACTCGGCGAAGATGTCCCAGTGGTTGCCGATGCGCACGGGCACATGGAGACCCAGCATGGTCTGGAACTCGTGGTCGGTGCCGAACGTCTTGTTGCCCACCGTCACGCCGGCGCGGTACGCCAGGCCGAGGCCTATCATGGGATAGACATTGATGCGCCAGTTACGTGTGCGGAAGAAGGTGGAGGTGAAATCCCAGAGGAAGACAGCGTCGGCGAAAGCGAAGGAAGAGGTGTAGGAGAGACCCTGATAGGTGGAGGGGATGGTCTTGAAGTCGAAACCGACGCGGAACGCCAGGGGGGTGAGAATCCACTTGCCGACAGAGATGCCGCCGGAGAAGCCGACGGGGTTGTCGTTGTAGCGGTTGCTATACATGCTGGCGCCTGCATCGGCAGAGAGGAACATGTTGACGCCGAAGCCGGTGCCAATCTGAGCCTGCGCTCCCGAGAGGGTGAACAGCAATAACAATGATATGACAATCTTCTTCATAACGGCTGAGTGTTAGTTGATGGTGCTGTTGACCGGCATACGGTAACGGGTGGTGGAATGTTCGAAATTGAAGATGTAGCCAACGGTGAGCATGGGGAATCCAACGCCGAGGTAGCTTCCCGTGGGACCAGAGCCACCGACAATACGGGGAGGCACCATGAGGTACTTGAGATCAATGTAGAAATCGCCCATATTGTCCATGAAGCGTCGCGCCATGATGCCGAAGTCGGCACCGAGGTCGAAGACAGGCTGGCTACGATAGCGCCAGACGGGACCTGCTCCCAGATAGGGAAGGAAGTTCCAACGGACGCCGCGCTTGAAGTTAAGGAGATGGGAGAGATTGATCATGAAGTCGGTGTGGAGCATGTTGTAGGTGTACCACTTGCCGGGATGCATGGTCACGTTGCTGTAGAAGGAGCCGTCGTCGTTGATGCCCATGTTAAGCTCCTCGTGGGCTCTTTCGCGGGCGAAGAAACCGGAGAGCTCGAAGCGGATGGTCCAGACGTGGCTGTAGTTGCGGCCTATCATGATTTCGGGCGTAGGATTCCACAGGCGGGCGTCGGGTTTGTCAAAGAACTCGAACTCAAAGGAGGAGAAACTGACACCGGCGCCGAAGCCAACGAACCAGTCGTCGCGCGTGGAACGCGACTCATAGGCCGTGGTGCGGTTGAAGGGATTGTCGCCCCAACGGAAGGTGAGACCGCCGTTGAAAGTGTGCATGAACTTGTCGCCACCATCACCATCGAAAGCCTGGGGAAAGATGAAGCACTTGTACTCCATGAAGAGGCTAAGGTGCTGGTTCAGCCTGACAGGCATGTGGAAGCCGAGCATGGTCTGGACATCGTGGTCGACACCTTGGGAGAAGTTGCCAACCTTAACCTCGGGCCGCATAACGACGCCGAGGCCAATCATGGGATAGACGGGGAAAGGATAGAGGAATGTCTTATTGTACACGTGGAAGAAGGTGGCATTGACGTCCCAAAGAAACTGGGCACTACCCATGTAGAAGGTGGTGGTGCCGCCGTTCTCGAACTGGTAGTAGCTGGGCGCCATTATCATGTCGCCTGAGAGGCGGAACGCCAAGGGGCGCATGAGCCAACGACCCACGGAGAGACTCACGGAGGGCATGGCGAACTGGCTGGAACCTGAGTTCTGGTAATAGGTTCCGCCGACGCCCAAGGAGACAAAGAGAGTTTTGTCGTTATAGACGTTGCCACGCTGGGCTTGTGAGCCCATACACGCGGCCACCAGCAACAGGGACAATAAGACTTTCTTCATATCAAAACATTAAGCTTTAGCGCGCTCGCCAAACTCCTTGGCGGAGACTTTCTCGACCTCGGGCTTGACCTGGTCTTTGAAAATCTTGGCAAGATTGTCGGCATAGAGACGGTCGATGACCTGACCAACATTCTTGCGGTCGGCAGCGATGGAGCGAGCAGCCTCTTCAAGGCGTTTCTCGGTCTCTTCCTTCTTCTCGCCTTCAACCTTGCGGTCGTTGCGGCGAAGGATGTCCTTAATGTAGTCGACAATCTGGTTGGAGGTGGGCTCAACGGGGCTGATGGCCTCGAGCTTGGACTCGATGAGCTCCCACTTCAGCGAGGGGACATATTTCTCGTTCCAGTCGGCCTCGATAGCCTCGGGGGTCATCTCTTTCTCGCCGCGGGAAGCGAACCAACGTTTGAGGAAATTCTCGGGCAGAGGAGCGGAGAACTGGTCGACGAGAGCCTTGCGCACCTGGTTAACGAAGAGGTAGTCGCTCTGCTCGGCGTTGGCTTTCTCGATTTCCTTCTGGAGCATCTTGCGGAAAGCGTCGGCATCCTTCACAGTCTGGCCGGGGAAGACCATCTGGAAGAGTTCGTCGTTGATTTCGTGGGGGATGATGCGAGAGATGCCGGAGATGGTGAGTTCGACATCGGATTTGAACTTCTTGGCGGCAGCGGTGTCGAGGTGGAGAGCACGCTCGATGTCAGCTGTGGGGAAGGCCTTAGCCATGTTGAAGACAACCTTCTCTTCTGCTTTCTTGCCTTCGAAGAGGGGCATCAGCTCAGCATCCTTGAGGTTGACAAGATTGAGGGAGACAAAAGTGTCGACACCACCTTCTTTGGGAGCGCCGTTCTTGTCGAGCTCAACAACTTTGCCATAGACATAGTCGCCAGCACCGATGGTCTCGGGGGTCTCAAACTTGCCGTAGCGGTTGACAACGTTGTTCAACTCGGCGTCGACATCCTTGGCAGAGACTTTAATCTGGTTGTATTTGACATCAACCTTATCCCAAGCGATTTCGAATTCGGGAGCCACGGCGACATCGAAGAAGAAAGCGAAGGAGGACTGCTTACCGAAGTCGAGTTCGCCAGTCTTCTCATCGTTGGACATGGGCATACCGAGAATGTGGAGCTTTTCGTCGTCGATATACTTGAAGAGCGCGGTGTTGAGAGTGTTCTGCACGGCATCGCCAACGATGGAGGCCTTGTACATGCGCTCGATGAGCGACTTAGGAGCCATACCCTTGCGGAAACCGGGGATGGTGGCCTTGTGCTGATACTCTTTCAGCTGCTTGGTAACATTTTCAATGTAGTCTTTTTCCTCGATATCAACCTTGATACAGAGTTCCAAATCACTTAAATTCTCTCTTGTGATGTTCATCTGATTATTTATTTTATTGATTCTTAATCTCTTTTACTTTTTATTCAAAAATGCAAAAATACAAAAAAAATTCTATATTGGAGGATATTTTTTTCTATTACAGTGTTTTTTGGCAAAAAATGGCATCAGTGCATGTTGATTCCAAGGTGCTCGATTTTGTAAGTAATGCCTTCCGGAGCATCGATATTGTACTCGAAGGGAAGGCTTTTGTAGATATGCCTGCGGCGTGCGGCAAAAATGCCGACACCGCCTTTGATATTGTTGTAGACCTCGCGGCTGGAGATAGAATAGGCAAGATGAGAAACGGAGGACATGTAGGCGTTCATCTCCTCGGTGCAGCAGAGGAGGTAGACGTCGACCTTGTTCAAATTAACCTTGTAACTAGGGTCGTCCTTGAGCTTGTTTTTCAGGTCATCGAGGAATGTCTCACGGGGATAGAGGACACTGAGGCGGCTAGAACTGACGGTACTGACAGTGGAGGGGCACATGAGGTCGACATAAGTGGTGTCGCTGCCGACCCTATAGTAGAACCGCACCATGGGCTGATAGCGGCGTGCATTGGAGAGTGTATCCCACTCTATTTCACAGGTATTCTTCGCCGAGCCAGTGCCATTGAAGCTGAACTCTCCGTAATGCAGATAGGTATTGTAGGTGGGTTTTGTGATAGGCGAGGTACGGTCGGCTGTGGCTTTCCATTTGATGAGCGAAATAGGATTGGTGGTGACGAGCAGAGAGCCGTCGGCCTTACGGACATTCAGGACATAGGAATAGTCTTGGTTGAGCCGGTTTTTGGTGTAGCAGTAGTAGAGCGGCATATTGTCGGAGGCGAAGCTGCCGGAGTCGCGGTCGCGCGTGGTATAGATGAATGGCAGGGAGTCCTTGAGGGTGCCATTCTGGTAAGCCAACAGTGCCACAGATATGGATCCTTGGGGATAGATGACAGAGTCGCGTATGGAACTGTAGCTGTAGATACTTCCTTCGCCAAGATAGCAGCGTTCGACACGCACCCAAGTAGTGTCGTCGTCCTGATCAAGGAGGCAATAGACCACTGGGACGTTCTTCCATTCAGCGTTGGGGGAAAACTCCACCTCGCATCCTTCAAGAAGGAAAAAAGCCAAAGGAGAGAGAAGAAATAATATAGGCTTGAGTATTTTCATGGGGCTGATGGATCTAATGGGTTTTATGGGTTCTAAGGTGGAATTTCAATTTTCAGTTTTCAATTTTCTCCCCCACCTCGATTTCGTCAATGAGCATCCAAGGCTTAAGACCCTTGGCACGATGCCATGCGGGGATGGCGGCGATGGGATTAGCAATAACTTTCAGATATTTCACGCCTGCTTTTCCTACCGGCACACGTAATTCGACCACACGGGGAGCCTTCTCCGCCTCGTCGGAAGGATTGAAAGGCGCCTCCACATGCAACGTATCGGTGTAGGTACTGCCATCGGGGGAGAGCATCAGGGTCAACTGCCGCGGGACAAAAGCCCAGGTAGCAGGAGAATGAGCAAAGCGGAGAGTGACATACTCGACATCAACGCTCTTTGAAAGTTCGACGGTAGCTGTCACAGCGTTTCCTGAGAATCCCAGCCAGCCCTCGTTGAAGTTGTCGACCGAACCTTTCTCGCCATCGAAAAGGATGGTGTCGGCTCCTACATTATAGGGAGGACTGGGTTTGCGCGAGAAGGTGGTAGCGACAATATAGTCGTAGTTGAATTTTCGTGTAGCCGTAAACGAGGGGGTGCCGTCCTTTCTAAATACACGTGCCTTGACAACCGTAGTGGTGGTGATGGTGAAAGGAGCTGTGTAGAGCATCGAGGCGGCTGAAGGCTCGCTGCCATCGAGAGTGTAGTGGACCTCCCCTTCCGACTTAGGAATAATGCTTACCACCAAAGGCTGCGAGAAGCGCACCTCGGAGGCTTGGATTACGGGCGGGTCGACGATGTCGGTCTTGACAGAGGGCATCTCAATACCATAGAAGTCCTCAGGAGACAGGCTTTCGGAATCCTTGAAACGTCGCAAATGGAGGCGGAATGTCTTGCTGCCAACATTGGGCGACAGCATCAACTGATCGCCGCTGACATTGAGGGTAAAATGAACGTCCAGTAGAGCTGCATAGAGACCGTCGCCATCCTGTCTGTCAGCACACCAGCGCACCTGCTGACGTGTAGCGCCGTTGAGTTTAGCCCTGGGCACGCTGTAGATACCGGGAATGCCGTTACCAGGCTGGGAGAAAAAGAGCTCACGGTCGAGGCCAAACCACGACAAAGTGTCATGGTCCCGCTGCTGCAGACTTACCAGAAGTTGCGGCTCAAGAGTGCCTCGAAAAGCATCGGTGGGTGACACTGTATAATCCACCACAACATCACCGGAACCGAAGAAGGTGTAGGTTGTGCGGACATCACACATCGGGATACCCGCCAACTTGTATTGCAGCATCGCATCGACACAGGCGGTATTCGAATCAGGCGAACTATAGATAACGGCCACCTCTTCAAGCAACCAGTCCTTGTGACCGGCGAACTGGAGGTGCGGCATCAGGGTGCTGTCCACCACCGCCTTTCCATAGTCGTTGACAAACACCTTTTTTGCTTTCCCCTCATACGGAAGGGGGAAAGCCACAGTGCCCAACTCGCGCTGACCTTTCGGAGCATTGCGGCGCACAAGGTCAAAGCGAATGAACATCTCCTCACCAGGCTGCATATCTATGGGAGGCAAGCGCAAAGACACCTTCTCGGCGTCGCCGCCACTGATGGCAACAGGCAAGTCGCCAGCCGTAATGCTGGGACGGAGATTGGTATATATAGTATATTCTAATATATATTGACCAAAACCAGAGAAGTCATTGCGATTGTATACCGTAAACTCGGCTTCATCAGGGGTTATTTTAGAGAGCGACAGCGAGAAAGGACTGTAAAGCGCCTTGATTTCGGCAAGCATCACAGGTGTCAGTGGCCAAGAGGCAACAAATCCACCCTGCAACTGGCGTTGGTTCTCCACCAAACGCCACAGTTGATCATAGTTGTCAACAGGTGCGGAAAGGATAAGGAAGGGGCGTTCGCCCGATTTGGCGACCACCTGTCGCACCTCCGTCTCCGAAGAATTGTCGAGGGCGATGACATCCGTCGCGTCAGTGAATTCAGCGCCAGAGAAAAGGACCGGACGGTTCTTGTCAAGATTTTTAAGGCGCTTGTATGCGGCATTCATACAGACTCCATTGTCGCGCGTGTCTCCCAGAGACCAAGCAACAATAGAGGTATGATTCTTGTATTTTCCAAACAGGTTTTCGATGCGACGCTCAAACAGGGGAATAAAATCGCGGTCAGTAGCCACCGCCTGATGCTGCGAAGAAACGGGATTCATGTTAGCGTCGCATACAACATAGAGACCCATCTCATCGCACAACTCATAAAAATAGGGCACCACGGGCGAATGCTTGGCGGTGCGCACAGCATTGACATTATTGAGCTTCATGCTTTGCAGTGCTGCACGTATCTGGCTTCGATCTGCATGGCTGCCAGTGTTCTCGGTCGAGAAGACCACACCCTTGAGGGTCACCGCCTTACCGTTGACCTTCAGCACGCCATCTTTCACCTCGACCCTGCGGAAGCCAAAGCGGGTACCCACCACTTCTTCCTCTTCCATTTTCTCGTTGCGGAGGCGTAAGACGGCGGAATAGAGCGACGGTGTTTCGGCGGTCCAGGCCTCCACCCCACCCCATGAGCGGCTAAAGTCGACAGAGACTTCGCTTTTTTTGTCGAAGACCACCCAGCGCCCCATACGGTCGAAGGAGCGTCCCTGAGGGTTCCAAATCTCGACCTCAAGGTAGTATTTGCCTTTCTTGCTACTATTAAAAACCGAGACATCGAGGTTGAGGCTACCTGTCGACGTGGCGGCGTCATAGTCGGTCGAGAGCGTGAAGTCGGCAACATTGGGGTCGTTCTTGAATACCAGGTAGGGTTCGCCATTGAGGCCCACAGGGGTATCCTCACATTCCAGCAGGGCCCCCAAAGGACGTTTCACTGCCTCAACCGTAAGGGTATTCTGCTTGCCATACTTCAAAAACTTGTCGAGGGCGAACTCGTTCCAATGCCTTGAATCGTCACCAGAACCAACGAACTTGCCATTCAGGAGCACCCGGCATCCGCGACCGCAGCGCACATTAAGAAAAACACTGTAGTCTTTCCAGTATTTTTCGACGGCAATTTGTTTTGTATACACGACAGAGCTGTCGGTCTGCCGCTGCTTCCATGTCCCGGAAATCTCATAGAAATACGGGGACTCGCGATAGGCGTTCTTTTCTATTCCAGCCTCATCCTCATAGGGCGTAACATTAGCACGGGCTCCCACGCGAGCACCCTCCTGCCCCTGGACAGGGGTGAAAAATGCCGACATGAAAAGCATTAAGTAGAAAAGAGCCCGCCTAAACATAGTTTTTTATTCGTTGCCGAAATAGAACGAGAGACCCGCCACAACCATGTGTAGTGTGACAGCCTCGGTGAAACCAGTACCATCGCTGAAAATGCGGTTCACCTTATTATCTGTAATCAGACGATAGCCAGCGTGTACACCCAGACCAACGGAACGGGTGAAGGCATAACGACCACCCACTTCGACACCGAGGTAGAGACCGCCTTCCTCAATTTTGGTGCCACTATCCTTGTTTGACGCACCCACAGGGAGAGAATAGCCCAACTGGAGAACTGTATAGGGCGTGAAACGGCTACGGGTGAAGTGGCTGCGCAGTTCCGCGAAAATGGGCAACTGAGTAAAAGCACCGGATGGATCGGCGAGGTAGCTGAAACCCGCGCCTACGGAAGCCTCCTTGCGGAACTGAAAGCCCGCAGAAATTGACGGCATGAACGCCGCCACAGTGTCGGCGAAACCGTTGTCGTTAACCCCAGTGTTAAGGTTCATGGCGTAGGCAGCGTCGCCCACGAAATAAATTCCGCGCCAACGGAATTCAACATGCCGCTGCGCCATAGATGTGCCACAAAGGCACATCATGGCGACGGTGGCGAGAATGATTTTTTTCATTTTATGCATTCATCTTTTTCAGGTCGGGGCTGATGATGAGGGTAGCCTCGGTGGCAGCCTGCACCTGCTCGACAGTGAATTCGGGATTGATCTCGGTCAGGACAATGCCCTTGGGAGTAATCTCCATGACACCCATCTCGGTGATAATCATGTTCACCTGCCCCTTGGCGGTCAGCGGCAGGGTGCATTTCTTGAGGATTTTGGGGTTGCCCTTGGCGGTGTGTTCCATAGCGAGAATAACCTTACGGGCGCCCACCAGAAGATCCATAGCACCACCCATACCGGGGGTTTTCTTGCCAGGAATCATCCAGTTGGCGAGGTCACCTTCCTCATCCACCTGCATGGCACCGAGGACACTGACGTCGACATGGCCGCCACGGATGATACCGAAAGAGGTGGCACTGTCGAAGGTCGAGGCACCGGGAACATGAGTGATGTAGCCACCACCAGCGTTGATGAACCAGGGGTCTTCCTTACCTTCTTCAGGGGTGGGACCCATGCCAATCATACCGTTCTCGCTCTGAAGGATGACATGCACTCCTTCGGGCAGGAAGTTGGGGATGAGGGTCGGCAGACCGATACCAAGGTTGACGACATCGCCGTCATGCAGCTCCTGAGCCGCGCGCTTGGCGATAAAGGGTTTGATTTGTTCTTTTTCCATTGTTGTTATTTTTTAGATTGTTTCTTTCGTTATCAAAACATTTCAATGTCTTACTTCCAACCGCGATTTACCATTTCCTGGGCGACGTACGAGGCCACATCGTCGGCGTAGGTGTTGGCACCGAAGCCGGCATCATAGCCCAATTCTTTCGCCAGCTCATGGCTGATACGGGGACCACCGCAGACGAGAATCATCTTGTCGCGCAAACCTTCGGCCTCCATCATCTCGACCAACTCGGTGAGATTCTTGATATGCACGTCTTTCTGTGTCACCGTCTGGCTGACCAGCAGTGCATCAGCATGGAGTTCAATGCCCTTGGCGATGAATTCATCGTTGGGCACCTGGCTGCCGAGGTTGTAGGCTTCAATCATGTCATAGCGCTCGAGACCGTAGTGACCGGCATAGCCCTTCATGTTCATGATGGCGTCGATACCCACAGTATGGGCATCGGTACCTGTCGAGGCACCCACCATAACCAGTTTGCGGCCGATGTGCTCACGGATATACTCGTCGCACTCATGCATGTCCATGGTGGTTGATTCCACTTTAGGGACATGGATGTTGGTATAGTCAACAGTATGTGTCAGCGAGCCGTAGCAATTCATAAAGCAGAAGCCCTCGGTGAGCTCCTTCTGGTAGACTACCAGGGGATTTTCGAAGCCCATCTTCTTGAGTAGCTGCTTGGCGGCCTCTTCGGCCTCTGCGCCCGCTGGCACCGGCAGAGTGAAGCTCAGCTGCACTTTGCCGTCGTTCATGGTGTCGCCGTATGGCTTTATCTTGGTGAGGTCAAGGGTTTTGTCGTAATCCTTTGCCTCCATCGAATACAATCCTTCGCTCATTTTATTTCTTTCCTTTCATTAATTCAACAAACGGATTAAAGTAGTGCTCGCCCTTGAGGGTAACGCCGTCAAGGCCCTTACCGCCATTCTTCGGACGCTTCACGTTGCCGAAGATACCCTTTTCGAGAGCGGTGAAGAGACCTTCGCTCTCCATGGTCTCGAGCAAATGGGTGGCATTGTGGAGAACCTCCTGGGCACGGCTCTTGATGATGCCGCCCTCTTTGAATTCCACCTCTTCGCCAATGTCCTTCATGTTATTGAAGATGTACTTAGCGTTTTCGATGGAGAGGTAGCGGTCGCTCATGAAGGGAGTGTGGATAGCCTCGGTGGGCATACCCAGCAACTGCAGTCCCTGGTGTGTCCACTGACCAATGATATTGAAAAGGGCATCCTGAATGTGACCACGGAAGATGTTTCCTGTCATAAACTTGGTCGGGGGCATGTATTTCAGAGGTGCCTTGGGGAAGATTTCACGAATCATCTGGGCCTGTGCCAACTCGTAGAGGAATCCGTTCTCGAGCATGGGATCCATCTCGAAGGCATGACCGAGACCCATCTGTTCCTCGGGCAGACCAGCCATGAGAGCCAGCTGCTCGTTGATGAGGTCGGAAGCCAGCACAGTGTGAGCCTCCTCATAGGCATCGGCTGTGGTGAGGTAGTTATCCTCACCCGTGTTAATGATGACGCCGGCAAAGCCGTTGATGATACGGCTCATATACTGGTCAATCAGCGTGCGCTGCATGTTGATGTCGCGGAAGAGGATGCCGTAGAGAGCATCGTTGAGCATCACATCGAGGCCTTCGAGAGCGCCCATGGCGGCAATCTCAGGCATGCAAAGACCGGAGCAATAGTTGCAAAGGCGGATATAGCGGCCCACCTCCTCGCCCACTTCGTCGAGAGCCTTGCGCATGATGCGGAAGTTCTCCTGGGTGGCAAAGGTGCCGCCGAAACCTTCGGTGGTAGCGCCGTAGGGCACATAGTCGAGCAACGACTGACCCGTGGTGCGGATAACGGCGATGATGTCGGCACCCTGACGGGCACCAGCCTGGGCCTGGACGACATCCTCATAGATGTTGCCCGTAGCCACGATAATGTAGAGGTAGGGCTTAGTGCCCTCGCCAATCGTTTCAATGTATTTCTCGCGACGGAGACGATTGCCGCGAACCTTCTCGATGGTGGCATTGATGACAGGCTCGAGAGCCTTGTCGATGTCGGCTTTGCTGTGGACAGGGAGTTTGGTGATGTCAAGGGTGCCGGCGGAGATAGCCTCGGCAATCTCTTGCGGGCTCTTGCCAGTTTCAACCATGGCGTTACCGACATAGAACATCACGCCCTCGCCGAGGACGCCTTTGGCTTTCAGTTCCTCCACCACCACATTGGGCATGGGCACCTCATTGTCATCGATGCCATCGATGCCGAGGAAGCGGCACAAAGTGCGTTCGACGGCCACGGTGGTGTAGTCTTCCACGAAGTCCTGCACCTGTCCAGCAATCTTTTTTGCCACCGAACGCGCATGCTCAACTTCTGTAAAATCAAGTCCTACTTTACTTTTCTGCATTGTTATTCTATTGTTTGTTTATTGTTTTTACACTATAATTCGGACTGCAAAGATACAACTTTTTTTATAAATATAAATAAAAAGAGTCTGAAAAAAACAAAATTTCGCAAAATGTGAAATACATAATGCGAAATTTTAGTTTAGTGTAAAACGCCCTGTCCTATTTTGAGGCCACTTCGTTGGAAGTGCTGTCGGTAATGGTAGACTTGTCGGGGTTTTTCTTTTTCTTGGGGATTAAGATATCGGAGAGACCGTGGTCGCGGTTGAAGTGGCTGATGTCGACACAGCCGTTGATGCCACTAATGTGCCCGGTCTCGGTGTACTGCCAAAGGGTGTAGCGCACGGTGGGGGTACCGCGGTAGTTGGCGATGAAGATGTGGTACTTACGGTATTTCTTTCCGGAGAGGTGAGTCTTGTAGAGTCTCTCGCTGGTGTAGATCATAGGCTTGACACCATAGTCGCTTTCCATGAGCTCGAGAATTTTGTCGACACGCTCCATGTTGAGGCGGTCCACATGATGTCCCTCGATGTCGAGGACCGGGATAAGGTCCTGTTCTTTCTTTTTGACCACCTTGCGGAAGTTCGCCATCTGCTGGTAGGCAGTGGTCTTGCTGCTGTAGAGGTGGTAGCTGCCGACAAGGAGACCTGCCTTGCGAGCTTTGGCAACATTGTTCTTGTAGAAGGGATCCTGGATGGAGGTACCCTCCGTCGCTTTGATGTAGACGAATTTTACCGTAGAGTCCTTCGCCACCTTGGTCCAGTTGATGGTGCCCTGAAACTTGGAGACATCAATGCCACGGGTGCGGACCTGAGCCTGCACATCGCGGGGGAGTGCAAGGAGCGCAAGAAGTGCAAGGAGTGCAAGCTTACATTTGTATTTCATCACCGTTAGCATGGAAAAATCTAAAATCAAGGAGACTGTATTTTTCAGAGGGTCGAATATCGAGCCTGACGTGGTGTTTGCGCTGCCACTTGTGGCGAATGCTGCGGAGCCAGCCCTTGGTGAGATAGGCATGGATGAAGGGATGGGTGATGATGGTGAGTCGCTTCTCGGCGGAGGCGCTAAGGAGGTAGTTGAGACTGGATTCAATCTCGTCGACGACAACGAGACTCTGCTTGATATGACCCGTGCCATCGCAGAAGGGGCATTTCTCCTGCACGTCGACTTCCATAGCGGGACGGACGCGCTGGCGGGTAATCTGCATGAGACCGAACTTGCTGAGTGGCAAAATGGTATGGCGGGCCTTGTCGCGGCGCATCTCCTCGGTCATCACATCGAAGAGCTTCTTGCGGTTTTCTGCCTTGTTCATATCAACAAAGTCGACGATGACGATGCCGCCCATGTCGCGCAGGCGGAGCTGGCGGGCAATCTCCTTGGCGCTCTCGATGTTGACCTGGAGGGCGGTGTCCTCTTGGCCAGTACCGGCCTTGATGTGGTTGCCGCTGTTAACGTCGATGACATGCATGGCCTCGGTATGCTCGACATAAAGGTAGACACCGGAGCGGATGGTGACAATCTTGCCGAAAGCACGGCGGATGTCGCGCGAAATGCCGAACTGCTCGAAGATGGGGGTCTCAAGCTTGTAGTGTTTGACGATATCCTCGTGTTCGGGGTCGATGGACTTGATATACTGGCGAACCTCGTTGTAGAGGTCGGCGTTGTCGACATAGATGGTGTTGAAGTCGTCGGTGAGGACGTCGCGGAGGAGTGCGGTGGTGGTGCCGAGTTCGGCATAGACCTTGCAGGGGGAGTTGACGCGCTTGAGTTTGTCGGTCATCTGCGCCCAGCTGTCGAGGAGATGACGCAGGTCGGCATCGAGTTCGGCGACGGTGCGTCCTTCGGCGACAGTGCGGACGATGACGCCGAAGTTCTGGGGACGGATACTCTGCATGAGGCGACGGAGGCGGTTACGTTCTTCGTTGCCTTTGATTTTCTGCGAGATGGAGACCTTGTTTGAGAAGGGGGTAAGGACAAGGTAGCGCCCAGCGATGGAAATATCGCCCGAGAGCTTGGGTCCCTTGGTGGAGATGGGTTCCTTGGTGACCTGCACAAGGACGGGCTGACCGACCTTGAGGACATTGCCGAGGTTGCCGACTTTCTCGAGGATGGGTTCAATCTTGAAATTGTCGAGGGTCTTGACGCTTGCGTCGCCATTCATGGCGAGACGCATATATTTGTCGACGGAATTGTAGTCGGGACCGAGGTCGAGGTAGTGCATGAAGCCTTCCTTGTCGCCGCCAACATCGATGAAGGCGGCATTGAGACCCTGCATTATCTTCTTGACCTTGCCGAAGTAGATGTCGCCCACCACGAAGCCCGAGTCTTTCTCCTTGTGGAGTTCGACCAGACGCTTGTCTTCGAGGAGTGCTATTTGTACGCCGTCGGTTTCGGTTGCTATTACTAATTCTTTATCCAATGGGGTGGTTTTGATATATTGAGAGGAAATCTACAAAACCAAAACAAATTACATACCTGGCAAAAGATGCCGGTGTGTAATTTGTTTTAGTCTTTTTAGAACGAAGTGTAAACCGGGGCGCCACATGGGGCGCGCATCAGGACTTACTTCTTCTTGTGTCTATTCTTGCGCAGGCGTTTTTTACGCTTGTGCGTAGACATTTTGTGACGTTTGTGTTTTTTTCCGTTAGGCATAATATATCCTCTCTTAATTATTTAACTTTCTTTTTCACATCCTGCATGAAAGTCTTGGCGGGCTTGAAAGCGGGGATGTTGTGGGCCGGAATGATGATGGTGGTGTTCTTGCTGATATTGCGACCGGTCTTCTCGGCACGTTTCTTGACGATGAAGCTGCCAAAGCCGCGCAGATACACGTTCTCACCCTCGGAGAGGCTCTCTTTGATAACGGTCATGAATTCTTCGACGGTGGCCTGGATGGCGACTTTCTCGATACCGGTTTTCTGAGCTATTTCAGCTACGATTTCTGCCTTTGTCATTTTATTATTTCTTTTATATTGTTGATAATTCTTTCTGTCTGTTTTTCACCAAAATTGGATTGCAAAAATAGTACTTTTTTTTCAAACGGAGAATATTTTTTTGTTTTTTATCCTAATTTTAACATTTTAATAAATACAATACACTGTAAAGCAGCGAGTTATTTTTTCGTTTGATTTTTTGATTTTTTTTGACGGAGCGGTCAAAAAAGGGTAATCCGGGAACCCTATCGGCTAGTTTTTAACCCTTTACCGAAAGTGACACAAAGCAGTGCAACGGCGGCGAGGGAGCAGCAGACGATGAGCTCGGCGCCGGCGGCAAGAGGCTGCGAGGGATCGAAGAGGGTGTGACCCGATGCCATGAACCAGTAGGCGACGACTATGACGGCGTTGTTGAAGAAGTGCACCACGACATTGACGACAATGGAGCCGGCACCAATATAAAGGTAGCCGAGAAGGGCGCCGAGGATGAAGCGCGGGAGGAAGGCAAAGACCTCACCATGGCCGAGGCTGAAGATGGCGGCGGTGACCCAGACGGCGATGTGGACACCCGCCACAGGGAAACGACCAGAAAACCAGCGCTGGAGGAGGTTCTGGATGCCGGCGCGGAAGAAGATTTCCTCGCAGAGGGCGGGAATGAGTGCGATGACGAGGAGGTTGGCGGCAAGGGCACCCATGCCGCTGACGGACAAGAGATTGGTCACCAGTGTCTCGGACTGCTCGCCTACGGAACGGAGGGCACGCTCGAGAGGCTCGAAGACTCCGCCCCAGTGCCAGTTGTCGTTCCAAACGGAGGACTGGTCGATGAGGGGGGTGAGGAGCAGGAGGACGACGATTCCGGCAAGGCCGAGGAGCCACCGTGAGCCGGAGAGGTCGAGCCGAAGGAAGGCGGAAGCCTCGTCCCTGTAGTAGCGCCGCACGACGATGAGTACGGGCAGGAGGAATGTAAGCAGCTGGGTTACGGACTGGAAAGCCAGGATATTACCGTTGGATGCCATGTCAACACCCACAAAGGTGAGCACGAAGGTAAGCACGGCGGAAAGAATCATCATCAGAAACGACAGGAGCACCAAGAGAAGAAGGTGCATGAACGGGTGTGTTGCCTTATTCATTGTGACCCCGGCGGGATTCAAACCCACGACTTTCGGAACCGGAATCCGACGTTCTATTCAGCTGAACTACGGGGCCAAAAAACACATCAATAACTGCAAAGGGGGAATATTATTGTGCTTGGATGAAAAATTTTTCCCAGACGGATGGAAAATAGACAATACGAATTGATTTACAATATATTACAAGTTTCTTGCATTTTTTTGACAAGAATTGAAAAAACGGGCGATTTTTATGATTTACAAACAATTGATTTTCAAACATCTATACGTATCAACTCTTACTGAAGTCTTACCTCTCTCCTATGTCTCTCCTATGTCGGTGGATGGATATACCCCAGGGGGGACTGGGGAGGATCGTTGCGGAGCACTGACGGAATGAAAAAAGATTTCGGGCGGAGGGGACACAATAAAATGGAGAGGTTTGCGTTATTGTGTCTATAATTAATATTATATTAATGAAATTCAATAAATCAATATATGTGCTCCTACTGATGGCCGGCTGCCAATGGGCGACCGTGTACGGGCAGGTGGCGTCGGTGCTGAGCACAGGCCGGTGGTGGAAGCTTACGGTGGAGGAAGAGGGCCTGTACAGCGTCGGGACGGGAGAGGTGCCGGGTTTGCGCGGCGTGAGTGTGGACAGTATAGCGGTGTATGGCGGCAGCGGCGCCATGCTGCCAATAAAGAACAGCGAAACGTCCACAGGAGACCTGCGACAGGTGCGCAGTGAAATTGTGGACCGTAACGGCAACGGCATCTTCGACACCGATGACGAGGTGTTGTTCTTCGGCGAGGGTGCAGGCTCGTGGACATTTGACGAGAGCGTGATGCGCTGGATGCACGAGACGCATGCCTACGACAAAGCGAATTACTATTTTATCGGCATCACGGGCGAAACGCCGTTGCGCATGGCAATGGCCGACACGACGACTGCCGACACGACAATGGGCGACTATACCGTACTGGCACTCAGGGACAACGATTTGACCAACATGTTCCGCACAGGACAGCGATGGATGGGCGAGAGGTTCTCCACAGCACTGACAACGAGGAATATCGACGTGCGCTTCGGAGTGACGGGTAGCGTAAGAGATGTGAAGATGCGTGTAGGCGTGGCGAGTGCGTCGTCTGCCGCCAGCACTTTCTCGTTGAGAAACGGCAGTTGGAGCCATGAGATTGTTCTGCAGCGCGGTACGGTGCACAAGGAAATCCTCGACATGCCAGGCGGCACGTCGGGGGTCTACAATTTCACAATGACTTATACGCCGGGCGAAGGCTCAGCGACTGGATATCTGGACTTTATAGAACTTTGCGGCATTGCCGACCTAACTTTCCGCGGCGGGCAGATGATTGTGCGCAACGACCGTCACCTGGGCAGCACAGCGCGCTTCACCGTGAGCGGCGGCACAGGAGTGAGGGTGTGGGAAGTGACCCGCGCAGGTCGCGAACGCGAACTGGCAATGAAGATGGGGTGTTGGAACGACAGCACGCCGGAACCGCGGCGATACCTCCTGTTCGACGGCACACAATTCCTTTCGCCCACGAGCGTGGAGTCCGTGAACCTGCAGAATTTGCACGGCATGGCTGCCGCCGACCTGGTGGTGGTGACCCACCCGACATTCAAGTCGCAGGCGGAGCGCCTGGCGACGCTGCACGAATTGTTCGACGGCATCAGCACGACGGTGGTGACAGCCGACGAGGTGTACAACGAGTTCTCGTCGGGCAAGCAGGACCCGATGGCAATCCGGGCGCTGCTGCGCTGGATGAAACAGCAATTTCCCGGACAGGCACCGAAGTGGCTGCTACTGTTCGGCAAGAGCAGCTATGACAACCGCGACCTGCAGGGGCTGGGGCTGCCGACGGTGGTGACCTACGAGACCCCCAGTTCGTATGACGAAGAGGGCGGATCGTGGGCAAGCGACGACATGATGGGTTACCTGTCGGAAAGCGGCCGGGGCTCGTCGTCGGAGATACAGGATGTGAGCGTAGGCAGGCTGCCTGCAAAGAGCATCACCGAAGCCAACCGGCTGGTTGACAAGATAGAAGGTTACCTGACACGACGCGACCTGATGGATGAGAGCAACCGCGGCGACTGGCGCAACATCGTGGCGCTGCTGGCGGACGATGCCGACCCCGGCAAGCCCGGAGACTCTGTGTTTGCGCATTCGTCGGAGGTGGTGGCGCGAGGGCTCAAGCAGATGACGCCGCAAATCAATGTGGAACGCTATTATGCCGACTCCTATCGCCAGGAGTCAAGTGCCATAGGTTCCTACTATCCCGACCTGAACAACGCCATGAAGCAGCGGATGAACTACGGCTGCCTGCTGCTGAACTATATCGGACACGGCGCCATAAGCTACATAGGTACAGAGCGATACATAGAAACATCGGACATTGACGGCTTCACCAACACCGACCGTTTGCCGCTGCTGGTGACGAGCACCTGCTCGTACAGCCGCCACGACCTGCCCGACGAGCTCTGCGGCGCAGAGGTGTGCGTGCTGGCACCCGCCGCCATGATTGCCGCCATCGGTGCCGGACGCCCCATCAGCCACGACGAGCGCTTCAACAAGGACGTGGTGCTTTTCGCCATGGACCCCAACAACACCATTGGCGATGCCCTCCGCATGGCCAGGAGCCGCAACGTTGTGCCGATGTGCATCGGTCTGCTTGGCGACCCCGCCCTGCGGCTGAGCCAGCCCAAGAACAAGGTAGTGGTGACGGAAATCAACAACGTTCCCGTGGATGACACCACAGACGTGCGAGCCAAGGTGATGTCGGAAGTGACCGTTAGGGGCGAGATACGCGACGAAAATGGGGCATTGATTGACGACTTCGACGGGACGGTATTCCCCATAGTGTTCGACCGCGAGATGCAGAGCAGCACCCTTGCCAACGACAATCCCGGCACGGAGGTCGCCTTTGTGCAGCAGAAGAGCGTGCTCTACCGCGGCAGCCACGCAGTGAGCGGCGGCAGATTCGAATACAAATTCACGGTGCCGCAAGATGTGTCGTACCAGTACGACTACGCCAAGCTGAACCACTATGCAAAGTCGGCCTCGGAACATGCCAGCGGCAGTTTCATGCGCCTCATGTTGGGCGGCATCAACGATTCCGTCATCGCGAACCTTCAGGGCCCCGAAGTGAAGATATATATAGGCGACAGCAATTTCCGCGAGGGCGGCATCACCGGCACCTCCCCCACCCTGACGGCCTATCTCTTTGATTCGACGGGCATCAACGTGGGCACCGGTCTCGGACACGACATCACGGCAGTGGTGGACGGCAACCCCAACAGCCTGATAGTGCTGAACGACCTCTACCAGTCAGACATCAGCGACAGCCGCCGAGGGACGGTCTCCTACACACTGACGGGGCTGAAACCCGGCCGACATACGGTTACGGTAAAAGCTTGGAATATCTTCTCGATATCGGGCAGCGATACGGTGAGCTTCGTGGTGTACAACGAGGACACGCTGACCCTGTCGGACCTCAGCTGCACACCCAACCCCGCCACCACCGTGGCCACCTTCTCGCTGCGAGTGAACGCTCCCACAAGCATTGCCTCGGCAGAGCTGCAGATCTACAATAGCCGCGGACAGATGGTGCACCGCCACACCCCCGCCGTCTCTACCGACGGTTTCATCGTGGGACCCGTGCACTGGGATGTCGCCGCCGTGCCGCCGGGACTGTACCTGGCACGCATGGTGCTGACAGACACCGGCGGCGAGGTGCACCAAGAAAGTACAAAATGTATCGTCCGATGATACAATAATTCCCGAAAAACTGCGTTATAAAAGCCAAACTAAAAACAAAGACAGATAATAGAAGAATGAAGAGACTGACATTTCTGACCATACTTGTCGCATTGGGCGTCGCCGCCAGCGCACAGTCGTCGTGGATAGGGCAATCGACCAGTAAGAAGAACTATATTTCGACCGGTATGCCGATTCTTTTGATAGCCCCCGACGGAACTTCAAGCGGAATGGGCGACGTGGGTGTCGCCACCACCCCCGATGCCTACTCGGCACACTGGAACGTGGCAAAATTCGCCTTTATTGAGAACACCGCAGGCGTCAGCACCACCATCACACCATGGCTGCGCAACCTAAACGTGGGCGACATGAACCTGTTCTATCTAGGTGTCTACTACCGCATCAATCCCCGCAGCACCGCGGCAGCGAGCCTTACCTACTTCACGCTGGGCGACATCGACATGACCAGCATCGAGGGTGAGGTAGTGAACGTGCTGCATCCTAACGAGTTCGCCGTCGACGCTTCCTACGCACTGAAGCTCAGTGACAATCTTTCGCTCGGTGCCTCGGGACGCTACATGCGATCGGACCTCACTAACGGACAGACCTACAATGACGGCAGTGGCAACACCGCCACCCATGCCGCCAACTCTCTGGCTGCCGACATCGGCTTGTACTACCAACAGACCATCGACAAAGCTCAGGAGTTCGCCCTCGGTGCCTTCATTTCCAACCTCGGCGCCAAGCTCTCCTACTCCGACGAGGACAACGACAAGGAATTCCTGCCTGCCAACCTGCGCCTCGGCGGACGCTACACCAACAAAATCGACGACTACAACAAAGTCTCCGTCATGCTTGACTTCAACAAGTTGCTCGTCCCCACCCCGCCACTGAACAATAACACACAAGAATGGGCTGAATATAACCGCCTCGGTGTTATCCAAGGTGCCATCCAGTCTTTCTCCGATGCTCCCAGAGGGATGTCCGAGGAGTTGGAAGAGGTGCAAATCTCGGCAGGTGCCGAGTACTGGTATTCGGAAACCTTTGCATTCCGTGCGGGTTACTTCTTCGAGCATGAAAACAAAGGCGGACGCCAGTATGCCACCGTCGGTTTCGGCATCCGCTACAACTATTTCTCCGGCGACTTCTCCTACCTCATTCCCACCACCACCATTTCGTCGAATCCCCTGTCGCACACCATCCGCATCTCGATTGGTCTCGACCTGAAACCC
The DNA here is from genome assembly GCA_900317285.1 of uncultured Bacteroidales bacterium. GTDB lineage: Bacteria > Bacteroidota > Bacteroidia > Bacteroidales > P3 > Colimorpha. The sequence continues at coordinate 113,614 of ONGA01000008.1, read as the reverse complement.
ACAAAAGAATGAGAATAGGAACAGGATATGACGTGCATCGGCTCGGCGAAGGGCTCCCCCTTTGGCTTGGCGGCGTGCAAATACCGCACACCCATGGGCTTATCGGCCATAGTGACGCCGACGTACTGCTCCACGCCATCTGCGATGCCCTGCTGGGTGCCGCAGCCCTTGGCGACATAGGAAAGCACTTCCCCGACACCGACCCACAATACAAGGGCATCAGCAGTTTGAAACTGTTGGCGCACGTTGGGGACCTGCTGAATGAGAAGGGCTACACTATCGGAAATATCGATTCCACCATCGCCGCCCAACGTCCCAAACTGGCTCCCTACATCCTGCAGATGCGTGAAAATATAGCTCACACTCTAGGCATTGACGTCGACCGGGTGTCGGTGAAGGCTACAACCACCGAGCATCTGGGGTTCGAGGGACGCGAAGAAGGCATCAGTGCCCAGGCAATAGCATTAATCACAAGAGATCTCAGGAATGTCTAGGAAATAAAAATGGAAGAAAACAAGCCATACGTAAGTCCCCAGGCGGAAGACCAGACAGATGTCCTTGAAGACAATGGATGCAGCCTTGTACTCTACAACGACGATGTGCACACATTCGACTACGTCATCAAGTCGCTCGTCGACATCTGCCGTCACACTGTAGAGCAAGCCGAACAGTGCGCCATCCTGGTCCATTGCCACGGGAAATGTGCCGTCAAACACGGTTCCTACACCGACCTGCTGCCCATGCACACAGCCCTGCTCAACAAACAGCTCACCTCCGAGATAATTGAAAACTAAAAACCATTAAACACAAAAAAAACCTATGAGCACCACATTACTTATCATCGTCCTTATTCTGGGTGTCATCCTGCTGGCACTTGAGATTGTAGCCCTCCCCGGCGGTGTCGCCGGCGTTTTTGGGGCTGGTCTAATCGCCTTTGGCGTGTGGATGAGCTATGGTCTCTACGGCAGCAAAGTCGGCACCATCATTCTCCTCTGTTCCGTGGCACTTTGTGTGCTAGCGCTCATCATCCTCATGAAAGCCAAGACATGGAAGCGCTTCAGCCTCAACGAAGAGTGCGACAGCAAGGTCAATCAACTGGAGCCTGCCGTCAAAATCGGCACCCGTGGCACTACCATTTCGCGCCTGGCTCCAACAGGCAAAGCCCTTATTGACGGACAGCCCGTGGAAGTCCATGCCGTCAACAAATTCATCGACCCCGACCATCCCATCGAGGTCGTAGCCATCGAGGGCTACCGCATCGATGTCGTCGAGACATCCGACAACAGATTTGAAAATCAATAAACAACAATAAACATTAAACATTATGGAAACAATCATCATTACCGGCGTGTGCGTCATTGCACTCATCATCTTCCTCTACCTTGTACCTATCGGAATCTGGTTCCAGGCTCTCGTTTCGGGAGTTTACACCTCCCTTGTGCAGCTCATCTTCATGCGCTTCCGTAAAGTGCCCCCCTCGGTTATTGTGGGCAACCTCATCAGTGCCAGCAAGGCAGGCCTGAAAATCAAACAGAACGACCTCGAGGCGCACTATCTCGCAGGCGGTCATGTCGACTCCGTCGTCAATGCCCTCATCAGCGCCGACAAGGCCAACATGAACCTTGACTTCAAAACTGCCACTGCCATTGACCTCGCTGGTCGCGACGTTTTAAAAGCCGTCCAAACCTCCGTCAACCCCAAAGTGATTGACACTCCGCCCGTGGCTGCCGTTGCCAAAGACGGTATTCAGCTGATTGCCAAAGCCCGCGTCACTGTGCGTACCAATATCAAACAACTTGTCGGCGGCGCTGGCGAGGAGACCATTCTGGCACGTGTGGGCGAAGGTATCGTCACGTCCATTGGCTCGGCCGTCAGCCACAAGCAAGTGCTCGAAAACCCCGACAGCATCTCCAAACTCGTCCTCACCAAGGGTCTTGACAGCGGTACAGCCTTCGAGATTCTCTCCATCGACATTGCAGACATCGACGTGGGCAAGAACATCGGTGCCCAGTTACAGATGGATCAGGCTAACGCCGACAAGAATATCGCACAGGCCAAGGCCGAGGAGCGCCGCGCAATGGCTGTCGCTCAGGAGCAGGAAATGAAGGCAAAAGCCCAGGAAGCACGCGCCAAAGTCATCCAGGCCGAAGCCGAAGTACCTCTGGCCATGGCCGAAGCCTTCCGCAACGGCAACCTCGGCATCATGGACTACTACCGCATGAAGAACATCCAAGCCGATACCGACATGCGCGCTTCCATCGCCACCCCTGCCAGCACCCCCAAGGTCAATACCGCCAAACCCAACGATAAATAAACCATGTTCAAAAGCAATAAAATAAGCCTCATCATACGCGGCATCGTCTTTGCGGCGCTAGGCATCGTCTGCTTCTGTTTCCCGCTTAGTACCATGGAAATTTTCGCCAAGGTGGCTGGCATCGTCATCATCCTCACAGGACTTGTCTTTTTCTGCCTGCAATACAAAGCTTCCCTGCGAAGTCTTGAAACCTTGGGACTCTCTGCATCAGTGTTGCTGACCGCACTTGGCATCCTCATTATCATCCACCCAGAGATTATCGCCATCCTGCTCGGAACCTTTATCTTGTTTGAAGGCATTGATTTCTGCCTTAGCACTATCAAGTACTATCGTGCCGGTGCAAAAGGATGGTGGCTCATTCTCGTTCTAGGACTTGTCGCCGTAGGATTCGGCACCTGGAGCATCTTCGTGCCCGAGATTACCGCCGCAACCCTCAGCATTCTTTTCGGCATCGCTTTCCTAGGCATCGGTGGAGCGTGCTTCACGGCCCTCACGGGATTGAACCTCGTCGAGGATTATTTCGAAGCTGCACGCAAAGCCCTTCTCGATAAAGAGGAGTATGTTGAGACAGAGGTCGTAAAATAACGCCTCGTTAAAATGATTAATGCAAGAGCCGCAGCATGCTGCGGCTCTTCTGTTTTAGTATTGTTCCTTTTCGTTAGGAAAATCGCCCCGTTTCACATCACTGATGTAGTGGCGTATGGCATTGGAGATATCCTCGCCAAATGTGCCGTAGGTGCGCAAATAGCGAGGCTTGAACTGCTGGGTAATGCCAAGCATATCTTGCAAGACAAGCACCTGCCCATCGGTGTGTGGACCGGCGCCAATGCCGATGGCGGGAATCTTGAGACTCGACGACACTTCTCCCGCCAGTTTGGCAGGAATCTTCTCCAGCACGAGAGCGAAGCAGCCCGCCTCCTGAAGTATAAGGGCATCCTTTTTCACCTGCTCGGCCTCTTCCTCTTCAGTGGCACGCACTGCATAAGTGCCGAACTTATTGATGCTTTGCGGAGTCAATCCCAGATGTCCCATAATGGGAATGCCCGCGGAGAGGATACGCTGCACACTCTCGAGAATTTCCTCGCCACCCTCCATTTTGATGGCGTCAGCGCCCGTCTCTTTCATGATACGGATGGCCGATGCCAACGCTTGCTTGGAGTTGCCCTGATAGGTACCGAAGGGCATGTCCACCACCACCAAAGCACGCTTAATAGCACGTACAACAGAGGCTGCATAGATAATCATCTCATCGAGGGAGATTGGGAGCGTGGTCTTGTGGCCTTCCATCACATTGGCGGCGCTGTCGCCGACCAGCACAACATCAATCTTCGCGCTTTCAAGGAGCGAAGCCATTGAATAGTCGTAGGCGGTGAGCATGGCGATTTTCTCGCCATGGAGTTTCATATTTTGAAGTACACGCGTGGTGACTTTAGTGACATCTGTCTGCAAATATGCCATCTTTATTTTAATTATAGATTAGTCTTCAATGATTTCTTCGTTTGACGGAGTCTTGGTCTTGGGTTTATCCTTCTGCGCAGGAGCCTCTTCCTCTTGGTCGGGGATAATGCGGAAAAGGTCTTTCAATGGTTTCTTCAGCTGATATTCGCCATGTTTTCCTACGCGGTAAGCCACATAGAACTTGCGGCCGACAGCAAATGAGGCAGCCTCCGTAGGGCTGTCAACCTCATAAAAATAGGACTTCAACTCGCCATCTTTAATGCGTTTGCCAAGGTAGATAGTATCAAACTGCGAGATATTGATTGGTGCCTGTAACACAAGTTCACCCTTTCCGGGCATCTTGCGTGTAGGGAGTGCCTTGTATTCAACTCCCTTGGCATTCTTAACCTTGGCGAAGAACCGTAACTTGGCAGCCACCTGCTCTGGGGTGGCAGGAATACGGATGAATATGGAATCCTTCTGGTCTATCTCACACTCGTCAGGACGGCGCGAAAAATTGCTTTTCAGTACGATATATCCCGCAGAGACAAACAACTGCTTGGGATGGGGAATGAGTTTGTAACGCTCAACGATGGTGCGATAGTCCAAATGGTCCTCCACTTTGATTTCAAGTCCACCCGGACATGTATCCTTGGTATTGTCAATGGCATAAACAGAACCCTTCGAGAGCGCCAGCCAAGCATAATAGCCCCTAACGATACTGTCTTCTGCCGGCATAAAACACCCTCGGGCTGTCCCGACACATTCGTCGGGATTGTCACGGAAGGTCACCAGGACAGCATTCTGAAGCGGAATGCTTTTATTGAGCATCTGTCGCGCCTCTGGAAGGTCAGCACAATCGTAGACTGCAGTGGCTAGAGGCACCTCATAACGTAACACCTCCGTTGTATCGCCATGACATGAGCAGCGAATGGGGTTTCGGGCATAACGGACAGGCACTTTAGTGCGGCTACGCATGGAGAAGTAGCGCACTACAGCGTCCACACGCTGCTGTCCCAACTGCTCGTCGGCATTGCCATAGCTCTCTACAGTCATCGTGTAGAGATTGGGGTTGTCCAGTGCAAATGCAATACGGTAGGCAGAATCAAGCAAGTCCAAGTCGGCAACAGTATAGGTTGCATCACCGCCGTTGAAAACGAGCAGCAGGTAAAACGCTTGCGGGTTGGCAAGCGCCTTTTGCATATTTTTCACAGGCTTTGTCGATGGCACATACAATCCTGACTGTGCTTGCAGAGTATAGATAAATGACAGATGAAAAATGAAAAATATGCCGACACTCCAAACAAGCGCAGCCTTCTTGATTCCCTTTTTCACTTTATTATTTATCATTTTAGCAGTTCATTGATAATCTGATCAGTGGAGATACCCTCTGCTTCGGCATAATAGTTACGGACTATACGGTGACGAAGCACGTTGAATGCCACTGCTCGCACATCCTCGGCATCGGGAGAATACTTGCCATGCATGGCGGCATAGCAACGGGCACCCATAATCAGGTATTGCGAGGCGCGCGGACCGGCACCCCATGAGATGTACTTGTTCTGGCTGCGGGTGGAGGTCACCAAGCGCACAGCATATTCCACCACGTTGTCGGCCACAGGCATGCGGCGGATAGCCTCCTGGAACGACAATATTTCGCTGCCGTCAAGCACCTTGCTGGGCTGAACGGTTTGGTTCACAGTGGTCTGCCTCACTATCTGCACCTCCTCCTCAAACGAGGGATAATCCAATCTCACATTGAACATGAAGCGGTCAAGCTGCGCTTCAGGCAACGGATAGGTGCCTTCCTGTTCGATGGGATTCTGGGTCGCAAGAACGAAAAAGGGATTGGGCAATGCATAGGAACTGCCGCTGACCGTCACCTTCTTCTCCTGCATCGCTTCCAGCAGCGCAGCCTGTGTCTTGGGAGGCGTACGGTTGATTTCATCGGCGAGGATGATATTGGAGAAGACAGGGCCTTGTATAAACTTGAAATTGCGATTCTGATCAAGTATTTCAGACCCCGTGATGTCAGACGGCATCAAATCGGGAGTGAACTGTATGCGGCTGAAGGTAAGTCCTAACGTCTGCGCCAAAGTATTAACCATTAGCGTTTTTGCAAGTCCGGGAACACCCAGTAGCAGGCAATGGCCTCCAGTGAAGACCGACAACAACAGGCTATCCACAGCCTCTGTCTGCCCCACAATCACTTTCGCCATTTCCTGACGCAAAGCACCGTATTTCTCAACCAAAAGGTCTATTTGTTCTCTGTCAGTCATTTGTTTATCAGTAAGTTTTCAAAAGAACAATTACAATACTCGTCGGCAAGTTTGATATAAGTGCTTTTGGCTTGTCTGCGTGCCCATTCGCGCATGTATTTCTGCTTGGCATCGACAAGGGCGGCATTGTAGATGTTGTCGTAGTCGTCAGTCAAATTGGCTTTGTGGGCGGGGTGTTTCTTGTTGAGGCGCACGATGCGGTAGGCATCGCGATTTTCCTCGGTCTTCATGCTCATGGCGTTCGAAATCTGTCCCGCGTCCATGCCATTGAGTCCCACATTAAAGTAACGTTCCTTAACCTCATCGGCGGTGAAGCGTCCGCTACCGTCGTTGGGGTTGGTGACGGTGCCTCCCTGTTTTGCGTTCTTGGCGGTGCTATACTGTCGCGCGGCATCCTCGAAAGAGATGTGGCCGCCACGTATCTCGGTAGCCAAGCTGTCGAGTTTCATACGCGCTTTGAGCAGGTCGGCCGACGACACTTTGGGAACAATGAGAATATGGCGGGCATTGACGGTATTGCCACGACGCTCGATAAGTTGGATAATATGAAATCCAAACTGGGTCTCGATGATGGGCGACACCTCGCCGGGTTTCAGTGCAAAAGCTGCCGACTCGAACTCTCCCACCATCTCGCCGCGCGAGAAGAATCCCAGTTCGCCGCCTTTCTTGGCGGAACCCGGGTCCTGAGAATAGAGGGTGGCAAGCATCGAGAATTTCTCGCCCTTGAGCACACGCTCGCGAAGCCCCGCCAGTTCAGTGCGCACGCGGTCGCGCTCTTCTTCGGAGATGGCAGGCTCGATGACGATTTCCGACAACTCATAGCGTTCCGGCATCATCGGCAGGCTGTCGGCAGGCAGGCTATTGAAGAACGTGGTCACCTCGGCAGGGGTCACCTTCACATTCTCAGTAATCTGGTACTCCACACGGCGGCTGAGCAGGTTGTTGCGTATCATGCGCTCGTACTGTTCCTTGAGTTCATCATAAGTGAAACCTGTGGCCTCGCGCAGTGCTTCCTTGCTGCCATACTGGCGCAGGTCGGCTTTCAGATAGTAGTCGAGGTACTGCTTCACGTCGTCGTCCGACACCTCCACGCTGTCCACCTCACCCTTGTGTACAAGCAGTTGCGAGAGTATCAGGTTCTCCAGGATGGCGCAGCGGTTCTTGAAGGCGTCACCGGCACCTGAACGCACGCGCATCTGTGCATACGAGCGTTCGATATCAGAATATTTCACGATATTTTTACCCACCACGGCGGCAACGCCGTCCACCAGCGTCCCGTTCTGGGCACTGAGGGGGAGCCACAGCCCCACGGCAAATACGGTCAGCAATATTTTCTTCATTTGTCTTCTTTAGTTTTTTTTCGTTTCACATGACCACCCTCCTCAGCCTCTTTCAGCAAATCGGCGTGGAGTTTGTCCAGTACTTCTATTTTTCTATGGTTCAATAGGATTGCCCTGATATTTTCGGTCAGCGTCTCCAGCGGCGCAATTTCGTCGCTCACCTTGTAGTCGACAATGCGCACAATATAGGTCAGCGAGTCGTCGTTGAGCACGATGGTTCGGTTCTGCTTCAAGAACAGAGTCTCGTTGTAGGTGGTGATGGGCACCGACGACTGGAGGGTAAAGAACGGTATCCACGTGTCGGCACCGTAATAGCCCCGCAACCCGTTGCGCGATGCTATCTCCTCCATCTCCACGATTTCATTGTCATCAAAATTGTGCTTCGACGCCACACTCTTCAGTTTGCCGATAGCGGGCGACTTGTGCGGCGCCATCACATACACAGCCTTTACGATACTGCTCTTCAGCAGAAAATCCCCGCGGTGCTGTGCGTAATATTCTTCTATCTGGCTTTCGCTGACATTGGTATCCAGCAGTTGGTCGACTATCTGGCGTTCGTAGGCATAGGTGAGCAGGGTGTTCTTGTATTCCTGCAGTTCGCGGCTGAAGTCCTCCTTGATGTTGCGCTCCGCCTTGTCGAGTATCACCGTCTGCCGTATCCACTGGTCGATGTAGTTGTCGACTATGGCGGCACTGTCCTCCGAGGACACTCCCTCGGGCACAAGACCCGAAAGCGCCGACTGGTGCAGTTCGTGACCATACACGCTGGCAACCACCGGTGTATCGTCAACCGATGTCCCACAGGCTGTCAGCAGACAGGCTCCCAGGAGTTTAATAAGTGATTTTGTCGACAACATCCCTGTGTATCTTGACATTGTACTTGGCGCGGAGGTCGGCAATCAACTGCCGCTCCACCTCGTTCTGCCAAGCACTCAGGTAGTATCCGCGAGCCTCCATCTGGGCTTTCAGGGTCGGCGGCAGTATCGACTGCACAGCCACTATGCGGTAGCCGAAGGCCACGGGCGTGGTATACACGCCGGGCTTCCACTGCTCGTCGGTCAGCAGGGTCTGGTGGTTCTGCTCAATGAGATCCACATAGATGTGCACCGGCTCACGACTGTTGCACTTGTTCGCGTCAACCTTCTCCGTCAGCATTTCGCGCATCTCTGTGGTGCCCATGTCTTTCTTCAGGGCTTTCTTCACCATCTTGACGGCTTTCTCGGCATCGAGGCAGTTGCGGTTTTCCACCTCGGTGATTACCACACGGGCCCGCGACTGCCAGAAGAAGAGCGAATCATCGGGATTGTCGAGGCGTTTCTTCTGGCTCTCACGCTCGTAGAACTGTGCAAATCCAATGCTGTCATCGACGGCCTTGCGCCAGATCATCTTTTCGTTGTAGTTGAAAATCATCAAGCCGCGACGGTATTCGTCGATGATACCGGCAAAGTCGGGGTACTCGTTCTCAAGCTGCGAGTCGGCATAGGCGACAGCCACGCTGTCGAGGAAGTCGTTGTAGCGTTCGCGCACATAGTAGGATGCTTCCACCTTGCCTTCGCGTTTCTGGTGGCTGTGGATGTAGCGTGCCACGTCGAGCGCGTTGTATTCCTTGTCCTTCAGCTTCGCCAGCGGGCGCAGGTCGGTGAGGGCGCTCTCGTCGTAGCGCCACTGGCCGCGGAAGACCGAGTCGTTGATTATCGACACCAGCTCGTCGAGCGATGCCATCATCTTCACGGGCTGTTTCTTCTTGCCTTTGCGCTTGCCGGCAGCCTGTTTCATCTGGGTGTAGTCCACCATGTTGTATTTCTTGCGGGCCGTCACGGCAAAGGATTTCTTCGACATCTCGCCGCGCGGGTCACGCGACAGGCGCTGGCGGTACAGCGGCACCAGCTCCTCAAAAGTGGGCATCTGCTCCTTCTTCACCAGGCGCACGATATGCCATCCATAGCGGGTCAGGAACGGGGCCGAGTATTCGCCTTCTTTCAATCCTGCCAACACCTTCACATATTCGTGCGGCAGCTGCGAAGGCATGGCGTCGACAATGTAGCCGCCCTTGTCCGAGGTCGACATGTCGTCGCTCTGGCGTGCCACCATCTCGAACGGCACACCCTCCTGCAGGCGGTTGTACATCTCGTTGATGCCCAGTTCGTCGTTCTTGTTGCTAACCCAAATGTGCTGCAGCGTCAGCCTGCCATACAGCTCCATCTTGTCGATGAGCTTGATGATATGGTATCCGAAACGGCTGCGCACCGGCATGCTTATCTCTCCCTCCTTCAGGGCATAGGCGCCTTCCTCGAAAGGATACACCATGTCGAAAGCCGTGAAGCAGTTCAACTCGCCCTCATACTCGTTCTTCGGGGCGTCGGGCTGCACGCGGTGCACCTCTTCCGACGACAGGGCGAAGAAGTCCTCTCCCTTCAGCGCACGCTCGCGGTAGCCCATGGCGCGCTGGTAGGCCTCGAGGGTGTCGGCGGGCGATGCGCCGGGACGCACCTGCACCAGGATGTGGGCGGCGTGGAGCGTGTAGCGGTTGTGCTCATAAGCGTTGCGCAGGATGCGCTGTGCAACGGCGGAATCAATCAGATACGGTGCCGCAAGCTCGGTGCGATAGCGGCTGAGCTCCTTCTGGAGCCCCTCCTCGGTATCCATGCCCAAGCTGCGGGCATCAAGATCCTTGGCGCGGAAGTTGGCATAGAGTTCCACATACTCGTCCAGCTCGCGGCGCTTGTCGGCGGCGGTGATGTCGGGCTTGGCGTTGAGGCTGTTGCCGACGGTATTCATGAAGTCTTTCATGAACTCGCTCTGGCGGATAGCCTTGCCCCCCACCTCCAGCACCACGGGGTCGCTGGTCTGTGCGGACAGTTGGAAATTGATAGTCGAAAGCGAAAGAATGGCCGCAGCCAAAAATATCTTCTTCATTTGTCTGAACTACTGTACTTCTTGAACTACAAAATCTTATCTCGAATAATTCGGTGCCTCGCGGGTGATGGCGATATCGTGCGGGTGGCTCTCCGTGCGGCCGGCGGCGGTGATGCGGATAAACTTCGCCTGCTGCAGGTCGGTAATCGTGCGGCTGCCAGTGTAGCCCATGCCGGCTTTCAGGCCGCCGACCATCTGGTACAGCACCTCGCTGAGGGTACCCTTGTAGGGCACGCGACCCACCACGCCTTCGGGAACAAGCTTCTTGGCGTCGGTCTCCTTGTCCTGGAAATAACGGTCCTTCGAGCCGCTCTGCATAGCCTCCAGCGAGCCCATGCCGCGGTAGCTCTTGAACTTGCGGCCCTCGAAGATGATGGTCTCGCCCGGAGCCTCATCCACACCGGCCACAAGGCTGCCCACCATGATGCTGCTCGCACCGGCGGCCAGGGCCTTCACAATGTCGCCGCTGTAGCGGATACCGCCGTCGGCAATCACAGGCACATCGTAACCCTTCTGCTTCAGGGCACCGCACACCTCGCACACGGCGGTCAGCTGCGGCACACCGATACCGGCGACGATACGCGTCGAGCAGATACTTCCTGGTCCGATACCCACCTTGATGGCGTCGGCACCGGCCTCGGCCAGCATCAGGGCGGCCTCGCCGGTGGCAATGTTGCCCACCACCACGTCGATATCCTTATAGGCGCTCTTCACCTTCTTCAGGGCTTCCACCACGCGGATGCTGTGGCCGTGGGCGGTATCGATGACGATGGCGTCGGCACCGGCCTTCACCAGCGCGTCGACGCGGTCCATCATGTCGGGCGTGATGCCCACACCCGCTGCCACACGCAGGCGGCCGTTCGAGTCCTTGCAGGCCATCGGGCGCTCCTTGGTCTTCATAATGTCGCGGTAAGTGATAAGGCCCATAAACTGGCCCTTCTCGTTCACCACGGGCAGCTTCTCAATCTTATGCTGCTGCAGAATATCGGTAGCCTCGGCGAAAGTGGTGCCCACATGCGTCGTGATAAGCTTCGTGATCATGATCTCGCTCAGCGGACGCTCCATGTCGCGCTCGAAACGCAGGTCGCGGTTCGTCACCATGCCGATAAGCATCTTGTTCTCATCCACAATGGGAATACCGCCAATGCCGTACTCCTCCATCAGACGCAGCGCGTCCTTCACCAGCGCGTCCTTGTTCAGCGTCACGGGGTCGATAATCATGCCGTTCTCGGCACGCTTCACCTTGCGCACCTCGTTCGCCTGGCGCTCGATGCTCATATTCTTGTGCAGCACACCGATGCCGCCCTCCTGGGCCATGCCGATGGCCATCGCGGCCTCGGTCACAGTGTCCATTGCCGCCGACACCAAGGGGGTGTTCAACATGATATTCTTCGAAAAACGTGACGCCACGGTCACCTCCCTCGGAAGCACTTCCGAGTAGGCGGGAACCAACAGAACGTCGTCATAAGTAAGGCCTTCGCCGATGAATTTAGTTGTGTCTGTATACATAATTGCGCAAATTTTATTCAACAAAATTAATTTGCAAAAATACGACTTTTTTTAAATATAGAAAAAAAAAGTTTTCCACCGCCCCAATTTCCGCCCTTCCGACCACCCATTCACCTCCCCCTCGTGTCATAGGTAAATCCAAGGTACGACATAGGAGCGACATACTATCATCCATAGACCTACCATAGAGTTACAATAGAGGTACCATAGACCTAGCATAGACCTACCGGACATAGTTTTTTGTGAATTAATGCAATGTATTGTTTTGAAAATCAGCGACAGAAAAATGCATCTCCCTGTAATTCAGCGCCTACTTTGATTTTCACCTGGATTTTCCATCCCGTTTTGCACTTGCAAAGATACGAAGATTTTTCTGTTCCATTTGCCCTTTAACTACTTTTAACTACTTTAACTACTAAAATATTTGTATTTTTGCATCCTCATTATTAACAATAGTACAATGAAAAAAACTTTCCAAATCCTTTGCACCGTGGCAGTTATCGCCCTCCTGGGCAGCTGTGCCAACAAGAACCAATTCACCATCGACGGCACCGTCGACAACCCCGAGATAAACGGCAAGACAGTCTACCTCATCAACCTCGACGCCGAACCGGCAGCCCCCGTCGACAGCACTGTGGTCACCAACGGCAAATTCTCCTTCAAGGGCACCGTCGAGGAGCCCTGGACCGCCATCGTGGAGTGCGAGGCAGTTGAATTCCTCACAGGCCTCATCGTCGAACCCGGCACCATCGTCATCAAGAACGACAGCGTGGGCGGCACCCTCCTCAACGACCGCATGCGGGCATTCTCGAAAAGCTACGACATCAGCGACATCGAGAAACAAATGGAAGAATACATCCCCCTCTACTACAGCGCCCCCAACGCCGAAGCACGTGCCGAAGCCGAGCGCATCCTCGACAGCCTCGACGCTCTGGGCTGCTCCCGCATCCTCGACGCCAACTGGAAACTCTACAACGAAAACAACGACAACATCCTGGGTGCCAAAGCCATGGAAACCATCGCCCAGATGGGCAAACTCACCTACCGTGAGCTCGACAGCATCGTCAGCGCCGCCAAACCCGTGGTGGCAAACAACAAGAAAGTGCAGGCGAAACTCAACCAGCTGCGTGCTGCCGACGCCACCGCTGTCGGCAAGCACTACACCGACATCCAGGGCCTCGACGGCAAGCTGAGCGACCTCATCGACGGCAAGCTCGCCTTGGTCGACTTCTACGCCTCCTGGTGCGGCCCCTGCCGGGCCGAGATCAAGGACAACCTCGTCCCCCTCTGGAAGAAATACCAGGCCAAAGGCCTCGTCATCGTGGGCCTCAATGTGTGGGAGCGTGGCGACGCAGAAGCACGCAAGGCTGCCCACGAGAAAGTCGTGGCCGACCTCGGCATCACCTATCCCCAGCTCGTCGACTCCACCCGCAACGCCACCGACACCTACGGCGTCAACAGCATCCCGCAAATCATGCTCATCGCCCCCGACGGCACCATCCTTGCCCGCGACCTGCGTAGCACCGCCATCGAGGAAGCCATCAAGGAAGCCCTGAAGAAGTGAATCCCGACAAAGAAAATACCGCTGCTATTAAAAGAAATCCCCTACGGGAAATATGCCGTAGGCATTATCTCTTAATAGCTATTAAAAGTAATCCCCTACGGGGAATACTCCGTAGGAGCTTTCTTTTAATTTTTCTCACCTTTCACCTTTCACCTTTCACCTCGACAGCGCAGGACAGCAGCAATGTGCTTTTCCATATCGAAGGTTATACCTTTTTCATCGATAACGAATATTTTGGCGATCGGGTGAGTGGCTACACGCTGCCGGGTTTTGTACTGCGACCGCATGTAGAATGGCAACCGAACACCGACATTGTTATCAATGGAGGATTTCACTGGCTGAACTACTGGGGTACCAGCGACTATCCTGCCACAACGGCTTATGGTGTATACCCTATGTACGATAGTGTGTCGAGACCGATACATGTGCTTCCTTGGCTACAGGCCAACTTTTATTTTGTCCCTGGAATGAAATTCACGCTGGGGAGCCTCGATGCGAGCACCCATAATCTACCTTGGCCGATGTACAACCAGGAACTCAAGACGGTTGGAGACCCTGAGACGGGCTTTCAGTTGACCTATATGAACCGCTGGGTGGATATGGATGTGTGGTGCGACTGGCGCGAATATATTTGGGACCGCAGTCCCGTGCCCGAACGCTTCACTGCCGGTCTCAGCAGCGAGTTAAAAATAGCATTGGATAATGGCTGGTGGCATCTATTCTTGCCCCTTCATTTCGTAGTGCAGCACGAGGGCGGGCAGAACATGTCGGTACCGCACAACATCAACAACAACTTCAATGGCGCCGCAGGCTTGGCAGTAGGCAAACTATGGAAAAATTACAACTGGACAAGTTTCAGCTGTCGCGCCATGTGGTACCACCAACACGGCAACGCCGACGTACCCTTCTCCAACGGTTGGGGACTCTATCCCGAATTCTTATTCAGAGACAAACACTGGACGTTAAGTGCCAGCTACTGGCATGGCAAAAACTTCGTACCCTTGCTGGGCAGTTGGCATTACAGCAACCTCTCGGCCAACACTCCGGGGCTGACGTTCGACCGTACAAGGGTAATCACACTACATGCCTGCTGGGGCTGGTCGCCTAAGGAATATTCCCATGGATGTTATCTCAGGTTTTACGGCACCCTCTACCACTACCTGCCCTCCACCGGCACTTTCGCAGACGGCACAACCAAAGACTACGGCCACCGCACCCAGATAGCCTTCGGCGCCATTTTCCAGTTCTTCCCTACCGTTAAACTGCACTAAATGTTCCAACTCTACGACATACACGGCCCCATCACTTCCATCCCCGAACCCACGGCAGTCACCGTCGGCGTCTTCGACGGCGTCCACCGCGGCCACCGCGAGCTGCTGAAGGGCGTGTCTCTGGTTGTTACATTGACATCGCATCCCTCCTTCGTGCTCGGCCGTCGCGACAGCGAGTACTGGCTCGACGACCCCGACGAGCACCTGCACCTCCTCTTCGAGGCCGGTGCCAAGTATGTCGCCGTGCTGCCCTTCTCCCGCGAGGTGGCACAACTCTCCGCCTGCCAGATGGCGCGCCTGCTGTATGACCGGCTGCAGATGCGCAGTCTCCTGTTGGGCTATGACAGCCGCTTTGGAAGCAAGAACAACGACGACTTCGACCGCCTGCCGCAGCTGGCCTCCAACCTGGGCTTCACCCTCAAGCGCGGCGAGCCCTTCCTGCTCGACGGCAAGCCCATCAGTTCCTCCCGCATCCGCGAAAGCCTGGCGCAAGGCGCCATGGAGGATACCGCCAACCTCCTCGGTCGTCCCTTCACTCTCACCGGCACCGTGCTCCACGGGCGCGGCGTGGGCCACACCCTCGGCTTCCCCACCGCCAACATCGACCTTTCGCAAACCCGCAAGATGCTGCCCGCCTACGGCGTGTATGCCGTAAAAATCGGCGACCGCATCGGCATGGCGAACCTCGGCCCCGTGCCCACCTTCGGCGTGGACAAGCCCCTGCTGGAGGTGCACCTCCTCGACTTCCACGGCGACCTCTACGGTCAGACCGTCACCGTCGAATTCATCCACCGCCTGCGCGACATCGTGCGCTTCGACTCTTCCGAAGCCCTGCAGCACCAGTTGCAGGAAGACATCAAACAAACACGCCTATGGTCGTAACCTTCTACCAGCAAGACATCGTTTGGGGCGACGCCGACGCCAACCGCCACCGTGTCGAGGAGGCATTAGTCTCCGCTCCCAAGAGCGACATCTTCGTCGTTCCCGAGACTTTCACCACCGGTTTCGGCGACCACATGGCTGCCCTCGCAGAGCCTCAGGAAGGCCCCACTCTCCAGTGGGCCCGGCGGATGGCTGCCGACTACGATTTGCTTTTCGTCGGCACATGGATTGTCCGTGAGGGCGACAACTGTTACAACCGCCTCCATTGGGTCTACCCTGACGGCAATTTCGGCCACTACGACAAAGCCCATACCTTCCGCGTCAGCGGCGAGTACGACATCATCAGCCGCGGCACCCGGCAAGAAGTGTTCGAATACAAAGGGTGGAAGATTAAGCCCGCCGTCTGCTACGACCTGCGCTTCCCCAAATGGCTGCGCAACGACAATATGAGCTATGATTTGTTGCTCGTCTGCGCCAACTGGCCTGGCAGCCGCCACGAAGCCTGGACCACCCTTCTCAAGGCCCGGGCCATCGAGAACCTTTGCTATGTGCTGGGCTGCAACCGCTGCGGAGAGGATGGCGTGGGCGGCAAATACACGGGCAACAGCGCGCTCATTGACTACAAGGGATTCCCTCTGGCCGAAGCAGAGCCCTCTGCCGACCGGATCGTCTCCGTCACCCTCGACAAAGAACGCCTCGACGCCTTTAGGGACCGCTGGCCCTTTTATCTCGACTTCGACTAAATGAACAATATAGAACAGAAACTGGGATTCGACCGCATCCGCCAAATGGTGGCGGAACAGTGCACCAACACCCTCGCCGTCCGCATGGCCGACGAGATGGCTTTCTCCTCCAACTACGAGCCACTGTGCCACGAGCTTCAGCTCGTGGAGGAGATGCGCCAGATTGTGCTCATGGAAAGCAACTTCCCCCAGCAAGATTTCATCGACCTCACCCCCATCCTCACCCACCTCCGCGTGGGCAACACCGTCATACCGCTCGAAAGCCTCTTCGACCTGAAACTCTCGCTTCGCACCATCCGCGAATGCTACTATTTCCTCACTGCCGAAGAGCATCAGCAGTACAGTGCCCTGCGCAACCTCGCCATCGAAGTGGAACTGGGCTACGGCGGCAAGAGTTCGCAACTCAATGTCATCAACTCCCTTTTGGGAAAACTCATCGACGACCACGGCGAGCTCTACGACAACGCCTCCCCTGCCCTTGCCGAGATTCGGCGCACCAAAGCCCGCAAGACCGCCGAGGTCGACGCACAGATCAGCCACACCCTGGCACGCGCCAAACGCGAAGGATGGGCACCCGAGAACGCCGAAGTAACCATCCGCGACGGCCGCCCCGTCATTCCGCTCCTCACCACCCACCGCCGCAAAATCCGCGGTCTCATACAGGACGAGAGCGCCACACGTCAAACCGCTTTCGTAGAACCCTCCGAAGTGGTGGAACTCGGCAACGACCTCCGCGAACTGGACTTCGACGAGCGCCATGAGATTCAACGCATACTCCTCTCCTTCAGCGACCGCCTGCGTCCCCTGCTGCCACAACTCGACGAGGCCTACCGATTCCTCGCCCGCATCGACTTCCTCCGTGCCAAAGCCCGTGTGGCTGTGGAACTCAACGCCTGCGTCCCCATCCTCCACCCCGAACCCCGCATTGAGTGGATGGACGCCCGCCACCCCATTCTCTACTTGCAGAAAAAAGACGGAGTGGTGCCGTTTAACCTTGCGTTAAACGGTTCTACCGGGCAGAGAATACTGATTATTTCCGGTCCCAATGCCGGCGGCAAGTCCGTCTGCCTCAAGGCCGTGGGACTGATACAATACATGCTGCAATGCGGCATGCCTGTGCCTCTGCGGCCCACTTCCGAATGCGGCCTCTTCGGCAGCATCTTCATCGACATCGGCGACCAGCAATCAATCGACAACGACCTCTCCACCTACACCTCCCATCTGCAGAACATGAAAGCACTTCTTGCAGACGCCCATGAGGATACCCTCTTCCTCCTCGACGAGCTGGGCGGCGGCACCGAGCCGCGCTCCGGTTGCGCCATCGCCGAAGCCGTACTCGAGACACTGTACCACTGCGGCTCCTTCGGCGTGGTGACCACCCACTTTGCCGACCTCAAGCTGATGGCCGACAGCCTCCCCGGCATCGTCAACGGCGCCATGCTGTTCGATACCGACGCCATGCGCCCCCTCTACCGCCTCGCCGTAGGACATCCCGGCTCCAGCTTCGCCTTCGAGATTGCAGAAAGCATCGGTTTTCCAAAAGATGTGCTCGACCGTGCCGGTGAGAAGGTGGGACGTGAGCAACTCAATTTCGAGCACCAGCTGCAGCAACTGGAGCTCGACAAGCAGGAGATTGCCCGCCAGAAAGAGGAGCTGCGCGTGGCCGACGAGTTCCTCAACGAGGTGACGCAGAAATACCAGCGCCTCAACGACAACCTGCAAGCCCGCCGTCACGAGATTATCAGCGGTGCCCGCCGCGAGGCTCAGCAGATTCTCACCGATGCCAACCGCACCGTCGAACGCACCATCAGCGACATCAAGAGCGCCAAAGCCGAGAAAGAGGCAACCCAACAGGCCCGCGCCCGTCTAGCCAAAGCCACAGAGCAGAATACAAAAGCCCAATCAGAACTAAAAGAACAAAAAGAAAAGAAGCAACGAAGTTCTGATAGTTCTTTTCGTTCTGAAGGAGAAAAAGAAACGCCTATCACCATTGGCAGTATCGTCCGCATCGACGGTCAAGACACCTTCGGTCAGGTGGTGGAAATCAAAGGGAAGAAAGCCGTCGTGGAAAGCAACAGCCTCCGCATGACCATTCCTCTGGAGCGTCTCACTGGCACCGCAAAGCAGAAGATTCCCACCGACAAGAAACCCGTCAGCATCAGCCGTGGCATCTACGACGAGATGAACGAGAAACGTGCCCATTTCAACCCCACGCTCGACCTCCGCGGCCACCGTGCCGAAGAGGCACTCGACATGCTGCACCATTTCCTCGACGAAGCACTCCTGCTCAGTGAAAAAGAGGTACGCATCCTCCATGGTAAAGGCTACGGCATCCTCATGCAGGTCATCCACCAGGAACTGAAAGGCATGCGTGAAGTCCGCACCTTCCACCCCGAAAAGGTAGAACTCGGCGGCGTAGGCGTCACCATCGTACAGCTTCGATGACGGCAGCGCCCTCCAAATCTTCTTTCATATAAACTCCGTCGCGGGACGAGGCAACATGGAACGGCAGCTCCTCCGAGCCGTTGCCGCTACTCCACACCGCCGCCGTCAGCATCTGCAGCCGCCACCAAGCCTGCTGCGTTGAGGGATGCCATTGACCGAGACTGTCGCACAGTCGACGGTAACTCCGGTAGCAGACCACCAGCGTGTAGCTGGTGTCGCCGCGCTGCGCCGCGCCATAGTAGAGGCAACGGAAGTGGTCCACCGTCATCGTAGTGTCGCAACGGTCAAAGTGTTTCTTTAGTCGTCTATAGTTGTACTCGCCGAACCAGCGACCCGTCTCCTCCCTGATGCGCTCGTAGTTAGGCGGTAGCGGCGTGGGATTATCCTGCGCCCACACCGCCATCGGGACAAGCAGCAAAATGAACAGCAGCAGTCGGACAGGTCCCATCACTTGCCCTTTCTGATATTGGAGATACGTAGTTTGTCGTAGGAGGTATCCCAAATCTCAGTCATTTCCACTTTGGGGAATATGCCGCTGTTGGAGGTCTCCTCCCATCCGCCATTTACACTGCGGATGTCGGTGTCAAAGTTGGCGACACCCTCTATCCAGCTTTTAAAAATCAAGACAACTTTTTCACTGTCACCGAATTTGACCCGGCAGAAATAGCCCTCGATGGTATTGGCTTCAGCAGAGTCAACAAAGAGCCCCAGGTCATGGAAGTCGGGCAGCACCTCATCATAAGATTCCATCTTTACAACCTCAAACTCACTGTCCTCATCCTCCAAATCGCCTTCAAGTTTTATGATAAAATGAGTCCCCAATGGCAACTCCAGTTGAGTTCCAGCCTCGGCGACGGTTGCTTCACTGTGCGACCCAAATGATTTATCCCAGATTTTTATGCACTCGTTGATATCAAAAAAAAGGGAGTCAATGCCGAGTTCATTCTCTTCAAGGGGAAAGACGTCACACATACGTCCATTGACATTGGCGAGAGTCTGATATTTTATCCTTAGATTGTTCATATCCATGATAAAGTAAGAATGCATCACCGAAGAGAGATGGAATGGCGCCTCACGGCTTCCGTTGCCACTGGAGTAGACAGCATCCGACATTATGTCAAACAAGTATCGAGCCACTAAGGTGCGCGGGTCGCTCTCACCGTAGCTGTAGTGGCAGCCGATAAGACGATAATAATATATCGGCAATTCTGTGGGTTTTTCCGCCAATGCCTTGTCGGACAGTTTGACAACCTTCTCAAAATCGCTTTTTGATGGTTCCGCATCGCCAAAGAGAATACTTCGGATCTCATCCATCTCATCGAGACGGTGGTAGGGAGCAAAGCCAGGCTGCAGCGCATAGCCGTAGTAGATGCAGCGCACGTCGTTAATGTCGAGTGTAGTGTCGCCTTTAGAAAGACGTTCCAACAACCTCGGGTAATAGTACTCGCCATTAGAGTCGGAGATAGCCTCCTTGATAAGTTGGTAGTCGGGTGCCTTGAAAGAGATTCCGCGGTCGTCGACGTTGACATCTTCGCCCTCGTCGTTTTGTGCAAAGCAGAAGCAAGGCGCTAAGAACAAAAGTGTTGTAAGAAAAAGCTTTTTCATTGTACTGTTTTTTAGTGTGTGCAAATATACGACTTTTTCATTTTTCATTCTTCATTTTTCATTTTTTTCGTATTTTTGCAGCATGAACCGAAGGTTGCGAACACTTTTTAAAATATTAGCATGGTGAGCAAAAAAGGGAATGAATTGAAACCTCACATCGGATTCTTTGGCCGTCGAAACGTCGGCAAAAGTACGATGATCAACTGGCTGACCGGCCAGCAGATTGCCATCGTCAGCGACACTGCAGGCACCACCACCGACCCCGTGCGCAAAAGCATGGAAATTGGCGGCATCGGCCCCGTAGTGTTGATTGACACCGCTGGCATCGACGACGAGGGCGAACTTGGTGCCCTGCGTGTGGAGAAGAGCATGGCGGCGCTGGCCGAAGTTGACCTTGCACTTCTTCTCTATACCGAAGACTGCTATGGCGAACCCGAAGAACGAGTGGAACGCTGGTGCAGGGAGCATGGCACGCCGATGCTCAAGGTGCTCACCAAAGCAGCTCCCATCAACAAAGAAGCCCTGATTGCACAAATCAAAGAAGCCCTACCTGAAAGTGCCTACCGCGGACGTTCGCTTCTGGGCGACATCATCTCACAAGGCGACACTGTGGTTCTCGTTACCCCTATCGATTCTTCAGCACCCGAAGGACGAATGATACTACCGCAGGTGCAGGTGTTGCGCGATTTGATGGACATTCACGCGCAGGCCATGTTCTGCCAACCCGAGGAACTACCGTCCACGCTGGCAACACTAAAAACGATGCCACGACTGGTTGTAACTGACAGCCAAGCCTTCAACCGAGTGGCAGCTGACGTTCCTGAAGAAGTTCCCTTGACCAGTTTCAGCGTGGTACTTGCGCGACAGAAGGGATTGTTTGCCAATTATCTCGAAGGGACCAAAAAAATTGGCGACCTGAAAGACGGCGACCGCATACTGCTGCTTGAGAGCTGCACACACAACGTCACCTGCGAGGACATCGGGCGTGTAAAACTTCCCGCCGCCCTTAGGAAAGCCACCGGCAAGAATCTTCAGTGCGATGTCATCGGCGGTCAGTCGCCCCTACCCTCCGATTTGTCGCGGTATGCATTGGTGATTCAATGTGGCGGCTGCGTAATCACTGCCCAGCAGGTAAAGGCCCGCTTGCTGCCTGCCCTCGAAGCCGGCGTACCGGTAAGCAACTACGGACTGGCTTTAGCGTGGTGCAACGGTATTTTTGAACGTGCAACAAAGATATTCCAACAATGATAGACATCAACAAGAAACCCAATCTTTCCATAATCGTAGCACAGGCTGAGAACCGCGCCATCGGCCTCAATGGCGACATGCCATGGCACCTTAGCGGCGACCTCAAGCGCTTTAAAGCACTGACTATGGGGCACCCTGTAGTGATGGGCCGCCGTACATGGGAAAGTCTGCCCAAACGCCCATTGGTGGGACGCCGCAATATCGTCTTCTCGCAGAGTGACAATTTCACCCCTGAAGGTGCCGAGGTAGTGCGTAGCGTCAACGACCTATTTAATTTGCTCCGTGACTGCGACGACGAGATTTTCATCATCGGGGGTGGCCGCATCTACAACATGCTCATGCCTTTCACCCAACGCCTTTATATCACCTGGGTGCACAAAGAATTCCCCGAAGCCGACACTTTCTTTCCCGTCATTGATCTCTCGGAGTTCTCCAAGGTCAATGTGACAGAGCGCATGATAGACGAGAAAAGCGGACTGGAGTTCTGCTATGCCGAATACGATAGGAAATTCAAGATATGAACATTACCATAATTAATATTGGTGACGAACTGCTAATTGGCCAGGTGGTGAACACCAACGCCTCGACAATGAGCCGCATGCTCACCGCTGCAGGCATGGATGTGCTGAAGACCATGGTGGTAGGCGACGAACGGCAGGCTATATGGAAAGCCGTTGACGAAGCAATGCATTCGTCTGATGCCGTCCTCGTCACGGGCGGTCTCGGTCCAACCAAGGACGATATCACTAAAAAGCTGCTCTGTGAATACTTCAACAGCGAGTTGGTTGAGAGCGCAATGGCACTCGACAACGTGAGGCGCATCTTTGAAAGCCATGGCTACGAGCTCACACCTGTCAATCGCGCGCAAGCACTGGTGCCGCGTTGCTGCGAAGTGCTCAACAACGACCTCGGCACCGCCCCCTGCATGTGGTTTGCCCGCGAGGGGAAGGTGCTTGTCTCGCTGCCAGGCGTGCCATTCGAGATGGAGTGGCTGATGCGCAACCGCGTGCTGCCCAAGTTGCAGGAGACCTTCAAGACGGACATCATCGTCACCAAGAACATACTTACACAGGGCATCGGCGAGAGTTTCCTCAGCGACCTCATCGAGCCGTGGGAGCTTTCGCTGCCTGAGAACATCAAGCTGGCCTACCTGCCTGTGGCCGGACTCACCAAGCTCCGCCTGACTGTGCACGGAAGCTACGACCCCTCAATTCTGAAAGGGCTGTACGACCTTGCGGGGCAATATATCGTGGGCGAGGACTGCGAGACGCTGGACGAACTGGTGCACAAGACCCTCACCGGGCGCGGCCTCACGCTGGCCACCGCCGAGAGCTGCACGGGCGGCAACATCGCCCGCCTGCTCACGGCACAGGCGGGTGCCTCGGCCTACTTCAAAGGCGGCGTGGTGGCCTACAGCAACGAGGTGAAAGAGAGTGCTCTCGGCGTGAAGCACAGCACCCTGGAGGCTCACGGCGCCGTGAGCGAGGAGACCGTCCGCGAGATGGTCGAGGGTGTCCGCACACGCCTCGGTGCCGACCTCGCCATCGCCACCACCGGCATCGCCGGGCCCGATGGCGGCACCAAGGAAAAACCCGTGGGGACGGTGTGGATTGCCGTGGCCGACAAAACACATACCGAAGCCAAACTGCTGCAATTCGGCGCCAATAGGCGACAGCAGAACATCGACCGCAGCACCAACCAAGCATTTGCAATGTTGATGCGTTTAGTAGTCAAGTAGACAGTAGTTAAGTAGTTAAGACAATGCCTAAGGGATTAATCACGATATTGCTGCTCATCGTCAGCAACATTTTCATGACCTTTGCCTGGTACGGCAACCTCAAGCTCACCGAGCTGAAGATAAACACCAGCTGGCCGCTGATACTCATCATCCTCACCTCGTGGGGCGTGGCCTTCTTCGAGTACTCGTTCATGATACCGGCCAACCGCATAGGCAGCCAGATCAACGGAGGCCCCTTCTCGCTGATGCAGCTCAAGATACTGGCCGAGTGCATCTCGCTGACGGTCTTCACCGTCATCGTGGCCACCGTCTTCAAGAGCGAGTCCATCCGCTGGAACCACCTCGTCAGCTTCATCTTCATCCTGCTGGCGGTGGTCTTCGCCTTCTGGAAAACAAAATAAGCTGTGCTGCTAACACGTTGAGCCACACCCGCTAGCACCCGTTTCCAACCGATAAAACAAGCAGATAGCCTTCTATCTGCTTGTTTTTGCGTACTTTCATCGTCATTTCAACGATACTTCAACGATATTTTAACGATAGCTATCGTTGATGTAACGTTATACTATAGTCGATGTATTGTTGTTCGATTGGAGGACGGACGGGCTAAACGCGAGGCAATAAAAAGCCGACGCCAACGTTATTATATAAAAAAACATTCTATATGAAGAAGAGATGTCTTGTCATCCTCCTGCCATTGCTGCTGGCGGCATGTGCAACAAAGCCTGACATGGTTGAACTGAACGACTGGCAGTTTGAGTACAACGGGCAGTGGTATCCCGCCACCGTGCCGGGATTCATACACACCGACTTGATGGTCAACGGCCTCATTCCCGACCCATACTATGGCACCAACGAGGACAGCGTGCAGTGGGTTTACGATGAGCGGCAGTGGATCTACCACACCGTAGTGGACCGCAAGGCACTGCCCAGTGGCGACACCGTATGGTTTGTGTTTAAGGGACTGGCAGGCCCTTGCGAGGTAGAGATACGTGGAAGATGGAAAGACACTAACGACACCTCCTTTGTAATGTGGTGCCAACACTTCTCTGATGATATGTTCATTGAGAACACCATCGCCTTTGAACCCATCGGCGATAGTTTCGACATCACCGTACGCTTCCTGCCTCTGGAGGACAACGACTGGTGTAGAGGTCTCTATCTGAAGAATGTGCGCTACGGCATCGACCTGCCAGAGCGGCGCGCATTCACACGTATGGCACCCTACCAGCCTGGATGGGACTGGGGCCCGAAACTGACCACCTGCGGCATCTGGAAACCGGTGTATATCACCAACAAACACCCGGATGTTCAGCGTACATCAAGTATTCAGAATACCCAAAAAATTGAGTTCCGCCAGGAAAAAGACTCCATCGGACAGTCTTTTACCTTCTACCGCGACGGCAAGCCCATCTTCATCAAGGGTGCCAACTGGATACCCGTGCATTCTTTCCCTGTGCTGGACAGTGCCAACAAGGCAAGATACCACTACCTGCTCTGCTCCGCCAAGGAGGCCGGATTCAATATGATAAGAGTCTGGGGCGGCGGCATCTACGAGCACGACTACTTCTACGACCTCTGCGACTCGCTGGGCATCATGGTCTGGCAAGACTTTATCTTCGCCGGAACACCCTACCCCGACAGTCCTGATATGCTGCAGAGCATCCGCGAAGAAGTACGACAACAGGTAAGCCGCATTGCCAAGCACCCCTGTGTCGTCCTTTGGTGCGGCAACAATGAGGTGAAGAACGGCTGGGAAGACTGGGGCTGGCAGGGCCAATTCAACTGGACTCCCGAGCAACGCGCCCGCCTGGAGAAGGCAATGGACACCATCTTCGGCTATTCCTGCACTTCCAGCAACACCAGCACAACCAGCATACTGGCGCAGGCCGTCCGCGACTGTGACCCGCTGCAGCGTCCCTATATCACCACTTCACCGCTTTACGGATGGGGCCACCCCGAGTGCGTCACCCATGGCGACAGCCACTACTGGGGTGTCTGGTGGGGCGAAGAGCCCTTTGAAAAATACGCCGAGAAAACGGGCCGCTTCATGAGCGAATATGGCTTCCAATCCTATCCAATGATTAGCACTTTAAACCGAGTCATTCCCAAAGAACAGCTCTACATTGACTCGCCCGCCATGCGCAATCATCAGAAACATCCTCGCGGTGTACAGATTATTGAAAAAGCCATGCGGCAGTACTACGGCTTCGACAGCAAAAGCCTTTCTCTGGAAGATTTCTGTTATGTCAGTCAGCTCCTACAGGCATGGGGCACAGGCTACGGCATCTTCCAGCATATCAAGCAGCAGCCCCACTGCATGGGCACGCTCTACTGGCAACTGAACGACTGCTGGCCCGTGGCTTCGTGGAGCAGCATTGACTTCTACGGCAACTGGAAAGCACTGCACTACAGAGCGAAAGAATTATATGCCGACGATGTCGACCTGAAGAAATGGGAACAATATTATAATGTATACCCCAAAGACCGCAAATATCCCGCCCCGAAATACACCACCAGCCAGTCTTGGCAAAGTGATGGAAGCTTGGTAGTGACACTCAAGGCAGAGACCGACCTCTACGATGTCTACATCGACACCGATCCCCATATCGACGGTCACTTCACCCGTAACTTTGTCGACCTCAAAGCCGGAGAAAAGATGCGCACCACTTTTATCCCTGCTGATCCCAACGTTAAACTCCTCCATGTGAGAACTAAAATTAAAACTCTAAACACTCTATATCAATGAAAAAGGGAATTCTACTTTTTTGTGTACTTTTATTAACTACAACAACCCTTCATGCTCAAAGCCACATCACACTGCATGGTCACATCACCGACAGCAAAACCAAAAAGGGCGTGCCTTATACCGCCGTGGCTATTCAGGGAACATGTGTTGGTACACAGAGCAACAACCGTGGAGAATACAAACTGAAAGTCACAGAGAGTGCAAACACAATTGTATTCTCCGCCATCGGCTATAAGAAACAAGTCATCAGCGTGAAGCAGTTGCAGAAAAACGGCAACGTGCGCCTTGAACCCTACGCGTTGGAGCTACGCGAAGTGCAAGTGACAGACTATGTTTCCCCTCGGAAAATCATCGCCGAGGCGGTGCGCCGCATCCCTGAGAACTATCATATAGACACCACCGTCGGGACTTGGTTCTATCGCGATTGGCGCATGCTCAACGGCGAGCTTTACCTCTTTGACGAAAGCGTCGTCGACATGCTGCGCTACGGCTACCTCCATAATGTCGACAAGCGATACTACCACTTCACTGACACTCGGCGCGAATTCGACGACTACTACAAAACTGTGCAGAAACACCGCCTACTCATCTACGACAGCCTGTCCGTAATTCTCGCCGCCGGCAACATGGAGAAAGCCATGGCTCCCTTGAACTACAGTGACAACAGTGTCTTCAACGATATCGTAGCTTCCCCAGACGCCAGTTATCATCTCGCCGCCAGGGCTACCAAAAAGCAAAAGTTTGACCCCATCAAAGAGTATACCGACGCGGACGGCGTGGAGTACTGGCAGCTGCGTGCCTACGGACGTACCAGCAACAGAAAAACCAAAGCCTACTACACCTTGCGCATCCGCAAAGACAACTTCGCCATCATTGATGCAGAATTCGATATCGACACATCCACTGCTTCCTTTGACTATCCCCAATCCCTGTCTCCTTGGAGCCATAGTAAAATAAACCGCAAAACAACCAAAATGCACTATGAGTTACGCAACGGCCGCTACACACTAACCCATTATTCCGATTTCAAAGACATCACCTGCTACTGCCACCGGCACTATGGATACGAATTGGCCGACTCCATACAGCATCGCGTCGAAAGCCACGAATGGATTATGACAGACCTGCAGCCCGGCGACACCTCGTTCCTGAGGCTTAACCCTGTGCAGAGTCACACGAGAAAAGACCTCATCGAAGCCTTCGGTGCCAGCAACTACGATGAAGACTTCTGGGGTCACTACAACACCCTACCCCTCGACGGCGAAGTGCAGGATGCTCTGGAGAGATTTTTCTCCAACACAACCAATAACGACAGTACTGCCAGCGACACCAGCAATACTAATAATATTCTCATCGCCAACGCTGATGCCAAACGTGACAAACTGGACACCCTGCGTATCATCCAGGACACCCTCGCTCTCACCATGTCACCGTTGCCGCGTTGGCAGTTCTACCGTTACGGTGGCATTGGCGGCAATAGGCTTGTGGGCGACGACACTGCCACCCACCGGTGTTTCAGCCAACAGTTGGCTGTGGGCACCCGTCTCAACCTCGGAGGACGCTTCAGTCTAAGTGCTGATCTACAATATGCTTGGATGACCTCACCCACCGACGATCACGGTCGCCTCTCCACCCATAGCCTCACCCTCCCCCTGCGCCTCAACTTCGACCTCAAGAAGCCTAAAGCCACTGCCGACGCACGTCTCTACATCACCGTCGGAGGCTGGGGTCGCTATGCCTTCCTTGGACGTCTGGGCAGCAACTGGAACATTCTGGGGAACGACATCAATCGTTGGGACTACGGTTTCAGCATCGGAATTGGCGTCGAGTGTTTTCGCAAATTCTTCATGGAATGGAATTCCTACCGCAGCCTGCACAACAGCATCCTCACCCCAGGCATGCCCGAGATGTTACGCCATAACGGCGCATTCACAATTGGAATCATGTTCTAAGAAAAAGGAGAGTTACAGCGGCAGGTAAATAACCTTCTTGGTCTCGAAGAATTCCTCTTCGAAGAAGTCGCTGATATCCCAGGTCTTCACCTTGTGGCGGAAGGGGAAAAGTTCGTTCTTCAGGTCGCCACCCTTCAGGTAAAGGATTCCGTTGCGCATATCGTTGTATTGCGACTTGGAGATTTTATTCTTCACCCACGGGACGAACTCACCCAGCGTGGTGACCGCCCGAGAGACCACGAAATCAAATTCGCCATCCAGCTGCTCGGCGCGAATCTGCATAGCCTTGGTGTTAGTCAAAGCGATACGCTCAATGACATCGGAGACCACCTTGATTTTCTTGCCAATGGAATCAATGAGAGTGAAACGGGCGTCGGGAAACATGATTGCCAGCGGCACACCGGGGAACCCACCGCCAGTGCCCACATCGAGGACCTCGGCCATCGGCTTGAACTGAAGCACTTTGGCAATTGCCAGCGAGTGGAGCACATGATGCTCATAGAAGTGCTCCATGTCCTTGCGCGAGATGACGTTGATCTGGGCGTTCCACTCCTCATACAAAGGCAACAGAGCGGCAAACTGCTCGCGCTGCCGCTCTGTTAAGTCTGGAAAATATTTCAGGATAATATCCATTACAAATAGGCTTTCAAGTGCTTGCTCTTGCTACTGGTCTTCAGGCGCTTGATGCCTTTTTCCTTGATTTGGCGCACACGCTCGCGGGTGAGATTGAATTTCATGGCAATCTCGTCGAGGCTCAAAGGATGAGGCAGACCGATGCCGAAATACATCTTGATGACTTCGCGCTCGTATTCGGTCAGCGTGGAAAGACTGCGCTCAATCTCCTGCGAGAGGCTTTCCTGCATGAGCTTGCTGTCGGTCGGGGGTGTATCCTCGTTGGGCAGCACGTCGACGAAGTTGACATCCTCGTCACTGGCCAGAGGCGCGTCGATGGAGACGTGACGGCCGCTGATGCCCATGATGGCCTTGATTTTATCCTCGGGGATATCCAGCAGTTCGGCCAGTTCCTCCTCTGATGGCGGACGCTCAAGTTGCTGCTCCAGTTTGGAGATTTCCTTCTTGAGCTTGTTGAGGGCGCCGAGCTGGTTGCTGGGCAGACGCACGATGCGGCTGTTCTCGGCGATGGCCTGCAGAATGCTTTGGCGAATCCACCACACAGCGTAGCTGATGAACTTGAAGCCGCGGGTCTCGTCGAAACGTTTGGCGGCCTTGATGAGACCGACGTTACCCTCGTTGATGAGGTCGGGTAGCGAGAGACCCTGGTTCTGATACTGCTTGGCGACAGAGACGACGAAGCGGAGGTTCGCCTTGGTGAGGCGTTCCAGGGCAGCCTGGTCGCCCTGCTTGATGCGTTGCGCCAGCTGCACTTCCTGCTCAGGTGTCAACAGCTCCTCGCTGCAGATATCTTGCAGGTATTTGTCCAACGACTTGATATCGCGGTTTGTAATCGAATGGGTAATCTTCAGTTGTCTCATGCTACACTATTAATTAAACACCTATTTTGATTTCAATAACGCAGAAAAAATGAAAATGTTACGTGGGGACTGATTTTTTTTTCAAAAGAGTTAATTTTTAACATTTCCGTCCTCTCCAACAGCCTCATACGGAAGAAAACACGCTTTCGCAACAATACACAACAGCATGATATACAGGCCAAAAGAAAAACGAGGGAAAATTAGTTACCAACGAGGGATTTTTCCTGTCGATTTTTTGTGTATTTTTGCAACTGAAAAATAAAGAATTAACTAACCAACAAAAAACATCATCATGAAACGAATCATCCTCCCGCTCCTCGCGGCGATTTTCATTGGGCTCATGGGTGTCTCGTGCACCAAAGAGGTGGTCCTGAACAGCATGACCAACGAAGTGTCGAACGAGGTGACCCTCAGCAACAGCAACTGGGAAAGCTACAACGGCAATCCCGCCGCCGGCGAACCTGCCTACCTCATCGGAGATGTCGAATGGCCCACCCTCAACGACTACGTGCTGCGCTACGGCAACGTGAACGCTTTCGTCAAGGTCAACGGCAAACTCTTCCCCCTCCCCTACACCATTCCCATCGCCTACACCAGCGGGGGTGCCACCAACACCGTGGCTGAAGAAATCACTTTCTACACCAAAGAGACACATCCCGGCCACATCTACTTTGTCATCAAAGACATGAACGGCGAGCTTCCCTCGGGTTACATCGAGGACATCACCTTCAAGATTGTCGCCACCTGGCCCATCGACTACATCATCAACCAGTAAGCCAGACAAAGCAAAAGAAGAAGGGGTCGCATCACTGATGCGGCCCCTTTCATTTTTTTTATTTGTTCTCGCGGCGGTGGTAGGCCTTGAGTGTATTCTCGAGCAGGGAGACGATGGTGAGGGGTCCCACGCCGCCGGGGACGGGCGTCACCCAGCTGCATTTGGCGTCGACCTCGTCGTGCTTCACGTCGCCGATGACGCGGTAGCCGTTCTTCTTCGTGGCATCGGGGACACGGTGGATGCCCACGTCGACCAGCACGGCACCGGGCTTCACCATATCGGCGGTGACAAACTCGGGCTTGCCGATGGCGACCACCAGGATGTCGGCCTGGAGGCAGAGCTCCTTGAGGTTCTGTGTCTTGCTGTGGCACATGGTGACGGTGCAGTCGAAGCCCTTGCGGCTAAGGAGGTTGGCGGCGGGAGTGCCGACGATGTTGCTGCGGCCGAGCACGACGCAGTGCTTGCCGGCGGTCTCGATGCCGTAGCGTTTCAGCAGCGTGCAGATGCCCATGGGAGTGGCGGGCACGAAGCATTCCTCGCCAAGAACCATGCGACCGATGTTGATGGGCGTGAAGCCGTCGACATCCTTCTCGGGCGAGATGGCGTCGATGACCTTCTGCTCGTTGATATGCTTGGGCAGGGGGAGCTGGACGATGAAGCCGTCGATATCGGGATCGGAGTTGAGGAAGCCGATGGTCTCCAGCAACTGTGCCTCGGTGGTGGTTTCGGGCATGCGGTAGACACTGGAGGTGAAGCCCACCTCGTGGCTTGACTTTTCCTTGTTGGCGACGTAGGTTTTGCTGGCCCCGTCCTCGCCCACGATTACAGCGGCCAAGTGGGGTGCACGGTGTCCCTGCTGGGTAAGAGAGCGCACCTCGTTGGCTATCTCGTCCTTGATTTGCAAGGCCAGTGCCTTGCCGTCCAATAATTGTACCATAGTATATAGTTTAAGGTTTACGGTTTAAGGTTTAAGGTTTAAAGTTTAAGGCAAAAGCCGGCGACCGAGACTCTTAAACCTTGAACCAACTATCTTCTTTTTCTCATGGGCAGTTTGCCGCCGCTCTTGCTGACCATCTTCATCATCTTGCGGGTGTCGTCGAACTGTTTGAGGAAACGGTTGAGCTCCTGGATGGAGCGGCCGCTGCCTTCGGCGATACGCTGCTTGCGGCTGCCGTTGAGGCAGGAGGGGTTCCGGCGCTCGTAGGGGGTCATCGAGCCTATCATCGCCTCGATGGGCTTGAAGGCGTCGTCGCTGATTTCGATGTCCTTGGTGAGCTTGCTCATGCCGGGAATCATGCCGATGAGGTCTTTCATGGAACCCATCTTCTTGATCTGAGCCACCTGCGAGAGGAAGTCCTCAAAGTTGTACTCGTTGTGGAGCAACTTCTTGGAGATCTTGCGGGCCTCCATCTCGTCGTACTGCTCCTGGGCACGCTCGACAAGGGAGACCACGTCGCCCATGCCGAGGATGCGGTTCGCCATGCGGTCGGGGTGGAAGACGTCGAGGGCGTCCATCTTCTCGCCGATGCCGACGAACTTGATGGGCTTGTCGACAGTGTAGCGGATGGTGAGTGCGGCACCGCCACGGGTGTCGCCGTCGAGCTTGGTGAGCACCACGCCGTCGAAGTCGAGGCGGTCGTTGAAGGCTTTGGCGGTATTCACGGCATCCTGGCCGGTCATCGAGTCGACCACGAAGAGGGTCTCCTGGGGCTGCAGTTCGCGCTTCAGGGCGGCAATCTCGTTCATCATCTCCTCGTCGACAGCCAGACGGCCGGCGGTATCGACGATGACCACGTTGTAGCCGCGGCTCTTCGCCTCGTTGAGGGCGTGCTTGGCAATCTCGACGGGATTCTGGTTGCCCATCTCGGTGTAGACAGGCACCTGCACCTGCTCGCCGAGGGTCTGCAACTGGCTGATGGCAGCGGGACGGTAGACGTCGCCTGCCACAAGCATCACGCTCTTGCCTTTCTTGGTCTTGAGGTAGTTGGCGAGTTTAGCACTGAAGGTGGTCTTACCGGAACCCTGCAAACCAGCGATGAGGACGATGGCGGGCTGGCCCTTGACGTTGATTTCGACGGCTTCGCTGCCCATGAGCTTTGTCAGCTCCTCGTGGACAATCTTCACCATCAGCTGGCCAGGCTCGATGCTTTGGATGACGTTGCGGCCCAGGGCCTCGGCCTTCACCTTGTCGGTGAACTCCTTGGCGATGGGATAGCTCACGTCGGCGTCGAGAAGGGCCTTGCGGACCTCCTTGACGGTCTCCGCCACGTTGATATCGGTGATTGACCCTTTTCCTTTAAGGGTGTGTAACGCTTTATCTATCTTGCTACTAAGGTTCTCAAACATAGTCTACAGGGCATAAAATTCCGCTGCAAAAATACAAATTTTTTCAGGAGTTAAAGCTGTTAAAAGTAGTTAAAAGTAGTTAAAGGGCAAATGGAACGGAAAAATCTTCGTACCTTTGCAAGTGCAAAACTGGTTGGGAAGTCCCTTCGAAAATCAAAATAGAAGCTGATTATCAGATAGATGATTACAAACAGCATTGATTTTCAAAACAATACATTGCTTTAATTCTCTATGTTCGGTAGGTCTATGCTAGGTCTATGGTACCTCTATTGTAACTCTATGGTAGGTCTATGGATGATAGTATGTCGCTCCTATGTCGCTACCTTGCCGGTGGCTTGCAGAAACTAGGCGAAAAGGGCGCGGAAAGCCTCCTCGATGACGGAGACGGGGACGAGCTCGATATGGTAGCGCTTGGGGTCGAGTTCGCGGGCGTTGTATTTGGAGATGAAGATGCGCTGGAAGCCGAGGCGGTCAGCCTCGGCGACGCGCTGCTCGATGCGGCTGACAGGGCGCACCTCGCCGGAGAGGCCAAGTTCGGCGGCGAAGGCGACGCGGGGCGAAAGGGGAATGTCGACGTTGGAGGAGAGGACGGCGCAGGCGACGGCGAGGTCGATGGCGGGGTCGTTGACGCGGATGCCACCGGCGATGTTGAGGAAGACGTCCTTGGCGCCGAGCTTGAAGCCGCAACGTTTTTCGAGGACAGCGAGGAGCATGGAGAGGCGGCGCATGTCGAAGCCGTTGGCGTTGCGCTGCGGGGTGCCGTAGACGGCGGAGGAGACGAGGCTCTGCACCTCGATGAACATGGGGCGCGCCCCCTCGAGGGTGGCGGCGACAGCAGCACCTGAGAGTGTCTCATCGCGTTGGCTGAGAAGGAATTCGGAGGGATTGGGAACTTCACGCAGACCGTTGCCCTGCATCTCGAAGATGCCTATTTCGGCGGTGGAGCCGAAACGGTTCTTGAGGGCACGGAGGATGCGGTAGCCGTAGTTGCGGTCGCCCTCGAACTGGAGGACGGCGTCGACGATGTGCTCCATCACCTTGGGTCCGGCGAGGGTGCCGTCCTTGGTAATGTGGCCGATGAGGAGGACGGGGACGCCGGTGGTCTTTGCGTAGTGCTGGAACTCGGCGGTGCACTGGCGAATTTGCGAGACGCTGCCCGCGGGGGAGTCGATGTCTTCGGTGGAGATGGTCTGTATGGAGTCGACGATGAGGAGGTCGGGCTGCACGGCTTCGATGTGCTCGAAGATGCGCTGGGTGACGGTCTCGGAGACCACATACAATTCGGAATTCAGGGTTCGGAATTCGGAATTCAGACGGTCGGCGCGCATCTTGATTTGCTGCTCGCTCTCTTCGCCGCTGACGTAGAGGAGCTTGCGGTCGTGGATGGCGAGTGCTGTCTGGAGGAGGAGCGTGGATTTGCCGATGCCCGGTTCGCCGCCCAGGAGGAGGAGACTGCCGGGAACGATGCCACCGCCGAGGACGCGGTCGAACTCGGAGCAGTGGGTGGGGATGCGGCGGGTCTCGCTGTAGGTCACCTCCTGGATGCGCTTGGGGGTGGAGAGAGCGTTGGTGCGAGAATGCGCCGATGCGCTAGTGGTGGTGGCCTTGACCACCTCTTCGGCGAAGGTGCCGAACTTGCCGCACTCGGGGCAGCGGCCGAGCCACGAGGAGGACTGGTAGCCGCACTCCTGGCAGAAGAAGTATGATTTAGGTTTTGCCATAGACGCTTATTCTGAATCCGGTTTATAGAAATCGTTGCGGCGCAGGAAAAGCACCGAAAGGCAGAGTGACATCAACAGGAAGAATGTCTGGCTGAGAATCATTGGCAGATAGGGGTGCTCGTTGGCGAAAGAGATTGGCATAAGCGTGTACACCAATGTACTGAGCAGAGGAATCGCCAGTGCCATACAGATGCAGGTGACCGCCAGGACGGTGAGTTTTTCCTTGAACATGCGGATGATGGCAATAATCATCACCACCATATAGAACAACGAAAGGAGGGACGTTATGCCTGAAAACACGTAATACGATGCCGAAGGGTTAAGAATATCGTATTCGGGCTGGGGGACGAATGAGAACAGGTGCCTCGCCGCCAAGGCTATGAGCAGCAGCAACATCAGTTTCGGGAAGCGGCCCGACTGCCTGGCTCCGAGGTACATGCAGAAGAACGAGTAAAGGAGTATGGCGCAATAGGCGAGATCCATCACAAATGAAACCCCCTGATAGAGCGCCGACGGATAGTCGTCGTGCAGCAGATGCCAGCTGCGGTCGGCGACAAAGAGCGGCGGCAGGAGCGCCACCACAATTTCCCAGGGGTTGTATTTCTTCAAAAGGTCCATTGTTTCAATGGGTTTTATGGGTCTAATGGGTTTAATGGGGACTAAAATTCATCAATGAGTATGTCGACGCGATAGACTTTGTCGCCGCGGTGGAGGAGTTGGGAGGAGGCGAAGGAGAAGCGGTCGCCCTGGTGGACCTCGGGGACGGGATCGCGGTCGGTGCGAAGCTCACGGACGGTGTCGCGGTAGACGCCGGTGGTTTCGCCGATGACCATGATTTCGTCGCCCACTTTCAGCGTCTCGTTGGTCTGCAGCTGCACTTCGGCGACATTGATGCGGCCAAAATAGTTGCGGACGAGGCCGAGATAGACCTTGTTCTCGGTGGCCTGTGAGCCGTAGCGCTCGCTCCATTCGCCAAGCCGACGGCCGAGGTAGTAGCCGTCCCAGAAGCCGCGGTTGAAGACGGTGGCAAGGCGTTGCATCCAGCCCTCGATTTTCTCCTTGCTGTAGGTGCCGTCGGCGACAGCATCGACAGCATCGCGGTAGCATTCGGTGACGGTGCGGACATAGTCGGCGCTGCGGCCGCGCCCCTCGATTTTGAGCACTCGGACACCGGCCTTGAGGATTTTGTCGAGGAACCCAATGGTGCAGAGGTCTTTGGGCGACATGATGTACTCGTTGTCGATTTCGAGCTCGAGGTCGCTCTCCTTGTCTTTGACGATGTAGCCGCGGCGGCAGAGCTGGAGACAGGCACCACGGTTGGCAGAGTAGTTGTAGTTGTCGAGAGAGAGGTAGCATTTGCCCGAGACGGACATGCAGAGTGCGCCGTGGGCGAAGACCTCAATCTGGACGAGTTCGCCACGGGGGCCGCGGATGTCGTTGTCACGGATGAACTGGGTGATCTCGGCCACCTGGGCCAGAGGGAGCTCGCGTGCGGTAACGATGACGTCGGCGAAGCGGGAGTAGTAGCGGACAGCCTCGATGTTGGAGACGTTGCACTGGGTGGAGATGTGCACCTCGACGCCAATCTGGTTGGCATAGGCGATGACGGCCATGTCGGAGGCGATGACGGCGCTGATGCCCGCGGCCTTTGCAGCTTCGAGCAGGCGGTGCATCTCCTCGATTTCACTGTTGTAGATGATGGTGTTGACGGTGAGGTAGGTGCGGATGCCGGCCTGGGAGGCGGTGCTGACGATGGCCGGGAGGTCGTCGACGGAGAAGTTGGCTGCGGAGCGGGAGCGCATGTTGAGTTTGCCGACGCCGAAATAGACTGCGTTGGCACCGCCCTGGACGGCAGCCCGCAGGCTCTCCCAAGAGCCTACGGGCGCCATGATTTCGATTTTTTCCACTAGAGATTAAAAGCTAAAGGTAAGACCTGCAGAATAGGTAGCGTAGTCGTAGATAAACTTGTTGGAGGAGGAGTTGATGTCATTAAGGAAGGCGAGGCCGAAGCGGACGTTGAATTTGAGGTGCTCGCCGCCGAAGCGAACCATCGCCTGGGGCTCGAAGAGAAAGTTGGTGGTGGTGTAGGTCTGGCGGGTGCCGGCGATTTCGTCGCCGCTGCCGTTGACCTCGTAGTACTCATAGTCGGGCAAGAAGGCGCCGCATTTGAGGCCGAGGGCGAGGTCGAAGTGGGCAAAGGTGAGGTCGTGCCAGCCGATGTTGGCTTGGGCGAACGGAAGGAGGTAGTGGCCGGAGAAGGAGTAGTTATTGGAGGAGTTCTCGGAATAGTCGGAACTGTTGTCGCCGCGGGCGGCACCGCCGAAGCCGAGACCCACATAGCCCTCGAGGACGGACTTGGCACCGAGGGGATAGTAGGCGCCAGGGGCGAGCTGGGCGTAGTAGCTGTCGCCTCCATAGTTGACATGAGCCTGACCTGCGAACCAGTCGTTGAAGCCATGGGAGGCGGTGACGTTGAGGCTGAAGTTGTCAGGCAAAATGAAGGTGGACATGGAAAAAGAGGCGTCGACACGGGTGTCACCGGCATGGTTGATGAGTGGAATGTCCACTGCTTGGGGGTGATAGATGGTGCAACCTGTGGCGGCGAAGGCTGCCATGGCCAAAAGAGTAAAGAGACGTACTTTTTTCATAATAACGAATGTTTTTTTAAATTGTCCGAATAACGGACCGGGGGGCAGAAATATTGTGCGGTGCAACTTTTTTTTGCCATATCGGGAAAAATTCGTAATTTTGCACGGCTAAAAGACACAAAAACTATGGAGAATGCTTACAAGATATTCAGGGAGAGCATCAAAGAGGTGACGCGCTACTACATGCTGCTGGTGGAAGAGACAAAAAGCCAGCGCCTTGTGGGCAGCACCAATGAGTGGGTGCTCGACAACTATTATATGATTAGCGAGCAGGAGAAAGTGCTGCGTGGCGAGTTGAAAGGGGTGGTGAGCGGCAAAGGACGGCTCACCGGCCGCCGCATCGAGACGCTGTGGAAACTCCTCGAGGCATACCTCAGGCGTTGCCACCACCATGTCGACAAGAACCTCCTCTTCCGCTACCTCAGCCAGGTGCAGGTGAGCCAGAAAGACTACCTCACCTACCCCGAGGTGTGCGCCCTGCTGCCACTCACAAAGACCATACTCATCAAAGAGCTTGCCGACCTCTGCCGCCAGCTGGAGGCTTCAAATGCCTACCACTACTCACCCACCGACAACAAGCAGGCCGACAGGGCACACCTCGACAAGGCTGCCCAGCAGAACCTGCAGATGATGAACATCTTCAACTCGCTGAAGAAGATGACCAAGCTGCCCATCGCCGAGCTGCTCGACGCCGTGAGTTTCTCGGAGAAGGCACTGAAGGCCGAAAAGGCGGGGATGTACGACCAGATGTATGACAAGACGAAGGACGACTACCGTGCAAAGATAGTACGCTTCCAACGCAGCGGAAAATGGAAAACGGAAAGCGGAAAGCGGATGTCGGAATACGAACTGGTGAAGGCACTGGTTGCGAAAGCCGACGAGAAAGGCGAGCATGTGGGCTGGCAACTGTTCCCGCCGAAGAAATGGAACGCCCGTGCCCACTGGTACGTGTGGATAGTGGTGCTGGCGAGCGCACTGGTGGCGACAGTGTTCTCCTTCTGGATGTCGAAATTCCAGTTCCACTGGGTCAACATCCTACTGGCGGCGCTGCTGTGGGTGCCGATGAGCCAGGTGGTGATAGACCTCTTCAACTGGCTGCTCGGCAAACTGCACAAACCTCGCGGCACCTTCAAAATCAAATTCAAGGACGGCCTCATCCCCGACGAGTACGCCACCATGGTCATCATGCCCACCATCCTGAAAAACAAGGCGAAGGTGGAGGAGCTGCTCGGGACGCTGGAGGTGTACTACCTGTCGAATATCAACCGCGGCGAAGGCAAAGTGGGCATGCAGGAGCTGCAAAACAGCCACCACAGCAGCCAGAACCTGTACTACACCCTGGTGGGCGACGCCGCTTCCTACAAGGAGGAAGATGCCCCGTGGGACCAGGAGGTGGTCGATGCTGGCCTGGCGAAAGTCAAGGAACTCAACGAGAAATACGGTGCTCCCATCTTCAACTTTGTATATCGCAAGCGTGCATGGAGCGAAGGTGAGCAGACCTGGCTGGGCTACGAGCGCAAACGCGGGGCGATACTCCACTTCAACGACCTGGTGCTTGGACAGACCAGCGAGGAAGAGAAGGAGAAGCGCTTCCGCTGCGAGACGATTAGCGAATGGTTGAAAAAAGCCAATGGGTTTACTGGGCAGGACAAGAGCCCCATCCAGTTCATCATCACGCTGGACACCGACACGGAGCTGGTGCTCTACTCGGCACAGAAACTCATCGGAGCCATGGCGCATCCGCTGAACCGCGCCCAACTATCGGACGACGGCCGGCGCGTCAATTCGGGCTACGGCATCATGCAGCCGCGAGTGAACGTCGACGTGGAAGTGACCAACAAGAGCCGCTATGCACAGCTCTTCGCCGGATTGGGAGGCCTGGACGTTTACACTACCGCCTCGTTCGAACTCTACCAGGACATCTTCAACGAGGGCTCGTTCTGCGGCAAGGGCATCTACGACCTGCGCGTGTTCCAGCAGGTGCTGAAGGGGACATTCCCTGAGAACCTCATCCTGAGCCACGATCTGATAGAGGGTTGCCATATACGCTGCGGCCTTATCAACGACCTGGAGCTGTTCGACGACAACCCCTCGAACTATATCGACGACGCCAAGCGCCACCACCGCTGGACTCGCGGCGACTGGCAGATTATCGCATGGCTCAAGAACACCGTCCGCAACGAAAAGGGCGAAAAGGTGAAGAACCAGGTGAACGCCATCGGAAAATGGAAGATATTCGACAACCTGCGCCGGTCGGTGCTGAGTCTGGGTGTGGTGGTGATGGTGCTGACAGGATATATCTGGTATGCAAGCCTACCTGCCGAGCATCCCGTCATCTCGCCCGCCTGGCATGTGCTTGCGGCGCTCATCGTGGTGGCTTGTCCCATCGTGTTCTTCATCCTGGGACAGGTGACCAAGCTGCCGAGTTTCGGAAGGCGTTACCGCTACTACATGACGCTGATGCGCGGATTCAAAGTGATTATCTACCGCTCGCTGGTGCAGTTCGCGCTGCTGCCGAAAGAGGCGTGGATGTACACCGACGCACTGGTGCGCGCCTGCTACCGCATGTGGTTCTCCCACCACGACTTGCTGGCATGGATTACCAGCGACGAGGCTGCCAAGAGCACCAAAGGAACCCTAGGCGATTATATCGGAAAATTCTGGTTCAACTATGTGTGCTCAGCGGCGCTGGTGGCGCTGATTATCGTCAGCAGCCACGGGCTCACCTCGGCCTGGGGTGCCGGCATGTTCTGCGTGGCAGCCTGGTGCGGGGCACCCTTCCTGATGTACTGGCTGGGCAAGAAATTCCCGCAAAACAAGAAGAACCTCAGCGAGAAAGAGACTGCGGAGGTGCGCCAGTTGGCAGAGGACACATGGCATTTCTTCGACAGCCTCATCAACGAGGAAAACAATTGGCTCATCCCCGACAACTACCAGCTGAACCGCGAGAACAAGACCGACTACAAGACCTCGCCGACGAACATCGGCTATTCCCTCACCGCCGTGGTCAGTGCCGCCAAACTGGGATTCATCACCGAAAAAGAGGCTGTGGACCGCCTGTCGCAGATGGTTTACATCATCGGCCAACTCGACAAATGGAACGGTCACCTCTACAACTGGTACAGCGTCAAGACCCTGAAGGCATTGCCCAACTTCTTCATCTCCACCTGCGATTCGGGCAACTTCGTGGCCTGCCTGTATGTGGTGAAAGGATTCCTGAACGAGCTAAGAACCAAGAACTATGAACTAAAAGCCAAGAATATTGACAACGAGCCTCTTGGTTCCCAGCTCTCAGCTCTTAGTTCAAAAGTGCAGAGGCTGATCGACCAGACCGATTTCTCCAAGCTCTACAACCCCCAGCTCGACGTCTTCTCCATCGGATACGACACCACCAATTACACCCTCCTACCCTACCACTACAACAACTTCGCCTCCGAAGCACGTCTCACCTCGTTCCTCACCATCGCCCAGGGCGACGCTCCCTACAAGCACTGGTTCTGCCTCGATAAGACATTGGTACAGTATAGCGGCTACAAGGGTGTAGCCTCATGGTACGGCACCCTGTTCGAGTATTTCATGCCGCTCATTTTCCTGCCCACCTACAAACACACGCTGATGGACGAAACCTACAGCTTCGCCATCCGTGCCCAGCGGGCCTTCATCAACAACACCTGCAAAGGCATGCCGTGGGGCATCTCGGAAACAGCCTACAACGAGCTCGACGACGCCCAGAACTACAAGTACCACGCCTTCGGTGTGCCCTACCTGAAGTTCCAGAACACCACACCCGACCGCATCGTCATCTCGCCCTACAGCTCGCTGATGACCATCGGCGTCGACGACCGTGCTGTGTATGAGAACATCCACCGTTTCAAAAAGTTGGGGATGTATGACGAGTTCGGCTTCTTTGAAAGTTATGACGAAGAAGACCATGTGCCGGTGAAGGCTCACTACGCCCACCACCAGGGCATGATTCTGGCAGCACTCACCAACTACCTCGGCGACCACTGCCTGCAGCACTATTTCATGCAGGAACCCACCATGCGCTCGATGGAAACCCTCCTCAAGGAGAAGGCACAGGTGAAGCCCTACA
This sequence comes from uncultured Bacteroidales bacterium, assembly GCA_900317285.1. Taxonomy (GTDB): domain Bacteria; phylum Bacteroidota; class Bacteroidia; order Bacteroidales; family P3; genus Colimorpha. The sequence goes on along the minus strand of ONGA01000008.1, from coordinate 72,549 downwards.
TCGACCTGAAGGTAACCCGCTACAAGCGCTACCGCTACTCGAAAGTGCAGACCGAAAGCGACGCACGCGACTTCGACACCATCGCCAACGTGCCCGAAATAGGCATCCTCAGCAACGGGCAATACACCGTGCTGATGAACGACCGTGGCAGCGGCTTCTCGCGCTTCCGCAACATCCTGCTCAACCGCTACCGCAAAATCAGCTCCGACCACTACGGCACCTACCTCTACATCCGCGACCTGAAGAACGACCAACTGTGGTGCAACACCTATGCGCCGCTCGACGTGATGCCGGAAACCTACCACGTCTCCTTCGCCAGCGACAAGATAAGCTACCTGCGGGTCGACAACGGCATCGAGACAAAGACGGAAGTCACCGTGCTGAAGGACCGCAGCGCCGAGATACGCCGCACGACCTTCACCAACAACAGCGGCCAGGATGTGGACCTGGAAATCACAAGCTACGGCGAGGTGGTGCTGGCACCCAGCGCAGAAGACGAGAACCACCGCGTATTCAACGCCATGAAGATACTCTCGGAATACGATTCCGAACATCAGGCCCTGATATTCAGCCGCCCAGGAAGTTTCGGCACACGTCACTATATGATGCACCGCCTGTGGGTGGCCGAAAGCGACAGCAATGACGAGAAGGGCGCCAATAGCCTTGTCGAATACGAGACCTCACGAGTGAAATTCCTCGGACGCGGCAACAGCCTGCGCCACGCCGACATCATAGAAAGCCGCCGCACGCTGACAGGCACTGTGGGCACCACCCTCGACCCCGTGATGAGCATGCGACGCCGCCTGCACATCCCGTCGGGCAAAAGCGTGGAAGCCTTCATCCTCAACGGATTCTCGAAATCCAAAGAGCACCTGCTGCAACTGGTGGAACAGTACCAGAGTCCTGTGGATGTGGAGCATGCCTTCAAGACAGCATCGGTATTCAACAACATGCGTACCAGCCTGTCACTCCTCAAGGGCAGCCAGATGCGCCTCTACGGCAGCATCTCGAAATACATGGCGCAAACCGCCACCCTCGGCAACGACCGTCAGGCGATATTGGCACAGAACACCCTCTCGCAGAGCAGCCTGTGGCGCTTCGGCATCAGCGGCGACCTGTCAATTCTCCTCATGGAAATCGACTCCATGGACCATTCGGGCTTCGCGAAAGAAATGCTGCGGGCTTTCGAATATTTCAAAATCCACGGCCTGCTGCTCGACATGGTATTCATCAACGACGCCCCGGAGCAGGAACGCGAGGGCGTAACCCACTTCATCCAGGGAATGGCGAATACCGAGCACCTGTGGGCCGAGCACAGCGATGCAGGCAAGGTGTTCGTGCTCAACGGCAACGACCTCAGCGAAGCCGAGCGCATCCTGCTGCACACCGTGGCGCGCCTCACCTTCAAAGCCAACGAGGGCATCACCATCACGCAACAGCTGCGGCGCCTGGAAGTCGCCAACCAGCACTATCAGGACAAGATTGAATACCCCGTACTCAAACCCCGCAAGGAGTTCCGCGTGTGGAGCGACCTGAAGTTCTATAACCAATATGGCGGGTTCGATAATAACGGGCGCGACTATGTGGTGACCAACACCAACACCCCCATGCCCTGGGTGAACGTCATCGCCAACGAGCAGCATTTCGGCTGCATCGTGAGCTCCACCATGGCGGGATTCACCTATGCCCACAACGCCCAGCAGTTCAAACTCACCGGCTGGAGCAACGACATCGTGCGCGACACCGCCAGCGAGATGCTCCTCATCAACAAGCACCAATTTGTCCCCGCCACCGCACGCCACGGCCAAGGCTGGTCAGCCTTCGACGCCGACTACGACGACATGTCTGTCGCGGTGCGCGTCTTTGTGGCTTGCGACAAACCCGAGAAATACTACCAGATCAGGGTGGGCAACAAGAGCGACGCCCCCTTGCAGGTGCAGCTCGACATGGTCTACAAGCTCGTCCTCGGCATGAGCGAGGAGCAGACGGCCCGCTACCTCTACTCCGAATGGGACGAGCAGAGCAACAGCCTACTGGTACGCAACGTCTATCACCCCATCTACCACGACCAGGTGATCCGTATCACCGCCACCGAGCATCTCGACGACATCAGCCTCAACTACCCCAACCGCAAACGCCTCGGGCTCACGTTCGACATCCCCGCCAAGGAAGAGAAGGAGCTGGCATTCATCATCGCCGTGGAAAGCAAGAACGAGGCTGCAAACCTCTTACCTCATAGTTCTTACCTCTTACCTCAAATCAACGGCGAGTTCGACCGCGTTGTCGCCTACTGGGAGCGCAAGCTCGGCTTCATTCAGGTGGAGACTCCCGACGAGAGCCTGAACATGATGCTCAACCGCTGGTACCTCTACCAGGTCTACTCCTCGCGCCTCTTCGCGCGTGCCGGTTTCTACCAGGTGGGTGGCGCCACGGGATTCCGCGACCAGCTGCAGGACGTGATGTCGGTGCTCTACAGCGACCCCGCCTACGCGCGGCGGCAGATTCTCGACCATGCGGCACACCAGTTCGCCGAGGGCGACGTGCTGCACTGGTGGCACGAGAGCATGAAACTGGGTGCCCGCACCACCTTCAGCGACGACTACCTGTGGCTTGTCTTTGTCACCTACCAGTACGTGAAAGTCACCGGCGACGCCACCATCCTGCTGGAAGAGGTGCCTTTCTGCCAGGCCGACCAGCTGGCCCCCGGCGAGGCGGAGAGAGGTATGAACTACGCCGAGAGTCCCGAGAGGGCCTCGCTGTACGAGCACCTGTGCCGCGCCGTGAACCGCGCCATGAGCCGCAAGGGCATCCACGGCCTGCCGCTGATGGGCTGCGGCGACTGGAACGACGGCATGTCCACCGTCGGCGTCGAGGGCAAGGGCGAGAGCGTATGGGTAGCCTTCTTCCTCGCCGACCTGCTGCCGAAGATGATCGAGCTCTCCACCCTGCACTCGCAGCTTTCGAGCCAGACCGACCTCTCCTACTGCGAGGAGCTGGCGGCATACCGCAAGAGCCTCGTCGACGCCATCCAGCGCACGGCCTGGGACGGTGCCTGGTTCCTCCGCGCCTACTACGACAACGGCGACCCCATGGGCTCGCGCAACAATACGGAATGCCAGATCGACCTCATCAGCCAGGCGTGGAGCATCCTCACCGATGTCGCCACACAGGAGCAGAAAGTGAGCGTGATGCGGGAGACCGACAACCGCCTGGTGAACCGCGAGCACGAAATCATCCAGCTGCTCACGCCCGCCTTCCAGAGTTCGAAGCCCTCGCCGGGCTACATCATGAACTATCCCGTGGGCGTGCGCGAGAACGGCGGCCAGTACACCCACGGCGCCATGTGGTACATCATGGCGCAGCTGAAGGAGGGGCGCTACGACATGGCGTACTACCTCTATTCGCTCATCAACCCCATCCACCGCACCAACTCGCTGGCCGACGTGCTGAAATACAAGGTGGAGCCCTACTGCATCGCCGCCGACATCTACAGCAACCCGCAGCATCCGGGTCGCGGCGGCTGGACCTGGTACACGGGCTCGGCATCGTGGGCCTACAAGACCGGCATCGAGAACATTCTCGGTCTCCGCAAGGAGGGCGACCGGCTGACCATCGAGCCGCGCATCCCCTCGGAATGGAACTCGTTCACCCTCCGCTACCGCTACATCGACCCGCGGAAGGAGGGAAGCAGCGGCACCCTGTACATCATCAGGTACGAGCGGCAGTCCGCACAGACACCCACGACGACCATCGACCTCGTCGACGACGGCCAGCAACACGAGTTGACCATCCATTAAAAAACACCCTTCGCCAAGCCGCCGCCCCCTCCCAGAGGCGGCGGCTTTTCCATTGCCCCCCCTTAAACCGTAAACCCTAAACCGTAAACCGTAAACCTTAAACCGCACCCCCTGACATAGGAGCAACTAAGAAGCATCATATACGCATCATAGGAGAACCCAAGGAGAAGTATAGGAGAATGGTAGTACAACCATAGGAGGCGTTTTTTCCGGATTTCGTCCCACTTTCTCCTATCCTTCGTCCCACACCCATATTTTTAAACACTAGCAATCAGCACCTTACACTGCAAATGCAAAAAATTTTCATTTTTCGTGTTACTTTTTTGCATTTTTTGCAACTAATTAAGTAGAGGGGCACAGGAAAACGGTCCTTCCCTCCAAACCCAAAACATAAAACATTATCAAATCCAAAAAAACCAAAAAAAATGAAACATTCATTCAAGTTCTATTCGGTGGCTCTCGCAGCCATGATGACCATCGGCAGCATTGCCTTCGTCTCCTGCGACAAGGAGAACGACGCAGTTGAACCCCAGAACGGTCAGGTGACAACCAAAAACACCTCCGAGCAGCGCAGAATCTTTCCCATCGATCCCCAGTATTTCACCGATGGCAGTGGTATGGCCTGGTATCTTTGGGGTGGTTACGGCCATATTCTTGAGCCGGGTCATGTTATCGAACTTGACATCAAGTTCCACCATGCCTTCTCTTCCGCCAACCAGCGTGAGCGAGAGTGGCACTACATCGGCACCATCAAATTCGACGACGAGGGCAACTACCGCATCTATGGCGCCACCTTCCGCCTGACCCCCGAACTTGAGCAGTTCCTCAGCGACTTCGCCAGATACCTCCTCCGCATCTGAACCCGAATATAAATCTGAAACAAAGAACCGTAAACCGTAAACCGTAAACATTAAACCTTAATTAAACAATGAAACACACCATCAAAACCGTTCCCGTGGCCCTCGCCGCCATCATGGCTGTCTCCAGCCTCACCTTCGTCTCCTGCGAAAAGGAAAACGATGCCGTCACCCCCAAGACCGAGCAGGTCGCCAACGGCGCCAAGACTCTGCAGTTCCAAATCAACGAGCGCTTCACCGACTCGATGGGACGCACCTGGAGCATGCGTGGCACCGGCCAGTGGCTCAACGTCAACGGTGGCCGCAACGGCGTCTATCTGGAGGTTAAATTCAAACAGCGCGGCGACGATCATACCTATTACTATAAAGGCAAGGCTGTGTGGGACTTCTCTTGCAGACCCGGTCAATTCATGCTTTTCCCCGACGGCGAGGAGCCCTCTCGCTTGGTCTGGTTCGTCTTGCGCGAATACACGAAGCACCTGCTGTATGAATAATCATCCCAGCGCAAGCTGATTCCATTAAACACAAACCAATAAAAATCAAAACACGATGAAAAGATCTATCAAATTTTATTCGGTGGCCCTCGCCGCCCTGATGGCTTTCGCCAGCCTCGCCTTCGTCTCATGCGACAAGGAGAACGACGTCGTCAACCCCCAAAACGAACGCGTAACCAAAAGCGACGTCAACGATCCTTATACCTTCCCCATCCATGAGATGAACTTCACCGACCAGAACAACACCATCTGGACTGCTTGGGGCTCCTACAAGCTCCTCGGCAGAAGAGGCATCAAGTTCGACATCAAGTTCCACCACGCCCTCGGCACCGTCGACCAGCCCGTCGACGTCATCCACTTCGTCGGAACTGTCCACTTCGACCTCAACGGCAACTGCACCATCGATGGCAACCTCGACCACCGCTGGACCACCGAAATCAAGGACTTCCTCCACGATTTCGCCATCTACTGGCTCCACCACTAATCCTGCATAGGAAAGAAAAGGGAACCTCCCCTGCCGCGATGACTTTTGCGGCAGGGGATTTTTTTTTGCTCTTCAGTAGTCCCAGTCGCCGCCGAAGAGATTGCCGCCCTCGTTCCAGTTCTCCTGGCCCTGGTCGTTGAACAGGGTCTCCTGTTCCATCGAGAAACGGAGCATGCTGGAGGCATAGCCTCTCTCAACCTTGAATTCCACCACGGTCAACACGGGAGCTGTATATTGTTTCTTGTTCATGACAATAAACTTGATTTTTCAAAAATGCACCAACAAATGCAATTGGCTTTAACTTCTTAACTACTTAACTTCTCTAACTTCTTAACTTCTCTAACTTCTTAACTTCTCTAACTACTGAATCTCAATGCTGCGGATATTGTACATGCAGTTGCGCAGGATGGGGGTCGCTTCCTCGAGGGTCTTGGTCTTGGTGAAGAGCAGGTCATCGGCAGAGGAGTAGCCCTTGATGGTGAGGTACTTGATCTCGCGGGCGAGCAGCGGCATACAGAAGGTGATGGTGCCGTTGTCGCGGGCGATGGTCTTGTAGTCGTGGCTGCCGTCCTTGAGGTAGAGGGTCATGTCGGAAATAAACTGGACATACTGGTCTCCACTGATCTCGCCCACCTCGCCCGAGGGGACATCCGGGAGCAGGCTGGGGTTCCAGCCGTCCTCCGTGGGACAGAGGTCCTTGTAGATGGCGGGCTCGCCAGCGGCGGTGGTGGCCGTCACCACGAGGCGCGCCACGTCGAGGTCGGCGTCCGTCCGGGTGTTCTTCAGCGTCAGGCGGATGCCGCCGGTGAGGTGGCGGAAGCCGAGGCCGCCGCTGTGGGCGACGGCTTTGGCAGCCATGGGGAATACGACCTTCTGGCTGTTGCCGTCGACAAATTCGACGCTCAGCGAGTGGATGTTGACGCCGCAGGCCGTAGCGCCGTTGTTGGAGACCGCGATGTGGTTGCCGCCGGCGTTGACGGCGGCGGGATAGACGGCATACATGTCTACAGCCAGGGGGTCCATGCCGTCGAGGTAGAAGCCGTCGGTGCTGTTGCCCTTGATGGTGCATGGGGAGCCGTTGAGGTCAATCTGCTCGTCGGCCACCCACGAGGCGCCATTGACATTGTCGGGGTCCATGACGACCTTGCTGCCGCCCATGGCCATGCGCTCGGCGGAAAGCTTTATGCAGCCGTCGCCTTCGCTCTCTTTACCGCAGCCAGCGAACATCGCCGCCAAGGCCGCTATCATTATTATTGTGTTAGTCTTCATTGCAAATATCGATTGATACATTATTCTTTAAACTTTAAACCTTAAACCTTAAACTTTAAACCTTAAACCTTACCTAATTACAATCTTCTGCGATTCGCCGCCGAGGCGGAGGATATAGACTCCTGTGCCCGGGAATGTGGATTTGTTGATACTGGTTTCCGAATTCCGAATTCCGAATTCCGAAATCTTCCGTCCCATCACGTCGTAGGCTTCCAGCGTGCCCTCGCCGCTGACGACCAGGCGGTCGCCGTCCCAGCGGGCGAATCTGGATGTGCGGATGACCCCGTCTGCCGTGGGCGACAGCTTCACGAGGAAGCGGCCGCTGGCCGAACCGGCGGCTACCGTGAATGTGTAGCTGCTGTCGCGCAGCAGGTCGATGTCGCGGCCCGCCACCTTGTCAACAAGGTGACAGTAGCCCACATTGCCCATATCGCCCATTAGACCCATTAGCCCTATTGAGTATTCGCCGGGCTGGGCGATGAGCGTCAGCGAGAAGGCCTGGGCAGTGTCGCCGAGCGTGGCGATGGCATAGCCGTCGATGCTGAGGCTGGGGGCCTCGGCGTTGAGGTGCGGCATCTTCCGCAAACCCATACTGCCCATTAAGCCCATGTCGCCCATCATGGCGTAAGCCACATCTTCGTGCCCGCCGCCCTTGACGGCAAAGGCGAGGGTGGCTGCCGGGGCGGCCTTGGACTGCGCCGGGGCGGCGTTGGTGTTTTCGAAATAGAGAACGGCATTGTCGGTGGTGACCTGTATGAGAAAGGCCTCGGCCACGTGGATGGGGTCGGCGGTGGTGTGGGCGCGCCAGGTGCCGTCGGCATTGAGGGTGTAGAAGCCCGGGGCTATGGAACCACTCCGGACAACGATGCCGGTGCCAAAGTAGATGTCGTGGGTGCAGGGGTTGCCTGCCAGGTTGAAGCCCCGCAGCGCGTCGTCGCTGCAGCTGGCAAAGTAATTAAAAGACCAATTTCCATTATAGTTGTGTGTCGCCAGGTTGATGGTGGCGCTGGCAGCACGACGGTAAATGTAGCCCGTAAAGTATCTCAAGTTATTGAAGCCTGCGGCATCGTCGCCGGCCTTCTGGTTGAGCCATTGGGCGTGCTCCTCGTCGTAGCCGAAGAGGTCGTAGGCGACATCGGAGGTGAGGGGCGACAGATTCCAGACGTTGTGTAGGCCGCTGATGCCGTTCCACCGACCGGCGGTGACGTTCTTCTGCACCGTGACGGGGAAGTCGCTGTTGCACACCAGCTGCCCGCCGTCGGCGACGGTGACGCTGCCGCCGTTGATATCAGCGTGGTCGCAGACGGCTATATATCCGGCGGGAATAACGGCGGCGGCCTCGATATAGACATTCTCATCGGCGCCAGGCACACCGGCGGGTTCCCAGTTGGCGGCGTTGTCCCAGCTGCCGGCGGTGACGAAGCGCTTCTGCTTCACAATGCGCACATTGTCGATGGCGGCAGGGGGATTACTTTCATAAGCGCCATCGTTTCTCCAGACGAAGACCATCTTGTAGGTGCCGGCAGCGAGAGTGATGAGGTCGGTGACGAAATGGCGCCACCCTTCCCATCCATATAGCTGCTTTCCGCCGTCGAGGGCTATCCAGCCGCTGGGCAAGCTATAGTAATCAACTAAATCCGATACAGCTGCGTCGGCATTAAACTCGGTGCCGTCGGGCGCCAGGGCCACGCGCAGATAATCGCAGTACTGTTCGCCTATTGCTCGCCAGTCATAGGAGAATTCATACTTGCCGGCCTCGAAGGAGAAGGTCTTCCAGGCATAGACGACCATGGTGGTGTCGACGGAATAGGCGTTGGTGGCGCCGCCGTCGTTCGAGATGTAAAGCGACTTGGTCCCGTCGTCGTGTGCTGCCGTGCCCCAAACCCATTGGTTGGCAAGGGTGCCGTTCTCCAGCGTCCAGCCGTTCGACGTCTCGAAGTCGTCGGTATAGGGCAGCGCCGTGGGCGTCATCCGGGTGCGGAAGCGCACCGACTCGACTTCGCTCTTGTTCTCTTCGCTGCAGACGCGGCGCAGGAAGAAGGCGTAGGGGGTGTATTCGTCGAGGGTACTGAAGGTGATTGATTGCGTGCCTGATTGTGAGGCTGCATAAGTGCCGCTGAAGTCACCGTCGGTGGGGGTATAGTCGGCAGCGGCATTGGCGACGAGGGCGTACTCCCACTGGGTGCCGGTGGCGGCCAGCCAATTGAAGGTGGCTGCGCCCACACCAATATTGCTCACGGCCAGATCCTCGGGGGGGAAGCAGCCGGGAGCCGTCACCTCCACATCGTCGACAAACCAACCATAGTAGTTGATGGTGGGGTTGTGGCGGAAGGCGAGGCGAACACCGTCGGGGACGCCTTCGAAGTTGACCACCTTGCGGCGATGGCCTATCGGCGTCCAATCTGTGGAGTTGTATGTCCTGAGGGCGACGAAGGTGGCTGTATCGGCGGGGTCGGTGAGGTAGCCTACCGAGAAGGTGCCGCAATAGTTATTGTAAGAAGCCTCCGGTCTCGTCCAGAAAGAGAGACTCAGACTGGAGGCGGCGGTGTTGAAGATCGGCAGCGCCACAATATTGGAGGTAGAACCTTCAAACTTCAGGAAACCTAAGCCACCGTGACTGGCGCCACCCAGACCTATCCTGTTGTTCCCAGAAAGGGACTGCCAGTAGAACCAGCCGTCGCCGTCCTCAAAGTCGTAGCTGTAGGGGGCGTCCAAGGACCAGGCAGCGGTGTAGGTGCGGTCACCGGTGGAGCCGTGCGGTATGGTGACACTCATGGTAAGTTCGGTGAGGCCTGTACCTAACCAGCCAAGGAAAGTGTAGCCCGTGCGGGTGGGGTTAACAAGTGTGATGTCATCGCTCAAGACGGTGTAGTAGACCGGGTTGGGGGTGGCTACGCTGCCACCTGCAAGGTCGTATGTGATTGGGAAATTGATGACCCATGTGGCGGTGTAGGAGCGGTTGCCCGTGGAACCATGCTCGATGGTGACGCTCAGGGTCGCCGCATCAAGGTCGGTGCCTGTCCAGCCCGCGAAGGTGTAGCCATCACGGGTGGGATTGGTGAGTGTGATGTCGGCACTCTCGACGGTATATGAGGTGGGATTGGGGGTAGCCACACTACCGTCGGCGAGGTCGTAACTAATGGTATAGACGTTGATGGTCCAGGTAGCAGTATAGGAGCGGTCGCCGGTGGAACCATGCTCGATGGTGACGCTCAGGGTCGCCGAATCGAGGTCGGTGCCTGTCCAGCCAGCAAAGGTGTATCCCGTGCGGGTGGGATTGGCGAGGGTGATGTCGCTGCTCTCGATGGTGTAGGAAGTGGGGTTGGCGGCGCTACCGCCGTTGAGATTGTAGGTGATGGTGTAGACGGTGGGGGTCCAGATGGCGGTGTAGGAACGGTCTCCCGTGGAGCCTTGCTCTATGGTGACGCTCATGGTCGCTGAATCGAGGCCGGTGCCTGTCCAACCGGCGAAAGTGTAGCCGTCGCGGGTGGGGTTGGCGAGGGTGATGTCGGTGCTCTCGATAATATATGTGGAGGGATTGGGAGTAGACACACTGCCACCATTGAGGTTGTAATTTATAGCATAGATATGGGGCGTCCAGGTGGCAGTGTAGGAGCGGTCACCAATGGAGTCCGCGATGGTGACACTCATGGTCGGCTCAGCGAGCCCGGTGCCTGTCCAGCCGGTGAAGTCATAGCCGTTGCGGGTGGGGTTGACGAGAGTAATATTACTCTCGACAGTATATGAGGTGGGGTTGGGTGTGGCCACGCTGCCGCCAGCAAGGTCGTAGCTGATGGTGTATGTGGTGGTCTCAATGCTGGAGCTGACGGTGATGTCGGCATCGGGCATAGTGAGTCTGTTGCTGGCGAGGGTGTGGTCGCTGCCGTCGTTATAGCTGAAGACAACATGATAGCCCACGGGGATGTCGGCGCTGTAGGCGAGGGTGAGCATCTGGGTGGCGCCGCTGTATATTGTACCGTCGGCGAGACGCAGGGCCGTGGCACCGATGGCGGTGAGACCGCTATTGGAGTAGACCGTCTCGTCGCCGACAAGAGAGATGTCGGCGCCGAGGGTGACGGTGCGGGCTTTGCGGGCACCGGAGATGTCGTTTCCGTTGACACCGCCAAGGGTGCTGACGGTGTAGTAGTTGTTGGTGAGGATAGTCGTGGTATAATTAAAGCCTGCTATGGAGCCTACTGAAGCAGTGGAGGTCGGGGTGGGACCGATGAAGAGGCAATTGGCAACGATGGGATAAGTATTTTCATTATTTCCCACGATGCCACCATACCTGGCAGTGCGACTATAGTTTCGTCGACTCACCGTGGCGGCGCAGAGACAGCCGCGTATGGCGCCATGATTATAATTACTACCCACGATACCTCCGTGGAAGTAGTCATCTTGTGAGCTGTTGGTATAGATATTGACGGTGCTCTCCACACGGCAGTCCTGCACCGTGCCACGGTCATTAACACCAACGATTCCGCCGACATTATTGTGGCCGGTGAAGGTGGTGGAGGCAAGGGTGATGCGCTGTACGGTGGCGGTGGAGTCGATGCGGCCGAAGAGGCCGATATTATTTTCCGAGGTTGTGATATTGATGCCGCTGATGGTGTGGCCGCCGCCGTCGTAGCTGCCGCCGAAGGGATTGGTTTTGAGGCGACCCACGGGGGTGTAGTTGTTTGTGGTGCCGTCGTAGGTGATGTCGGCGGTCTGCAGGAAATAGGCACCGCTGAAGTCGGTGCCTCGGTTGACGAGTGCAGCCAAGGTGTCGAGGTCTTCGGTGGTGGCAATGAGGTAGGGATGCCCGGCACTGCCGTCAGCACCGGAGGCAATGCCCCAGAGAGGTCTCCAGTTGGCGATGAAGCGCTTGTCGCCGTGCGAATGGGTGGCAACGGTGACGCTCATCAAGGCCTCGGTGAGGTCGGAGCCGGTCCAGCCGTTGAAGACACAGATATCGCGAGCGGGATTGTTAAGGGTGAAAGCGGGCGTGGAGTAGTTGTAGGTGGCGGGGTTGGCGGGTGTCGCGGTGCCACCGTTGAGAGTGTAGGTGATGGTGTAGTCGTGGGAGGCGGTCACCGTATCGCCAGAGGCGAAGCCATAATAGCTAATGCTGCCATTTAAGGGATTGCCTGCCAAGTCCTTGATGTTGCTATAGTTCGTACAGGAATTGATTTGCAGTCTGGTGCCTGCATTGGCGGTGATGGTATCGGCGAAGATAAGCACATTGGTGCCGGAACCCGCATAATATCTAAGCGTACCCCATGTAGTGTTGAGGATGGGCGTACCAACAACGGTAACAATTTCGTTGAAAGCCACGGAGACGTAGGCTATATTGCCTTGGGCATGGGGGCCGGGATTTACGACGGGGTTGCCGAGACGGGTGGGTGCAACGGCATCGCAGAGAGCCATACGGACGAAGAGGTTCTTGTAGCCCCAAGTGTCATCGTTGTTGCCGCCGGCATCGAAGCGCGTGGTGATATAATCGACAGTGGGGCTGAGGAGGACACTACCCGAAGCGCTGTAGCCGCTCTTGAACTTCTGCTGCCAGAGCTTGCCAGTGGAAAGACTGAACTCGTCAGTTCCAGTGCTGCGGTGAGGGAAGTAGGCCTTGCCCTCAGCGTTGCTACCGTCGGAAAGCTCGAAGCAGACCTTGTAGACCGAGTTCGCAGGGTCGTTGACAGACCCTTCGGGGTCGTATCCTGTGTCGTAGCTGGCGCTGCCGTTACCGGCGACAATCTGAATATACTGGTAGCCGTCGTCCTTCTCCTTCTCGGTGAAACAGACGGTGGCATATATCTTATAGCCCAGCGAGTTGAGGTAGCTGGCGGTGGCGTGGGTGCTGTTGATAAGGCTGCTGGTGCTGACGGTGGCGGGCTTCTGCGCGTAGTCGTAGCTGTCGTCGATGAGTACATATCCATTGAGGGTGCCGCTGGTCTCCACCTGACTGGTGGGAGGCGTGTAACTGACATCGAGGTACTTGCTGCTGTTCATGCCCGAGGTGTAGTTGCCATTGCTGTTAAAATAGACGAGGTTGGTGATGCTCTTGCTCACCTTATCAGCGCTGAACTGTGTGAGGCCACTGGTAATGGTGCGGTCTCTGTGTGCCAGCTCAAAGCCACCCTCGTCGAGCACCTCGAAGCGATAGGTGCGCGAAGTGCCGGTCTGGTACTTGTAGGCATCCGCATTAGGGGTTCTCTCGGTGACGTTGATAACCTTGGCGCTATCGCCCACGGCAAAGGTGACGGCGTCACTCCTCTCGGTGAAGTGCTGCCCCGCAACGGCCGTGAGACCTACCGTGCGGTAGTAGACCGTCTGCTCGGTGGTGGTCACGTCGCGCTTGATGGTGAAGGTGCTGCCTTGGTTGGTAACCTCGAAGATAGGCTCGACACCCTCAACCCACTGGGCGGTATATTGGCGGTCGCCTATAGAACCGCGGTTGATGGTAACCTCCTTAGTGGCCCTTGGCAGGTCGGTGCCGATCCAGCCGAGGAAGGTGTAGCCCTCGCGCGAAGGACGGTTGATGGTAAACGTCTCGGTCTCAATATTATAAGTAGAGGGATTAGGGGTGATGAAAGTGGCGTCGTCAATGTTGTCGTAAGTGAGCTGGTAAGTGATGGGGGTAAATATCGGGGTGATGACGCTGTTGTTGCCTCTCGAGGTGATAGTGTAGCTGGGGATACTACCCGAGAAGTTTAAATTGTGACCTTCGCCGTCAGTGAAACCAAGGTTGTATCCGATGCGAATCTGGTCGTAGAAGATGGCAATAGCACTTCCCGGTTTGTAGAACCTACTTCCCGAGTAGGTAAAACCGACATTGGAGGGCACCGAATTGTCTGCGAAAGATACATCCGGACCTTCACGCACGACGTAGACCTCGGAACAGCCGGTTATAGTAGATGAATTATTCTCGGTGCAGATGGCCGACATGTCTATCCCCAAAGCCCGCTCATTGTATGTCGATAACTCCAAGAACTCCAGACTGTCTGCATGGGTGAAGCGGAACTGGGGATTGAAAACATAACAATTCTCTATGCTCCCCCCCTCGGTAACGCCAACAATGCCCGCCATGTCGTAACGCACAAAAACAAGGTTACTGTACCATTTATCTACCGGTACCCTGCCGTTCTTCGCTCTACCCGACATAACAGCCTCCAACGATATCGCATTACACACCGACGGATTCACAAGACGTATATTCCTCAACACAGTCCCCACATCTACAACGCCGAAAAAACCGGCGCAGAAGAAAGCTTGGGTGTGAGTCCTGAAATAACTGTCGCCTTTGACTTTAAGGGCATCAATGACGTGCCCCTGCCCATCGTAAGTACCATTGAAAGGGCGCCACGTATCTGTCAGGTCCCTCCTCGACACCCCCTGCGAGTTGCCGTATGAGCCAATTGCACGGATGGTGTCGTTGCTGTTGCAGAGGATGTCTCTCGTCTGCTTGAAGACAAGTCCGCTGCAGTTGTGCGGAGTGGTCTCGGTGCCACCGGTGGTGTAGGTCCCCACACCGTTCACATATACCGACAGGTCCTTCAGGTTGTTAACGTTCGTGATGGCATAGGCACCCAGCGTACTATTGTAGCTAATGCTGCCAATGTTGGGATGGTTCTGTGCCCAAGCGCCGTTCCCTCCAGCAACAGCCGTCAGGAGCAGCAGCGTCGGCAAAATTGTCTTAATGATGTGTTTGCGTTTCATTATTGTGATATTGTTTTATTTCTCTATTTCTTTCTCCTTGTCGCCTTGCATATCATTGTACGGCCAGTAGACCTCGTTGGGGTGGTCGCGACGGTAGCGCCTGGCACGGACAATACACCATGCGATGCCACCGAGCGCCACGACGCCCAAGGATATCAAGATGATTAACTTTGTAGTCATACGCGATTTTACTTCTTGTGCAATATGTAAAACGGGTGCAAAAGTAGTAACTATCTAAAAAACAGATTTTCCTCTCACGGAAAATTCCGCGAGAGGAAAAAGAAATTCCATCAGAGGCAAATATTCAAATTAGGGAAAAGCCGTTTTTCCGGCCAAAAGAAAAGACTTTCCGCAAGAGGAAAATCTTTTTCAATTCTCAATTCGAACGGTAGCTGCTAGGTATCCCCTTCCCTTGTGCCTTGAAGGCCTTCGTCATCGAAGCCTGGGAGGAGTAGCCGCATCGCTCGGCGATGTCGGCGAGGAGGCTGTCGGGGTGCTGGTGGATGAGACTGATGGCATAGCGCACACGATGCTGGCCAATCATGTCGTAGAACGACTGGTAGCCGCTGCGGCGGATGGTCTCGGCAAGGTACTTGCTGTTGGTACCCAGCCGCGAAATGAGCACGTCACTGGTGATATGCTGCTCTGTGAAGATATGTTCCTCGGTGAGGAGGCGCCCCAGTCGCTCTACCAAGTCATCAAAGCGGTGGTCGGACGGGTCGGGCGATTCCGGCACATCGGACTGGTCAGACAGGTCAGACTGGACAACCACCTTCCGCCACGGATTCAGCGTCAGCACACAAAACCACACACTCGCCCCCGTAAACAACAAATCCCTCCCAAACTTCACCCACACATTATCGGCATAAAAATTGATAGCCAACAGTACCAGTACCAGCGTCGGCACCCAGCGGATAAGATTGGCAAAACGCACAGGGAAGTCGTCACTGTCCGCATAGCGGTCCTCGTTCGCGCGTTGCACCGCCCTCCTGATTTTCAGAGCTTCATATATCGAAAGCAGGAAATAGGCGAGGAAGATGATGCTCACAACACCCACCATCCACATTCGCCAGCCGTCGCGCATATGCACCATCCCTACAGCCTGCAAAAACATGGGGATGAGCGTCAAAACCGCCGGCAGGAAGAGGACGAAATGTGTTTGCTTCCGATGCTCCGCTTTTTCACTGGGGAAAAAGTATCCTTCACACATGACGAGCATCTGGATGGAGAAGAAGAGCAGCGAGAAAGCGTTGACATACAACAGCGCATCACCGTCGCCTACCCGCAGCAGGTACGGAATTTCAAACACCTGCAGCAGGTAAATAATACCCACAGCCTTCTGTGCGGGGAAGAGTTCGTGGAAATGCTCGGCATAGGCCTTGGGGCGGTAGAACCACTTCAGCAGCCAGCCGTATAAATGAGTGACGATAAACGTCAGATTAGCAGAGAATAATATTAGATATGTAGTGTCAATATGTGCCATTTTCGGTCTGCAAAAATACAAACTTTTCCCGAATAGAATAAAATGTTTTTCAGAAGTTGAAAATTTTTGCGTATCTTTGCAGCGTGAAATTGATAAAATGATGATGACATAAAACGTAGAAATATAAAAAAGACATATTGAGCTTGACGCTCTAATTCATCCAACTTCCGCCGCTTATTGAAGCGGCGGATTTTGTTTTGTATAACCAGCAAAGCTATTATTCTCCGCATATTTTGCGGAGAATATTTTCTTTTTTCTCCGCACGACAACATTTATTTTGCCAGACGAATATTTATTCGTATCTTTGCAGCGTAAAATTATGATATGATACCATGGCAGTAAAACCATATAAAACAGAGGAACAGCCTATGCCGACAGCATCTGAACCAGAGGCCGTCTATGGGCGTACAGCAGTTGCACACGAGGATTTTCCTATTGGTAGCAAACGCGAACGTCTGTCGGTGGATGAGTATTTCGATGAATTGTGGTCCATGTATCTGACGAAACGTGAGAATCTACGGCCTTGAGACTGATGTAAAGCCCAAAGTGTTTCCTCAACATTTAGAATGTGTGTCTCGGTGAAAATATTTTGCCATGTCGTAGAAAATGTGTACTTTTGCAGTTGATTTCAAGAGCGACGTACCACGATGGCAAAAAAGAAAAATACTAATACAGAAATTGTTGCTGTATCCAACAATGAACCCATCACAAAATGTGATAGGTTTATGCCCGTATCTCGGATTGAGAAGATGATATTTACCTTTCGTGGTGAACAGGTCATGGTTGACCGTGATTTGGCAATGCTTTACGGTGTGGAAACCAGAGTGATGAATCAGTCGGTCAAGCGTAATGCGGAACGTTTCCCTGACCGTTTTAGATTTCAGTTGACAGAAGAAGAGACTGACGAACTGGTCACAAATTGTGATAGGTTGCGTTCCCTGAAGCACTCCAGTTTCCACCCCTTTGTTTTTACAGAACAAGGTGTAGCTATGCTTTCTACGGTATTGCGTAGCGAAACTGCTGTTTCTGTCAGTATTCAGATAATGGATGCGTTTACTGCCATGCGACATTTCCTTGCCTCAAATGCTCAGGTTTTTCAGCGGCTGGAAGTCATAGAGCATCATCAGTTGGAAATGTCGACTCACCTGACTCAGAACGACCATCAAATAGAAGAAATCTTCAAACGCCTTGACCAAGAGAACACCACTCCCACGCAGGGTATCTTCTTCGATGGCCAAATATTCGATGCATACACCTTTGTTTCCGACCTTATCCGCTCGGCGAAGAAGCACATTGTGTTACTCGATAACTATATTGACGACACCGTGCTTACGCTCCTTGACAAACGTAAGAAGAATGTCGATGCTGAAATATATACCAAGACAGTATCCAAGCAACTATCACTAGACATTGCGAAACATAACACGCAATACCCACCAATCACTGTAACGTCATTCGATCGAGCCCACGACCGTTTCTTATGCATAGACAATACCGTGTACCATATAGGTGCATCTCTCAAAGACCTCGGTAAGAAATGGTTTGCCTTCTCGAAGATGGAAATAACCACAAAAGAATTGTTAAAGAAATATTGAGAATTCCCTTAATGAAAAAAATGGTATCTTTGCAGCGTGAAATTGATAAAATGATGATGACATAAAACGTAGAAATAGACAAAGATATATTGAGCTTGAAGTGCTTGTTCTCCTTGGTTTGAAGACTGGTAATCTAAACGTAGCGAGAATAGGAAACGGAAAGTTCACGCATTGGCGTGAATCATTCGTTCCTTATTTGCTACAAGGGTAATTACCAGTCACCCAAACCAAGAAATAAGGATTGTTTTTACAGACGAAGGTTTCGCGCCTTTTTCATATCCTTACCCCAACATCGGCTTCCGGCTCTACGGCCGGAAGCCGAAATTTGTTTAACCATTATAAAACTGAAGAGCCCAACAGGATAAAACTGGGCACAAAGAAAATGAAAAGAATGCTTCTTTTTGCAGTATTTAGCATCTGTTCTACGCTAGTCAATGCTCAGGGTTGGGCCTCAACAGAGCACAAATCAGATGAATTAGCGGGAACAAAGTCATATACTTCATACATATATACTGACTCTATTGGAAATATTTTTGTGTATTGGTCTAATTCTAATGTGGAATTTAGAATAAAATGTGCAGAAGGTATTTTTGATTTTTTCATTGATGATTTAGGCAAATATTTAACCCACTGCAAAGTAGGATTATATAGTATGGACGGACAATTATTAGACGAAAAAAAAATTTTAATGAGGATTATTCCAGGAAATGCAGGTCAAGCAGAAATGTATTTCCCAATGGGTGATTTCGGTGCAAACAGAAGAAAAGGGAAGAAAATCCTTGAATATGTCACGAAAAATGATGGATACATTCGTATCCTTGCAAATCTACATGGAGAAAAGACGTTCGATATTAAGGTCCCATGCCGGAAATAAACTGTAAAAAATGTCTTTAACGAGTACATGGTATCCTTTAAGGGATGGTCATACTTTTCGTTATCGAAAGAATACTATCATAAAAAAAACATAGTTGATTAACAAAAATAGAAATATGAATACAAACATTGAAAAACTTTGTAAAGAGGCTGACCTTCGGTTGCAGGTGCAGATGATTGAAGGTTACAGCAAGGCTATTGCATTTGTCACAGATGGCACACATGATGTGAATGAGGACATAGTCAAAATCATTCATGAGAACAGTAAAAAAATCCTCGAAAGTGTAAAAAACTACTATACAATCGAAGAAGAAATCAAACTCATGAAATAGTTTTTCTTTAATTACGTAGAAAAAGGAGAACATCATTTGTTTTTTAACTTTTTCTTTGCCACCTCGGAAATAACGTGTCCCTTAGCACTCGTATTCATCGAATGTTAAACCACAAAAGAAAGGAGCAGTTATGCCTTTATTTTACAACAAAGTGCAAAGGGTCAACCCGCGCGACCCGAAAGGTGTAGAATAACAACTCACATATAACCCACCAAGAAGGAATAAAGAAGGGAGCGTCAAATTTGACGCTCCCTTTGTTGTTGGTTGTGATGGCAAAGCCTCTTTTTCTACCGCGGTATTTGAATCCGCGGGGCGGTCTTTCGGGACCGCAGACACCGCGAGGGTGTCTTTCTCCGCTTCGCTATCGTAAAGAGCCACCGGCTCTTTACTTCACCTCCTCGTAGTCGACATCGGTGACATTGTCGTTGGGATTGCCACCTTGCTGACCTGCGCCAGCGTTTTGCAATGGTGCGCGACAAAATTGCGTAAAAACAGCGGAAGCGCATCCTGATGCAAGATGCGCTTCCTCCATAGTTATGTGTTCTTCTTATTTGTCTTTGTAATGCCCGTAGGCGGTAAGTACAATGACAACCACCTCAGTGTCATATATCTCATACACGAGGCGGTGTTTTTGTGTGATATGACGGCTCCACTGATTG
The DNA here is from genome assembly GCA_900317285.1 of uncultured Bacteroidales bacterium. Taxonomy (GTDB): domain Bacteria; phylum Bacteroidota; class Bacteroidia; order Bacteroidales; family P3; genus Colimorpha. Next base: position 53,008 of record ONGA01000008.1, on the reverse strand, counting down.
GTACGATCACCACGCAACTGCTCCGGATGGCCTGTACCAGTGCGCGGATGCTCCCGCAACTCAGCTTCCAATTTCAGCAGTTTCTTGAAAGCGTTGGGTTCGTCCTTCTGCAATCTGGCGGCATCGAGAACAGCCTGCTTCTGGTACTTGATCTTGTACGCCATCAGCCAACACGTTTAAGCAGATCTTCAATGGTCTCACCTTCCTGCAATTCATAAGTGGGGCCGTTTTTTGCAACGTCTACACGGGCAAAGAACTCTTCTTTTGTCATAAGAGACGGATCTTTCTCTTTGGCCAATTTCTTGGCGTAACGAGTCAGACGGCGCATAAGAGCATCGTCATCGGCAATGTAGCCTATGCTTTGCCACAGCTCCGTGTTCATCATGTTTTGTTGTGCCAATGTCATCATTGTCCCGTTCCTCCTTTTTTTGTTTGTATAACGCAAGTTGTTTAATATTATTGTCCATCCAATAAAAAAGAGTGTGCCTTTTTGAGGCACACTCTTTTGAAGATGATTTATGGTATCTTACTTCACTTCTTCGTAGTCGACGTCGGTGACGTTGTCGTTGGGGTTGCCACCTTGCTGCTGGCCTGCGTTGGGGTTGCCGCCCATGTTGTTGGGGTCGAAGCCGGCGCCGGGGTTAGCACCGCCGGCCTGCTGCTGGGCTTTGTACATGTCCTCGCTGGCGGCCTGCCAGGCGGCGTTGATCTTGGCCATGGCGGCGTCGATCTGCTGGACGTTGCGGGCGCTGTGGGCGGCCTTCAGTTCGTTGAGGGCGCTCTCGATGGCGTTCTTCTTGTCGGCGGGAATCTTGTCGCCGTAGTCCTTGAGGTTCTTCTCGCTCTGGAAGATCATGCCGTCGGCGTTGTTGATTTTCTCCACCTCTTCCTTGGCCTTCTTGTCGGCGTCGGCGTGGGCTTCGGCTTCGGCCTTCATGCGCTTGATCTCGTCTTCGCTCAAGCCGCTGCTGGCCTCGATGCGGATGTTCTGGCTCTTGCCGGTGGCCTTGTCGAGGGCGCTGACATTGAGGATGCCGTTGGCGTCGATGTCGAAGGTGACCTCAATCTGGGGCACTCCACGCGGTGCTGGCGGAATGCCGGCCAGGTGGAAGCGGCCGATGGTCTTGTTGTCGTTGGCCATGGGGCGCTCGCCCTGCAGCACATGGATCTCCACCTCGGGCTGGTTGTCGGCAGCGGTGCTGAAGACCTGGCTCTTCTTGGTGGGGATGGTGGTGTTGGCGTCGATGAGCTTGGTCATCACACCGCCGAGGGTCTCGATACCGAGGCTCAGGGGGGTGACGTCGAGCAGCAGCACGTCCTTCACCTCGCCGGTGAGCACACCGCCCTGGATGGCGGCGCCGATGGCGACCACCTCGTCGGGGTTGACGCCCTTGCTGGGCACCTTGCCGAAGAACTCTTCGACCTTCTTCTGCACGGCGGGGATACGGCTGGAGCCGCCCACGAGGATAACCTCGTTGATGTCGCTGTTGCTGAGGCCGGCGTCCTGCATAGCCTTGCGGCAGGGTTCGATGGTGGCGCGGATAAGGTCGTCGCAGAGCTGCTCGAACTTGGCGCGGGTGAGCTTCATCACCAAGTGCTGCGGCACGCCGTCGGCCACGGTGATGTAAGGCAGGTTGATTTCGGTCTCCATGCTGCTGGAGAGCTCAATCTTGGCCTTCTCGGCAGCCTCTTTCAGGCGCTGCATGGCCATGGGGTCCTTGCGGAGGTCGATGCCCTTGTCGCTCTGGAAGCTGTCGGCCATCCAGTTGATAATCTTGCGGTCGAAGTCGTCGCCACCAAGGTGCGTGTTGCCGTTGGTGCTCTTCACCTCGAAGACGCCGTCGCCGAGGTTCAGGATGGAGATATCGAAGGTACCGCCGCCGAGGTCGAACACAGCGACGTTCATATCCTGGGCCTTCTTATCGAGGCCATAGGCCAGTGCGGCAGCGGTAGGCTCGTTGACGATACGGCGCACCTTCAGGCCTGCAATCTCGCCGGCCTCCTTGGTGGCCTGACGCTGGCTGTCGTTGAAGTAGGCGGGGACGGTGATGACAGCCTCCGTCACCTCGGTGCCGAGGTAGTCTTCGGCGGTCTTCTTCATCTTCTGCAGCACGATGGCGCTGATTTCCTGCGGGGTGTACTGGCGACCGTTGATGTCGACGCAGGGGGTGTTGTTGTTGCCGCGCACCACCTTGTAGGGCACAGCCTCAATCTCCTTGCCCACCTGGTCGTAGGTCTCGCCCATGAAGCGCTTGATGCTGTAGACGGTGTTGTGGGGGTTGGTGATGGCCTGACGCTTGGCGGGGTCGCCCACCTTGCGGTCGCCATTCTCGAGGAAGCCCACCACCGAGGGGGTGGTGCGGTTGCCCTCGCTGTTAGCGATAACTACTGGTTCGTTACCTTCCATGACGCTGACACAGCTGTTGGTTGTGCCAAGGTCGATTCCGATGATTTTTGCCATTTTATTTTTCCTTTCTTATTTTATTTTCTGTTTATTTTTTTCGGAGTATTCCGAATACTCTGGGCATTCTGAGTAATCCGATGACACCCTACCTATAACAACATCCGTGCCAATGACGAAACACTGACACGGATGCTGACAAATTGGCAGTCGGCGCCCTTTCTAACTTTTAATCAATTTGAGGCACAGGAGCGTCAAGTCATCGTTGGGTGCGGCACCGTCGCGGTGGCGTTCGACAGCTTCCTGCAGCATCTCGATAACCTGCTCGGAGTTGAGCGACAGGGCGCCCGCCATCAGTTCCTGCAGGCGATGCTCACCGAAGAGCTGCTTCTGCGGGTTCTCGGCTTCGTTGAGGCCATCGGTGTAGATGAGCATCTGGCGTCCACGGATGTCGTCGATGCTCTCGCCTATGAATCCACCCTCCTCCCAGATGCCGATGGGACGGTTGGTGTACTGAAGTTTCATGAACTGGCCATCGATAAGGGGTGCATTATGCCCGCAGTTGCAGTAGTCGAGGTGACCCGTCTTGAGGTCGGCACAACCGATGAACATGGTGACAAACATATTCTGCTCGTTGTCGTGCGAGAGGATGAGGTTAATCTGGGTGGCAATCTCCTCGGGCGAGCGACCCTGCTGGGCCACGATGCGGAAGAGATTACGCGTGACAGCCATGAAGAGGGATGCGGGGATACCCTTGCCACTAACGTCGCCGACGCAGAAATAGAGGCGCTCGTCCTGGACAAAGAAGTCGTAGAGGTCGCCACCCACCTCCTTGGCGGGGGTCATCGAGGCATAGAGGTCGATATCCGGGCGGTTGGGGAATGCCGGGAAGATGCGGGGCACCATCGACATCTGTATGTCGCTCGCCACCTTGAGCTCGCTCTCAATCGATGCCTTCTGGGCGGTGGTCTGTTTCAATTCCTCGATGTAGCCGGCGAGGGAGCGCTGCATGTCGCTGAACGACTGGCTGAGCTGCCCGATTTCGTCTACGCGCCCGCTCTCGGGGAGGGCCTCGTCGAAGTTACCCTTGGCGATAATCCCAGCTTGGTCGGCGAGGCGCCGCAGCGGCTTCAGCTCGCGGGTGATGATTTGGATGCTCACCAGCAGCAGGAGCAGCAGTCCCGCCAGCACAGCTATGGTGACGGCACGGCGCAGGCGGTTGAAAGCGCCAAAGATGTCGCTCTCGGGGCAGACAATGGCGACGCTCCAGCCCGTGTTGCCGAGGGGCTTGTAGAAGACATAGCTCTCCTGCCCGTCGATGACCAGCTGGCGCATGCCCTCCTCGCCACGTTGCATGGCGTGGCCGAGTGCGGTGAGGGCGGTGTCCTCGTGCTCCAGGGTTTCGGTGAAGATGGTGTGGAAGAAGAGCTTGGTGCTGTCGGGATGCACAAAGAAGGTACCCCCCTGCCCTATCATAATGCTGTAGGAGTGGGGATAAGGCTTGACGGCAGAAATGGTGTTGGAAAGCCAGGTGAGGGAGAGGTCGACGGAGATGGTACCCACATACTTTCCGCTCTTGTCCTTGATAGGCTTGCAGTAGGAAGCTATCATGTCCTTCGAGTAGATGTCCTCGGGGTTGTAGTCGATGAACGGTTCGGTCCACACCGGCCGGTCGAGCAGTTTGCAGAGCTGGTACCAGTCCATGTAGAAGTACTCGTAGTGCTCGTTACCCTCCTGCGTGGTGAGTATCTCACCGTCGTTTCTGAGCGAGAAGGCCGAGAAGTAGCGCCCCTTTTGCTTGAAGAAATCGGGCTCGAAGGCGATGGAGCAGCCGTTCAGGTCGGGATTGTTCTCGAGGAGGCGGCGCGAATAGACGAACATCGAGTCGGGACCGTCGAGGTGGCGGTTGATGAGCCAGTCGGTGTTGTTGGTCGCCACCTCGACACGTTCGAGGATGGAGTTGACCCTCAGCGTGGTGTTCTCGAGGATTTCCGTGGCGTGGTTCACCGCTTCCTGTCGGATGGCCTGACGCGACACGCTGAACATGTAGCCCAGCGCCGACACAAGGACCACGGCGGTGAAGAGCACTATCCAGAGACTGAGTTTGGTGGATAACGAATTCTTGAAATAATAAAGCGGACTCTTCATGGTTCTGGGTTTAGTTGTTGATCAGTTCTTCGTAGGTTATCTGGCGGCTCAGCATCTTACTCTCCACCATCAGGCCACTGGCGAGCTTCACCATGTCGGGACGCAAACGAAACTCGCGTTTGCCGCTCTCGCGGTCGAGCTGCAGGCGCAGCACCTCTTCGAGCATCAGCTTCTGCAGCACACGGTTGGTGGCAACATGATACTTCTTGACATATTTCATCACGATTTCAAGGGTCTCCTCGGGATGGTCGGCAGCCCACTCCCAGCCGCGGCGGCTGGCGGCAGCGAAGCGCTTCGCCTGGTCACGGTGCTTCTCGTAGTATTCCCGCGTCATATACACCCCGTCCTCCTGCACGTTGTAGCCGTGGTCACAGAAGCGGTAGACATTCTTCTCCTCCAGGGGCAGACCCGTCTGCGCCAGCTGGTAGTACTCGTTGTAGCTCATCGCCAGCGTGGCGTCGATGGCACCGGCCACGAAGAGGTTGAGGTTGGAGGCAAAGCGTATCCATTCATAGTCAAGGTGGTCCTTCTGGCTCATGCAGATGGCCAGCTGACCGAAGCCCACGCTCCAGATGCCCACGCGGGCACCCTTCTGCTTCAGCGGGTCCATCCCGCGGCGCGAGATGATGACCATGGCATTGTTCATCGAGGTCTGCAGGATGTTCACCAGCGGGATGCCACTCTCCACAATCTCCATAGCCTGACAGAGTTGCAGCGTGGTAGCCTGGCTTTCGCCCTTGCGGATGCGCGTCATGGCCGAATAGGTCGACGTGGGGTGCACAATGTCCACCTCGACACCAGCCTCCTTGTAGAATCCCTTCTCCTGGGCCACATAGTAGCCCGCAAACTGAGCCTGCGGGGTCCATTGGGGGGTGAAGACCAGGCGTTCCTGCGCCCGCAGCGGCAGGATGGCGGCGAGAAAAAGTAGTAGCGGAAATGTCCGGACAGCTGTTTTCATTATTTTTATTTCGTTGATTCTTAATTTCTTAAAACACATAATTCACACCTAAGTCAATCCACATCGGGTCGCCCAGGGCGCGGTTGGTGCATCGGGCCACCTCGGCAGAGACGATGAAATTCTCGTTCCACGCACCCTTGACACCGATGCCGAAGGAGGTCACGGGCTTCCGCGCCACCTCGCGCAGGTGCGTCTCGTCCTCGCCTAGGGCAGCAGTCTGGCGGTCAAGGCGATAGGGCTGCGTCACCACGCCGCAGTCGAAGAAGGGGTTCAGCGCGATGTAGAAATACTGGTTCCAAAGCGTGAACTTCAACACCTTGACTCTCAGCTCAAAATTCCCCCACACCATACCGTCGCACACGATACGGTTCTCGTAATATCCGCGCAGGGTCTTGGCACTGCCGAAGCCTTCGGTGAGCATGGTGTGCGGCACCAGCATCGGCACGCTTTGCTGGATATAGTACGGGGCATCGCCCGTCACATTCCCCACCCAGCCCAGCCGGTAGGCAAAGACCGGGTCGCCGGGCTTCAGTCCAAGCGGAATGCGCAGGAAATGAGAAAAGTAAGTGCAGACCTTCAAATAATTGTGGTTCGGCGAGAAGCCGGAATTCAGGAACGCCTCGAGCAGCACGCCCTGGTTGGGTGCCGCCTCGATGTCGCGTGTGTCGTACACCATGCCGCCGCGCACCTCCAGCACATTGCCACCGCCACGCTCATCATTGTCCAACATGCCGGTAACCACATAGTTGCGATAAAGTGTCGACAATCCGACGCCACCGTACTTGTCGCCGTCGTAGTCCCGCAGGCGGTAGTTAGAGAACGACACGCCCCCCACCACCTTTATCCGGTCCGACAGCGGCCGCTGGAAATTGGCAAATCCCTGAAAGATAGCACGGTCGACATTATAGTACAACTCGTCGTTCTTCGCCGCGCTGTAGGGCGACGCCGCTCCGTTGAAGCCGTAGAAATAGTACAGCGGGTCCATGATATAGAGCGCCGAGAGCGTCACCCGCCAGCTGGGAATCAGGCTCTTACTATCCAAAGCCAGGTAAAAGCGCGACCGCCCCTTGGTGAAATGCGACGCCTCGAACGAGAACTTGTGCAGGAAATCGGGATAGGACGAGCCGTCGCCGTAGTAGAACACATTCCCGCACGCACCGAATTGGAAACCAAGCGTATTGGCATACGTCAGCGTCGGGAAGGCACCCACCACCCAGCCATCCTTCATCTCGCGTGCCGTGCTGTCGCCTCCCTGCGCCCTCGACGCAACAGGCAGCAGCAGGCCGACAAGGCACAGAAGCCACGCCGTCAGCAACGCCGCCACGCGACGAAATCCGTATTTCGCAAGTTCACATTCCATTTCGCCGATATTTCGTCCGAAAAACGAATGCAAAAATACACATTTTTTTCGATTCGGCATCCCTCACCCCCAAAAATTGCCCCACATAGGAGAATCATAGACGCATCATATACGCATCATAGTAGAATAATAGAACAACCGATATAGAATGGTAGTAAAATGGTAGTACAACAATAGGAGGTAATTTTTTCGACATAGGAGAAAATTTTTCCGCCGCCACCCCGACATAGGACATTTTTTTTCTCCTACATAGGAGAAACACCCCCTCCTATATAGGACAATTTTCCCTCGCGCGCATACTTTTTTATAAAAAAACGCGTTATCCGGCAAACAGAAAAATTCGACAAAAATGAAAAAACGACTCTACCTCCTCCTGATTTTGGCCCTTGGCGGCACCCTCCACGCACAGGTGCTCGACAGCGTCTCCTACGATGCCGAATACGAAGAGCAGCGCGCACTCGAGCGTGCACGCGCCGAAGCCGACCGCCTGGCTCGCGACGAAGCACGCCAGCAGCGCCAATCCCTGATGGGACGCGCCCTGCGCTTCGAGTTCGTCACCCCCGTCGGCTTCAGCACCAACACCTACATCTCCCGCAGCGGCAACCCCTACCACAACCACGCCTGGGATGCCGGTTTCGGCCTCGTCGCCAAATACCCCATCCACCGCCGCTGGGACCTCCAGGCAGGCCTCGGCTACCGCTTCCACTGGTACCATTTCTCCAACTCCGTGGAATTCAACACCACCACCCACCTCATCGCCGGCTATACCCCCACCAGCTGGCGCCAGTACTCCTCCCAGCTCTACACCCACGGCCTCTTCATGCCCCTCCGCATCGCTTTCGTCACCAACCGGAAAACCGATATCTACCTGGCATTCAACCTCTCCTACTCCGTCGGCAATGCCTTCTCCTACTCGCGCCTCGTCGACGACAACACCCGCGAGAACGACCCCAACCTCGACCTCAGCAACATTGAGGCCCCCAACAAGTTCCGTGCCGAAGTGGCCGTCGGCATGTCGTGGCCACTCTGGTGGATATTCAGCGGCGGTTGGGAAATCTACTACACCCTCACCCCCACCTTCAACACCTCCATCGACGGTACTCCCTCCATCCGCGAATTCGGCTTCCGCCTCACCCTCTAGAAAAACCGCAACATCATGATAGACAACCTATACCAAGCATTCCTCCGCTCGCACGCCATCACCACCGACTCGCGCGCCATCACCCCGGGATGCCTCTTCTTCGCCTTCAAGGGCGAACATTTCGACGGCAACGCCTTCGCACCCAAGGCCCTCGAACAAGGCGCCGCACTCTGCGTCATCAGCGACCCGCAATACAAAGTCGACGACCGCTGCATCGTGGTCCCCGACGTACTGAAAACACTCCAGGAACTGGCGCGCGAACACCGTCGCCACCTCCAGATGCCTGTCATCGGCATCACCGGCACCAACGGCAAGACCACCACCAAGGAGCTCGTCCATGCCGTCCTCGCCAAACGCTACCGCACCTCGGCCACCAAAGGCAACTTCAACAACCACCTCGGCGTGCCTCTCACACTGCTCTCCATCCCCGCCGACACCGAACTCGCAATCGTCGAGATGGGTGCCAACCACCCAGGCGAGATCGAGTTCCTCTGCGGCATCGCTAACCCCGACTGCGGCCTCATCACCAACGTCGGACGCGCACACCTCGAAGGCTTCGGCAGCTTCGAAGGCGTGGTGCACACCAAGACGGAACTCTACAGGCACCTCGCCGGCAAGCACGGACTCGTCTTCGTCAACGCCGACAACGAACGCCTGATGCACGAAGCCGAGCGCCTCGCCACCATCCCCGGTCTGCGCTCCTTCATCCCCGCCTACGCACCCGACAACCCCGCATTCGTCCCCTCGACCATCGAGCGCACACCCCTCAGCATGCTCACTTACGGCACCTCGCCCGAAGCCGACATCCACGGCACCTTCGTCGGCAGCGACCCCTACCTCCACTTCTACTTCGAGGTCGGCGACAACGTCTACAACGTCCGCACGCGCCTCCTCGGCAACTACAACTTCGACAACTGCATGGCTGCCGTAGCCGTCGGACTCCACTTCGGCGTCGAACCCTGGGACATCAAGGAGGCCATCGAGGAATACACTCCCTCCAACCAGCGCTCCGAATTCAAGGAGACCTCCCGCGGCAACCGTCTCTACCTCGACTGCTACAACGCCAATCCCTCCTCCATGGAAGCCGCCATCACCTCGTTCAAGTCCATGAACGGCACCATGGCCGTCATCGGTGGCATGCACGAACTCGGTCACGACGAACGTAAGGAACACGAGCGCGTGATAAGCCTGCTGGCCGACTGCAATCTTGACAAAGTGCTGCTGGTGGGTCCCGAATGGACACCCCTTCCCCACCCCGACAACATGCTGCTGTTCCCCGACACAAACTCCCTCCAGGCCTGGTTGCAAGCCAACCCCGTCAACGGCGCCACCATCCTCATCAAAGGCTCCAACACCAACCGCCTCTGGACCCTCGAAGAAACACTCTAACCTTGTTAATCGGTCAAAACACAAAAAGAGGAGAGGGTTTCCGTTTGGAAACCCTCTCCTCTTAAAAATTGTCGGGGTGAAAAGACTCGAACTTTCGACCCCTTGCACCCCATGCAAGTGCGCTAGCCAACTGCGCCACACCCCGAACAATTATTGCCGCCGAAGCGACATTTTTAGGTGATTTCTTCTTTCGAAATCGGGTGCAAAAGTACTACTTTTCTACATTCCCACCAAATTTTTTTTTATTTTTTTTCATCACAACACATTTCATTATCTAAAAATCAGCCATTTGCACTACACAGATTTTTTAGGCAACCCTGCTGGATTGCCTAAAAAAAAAGCATCTAAATGTTTCCGGAATGTTATTTTTCCCCCTTGTTGATTTGCACAACCAGACGCGAAAGTCCAGAGGCATTGCTGCACCCTTCGATGCCGGCGCAGGAGTTGTGAATATGTATCACCACCGTAGGCGGCACCATCTGGAACAGATAGTTACGCAACGTAAGCAAACGCTGGTCGGTCAGAAGCGTATTGAATCGGCTATTGGTCGTCACGTCATTGCTCAGCGACACATCAACACTCATCTCCGGATTGTCGTTCAGAAACCTCACTAGCGGTTCAAGCCGTTCACGTCCCAGTTCGCTGAGTTCAATGTCAACATCGGGACCGAAAAGGTCTTCGTAATACAAGCGTTCGCCTAATGGCAGCTTCTCCAGCTTGAGGTCGCGACGGGCTTCGGCAATAAGATACTCACCCACCTCCTTGGTGGTGTTTATGCTCTCGTACCCAGAGAAGTAATCATCCAGCCGATAAGAGATGTCGTAGTACTGGTCACCTTGCAGATACAAATGGTAGAAACCATCCTCGTCCGTCTCGGAGGAGCATACCACCTGATCACCCTGCCTGACAAAAATCTGTACCCCCGGTAGCGGATTGTCGAGTTTGTCCATAACAAGACCCCACAGCAGCACACCATCGAGAGCGCCCTCGAAAGAATACAGCTGGGAATCGCCGGACGTCTCCGTCCTGTGCGACACCCAGTATCCGCAGCCAGTGAGGCTGTCGAACACCATGTCGAAATCGTCGGCATCGTCGGCATTCAGCGGAGCAGGCAGCCGCTGCACCTTGCAACGCCCTATCTGGAACATGCCGACAGTGTCTCCTTCCACACGGTCGGAAATCAGACGCGTCGCATAAACACCCAAATTGCCGTCATCCTCCTTGCGGCCATTCGAGGCAAACAGGAGACAGTCGCGGTAAACCCACGGCGAAATCTCGTCGGAATCCGTGTTGATTCTGTTTCCCAAATTGCGTGGTTTCTCCCATTTCTTACCATCAAAAACCGTATACCACAGGTCATAGCCACCGAAACTCCGATGACGGTCCAGGGAGCTGAAAATCATAATCCTTCCGTCCTCTGTGAACGTAGGATGCTCCACCGTCATACCCTTGTTAAAGAATAAGCCGCCACCGAGACGCACCTGACGTGCCTTTCGGTTCTGGCTACTGCAGTACAAATACGAATCGCCGTTTTTATCGGTACAGGTAAAATACAAATCCCCTGTCCCCGGTTGACGGACAACGTAGTCAACATTTTCGCCATACTTCGACAAGGAAGTGTCTGCCCAGAAGCCCATCAGTTGTTCACCGCTTCTCTGTACCTTGAGCATAACCCCTGAAGCATAGCAATAGAGATTACCGTCAACCACAGATACATTTCTCACCTCGCCCGGTAGCACCGCCATACGCTGCTGTTTGGCAACAAACGCGGATTGCTGGGAACGTAGCGGCAACGAATAAACAATTGCCATAAAAAGAAGCAATCTCGCCAAACAGTGCAATGTATATCCAATAGCATTTTTCATAACGGCAAAGGGTCTTATCCAACCAAGGCCAAAGGCAATGCCTCACTCATGGAAGAAATGTAATGGAACGTAAGACCGGTAAGATATGTCGGCTCTATTTCCTCTATATCGCGACGGTTGTCGTGGCAAAGAATAATATCCGTGATACCCGCACGCTTGGCCGCAAGAATCTTTTCCTTGATACCGCCCACGGGAGTCACATCGCCACGCAGTGTTATTTCGCCTGTCATAGCCACTTTAGGGTTGACTTTGCGGTGGGCAAAAGCCGACACCATGGCGACAAACATGGTAATACCCGCCGAAGGGCCGTCCTTCGGAGTGGCACCTTCAGGCACATGTATATGAATATTGCTCTTCTCCAAGTCTTGATGTTTCACACCAAACTCCTCCCCGTTGGCCTTGAGATACTCGAAGGCAAGTGTGGCCGACTCTTTCATCACATCGCCCAAATTGCCGGTCATCGTCAGTGTCCCCTTTCCCTTACTCAACGAGCTCTCAATGAAAAGAATCTCGCCTCCAACAGGAGTCCACGCCAAACCGGTAACCACACCCTCGCGGGGCTTATCCTGCGCTTGTTCACTGTTATGGATGGGGAGGCCCAGCACATCCTTGACTTCTTCCGGGCTAACCATCAGTTTGGACGTTTCTCCTGTTTCCTGCTGCACAATACGATGGCGCACTATCTTGGAGAGTTGCTTCTCAAGCTGACGCACTCCACCCTCACGGGTGTATTCATTGATAACCTGTTTGACAATTTCCGGAGAGAACCTCACCGTGCGGCGATCCACCACATTCTCGCGCATAATGCGGGGAAGGAGGTGTCGTTGCGCTATCTCCAGCTTTTCCTCAATGACATATCCCGAGAAATTGATTATCTCCATACGGTCCAGCAATGCTGGATGGATGTCGGAAAGGCTGTTTGCAGTAGCAATAAAAAGCACTTTGGAGAGGTCGTAATCGATATTAACGAAATTGTCGTGGAAATGGCAGTTCTGCTCTGGATCAAGGACCTCAAGCAATGCCGACGAAGGATCGCCATGGAAGCTGTTGGTCTGCACCTTGTCAATTTCGTCCAGCACGAACACGGGGTTGGAAACCCCAGCCTTGATGATTTCCTGTATAATGCGTCCCGGCATAGCGCCCACGTATGTACGGCGATGACCACGAATCTCCGCCTCATCATGAAGTCCTCCAAGGGCGACACGTCGGTAGGGACGGTTGAGAGCGGTAGCGATAGAACGGCAAACAGACGTCTTTCCAGTACCCGGAGGTCCTACAAGGCAAAGCACCTGAGCCTTGGCCAGCCGTCCCTTTTCCGACTGGCGCTTGAGTACTGCAAGGTATTCGACAACCCGCTGCTTAACTTTTTCAATACCATAATGGTCTCGCTCCATTTGCTCACGCGCCTCTTTGATATCAAAAGTTTGTTTGGCGGTCACATCCCACGGAAGGTCAAGCAGGGTTTCAAGGTAGTTGAGCTGGACAGTATAGTCGGACGACATAGGCTGAATATGCGTCAACTTGTGCATTTCCTTTTCAAAAGTGGCAGCCACCGATTCCGGCCACACCTTCTCAGATGCACGCCGACGCAGTTCATCAACCTCGCTGTCACCCCATGGGTTGGCATTGCCGTTGGCGCCCAACTCTTCCTGAATGACGTTCATTTGATGACGCAGGAAATACTCTCTCTGCTGACGCTCCATTTCCTCTTTCGTCTTACTGTCAATTTCGCGTCGAAGGTCGTCCAGTCCACGGAGCGTGTTCAGTTGCTCAAGCATCTTATCCACACGACTCCGATAAGTGTCACATGCCAGCAGTTCATATTTCAGTTCTGCTTCAACATCCATGTGAGTGGCAGCAAAATTAATAAAAATCTTATCACTGCCGATACCCGTAAGCATTTGACCCAACTCCTCATCCTGGAAACGAGACTTCATCACTTCGGCATACTGTTTTCTCAACAGTTTCACTTTTCTAGAGAATGCCTGTGTCTGTAATCCCTCTGTGCTTTCCGGAGCATGCTGCACGCATCCCCACATGTATGGGGCAGTACGGGTAACCATCAATGAGTGGCAGCGGACTATTCCTTGAAGAACAGCCACGGAAATATCGGTGCGGAAATTAAAAACCTTCAACACTTTGGCGATAACACCAACCGGATACAAATCATGTTCGTCGGGATCCTCATTGTTGGTTTTTTGGGCAAAGACAAGAATATGTGTCTCTGTACCGCTGACATCAGCCAACAACTGACGTGCCTTGGGTCGCTGCGCAGCTATAGGAATAAGGACACCGGGGAAAAGCACCTGATCCAGGACAGGAAGCACTGGCATTTCCTGTTCTATGCCATCATCGTGCAGAAGCACATCTTCATCCCCCGCATCAATCATTGGCACAATATTCGCTCTTATATTTAGATCCTTAGAGAGAATCTCGCCAAGGTCGTCAAACGCATTCTTCATATAAATTATACTAACGTATTTCTCTCAAAAAAGTTTCACCACAAAGTCTATTCCTGGAAGTAGACACGTTTTACTCGGGGAGATACTGAAGTTAACATCTCGTATGAGATTGTGCCTGCTGCAGCCGCATTGCGTTGCAAAAGATCTCCTTCTCCGAAAATCACCACTGCATCTCCTTCCTTGCACTCCACTCCTGTAATATCAACAAAGCACATGTCCATACAGATACTGCCAATAATTGGAGCTTCTTTCCCGGCAATAAGGACACGTCCATTCTCATAACCCAGATGGCGGTTGAAACCATCGGCATATCCTATAGGAATGATTGCAATTCGCGAAGGACGTTTGGCTATCCAACGCCTATTATAACCCACCGATTCGCCTTCTGGGATGTCTTTGATTTGCGAAATACGTGTCACCAGGCGGCTTACTTGACGAAGTTGAGCTTGTATCTCAGGCTCCGGGGCAACACCATAAAGTCCAATTCCCAAACGCACCATGTCCATCTGCGCCTCTGAGAAGCGCGCAATTCCAGATGAATTCAGGATATGATGCAGTATTTTGGCATTATCACGTCGCACAATAAGACTATCCAACCGGTCACTCCAAGTTCGGAAACGGTCTATCTGCATGTGAGTAAAGTCGTCCATCTCCGGATCATCGGCACATGCCAAATGAGAGAAGATACTCCTCACTTCCAACAATCCAGAGTAATGATTAAGCCTCTCCGCAAGAGCCTCGATATCATCTCCAGAGAAACCCAGTCGATGCATCCCAGTGTCGAATTCAACATGAATTGCCTTTGTAGCTCCAAACAAATTCACCCTAGCAGCAAACAACTCCAATATTCGGAAGCTATAAATATCTGGTTCCAATTGATATTTGATGATATCATCAAAGGAAGCCTCCTCCGGATTCATCACCATAATGGGCAAAGTGATGCCGTTGCGGCGAAGCTCGACACCTTCGTCGGCATAGGCCACCGTAAGATAATCAACATGATTAAACTGGAGAGCACTTGCCACCTCCACTTTTCCGGCCCCATACGAAGCCGCTTTTACCATAGCCATCAGCTTGGTGGTTGGCTTAATTCGTGACCGGTAAACATTCAAGTTATGAATCATGGCATCCAGATCAACCTCCATAATTGTCTCATGGGACTTCCGCTGAAGCAATTTTGCTATGTTTTCAAAACAGAATTTACGGGCACCTTTAAGGAGAATGGTTTCGTTTTGAAAACGGGAAAAATCATAGCTCTGAAGAAAATCCTCCGTCGACACAAAAAACTCAGAGTCAATACCCGCAAAACATCCTCTATTATGACAGAGTGCCTCCCCAATGCCTATCAACCGGGTTATCCCTCTATGCGCAATGAGTTGCGAAACTTGAGCATAAAGTTCCCCATCTGGCAAGCCGGTTTGAAGAAAATCCGAAAGGATAAGCGTCTTATGGAAATGACGTTGTTCGTGCTGTACAAAGTCCAACGCTATGGCGAGAGAGTTGAAGTCGAGACTATAGCTATCGTTTATCAACAGGCAATTATTTACCGCTTCATTCATCTCCAAACGCATCTCCACAGGGACCAGACGCGCACATCGGGATGAAATAACATCGGGAGAATACCCAAGATATAGCATCAATGCAATACAATGCATCACATTTTCTTGTGAGGCTCTGTCAACAAAAGGAATTGTCACATCAAAATAGGACTCCTTGTACCGAACTGTCAAACGTGAAGAATGACCTTCTATCTCAACATTCTCTAACTTAAGTACATTCTCGTCCGAGGTTCCCCACGTAAATAAATCAACATGCCGGAAACTCTCTATTTCTGACAGAACCGAATGTATCTCCTTATGGTCTGTGGAATAAATTAGCACCTTACAATGCGTAAAGAGTTGCAGCTTTTCTGCAATTTTCTGTTGACGTGTAAGGAAATTCTCATCGTGAGCATTTCCGATATTGGTAAAAATACCAATCGTCGGCTGAATAATCCTCTGTAATTTTGCCATCTCCCCCGTCTCCGAAATACCAGCTTCAAAGACAGCCATCTGATCTTCGGGAGAAAGTTGCCACACTGAAAGCGGCACCCCAATCTGAGAATTATAACTTTTAGGGCTCGATGCAAGCCGATGGTCTGTTGACAAAAGTTGAACAGTCCAATCCTTTACAATAGTTTTTCCGTTACTACCCGTAATTCCAACTACCGGAATATCAAAATGCGAACGATACTCAGCAACAATCCTCTGAAGTGCAAGCACAACATTCTCGACCTTCCAATAATTAGCATCTGAGAAAAGAACTTGTTCATCCGCAGGAATCACAAAATTACGAACACCTTTTTGGTATAAAGCTTGTATATAGCGACAGCCTGTATTCCTTTTTGTCGGTATGGCAAAAAAAAGTGTTCCCTGAGGTGAAGTCAACTTTCGACTATCCGTAAGAAGGTTCTTAATGTTTTCTTCCGGATACATAATCTGGCTATCAGTCGCTTTTACAATGGTTGTGATTTCAGATGCATTCATTGTATTACTTGATACTTTTAATAATATGATATCCGATTCGACATTCTAAACATCGACGAATACCACAATAATTATTTGAAAGTTGTATTAGAGCCTGCGTTTGGGCAGCATTTTCTGGAGAAGCGCCTGCTTCTTGCCAGCGGCGGATGATATTATTTTTTTCTGGTGCCAACTGTTGCAACAAACCAATCGCCTGATCCTTATACTGTTGCTGACCATGCAAGGTTCCATAAGCAAACAGCAATGGAACCCATGCATTGATAATAAGGGAATCTGCCAACGCCTTACCCACTCGTTTAACACTACTATTCGACGACTCTTGATCGATACGATAATGATTATCCCAATACTCTGTAGCCCGACAGTCAAACACATTCTCCAATTCTTTAACATTCGTCTTAGACAACAGCGTGCCGAACAAATTAGACGATTGTACCATCAAAGAAGCAAACTGGCTGATACGAATGGTGGGAAAACTATTCGGTCTCAGACAATGGAAGCGCCATATATAATTATCAAGGGGAACTAATCCTACCCCGGATTTGAGTGCATGATAATCCGTCTGCAACTGGAGCGGATAATCATCAACCAATGGACCCTCTAAAAAACCAGCCTGTCCAATTAGAATGGCTTCTAATCGTAACACATCACCTTTCCATCTCGCTAGCAAACGATAATCAACAGATTTCGCCAACATCTCAAACGGAATCGCGTTTACCTTTCCACCCCAATAATGAGCAATTAGCCAATAACATGTCTGCTCCCAGTTACCGTTACTTTCTTCAAGGAGACGATGGACCACTTCTGTTTTTGACTCAATACGTTCTACCACCAAACGGTCTAAAAAAGAACTTATCACAAAAGATGACACCTGCGAAAATCTTCGGAAACAAGGAATATCATCACCCCCCTTAGGTAAAACCAAAGATTCATAGTTTTTCACCAGAGAAGGATGCATGAATCGGCGCAATTCTAAAGTCATCGGATGGAGTCCATTTTCCAGTACAACCTCGCAGTCATGCTCATAAACAACATGTAGAATAATGTTGTTATATCGCTGATCTCGCGAATGATGATGGGTATTCCAATCCGAAGAATGCAGATGTACTTCGACATTGCCGACCCATTCCACCCCATCTATTGTCAGCCGTGCATTAAAAAAATCTGGTCCTGCATCATGATTTAGTTCACCTGGACGGAGAACAACAACAGGTTGACCATCTGTAGTGGACAATTCCTTCCCTATCATCTGGTGTTGCCAAACATATTGCAAGAACGATTCTGTCATCAGCTAAACATTTCCTTCATCTTATCAAAGAATCCCCTTTCCTGCTTAGTGGGGTTCGGCTGAAAATTCGGATGTGTCTTCAACTTCTCAAGCACCTCTTTTTCATCCTTGGTAAGATTCTTTGGAACCCATACATTTAAGCTAACAAGTAAGTCGCCCCGACCATAACCATTCATCACCGGAAGGCCTTTCCCTCGCAGACGTACAACACGTCCCGACGGGGTTCCTGGTTCAACTTTTATTTTCACTTTCCCATTCAGCGTAGGTATTTCCACAGAAGCTCCCATGGCAGCATCAGAATAAGTGATGAAAGCATTATAGTAGAGATTAGCATCCTGACGCTCAAAAGTATCATGCTCCAACTCTTCTACAAGAACTATCAAATCGCCCGCAATTCCTCCACGAGGAGCTGCATTTCCCTGTCCTTGTATGGCAAGTTGCATACCATCCTGCACACCTGCGGGTATGTTGATTGTGATTATCTCATCGCTCTTAACAATACCATCACCATGGCATTCGTGACATTTATCCTTGACTATACGCCCCTCACCACCACACTGAGGGCATGCACTTTGAGTCTGCATCATACCCAACATTGTGCGTTTAGTCTCTGTAACGACGCCAGTGCCATGACAATGAGGGCACGTTTCGGTCTTACCGTCTCGAGCACCGCTACCACCACACGTCTTGCACGGGACATATTTACTAACTTTTATTTTCTTCTCACATCCATGGTCAATTTCTTCCAGAGTCAGTTTGACTTTGATGCGGAGATTAGTACCTCTAAGTACACGACGTGTCGCACCGCCGCCTCCTCCAAAGCCCGTGAATCCTGTACGGAAGCCCCCCCCCCCAAAAAGATCTCCAAAAATGCTGCCAAACTGGGAGAATATATCATTCATATCCATGCCACCTTGAGCATAGCCTCCCTCCATACCGGCCATACCGAACTGGTCATAGCGGGCCTTCTTATCTGGATTACTGAGGACATCATACGCTTCTGCAGCCTCTTTAAACTTCTCCTCAGCTTCTTTGTCACCAGGGTTACGGTCTGGATGATATTTGAGGGCTAATTTTCGGTAAGCCTTCTTCAATTCATCGGGAGTGGCAGTCTTATCCACTCCAAGCACTTCATAATAATCTCTCTTTGCCATTTTCTTTTCTCCTTTACTACTTTAGCAGGCAACAACTACTTTTGCATAGCGGAGCACCTTGTCGTTCAAATAGTAGCCTTTCTCAACCACTTCAATAACAATTCCCTTTTGACTTTCGTCTGCAGCTGGAATACGGGTAATTGCTTCATGAAGATTCTCATCAAACCTCTCCCCCTTTACTTCCATTGCTTTTAGACCCTTCTGCTCAAGAATCTTCATCATTTTGTTGTAAATCAACAGCACACCTTCTTCTTTACCAAGCACAGACAACGCACGCTCAAAATCATCAATAACAGGAAGGATTGCTTTTATCATCTCACGGCTGCCATTCAGTAACAGATCCGTCTTCTCCAGGTTTGTACGTTTGCGATAGTTTTCATATTCTGAATAGAGCCTCAAATATTTATCATTGAGCTCCGACAACTTCCTATCCAACTCCTGCACCTTGTCCGTTTCAGTGCCTTCTATTTCCTGAGATTGATGTTCGGCGTCACTCACCACCTGTTCCTGTTCCACAGACCTTTCATCAATCGGGTCTGTATCTTTCGTATTTTTTTCTTTATTACTCATATTCGGGATTCTTTTTTACAAGTTTAATATATCAAAAAGACTGCCATTGGCAGTCCCAACTGCCATCTTGTCACAACAAAATGGCTACTATACATTGTCACCATTCAAAAATATCTTCTGGACGTCGCGGGCGTCGCTTGGGTTGCCAATTAAAACCTTGGAGTCTTTTAAATTCCTCCGGCACCCGCATCACTGGATAGGTCTTCATGTCGGGTTTGTCGTAAGCAACCACACGTCCAGGCGCCCGAGTACTGTCGAAATAAATGCGAATATCAGTGCCCATTCCTACATTTACTCCCATAAGTTGCGGATGTCCAAGGGTGTCATCTTCCGTAATATAATACACCATTTGGGCATTACCCAAGATGTCGGCATACATTGGCTCTCCATCTGCAAAATGCACAACTCCGTTTCGTCCAGTCAGTTGATTAAATTTGTCCAAATCTACTTGTTGCATGGCAAAACAATCCGAATAGAGATATGCCATTCGCATGCCAGTAGTGTCATGATACATTACGATGGTATCAGCAGAGCATTGATAATGTTCATACCATATTACGGGATTCTGATACATATATAATACCGAATCAATAGCATTGTAGAAAGCCGAATCACACATCGCCTGAGCATCTCTACGGAATAGTTTCACACGATAATTAGCCCTTACCGTTTGCAAATGGTTAGCAGTATCAGTGATCACATAGACCGTGTCCGCGTGAAGAAACAGAGAATCGCCTTTGTCCACAAACAATACATGTGCGCTATCCGTCACAAAAGAGTAATTATTTTCTTGATTAGTCTCACCATAACGCCCTGTGCACGTAATGTCATTAACCGAATCAACAATAATCACATGCCCATAAGCTTTTCCATAGCGCTGCGCTTCGTCATAGTAAAGGGTGTCACAATCAATCATCCGTCCTTGATTATCCACATGTGAAGACAGATACGAAATAGCAAATCGGGTTTCAGTATTATAATTCCCCAACTCACTATATATAGTTGAAGAATCGCTATACATATACGTCGGACTCTCAAAACAAGCAGTCTTCGTTTTCGTATTATAGATTAGCGTATCCGTTTCAAGGCGCATGGTGGAATCCCATAGGACTACATCATTATAAATATTGAATTCCTTACGTTCAGAATTATATTGTCCCTGACGGCTAATCAGCACACGATTTTCGCTAGTTCCGCGTCCCCACTCCGTATAGTAGGCGGTAGCACGATTCCTTTCATAAGTGATGTGATTCGCAATCAGATGGGTACGACCGTCGACAAGAACCACTGTATCATCCCAGATATCCACAATACGAGTATCCCCATCATACAATAGGCGGTCTCCGAAAATCAATGTAGTATCGGTAAGGGTAATAATAATATTGCCGAATGCCGTAAAACTATTTTCTTCCGTGTCATAATGGGCTGAATCCGATTCCAATTTCATCCCTTCATGACGAGCAACAACTCCATTATAGAGCACCCAAACATTGGCATTTTCGGGGTCACGGGAGCCCATACCCGAAGAATACTCAATCAGTTTTTGAGCATCGCACACTTGTGCGACAAGAATTATTCCTAATAATAAAATAGCCTTTCTCACACAATCCAGTCTTCTCTGAATGAAGTAGAGACGCGGCAAGCCACGTCTCTACTATCTCTTTATTTATGGATTATTATTTAATCACTCGGGAGCCAAGACGGTCCATAGCGCAACGGAATCCAATCCATGAAGAGGACTTGTCTTGATCGTAGTAGCGACGAGTACTGGCCTGCAAATAGTAGGCGCGGTCCCTCCAACTGCCGCCCTTAACAACACGCACTTTGTTGTTGACCAGCGACGTGGGGCGTTCCTTACTGTCTACGGGTTTACGGCGATACATCTTGTTTGTCCATGTACCTTCAGCACTCAACTGTTCATTGGATTCTCCTTCCTCAACACCTTCTTCCTCTTCTTCTTCAACTTCAACTTCTGATTCCTCTTCCTCTGCACTGCCACTTTCCTCATCAATCCAGCGATCATTGGCGCCAAGGTTCGATGCACGGTCACCATCAAGATAGTTTACGTTATCAGCCTGACGATAGTTGCGACGGTTTGCCTGATAATCAACCTCTTTGTATACCATTTGACCATCCTCTCCAATATAGGCACCTTCGTCCTCATCAAGTACGGGAGCTCTATAAATATTACCACGGAAAGGATCGAGGTCATCGGCACCCACGGGGTTGACCGTCTTACGATAGACATCCATACACCATTCGCTGACGTTACCAGCCATATTGTACAGACCGTAATCATTGGGGAAATACCACTTCACGGGGCAGGTATAATCCCAACCATCATTCAAGTTGCCAGCCACACCCATAGCGTCACCACGGGTGCGCTTGAAATTGGCAAGGAATTGACCATAGTATTTCTTGTTGGCGGAACGGAGGCTCTGACCAGCCCAGGGATACGTTTTATGCTCCGTTACACGCTCGTCATAGGTACTTCCAATCAAACCTAAAGCAGCAAACTCCCACTCAGCCTCTGTCGGCAGTCGATAGTAAGGATAGAGAATACCATCGGTTTTGCGCACCTGACGGTCTTCACCACCAGCTGCAGGGTTGAGATTAGTGATACCTTTCTTGGTCTCACCCTCATAGCGTCCAGCCAGATAGACATCTGTCTGGAAAGCGTTAGTACCCAGGTTCTCCTGGTCAAGCATAATAATTCCCATGTCGACAAGCAATTTCTCATTGACGCGGTCGGTACGCCAAGTGCAGAAAGCCTGTGCCTGTTCCCAACTGACACCAACAACAGGGTAATCTTGATAACTGGGGCTCTGGAAGTAATAGTCCACAAAACCTTCACGCCATGCGAGTTTGTCTCTCCAAGCTGCAGTATCGGGCATGATGGCCTTCACTTTGTCGGGGAATTCCTCGCCATAAGCACGCTGCATCCAGTACACAAATTCGCCATACATCTTGTTGCTCACCTCGCACTCATCCATATAGAACGAAGAAACAGTGACTGTATGGGCCACATTATCCCACGAATATCGAGTATCCTCGGTGACATGACCCATCACAAACGAGCCGCCTTCAATGAAGACAAGTCCCGGGGCAGTCTGTTGGTTGGTACGGTCCGAGACATCATAACCTCCCCATTTGGGATCATTGTAGTTCCAACCTGTTGCATCAGACTTGCCAGCCTTGTTTGAACAAGAAGCGAGCAGCAGTGTAACTGCCAACATCATACTTGAGAAACTAAAAATCTTCATATATTTTACCTTTTTGTTTTATTCAATATAATATTAAACGATTATTCTCTATAATATTAAACGATTATTCTCTGTTTTTGTTCCAATTGTTAACATTTAATTAGAATGACGGGCAACGTATGGCACGCACCTTTTTCTTGTGTTCCGGTACCGGAAGCAGGAAACCCACAGTGATTTCATGGGCACCTGCGGTACTGTTGGCAAGTTTTGACACCGTCACGTCATAGCTGTAGCCCACTTTGAAGAAGTCTTGTTGTATACCAGCCTGAAAAATAAATGCATCGGCGTTCTGCACTCCATTGCGGAACCATACACCCACAAGGAAAGGCATCCAATCCAAATAAACGCCATAGTTAAAGTAATGGAAGCCACCTTGGAACTGGTATACAATATTAGGCGAGATTATGGGACTTCCCAATCCAAGCGAAGACTGGCGGCGACGTTCCTCGGAGACATTGATTAGTCCACCTGCATGCACCGTCAACTTCATCGGCACAAGGTCTTCTGAATAGAAAGCTTGATTAGGTTGGGTAAGATGGGAAGCAGCAACACCGGCATACCATTGGGAGCCAGACACCAAAACACCGGCATTAAAGTCGGCACTCCACTTACTTGTTTTATCGGGCTTGACAGCGCCAGTGGGTATGGAGAAACCAAGTTCGCGGCTAATTTGGTCAGGGAATCTCAAATATTCGTCCCAATTGAGAGCGTTGTTGACCAAAGAGGCTTGCAAGGCAGCACTGACATAGATGTCCCGGCTCACTTGAAATCTGAACGCGTACATGGCACCAACCATTGTGGTTCGAAGCGCACCATGATCACCTTGTCGGTCGTTCATAACAATAAAACCAAGACCACCATGAAGGTCAGGGAAATATTGATCATAAGATGCCGAAATGGTTGTAAATGCACTAACCAATCCAGGCCATTGTGCACGATAGACTAACGAGATTCGGGGAGCAATCTGAGAACCGGCAAAAGCGGGATTCAAATAGAGCGGATTAGCGTAGAATTGAGAGAAACCGATATCCTGGGCTCCTGCCGTTGCAGACATCAATAGCAACGACCCCAAAACAGCGTATTTCAGTCTCTTTTTCAAGCGTATTTTTAACATATTGTAGGCCTATAATCAAAACGCAATATTACACTTTTTTTTTCAAATAGAGCATTTTTGCATGAAATTATTTTATAAACATCATGTTATCAGTAAGATATTTTTTACAATCAGTGTATTTCAGGCTCATCAAATTCGCTATTTTTTTTCTTCTTTTTTGCGTTTTTCGCTCTCTTTCAACATAAGCCAGATATAGAAATCCACGACTTTCCATAGACTCGTGGAATTGGGATTACGCCATTCCTCGCAGACACTCCCTCTCTACAAAAACAATTACCAGAACACTGCTCTCATACAACTGATTCCATGATATTTAGCATCGAATAGGAATATTTTTGCTAAAAAAACAAACAGATTCTATTTTTTTTGTGTAATTTTGCAATTTTGAAACGTTTAGGTTTTTGGGAATAAAATTATGATTGGCTGGTTAATTGTTATTTTTATACTCTTCATGATTTTCGTCGTGATTCCGCTGGGAATTGTGGCGTGGTTACTGAGCCGTCGCTACAATCGTCAGGAACGACAAATCCGAAATGAAGCCGAGGCTCATCGCAAAATCCTAGAAGGTACCTACGATCGTATCTGGCAGAATATCAAGCTGCGTGCCGGTATTCCAGAGAATTGCCGACGCGACTTCAACAGCATCTATCCCGACCTTCTCGACCGCTCCATCGATAACGAAAAATTCATCAATTGGATTCTTGACTGCAATGCCGACTTTGACCCTGCCGAATACGTACCCCTGCTTGAGAGTATTGCCTTCGACCGCGAGAAGTTCGTCAACCATCAGCTCCGCATGATGGCGCTCATCAAAGAGCACCGCCTGTTGCTCAGCACTATCCCCTCAAAGTGGCTTATCAAAGACAAAACCGCCATCTTCTACATCCCCGTCGACACTGAATACACTCGTTGGGGACGCTCTTTATAACATTCTTTTACCGTGCAGTAGCAATTGATTACGGGATTTTTCGGAAACAAAAAGGTCGGTTTCCGTTGGAAACCGACCTTTTTCATGATTAACAAAACCTAGTTCTGTGCGTGACGGGCTTTCAGTTCCTCATAGAACTTGGCGTGCGATGCCTCAATGTAAGGTTGCAGCCAAAGGAAACC
Organism: uncultured Bacteroidales bacterium; assembly: GCA_900317285.1. Classification (GTDB taxonomy): domain Bacteria; phylum Bacteroidota; class Bacteroidia; order Bacteroidales; family P3; genus Colimorpha. The sequence continues at coordinate 28,260 of ONGA01000008.1, read as the reverse complement.
GATACCCAGCGTGAAGAGGCAGAGGATAGCCCAGCCGATGAAGCTCAGATCCAGACAGAAGAGTTTCCACTTGTAACCTCTCATCATCATACGACTCTCGTGGATACAGTCGTCAGCATCCAAATCGGGGCGGTCATTCATGACATAGGGCGTCATGGCGTAGGAATAGCTCTTGATAATGCCAGGAATGATAAGCAGCAGGGTCCAAAGAATGATGTAGAGTGTCATCAGCAACGAGGTGCCTAGAACACGTCCATACTTGTTGAACACCTTAAACTGGTCGCCCACCATCTCGCTGCTGTCCTCACCGCGTACTAGACGCAGGAAGCAGAGTGAGAAACCAAACTCTAACGGGCAGATTATCAGTAATCCTGCGAAGGGAATGGACCCTGCAGCACATTCGATGAGCGTAAACACCAGCGTGGCGAGCACGGCCTGCGTCCAGTTGTCCTTCAGGGCATAGCGTGCAGCACGGCGTAACTCTCTGGCACGCGGCATTTCCTGTTTGTTGGCGTTAAAGGTTTGTTCTTCCATTTTCATTCAAACGATTTGATGGCCTGCTTGATGAGTTCCATAGCGGCACGCAGCTGCTCCTCGGTGATGACCAGCGGGGGTGCGAAACGGATAATATGTTGGTGAGTAGGCTTGGCCAATACGCCAAGGTCACGCATCTTCAAGCACACATCCCATGCCTCTTTACCGTTATGAGGCTTGATAATGATAGCGTTAAGCAGTCCCTTGCCACGCACCTTCTCAATCATCGGGCTCTTGAAGTTGCTCATCTCTTCACGGAAAATCTTACCCAAGCGGTCAGCATTCTCCATAAGGTGCTCGTCTTTGATAACTTGGAGGGCAGCGATAGAAACCTTAGCGGCGATGGGGTTGCCACCGAAGGTGGAGCCATGCTCACCCGGTTTGATATTCAGCATAATGTCGTCATCGGCCAGCACAGCGCTGACAGGCATCACACCACCGCCAAGGGCTTTTCCAAGGATGAGCAGGTCGGGACGCACACCTTCGTGGTCGCAGGCCAGCATTTTGCCGGTACGTGCAATACCGCACTGCACCTCGTCGGCCATGAACAGCACATTGTATTTCTTACAGATATCGTAGCATTTCTTTAAGTATCCCTCGTCGGGGACATAGACGCCAGCCTCACCCTGGATGGGTTCAAGCAGGAATCCTGCCACCTTCTTGCCGTGCTCGGCAAGGCATTTCTCAAGAGCTTCGGGATCATTATAGGGAATACGGATAAATCCGGGGGTCATAGGTCCGTAGTTGGCGTAACTCTCGGGGTCATTGCTCATGGTGATAATGGTGATGGTACGGCCATGGAAGTTACCCTCACAGCAGACAATCATCACTTCGTCGTTGGGAATACCTTTTTTGACGACACCCCAGCGGCGAGCCAGCTTCAGGGCGGTCTCGTCGGCTTCGGCACCGGTGTTCATGGGCAGCACCTTGTCATATCCGAAATACTCGGTGACATATTTCTCCCACTCACCCAAACAGTTGTTGTAGAAAGCACGGCTACTGAGGGTCAGCTCGTGTGCCTGATCGCACATAGCCTTGACAATCTTCGGGTGGCAGTGACCCTGGTTGACAGCGCTGTAGGCCGAGAGAAAGTCGAAATACTTCTTACCCTCGCAGTCCCACACAAAAGCGCCCTCACCTTTGGCAAGGACAACGGGCAACGGATGATAGTTATGGGCACCGTAGCGGGCTTCCATCTCCATGAATTGTTCTGATTTTGTCATAGTTGTGTAATGTTTAAGTGTTTGTTTTTTGTTTATTAAACTGGGTGCAAATATACATATTTTTTTTAATTTAGCAAAATTTTTCGTCGCCTTCTGCGTTATGGGCATGTGAAAGATGGAAATACCATACTTGAGGTTAAGAACCTGTCGGTAGCTTTCAGCGGCCGTACAGTGGTGGAGGGTCTTACTCTGACACTCATGCGCGGAGAGACTCTCGGCATCGTGGGCGAAAGCGGTAGTGGAAAGAGCGTCAGCACTATGGCGCTGATGGGTCTGCTTCCTAAGAACGCCACTGTCACCGGTCAAGCAATGCTTGACGGCATCAATCTGCTGGAGCAAAACGAGGAGCAGATGCGCAGCATCCGCGGCCGTCGCATCAGCATGATTTTCCAAGAGCCGATGACAAGCCTCAACCCTGTACAGAAATGTGGCGAGCAGGTGATGGAGATGATGAAGGCTCACGCAAATTCAGAACTCAAAATTCAGGATTCTGAATTAAAGCAGAGAGTTATTTCGCTATTTACAGAAGTTCTCCTCCCCCGCCCCGAGAAGATTTTCGACAGCTATCCCCATGAAATAAGCGGCGGACAGAAGCAGCGCGTCATGATCGCCATGGCGCTCATCAACAATCCCGACATCATCATCGCCGACGAACCCACCACGGCTCTCGATGTCACCGTGCAGAAAACCATCTTGGAACTGCTGAAGTCGTTACAGTCAAAATACGGCATCAGCATCATTTTCATCACTCACGACCTCGGCGTCATCAGCCAGATAGCTGACCGCATCCTTGTGATGTACCGCGGCAAAATGATTGAAGAAGGGCCTGCAAGCCAAATCCTCCTTCATCCCACCGAACCCTATACTCAAGGCCTCCTGGCATGCCGCCCGCCACTTGACAGTCGTCCCAAGCGGCTTCCGACTGTAGAAGAGTTCCTGAATGGCTCTACCGGGAGCGATAACGACTATTCAACCCCAACAGCCCAGCCGACCCTTCAACCTCTCATTTCCGTCCGCAACCTCGATGTGACCTATACGCTGAAGAAAAGCCTCTTTGGAAAGCCTTTACAGACACTTAAAGGCGTCGACAACATCAGTTTCGACATCTTCGAAGGCGAAACGCTCGGACTCGTGGGCGAGAGTGGCTGCGGCAAGAGCACCCTCGGTCGTGCCATGCTGCGCCTCATCGAGAACTCGGCAGGCAGCGTCAGCTACCGCGGCACTCCGTTGAGCGAACTCAGCGCCAAACAGATGCGTTCTCTGAGACCCAAACTGCAGATTATCTTCCAAGACCCCTACTCCAGTCTCAATCCCAGAATCACCGTAGGCGAGGCAATAGCCGAGCCGCTGAAGGTGCATAGATCTAGCATATCTAGTAGCTCTAGTTCCTCTAGTATTACTAAAGACTTGATGCAGCAAGTAGGGCTCAACCCCGACTGGTACAACCGCTACCCCCATGAGCTCAGTGGCGGACAGCGCCAGCGTGTCTGCATCGCCCGCGCACTCATCCTCCAGCCCGAATTGGTGGTGTGCGACGAGAGCGTCTCTGCTCTCGACGTCAGTGTCCAGGCCCAGGTGCTCAACCTCCTCAACGACCTCAAGGACCGCTACCACTACACCTACCTTTTCATCACCCACGACCTCAGCGTTGTCCACTACATGGCCGACCGCATCATGGTGATGCAAAAAGGAAAGATCGTCGAGAGTAGCACCCCCGACGACCTTTTCAAAAATCCGCAGACGGATTATACCCGCATGCTGATTGATTCTATTCCCAGAATCACTTCACGATAAGTTTGCGTATCACGCTGCCGTTCTCGCCAACAACTCTGACGAAGTAGGCGCCTTTGGCAAAACCGCCCACCTGCAGGGTGAGGCTCTCGCCTTTGGCGCTCTTGCGGTACACCTCGCGACCGCTGAAGTCGATAACCGACACCGTGGCGTTCTTTTCGAGACCGCCGAGGGTCACCTTATCACTGGTGGGGTTAGGATACAGGGTTAAGGGCATCTCGCCTTCGGTATCTGCAATGCCAAGGGTTTCGGCGCAGAAGTCCTCCGTGGTGTAGAACGAGTTGCCCAATCCGGCGCCGCTGCTGGCATGGTAGATGGTCTGTCCGTTCTCATTGACGACATCAAACCAGCAGTCGCCGTCAAACATGCCGGGATACCACGACAGGTGGATAGGCATGCCCTCGCAGACCTCGAAACTCTTGCTCAGACCGGTGCCGTCGTCCATCGTGAAGGAACCCACGACCTGCAGCGACATGGCATCCATGTCGACAAGAATCACCGAGATGGCGGCACCATTCCAACCATCTTCGTAACGGGAATAGCCTGTGATGGTGAAGGTGCACGACTCGCCCTCACAACCGGTGAGGAAGTTCTTCACCACGGCATGCGACGTGTCGCCCCCACCGCAGGCGGAACGCACCGATACCATGTAGGTGCTGTACGGGTCAAGACCCTGAATGGTATAGTTGGGGGTGTTGCGTGCCATGCCGTCAAACTGGTTGTCAACATACACAGCCCATGCGGTTTCATCGCCGCCGGGAGTCCAGCTGATGCTGAGGGTGTGGGCTGAGGCGCTGTCAAGCGTCAGGTCGTTCACCGGGCGGCAGCTCTCCAGCGGCTCCACATGGAAGTCGAAGAAACGCAGCACCGTGGTGCCCGACGGATCGTCAACAATGACACCCAGCACCACGCGGTTGCCGCTGCCGGTATAGCGTTCGAGGGAGGCCACATATTCGTTATGGCTCGTCAAGGCTCCGCCGCCGGGGACATCCACCGTGTCAATCCACTCGATATCCGAACCGTCCGACAGGCTCGCCACACCCACGCAGATATGGGCGTTCTCCGAGCTGGCTGCCCAGGTGCGCACCTGAGCACCGTTCAAAGGCTCCGCAATAGCAGGCAACATCCACCAGCTGCCCGTCCAGCCATAAACCTCTCCACGTCCTTGGTTCTCATCACGATAGAAATCATGCCAACTCCAGCAGGGCGTGAAACCGATACCGTGCGGAATGACGCTGAGCATCTCCTCCTGAGTGAAGTGGAACGGCAGATGCACCGGGTCGCAGGTGGTTTCAAACGGGATAGCGGCACTATAGCGCACCTCGCCGTTGCAGGTCACACCGATACGCACCTTATAGTGCGTGCCGGCGGTGAGATTCTCAAGGGTGTAGGGCGACGCAGTGGCAGTACCCGCTACCGTCCAGGTTTGGGCACCGCTCTTGCAGTATTCTATCACCCACTGACCGCCCTCGCCATCTACCCATGCCAGCGTGGCAGTCTCGGAACCGGCATTGGAGACGGCAGCCAAAGGAGCCTCACAGCTAGCGTCGGCATGGCACGGTCCCACAAAGCGCATGTCGGGCACCGCTGCCACCTTCACATGGTCGAAGGTGGGGTTCGCTGGGTCAAGGTTCGTGGTGCGGCTCACGCTGTAGCACGACGAGTCGCGTGTGGCATGGTAGCGCCAGTAAGGGCTATTTACCGTCGACTCTTCCGAGCCCGTGTTGTCGTCAAACACCACCATCACGTTTTCCATGTTTCTGTGTACGAAGGGCGTGGTGAACATCAGGGTGTCCCACTCCTGGTTCCCCAGGGTATAGCTCACGTTGTTGGCGACCTGACGCATGCCGGTGACAGGCACGGGAGCCGCAAACGACGACTCCGAGGTGTCGGCCATCCAGATGCTCAGCGTGCGCACCACAGTGCCGTGCGAGTTCGTCGAGCGGCGCAGCGCTAGTCCATGGATGGTATCCATATCGAGGAACACCGACGCGGGATACACCATCTGGCAATAACTATATCTGAATCCAGTATAAATGGGGAAGTACTGCGACTGCTGGCTGGCAATCTCCGACAGTTCCGTCTCGCCGCAGTTGCGGAAAGTGACGGGGGCACTCACAAACGTGGCGGTGTCTTCGTTGCACACCGTGCCAAACAGCGCCTCATACTGGTGCGTGGCATCGAGGCCAGTGAAGAAATGGTGGTTGGTTCCGGTAGCAAGCTCACCCTCTGTCTCCGTCCCCGCCGTCAGGTCGCGCAGAATGGCAATGACACCCGTGGGCTCGTTGCCGTCCTCGCCAAGTTTCCACTGGAAGGCGGCGCCATCGCTGGTACCCGACACCTGGCGCAGGTTCTCGATGGGATAGCAGCCCAGCTGCGTGGTGAAGTTGGTGGCACGCGGGTCGCTGATGGAAGTCTCGCTGCAGAGGGTCTGAACCCACACATAGTACCGTGTGTTGTGGTTCAGGCCTGTGAGCTGCGTGCGTGTCGACCCCAGCACGTCGCGGTGGGTGGCGGTGGCAATATTGTCGACGGTGTTGTAGCTCACCCGGTAGTTTGTGGCGCCGGCAACGGCAGTCCATGACACATCGGCGCCGTTGGGACTCTCGTTGCTCACCGTCACGCTCTCCGGACGGTTGCAGTTGTTCAGTGCCAGCACCGACAGGTTGTCCAGATAAGGGTTGTCGCCGGCGCTGTAGCCGGGTTCATAGTTGGCGCAGAAGACCAGGTAGCCGGGGGCCGAAGGGGCGCCGGCAATGGTGTCGGTACGCACCTCATAGGTAGTCCATGCTACGTAGCCGGGACGGTAATCCCCCACTCGCACATAAGTGCTCTGGTCCTCGGGGTCGGTGGCGAGGTAGACCGCCAAGGTATTCTTATAGACATCGAAAATGATTTCGAGGTTGTTCAGTGCCACGGGGATGCGCGGCGTGGCAATCTTCATCGTGCCGCTGACATTCTCGGGGGCACTACGACCGTTGAAATTCATCACAGTGCCATGCTCACCGTAAATGGTAAAGTTGGGATACAGCGTCGAAGCGGTCGCCGACTGCGGGCGGAAACCCACCACGCGCGTCCAGCAGTTGGGCCGCGTCGAGTCACCAACCACGGTGTAGCTGTCAAAATTCTCGAAATATGGCAGCTCCATGTCGCCGCACAACGTGGTGAACGACATTGTGCTCATCGTCGACAAGGTGCCTCCGTCGCAATAGGAGCACACCCCCGCCACGTGACTTGTATACGAGCCCAAACCTGTGAAGGTGTAGGTGTCGGTCTCGATGGTGTCCAGCGCCTCGCCGTCGAGATAGACAACCCACTGGGTCTCAGAACCCACCGACATGAATGTCAGGTCTGCGGAACTCGACGTGATGTTACTGATTTCCAACTCCTCGGGCGGAACGCAGTTCTGGGCCTTCAGCGCTATCGGCGCCAATAGGGCAAAAAGCAATAGGAATAGTTTCTGTTTCATCTTTTTTCGTGATTTTTGTGATTTATTTTTGCGAGTAATTTTTTGCAAATTTACACATTTTCTGTCAATCTGAAAAAAAAATATTTTTTTTAATAAAAAAAATGAGACCGCCCCTGCACATGGGGCGGTCTCGGCATTGTCAAAGTTATATGATGGGATTATGAAGTTTCGGCTTCTTCCCGGCAGCACCTTAGCGGCGCTTCTTGCTGGCCTCCTTGGCCTCGACGGTCATCGTGGCGTGGGGCACAATCATCAGGCGCTCCTTGGGGATGAGCTTGCCCGTGGCCTGGCAGATGCCATAGGTGCCGTTCTCGATGCGTATCAGGGCGGCGCGAAGGTCGCGGATAAATTTCTGCTGGCGTGCGGCGAGTTTCTGGTTCTCCTCCTTCAGCAGTACATTGCTGCCCTCCTCCAGGGTCTTGAAGGTCGGCGCCGTGTCGCTCACGTCGTTCTCGCTGCCGGCCACAGCCTGCTGCAGCATCTCCAGGTCCTTCTCGGCTTTGGCTATCTTCTCAAGTATCAAGGTCTTGAACTCCTGAAGTTCCTCGGCGGAATAGCGTGTTTTCTCGGGGGTGTTGCCTTTTGTTTCCATAGTCGTCATTTTTGCTGCAAAAGTATGCCATTTTTCCCATACCGCGGCAAAAAACATATCAACACTATTTGTTGATATCGCCAAGATACAAATCAATCAGCCCGTTAGGTGCCGAGATGTAGAGTTTTTTTTCTTCACGGTCCACCCGTTTTATCACCTCGTCGATGACGGGAACCAGTATCTCGGTGCCGTTTTTCATGATTTGGAACAACGGCTGCGCGGGGTACTCTATCACCTGCTCCAGGGTGCCGATGTCGCCATACTCATCGTCTATGACGCTGAATCCCACCACTTCATGGAAATAGAACTTGTTGCCCTCAAGCTTCGGAAGGCACGACAGCGGCAGGTAGAGGCTGCGCCCGGCCAGGGCATGCGCCTCGTCGGCGGTGAGTCCCTCGAAGGTCACCACCACCTTGTTGCCGTTCAGCTGGTCGATGTTGAAAAAATGGGGCACCAGCGCACCCTTGGTCTCCACGAAGGCACTATCGAGCCCGGCATAATCCTCCGGCTCGTCGACGTCGAGGAACAGCACCATCTGCCCCTTTACGCCCCACGGCTTGGTCACTTTCCCCAGATAAAAACAATCCTTTATATCCATAATGTCCTTTTAACGGCAAATTACCGTTTTTATTTTTCAGCGACAACTTCTTTTGTCCTTTCACAAAAAAAGGAAGCGTCAACGACGCTTCCCAAAATTGTCTTTCCTTCTTGTCTTACCGACAAAAGGGCGAGTTGTCATTTAAGCCTCGGCGGGAGCCTCAGTAGCTTCGCCTTCAGCGTTCTCGGTGCTCTCGGCAGCTTCGGCCTCGGCCTTGGCGGCAGCTTCAGCCTCGGCGGCAGCCTGACGCTTGGCGGCGACGGCGGCAGCCTTCTGCTCGTTGGCCTTCTTCTCGGCCTCGAGACGGGCTTTGCGGGTGTTGCGGGCGTTGTTCTCCACCTCGCTCTTCACGTTGTTGATCTTGGCTTCCTTGGCCTGCAGCCACTCGTTGAAGCGGCCGTCGGCAATCTCCTGGCTGATAGCGCCTTTCTCCACACCAATCTGGAGGTGGCGGCGCAGCAGGACGCCTTTATAGCTGAGGATACGGCGAACGGTGTCGCTCGGTTGGGCGCCATTCTTGACCCATTCGACGGCGCGGTCGAAATTGAGGTCGATAGTGGCGGGGTTAGTCATCGGGTTGTAGGTGCCCAGCTTCTCGATAAATCTTCCATCTCGAGGTGCACGACCATCCGCAACAACGATGTGGTAGAAAGGCTGATTCTTTTTACCATGACGCTGAAGTCTAATTCTTGCTGGCATAATTGTTTGTTTTTTAATTAATTAATAAAAATTCTCTGTTATTTAACAGACTGCAAAGATACACCTTTTTCCGAAACTGGCAAAATTTTTTTTCAAAAAACCGCCCAATCCGCCCCCATGGCACCCCCACCCTCCCGGCGCCCCATCCCCAACCCCCGACATAGGAGCATCATATACGCATCATATACGCATCATAGGAGAACCCAAGGAGAAGTATAGGAAAATGGTAGTACAACCATAGGAGGCGTTTTCACCCAAAACGCTCCTATCCTCACCCGTCCCACCTTCCGTTTCACCCATTTTTCTCCTATCTCCGCCCAATTTTCTCCTATCCCTACCCAAAATCCTCCTATGTCCGCCACAGGAAATCCCCCCGCCCCTCCCGCCGCACCCCATTTTCATCCCCAAAAACCTTTTTTTACACTTCGCGAACAATAATATCATCATTCCGCCGTTAAACGACTATTAAAACAAAAATAAACAACCCAACCAATATGAGCCTCATCAAATCCATTTCCGGCATCCGCGGCACCATCGGCGGACGCCCCGGCGAGGGTCTCAGCCCCCTCGACGTCGTCAAGTTCACCACCGCCTTCGCCACCTTCCTCAAAAACGCCAACCCCGGCCGGCGCCTCCGCCTCGCCGTCGGTCGCGACGCCCGCCTCTCCGGCCCCATGGTCGACCGCCTCGTCGTCGGCACCCTCGTGGGATGCGGCGTCGACGTCCTCGAGACCGGCCTCTCCACCACTCCCACCACCGAAATGAGCGTCATCGACCACCATTGCGACGGCGGCATCATCATCACCGCCAGCCACAACCCCAAGCACTGGAACGCACTCAAGCTCCTCAACGCCCGCGGCGAATTCATCTCCGACGCCGAAGGCAAGGAAGTCCTCCGTCTCGCCGAGTCGCCCGACCTTCTCTACGCCGACGTCGACGACCTCGGCAACGTCACCACCCTCGACGACGAAATCGACCGCCATATCCAGCGCGTCCTCGCGCTCAAACTCGTCGACACCGACGCCATACGCAAGGCGAACTTCAAGGTCGCCGTCGACGCCGTCAACTCCACCGGCGGCATCGCCATCCCGCGCCTCCTCCGCGCCCTCGGCGTCGACAACGTCGTCGAGCTCAACTGCGACCCCACCGGCCACTTCGCCCACAACCCCGAGCCCATACCGCAGAACCTCACGCAAATCTCCGACTGCGTGCGCCAGAACCACTGCGACCTCGGCATCGTCGTCGACCCCGACGTCGACCGCCTCGCTCTCGTCTGCGAGACCGGCGACATGTTCGGCGAGGAATACACCCTCGTCAGCGTTGCCGACTACGTGCTCCAGCACACCCCCGGCAACACCGTCAGCAACCTCTCCTCCTCACGCGCCCTGCGCGACGTCACCCAGCGCTACAGCGGCTGCCAGTACAACGCCGCCGCCGTGGGCGAGGTCAACGTCACCACCCTCATGCGCCAGACCCATGCCGTCATCGGCGGCGAAGGCAACGGCGGCGTCATCTACCCCGAACTGCACTACGGCCGCGACGCGCTCGTCGGCGTGGCGCTCTTCCTCACCCTCCTCGCCAAGCGCGGCATGAAAACCTGCGAACTCCGCCGCACCTACCCCGAATACATCATCTCCAAAAACCGCAAGGACCTCACACCCGACATGGACGTCGACGCCCTCCTGGCAAAAGTCGCCAAACTCTACAACGGCATGCAGGGTGTTGAGAAAGTCACCACCATCGACGGCGTCAAAATCGACTTCGCCGACGGTTGGGTGCACCTCCGCAAGAGCAACACCGAGCCCATCATCCGCATCTACAGCGAAGCTGCCACCGAGACACGTGCCAACGAGCTCGCACAACAGGTGATGGAACAAATCTGAACCCCAATAACCGAAAACAGAAACCTAAGATAATGAAAAAGCTTATGACAATCGCCGCGGCCGCCATGGTGCTCGCCGCAGGCTGCAAAGACAAGAAAAACATGGAAGACAACCCCTTCTTCTCCGCCTGGAACACCCCCTACGAGATTCCCGACTTCTCACGCATCAAGACCGAACACTACATGCCCGCCTTCACCGAAGGCATGGACCGCCAGAAAGCCGAAATCGAGGCCATCGTGAACAACACCGAGGCCCCCACCTTCGAGAACACCATCCTCGCTTACGAATACAGCGGACAGCTGCTGAAAGAGGTCAGCTCCGTCTTCTTCAACCTCTCCGAGTGTGAGAACAGCAAGGAGATGGAGGCCATCGAGGAGAAGGTGACGCCGCTCCTCTCCGCCCACGGCGACGACATCGCCCTCAACGCCAAGCTCTTCGCCCGCATCAAGGCCGTCTACGACCAGCGAGAGAGCCTCGACCTCAACGCCGAGCAGATGCGCCTCCTCGAAGAGACCTACAAGGGCTTCGTCCGCGGCGGCGCCAACGTCCCCGCCGACAAGCAGGAACGCTTCCGCCAGCTCAACGAGCAGATAGCCTCCCTCACCATGCGCTTCGCACAGAACGTGCTCAAGGCCACCAACGCCTACAGCAAGGAACTCCCCAATGGCGAGAAGGTGACCCTCGACATGCCCACCTGGGAGCCCTTCATGCAGACCTGCGCCGACCGCAAACTCCGCGAGGAGGTGTGGCACGCCTTCACCGACCGTTGCAAGAGCGGTGAGTTCGACAACACCAAGATTATCGACACCCTCGTCAACCTCCGCCTCGAGCGCGCCAACATCCTTGGCTTCCCCACCCACGCCGACTGGGTCCTCGACGACTGCCTCGCCAAGACCCCGGCAAACGTATACAAGTGCCTCCTCGACATCTGGGCTCCCGCCCTCAAAGTCGCCAAACAGGAGCGCGACCAATACCAGAAAATGCTCGAGAAAGACGAGCCCGGTGCCAAGCTGCAGCCTTGGGACTGGCGCTACTATAGCGAAAAACTCCGCGCCGAGAAATACGCCCTCGACGATGCCGTCGTGCGCCCCTACTTCTGCCTCGACAGCGTCCGCGAAGGCGCCTTCATGGTGGCTAACCGCCTCTACGGCATCACCTTCACCGAGCGTCCCGACCTGCCCACCTACGACAAGGAGGCCCGCTGTTTCGAGGTGAAGGACGGCGACCAGACCATCGGCATCCTCTACATGGATTTCCACCCCCGCGCCTCCAAGCGCAGCGGCGCCTGGATGACCGAATTCCGCGGCCAGCACCGCAACCAGCAGGGTGAGAACATCATCCCCATCATCCAGGTCGTCTGCAACTTCACCAAACCCACCGCCGACAAACCCTCGCTGCTCAACTTCGACGAGAGCGAGACCCTCTTCCACGAGTTCGGCCACGCCCTCCACGGCCTGCTCTCCAAGTGCACCTACCCCTCGCTGGCAGGCACCAACGTGCCGCGCGACTTCGTCGAGTTGCCCTCTCAGGTCATGGAGAACTGGTGCCGCCACCCGCAGGTAATGAAACTCTACGCCAAACACTACCAGACCGGCGAAGCCATCCCCGACGAGCTCATCAAGAAGATTGAAGCCGCCGCCACCTACGGTCAGGGCTTCATCACCACCGAACTCCTCGCCGCCTCGCTGCTCGACATGGACTACTACTCCATCACCGAGAAGCAGGCCATCAACCCCCTGCAGTTCGAAGAACAGGCCATGAACAAAATCGGCCTCATCCCCGAAATCATCAGCCGCTACCGCAGCCCCTACTTCCAGCATATCTTCACCACCGGCTACGATGCCGGCTACTACAGCTACACCTGGACCGCCATCCTCGACGCCGACGCCTTTGAGGCCTTCGCCGAGAGCGGCGACCTCTTCAACCCCGAACTCGCCAAAAAGTTCCGCCACCTCCTCGAAAGCGGCAACACCGTCGAACCCATGACCCTCTACCGCGACTTCCGCGGCAAAGACCCCAGTCCCAAAGCACTCCTCAAGAGAAAAGGAATGAACTCATGAACAGCATCTCCATCCTCTGGGCCGACGACGAGATTGATCTCCTGAAGCCACACATCCTTTTCCTGCAGGAAAAGGGCTACTCGGTGATTCCCGTGCAGTCGGGACGCGATGCCCTCGACGAACTCGAGGAGCACCTGCCCGACATCGTCTTCCTCGACGAGCAGATGCCTGGACTCAGCGGCATCGACACCCTCCGCGAAATCAAGGAGCGCTGGCCCCAGCTGCCGGTGGTCATGATTACAAAAAGCGAGGAAGAGCACATCATGGAAGACGCCCTCGGCGGCAAAATCAGCGACTATCTCATCAAGCCCGTCAACCCCAACCAGATTCTCCTCACCGTCAAGAAGCACACCGAGCTGCGCCGCCTTCAGAGCGAGCGCAGCACCATGAGCTACCAGCAGCAGTTCCGCGAAATCGGCATGCAGCTGATGCAGCGCATGGACAGCGCCGAATGGCTCGAGGTGTACAAGAAGCTTGTCTACTGGGACCTCGAACTCTCGCACACCGACGACGAAAACATCCACGACATCTTCCGCTCCCAGATGCGCGACGCCAACCAGCTCTTCTGCCGCTGGTACGAAGAGAACTACATCGACTGGCTCAGCGGCGCCGTCGAGAAACCCCTCATGTCGCCCACCGTGCTCAAGGAACGCCTCTTCCCCCTCCTCAAGGAAGAACGCCCCACCTTCCTTATCATCATCGACAACTTCCGCTACGACCAGTGGAAATTCGTCCAGCATGCCATCGAGCAGCACCTGCGCACCGTGCGCGACGACCTCTACTTCGCCATCCTCCCCACCACCACACAGTTCGCCCGCAACGCCATGTTCGCCGGCCTCATGCCCAGCGAAATCGAGCGCAAGTACCCCCAGTACTGGGTCAACGAGGACGAGGAAGGCTGGAAAAACCAGTACGAGAACGAGCTCCTCGACGAGAACCTGCGCCGCCACGGGCTGAACATCAAGCACAGCTACAACAAGGTGCTCAACGCACAGTACGGCAAGAAACTCGTCGACCGCCTGCCCGACCTCATGCACAACAAGCTGAACGTAATCATCTACAACTTCATTGACATGCTCAGCCACGCCAGCACCGACAGCAACATCGTGCGTGAACTGGCAGAGAGCGAGAGTTCCTACCGCTCGCTGACGCTCTCCTGGCTCGAGCACTCCCCCTTGATGGAAATCCTGAAGGAGTTGTCGGAACGCGACGTCAACGTGATTATCACCACCGACCACGGCAGCGTAAAAGTCGACCACCCCGTGCGGGTGAAGGGCGACCGCGACATCAGTGTCAACCTGCGCTATAAGCAGGGGCGCCTGCTCGACTACAACGCCAAGGAAGTGTTCGAGGTGAAAGACCCCGCAAAGATTTTCCTCCCGAGGCGCCACGTCACCTCGCCCTACATCTTCGCCCGCCGCACCGACTTCTTCGCCTATCCCAACAACTACAACCACTACGTCCAGTACTACACCGACACCTTCCAGCACGGCGGCGTGTCGATGGAAGAGGTCATGATTCCCTTCATCCTCCTCGGTAAAAAATAGCGCACATTATAAATATAGAATAAATATATATTACGATGAAGAAGATACTGACATTGTTCGCCCTCGCAGCAGCGTGCCTCTGCAGTGCCAGCGCACAGGAATTCGTCTACCAGATCGGTAAGGAAAGCAAACATGCCGACCCCGAAATGATTTACAACGGCCACTATCTGGGCATGCACAACGGTCTCGACTGCTGGATTACACAGAGCGAGAAAGGCACCAACATCTTTGTCCGCAACCGCGACTGGCAGGTGGTGCACCTCGACAGCAACCTCGTGCCCGTGGGTACACTCGAGCTCCCCTTGACCTCGCGTGCCCAGCACCTCGCCAGCGTGATGCAAGGCTCCCGCACCGCCGCCCTGCTGGTCGACAGCAGCAGCGATGAGCGGACGCTCATCCTGAAATATGTCGTCGACATGGACAGCATGCGCCTTGTGGGGGACAAATTCGACACCGTGAACGACTTCACCTACTCCGACGACGACCACTGCATGGTGTGGGCGGCCACATCTCCCGACGGCAACCACATCGCCCTCGTCTCCGTCATCGAATTCACCAAGACAAAGAAGTACACCGCCAACATCACCATGTTCAACTCCGCCTTCGAACAGGAGTGGAACCGCCAGTACGCCCTCAACTCCACCGAGCAGGTATATGTAGACAACACCGGAAGGATTGTCACCCTCGGCGTCGAAGAGGACGGTGAGACACAGCATTTCATCTTCAACATACTCGATGCCGTGGAGTCCGACTCCTACGACATCTCCATCAAATGCGACCGTGTGCTCAACATGCGTATCCTCAACATCATCGGTCCCCATGTGGTATGTGCCGGTCTCTTCTCGCCCGTCACCAGCGACCCCAAAGAAGGTCTCATCGGCGGTGTGGTGGGAATGGCATTCAACCTCGACTCCACCAACGTTACCGGATTCTCCATGCGTCCCTTCCAAAACGAGGACATGAACATCTTCATGAACAAGAAAACAAAAAAGATACAGCGCGAGCAGACCCAGACCTTCATCGTGCCGGTGGATATCGCCCCCACTGCTTTCGGCGGTGCTATGGCTGCCGGTAAGAACTACACTCAAAACCGCATCAACAACAACGGCACCATCTCCAGCGCCTACCGTGCCATCGGCTTGCACATTGTAGCCGTCGACACCAACGGCAACATCAAATGGGTCCGCAACATCCGCCGCAACGACTTCACCGATGAAGAGAAGGAAGAACTCAATGTCAGCCTTGTCCCCACGGAAGACCAAATCTTCCTTCTGAAAACCGAGAACCGGAAATACCCGTCGCACTACGACATAGCAAAGGATGCCCCCGAACTTGAGATTGGTGACAAAGCAAACATCGTACTCTACAGCATCTCCAACGACGGTGATGTAAAGAAAACGCTTGTCGAGCACAAGACAAAACACCATCTTCTTGCCGTCGACACCCGCGCTAACGGCACCATGCTGCTCCTCACCAAACGCGGCAGCAAAACCCGCATGGCAAAACTGACACACTAAATGGATTTCATCTCCGTTCACGGCGCTCGCGCCAATAACCTGAAGAATATCAACGTTGAGATACCGAAGAACCAGCTGGTGGTCATCACCGGTCTTAGCGGTTCCGGTAAGTCGTCGTTAGCATTCGACACACTCTTTGCCGAAGGGCAGCGACGCTATGTGGAGAGCATGAGTTCCTATGCCCGCCAGTTTCTCGGACGCATGACCAAACCCGACGTCGACTACATCCACGGGCTCTCCCCTGCTGTAGCCATCGAACAGAAGGTCAACACTTCCAATCCACGCTCCACCGTCGGAACATCAACCGAGATTTACGAATATCTCAAACTGCTATTCGCCCGCATCGGACGCACCTACTCTCCCGTTTCGGGTGTGGAGGTCAAGCGCCACTCCGTCAGCGATGTGGTTGACCATATCCTGTCACTCGACGAAGGCACCCGCGTGCTCATTCTCGCCCCCCTTGCCGACAGCAAAGAGCGTCCGCTGCGCTCCCAAATCGACATCCTCCATCAGGAAGGCTACCAGCGCATCATGGTGAAAGGCACCATCGTCAAAATCGAAGATGCAGTCAACATCGAACTTGGCAACAACGTACAGTTGGTGGTTGACCGTATCGATGTGCATCACGGAGACGACGAGCAACGTGCACGCATCGCAGAAAGTGTGCAGAGTGCTTTCTTCGAAGGTCGCGGTACCTGTTTGGTTAACGACGTTTCCTTCTCCAACCGTTTCGAAGCCGATGGCATCACCTTCGAAAAGCCGAATCCCAATTTCTTCTCCTTCAACAACCCTTACGGAGCCTGCCCCGTCTGTCAAGGATACGGTCACGTAATCGGCATCGACGAAAACACTGTTATCCCGAACAAGAGCCGCAGTATCTACGAGAATGCAGTGGTATGCTGGAACGGCGACAAAATGCAGGAATGGAAACGGGATTTCATACGGCATGCCGCCGTTATCGACTTCCCCATCCACACTCCCTACTACCACCTCACCCCCGAGCAGAAAGACCTCCTCTGGAACGGCGACGGCACTTTCCCCGGCATCAACGGCTTTTTCAAATGGGTCGAATCCCAAAGCTACAAAATACAATACCGTGTGATGTTGGCTCGCTACCGCGGCCGCACGGTCTGTCCCGAATGCCACGGCCGGCGGCTTCGGAAAGATGCCGACTATGTGAAAGTGGCAGGCCGTTCCATCAGTGAGTTGGTTGAGATTCCCGTCAATGCCCTTGCCTCTTGGTTCGACACCCTTGACACGCAATTGACAGAGCACGAACTGGAAATTGCCGAAAGGATCTTATCCGAGCTCCGCAATCGCATCTCCTATCTGATGGATGTGGGATTAGGCTATCTCACTCTCAACCGTGCCTCCAACACCCTCTCCGGCGGCGAAAGTCAACGCATCAACCTCGCCACCTCCCTGGGTTCCTCCCTGGTGGGTTCAATGTATATCCTCGACGAGCCTTCCATTGGTCTCCACTCCCGCGATACCGACCGTCTCATCAAGGTGCTGCGCAGATTGCGCGACCTCGGGAACACCGTCATCGTGGTAGAACACGACGAAGATATCATCCGCTCCGCCGACTGGCTCATTGATATAGGTCCTGAAGCGGGACGCTTGGGTGGCGAAGTGGTTTTCTCTGGAGCACCCGCCGACTTGAAAAAGGCAAAGCAATCGCTCACGGCAGACTATCTGCTGGGAAGACGCACCATCGATATTCCCTCTTCACGACGTCCTTGGCGCGACCGCATCTCCATTCATGGAGCCTACGCCAACAACCTCAAGCAGGTGGACGTGGACATTCCCCTGGGTGTGATGACAGTGGTTACAGGCGTGTCGGGCTCGGGAAAATCCACCCTAATCCGCCGCGTGCTCTATGATGTGCTACAGCACCGTTTCGACGGTGCCGCCGACTATGTGGGCAACTGCATGGCTGTCGATGGCGACATTCTGCGAATCTCCGCCGTCGAGATGGTTGACCAGAATCCCATCGGTCGTTCCTCACGCTCCAATCCTGCCACCTACATGAAAGTCTTCGACGATATACGTGCCCTTTACGCCAAACAGCCGTTGGCAAAAACACGCGGCTACAAGGCGGGATTCTTCTCTTTCAATGTCGAAGGCGGACGTTGCGAGAACTGCCAAGGAGAAGGGTATGTAACCGTCAGCATGCAATTCATGTCGGACATCCACCTGCTCTGCGACGAGTGCCACGGTAGTCGCTACAAAGAGGAAGCCCTGGAAGTGCTTTACAAGGGGAAAAACATCAGCCAGATACTTGAGATGACCGTTGACCAAGCCATCGAATTCTTCGACAGCGACGACACACGTTCCATCCACTCCCGCCTGCTGCCCTTGCAGGAAGTGGGACTTGGATACCTCAAACTCGGACAGGCCTCCTCCTCACTCTCCGGAGGCGAAGCGCAGCGCATCAAGCTGGCATCCTATCTGGTCGGAGGCGATTCCGACCGTCCCATTCTGTTCATCTTCGACGAGCCCTCCACAGGACTGCATTTCCACGACATCCAAAAGTTGCTCGCCGCTTTCGACCGCCTTGTCCAACGGGGACACACCATCGTGGTCATCGAGCACCATCACGACATCATCCGGCATGCCGACTGGCTTATCGACCTCGGACCCGAAGGAGGCGACGAAGGTGGACGCATACTCTACGCTGGAACGCCGGAAGGACTTGCAAAATGCAAAGAGTCTTACACAGCCAAATACCTTACATTATAATGAAAGAGATTAAAACCATCAAGAGAAGTTCCCGATTCGGTCTCTGGGGCTCGGTAGCCCTGGTCATTCTTTCGGCAGCATTCATTTACGTCTCCCCTTGGCAGTTCCGCCAAAATCCTCAAGTATCGCAATGGATGCTCATTGCCGGTAGCGTGCTGGCAGTTCTCAGCCTCAGCATGGCGCTGTTGGTTATCCGCCGACAGATTCCCCGTCTGCGCCAACTGGACACCCTGCAGGAAAAACTCACGGGCTACGCCGCCCACATCCGCTCGCTCTACCTTTCCATCTTTTGCATCACCCTCATGCTATGCCTGCTGATGCTTCTCTCTAACCAGAATGTGCTGCTGATGCTGACAATGGTGGTTGTGCTGACACTCTTCCTCGCCTACCCCAACATCTACCGCATCAAGGTAGACCTGGGACTCACCGACGACGAGATGAAGAGCCTTTTCGGCGACCAATACATTTCGGGAAACGATGACCGGCAATGATACCATAGTGGCACTCTCCACCCCTCCGGGGGTTGGCGGAGTAGCCCTGCTCCGCATCAGCGGACCACAGGCATTGCCTGCTGTACTATCATTCCTGTCGGTAGACCTTCTGGAACCGCGACACTCCACATTCGCCCGTTTCCTTTACCAAGGGGAATTGCTCGACGAGGTGCTCGCCATACACTACCCCGCCCCACACAGTTACACCGGTGAAGACATCGTGGAAATTGCCTGCCACGGTTCCCTCTACATACAGCAGACACTGCTGCAAGCCCTCACGGCTGCGGGATTGCGGCTAGCAGAGCCCGGTGAGTACACCCGAAGGGCTTTCCTAAACGGGAAACTCAATCTCTCGCAAGCGGAAGCCGTTGCCGACCTCATCGACTCGGTGACTCCTGCCCAGCACCGTCTGGCAGTAAGCCAGCTGCGTGGCGGATACGCCGAGAAACTGCGCGACCTGCGTCAGCAATTGCTCGACCTCACCTCACTGCTGGAGTTGGAACTCGACTTCAGCCAGGAAGATGTGGAATTCGCCGACCGTAGCCAGTTGCATCTACTGCTTTCAACCCTCCAAACCCAACTTGCCGCCCTGCTTGACTCGTTCCGGCTCGGCAATGCACTGAAACAGGGTGTCCCCGTCGCCATCATCGGACGGCCAAACGTGGGCAAGTCGACACTCCTCAATGCACTGCTCAACGACGACCGTGCCATTGTGAGCGACATCCCCGGCACCACCCGCGACACCGTGGAAGGAATGCTCACACTGGACGGCATCACCTTCCGACTGGTCGACACGGCCGGGCTTCGGGAGACGGAAGATGCCGTGGAACAGCTCGGCATTGAACGCAGCCGACGTGCCTACGACGACGCGCTTATTGTTCTGCATGTCGAAGAAGCAAACGTGCCCATCGACGAAACAGACCTGCATAACCCCGACGGGAAGAAACACCTGCTGGTGATCAACAAAACCGACCTCACAAATGATGTGCCGCCAGTGGACTACGGCGTACCCACCGTTGTTATCTCGGCACTGCAGGGCACCGGCATTGAAAAACTCAAGAAACTCCTTACCGACGCTGTGGGCGTTGAGCATACCGACAACGGCGTGCTGCTGAGCAATGCCCGCCATTGCGAAGCCCTGTCGAAAGTGCGCCAGGCACTAAACAACGCCTCGCAGGGGCTAGACAGCGGTGTTCCCGCCGACCTCGTGGCTGTGGACCTCCGCGATGCACTCTACCACCTCGGTACCATCACCGGAGAAGTGACCTCCACCGACATACTCGGAAACATCTTCAGCCGTTTCTGCGTCGGAAAATAACGACAACCCTGAGCCAAAAGAAGCCCTTCCCCGTCTATAAAGAAAAAATAAAGATTGATCATGAAAAAGATTCTCATCGCAACGCTTCTCATTCTGCTTCCCCTGACGACCTTTGCCGCCAAGAAAGGCTACAAGATCACCTTCATTGTCGACGGCACCTCAGACTCGGCACTCTACATGGGCTACTACATCGCCCAGCACCGGTTATTCCTTGACACCGCCGTCAACAACGGCAGCGGGAAATTTGTCTTCGAGGGCAAGGAAACCCTCCAGCCTGGACTCTATTACATCACAAACAACCGCGACCGTTACGTGCCTTTCGTGGTGTACCACGAGTCGCAACGTTTCACCCTCCATACCGAAAATGAAAACTGGAAGATGCGCATGACCACCAAAGGGACGAAGGAGAACGAGCTGTTCTTCAACTTCCACCGTGCGGAGGAAGTCATCTACCAGGATGCCAATGTGGCACGTCGCACCATGGATTCTGCCACTTTCAGCAACGAATACCGTCCCATCCTGATTCGGCGGGTCGACAGCCTGCGCACCGAATTCATACAGCAGTATCCCGACTGCATGGTCTCGCGAATGATGCTGTCCACCAAGGAGCCCGATGTACCCGCGAACCATGACGACGGAACTCCCATGACAAGTCAGGAGCGGTATGAATACTTCATGTCGCACTACTTCGACAACATGCCGTTGGACGACCCCTTCATCCTCCGCACCCCCAAAGATGTATTCTACGACCATGTGATGGACTACGTCAACAAGAACATGTACGGCATGCCGCCGGAGATGATCTGTCCACTGCTCGACACACTTATCGACCGTGCCGAACCTGCGCCGGAAGTCTACCGCTGGCTCATACTCAACCTCACCGAGCATTACCTCAGGAGCCGCATCATGGTCTACGACGAGGTCTACGTCCACCTGGTGCTGCGCTATTTCGCCACGGGCAAGGTGCAGGGGCTCGAGCCCTCGGTCATCGACCAGCAGATAGAGCAGGCCACCAAATGGGAACGCCTGCTGGTAGGCAAGGAGGCTCCCGAGCTCATCCTTTTCGACACCCTGCATGTGCCCCATTCGCTGCACCACATGCCGGGACAGTACACGCTGCTGGTCTTCTGGTCGCCCACCTGCGGACACTGCCGCGATATCGTCCCCGCCATCTATCGTGTCTTCGACCGCTACGCCGACTCGCTGGAGCTGAGTGCCTTCTCCATCCTTACCGAGCCCGACGAGAAGACCGTCGAGAAGTGGAAGACATTCCTGGCCGAGCACCAGATGAACTCCCCCCGTTGGGTGAGCCTCAACGGCGGCGAGGCGAACGTGGACTGGCGCGAGGTGTACGACGTCACCTCCACTCCGCAAATCTACCTCATCGACAACAGCAACCACAAATTCGTCGCCAAGAAACTGAACGCGGACATTCTGGAGACAATCCTCAAAACCCTCATGAAAAAGGAATAGAGAATGACCCTTACCGACCACTACCGCGAAAGTGCCCTTATCGGTGACCTTCGCCACGCGCTGGAAAAGAAACAGGCGCGCATCCATGTCGACGGCATGACGGGCTCGTTGCCCTCCATCGCCGTCGCCACCCTTTCGGAAACCCTCCCCGACGTCAACCAACTGGTCATCGCCCCCTCGAAGGAGGAGGCTTTCTACTTTGCCAACGACCTCGAAGCGCTCCTTGGGGAAAACAAGGTGATGCTGTTCCCGACCTCCTACCGTAAAGCCTACCACTACAACGCCGAAGAGACGGAGAACGCAAACATCATCATGCGCTCCGAGGTGGTGAAGACCATCAGCGGCGGCACCACTGCCATCGTGGTCTCCTACCCCGACGCATTGAGCGAGAAGGTGGTCTCCAGCAACACATTCTCGCGGCATACGCTGCACCTTTCCAAGGGCATGAAACAGGATATGTGGAACCTCGTCGACCGGCTGCAGGAGCTGGGGTTCGAGCGCGAGGATTTCGTGGTGGAACCCGGACAGTTCGCCCTGCGCGGCGGCATCGTGGACCTCTTCTCCTTTGCGTCTGACCTTCCCTACCGCATCGAATTCTTCGACGACGAGATAGACTCGCTGCGCACCTACGACCCCGTGACACAGCTCTCCGTGAAGCAGCTCGACCGCATTGATGTCGTGCCGAATTTCGCCGGTGTGCAAGGAAACGAGGAGGAGAAGCAGGAGCGCAAGGTGTCCATCCTGGAGTATTTCTCCGACAACGACATCGTGTGGGTGCAGAGCCTGATGATGGTAACCGAGCAGATAGAGCGCCAGATGGAGCTCACCCGCAAGGAATACAACGAGCGCCTGGCGGACACGGCGCATCCCATCGCAGGCACCCTGCCGGCACCCGAGGAGATGAGCTGCCCCGCCAACGAGTTCCTGCACAAGCTGCTCGACACCAAGATTGTGGAATACGGCAACAGCCACTACTTCAGCCAGGCCGAGGGCATCGCCACCCAGAGCGAGCCCCAGCCGGCATTCAACAAGCAGTTCGACCTGCTCACCGCCAACCTCACCGACTATGCCGAGCACGGCTACACGGTCATCATCACCGTGAGCAACGACAGCCAGCAGAAGCGCCTGGAGAAGATACTGCCGGAAGATTCCAACTTCCAGCTCTCCACGTTCAACCTGAGCCACGGATTCATCGACCACAGCGCCAAGCTGCTCTGCTACACCGACCACGAAATCTTCGGGCGCTACCACAAATACACCGTGCACGACCTCCGCAGCACCCATGAGGCGCTGACGCTCAAGGAACTTTTCGAGCTCAAGCCGGGCGACTTCGTCACGCATATCGACTACGGCGTGGGACGTTTCTCGGGACTGGAGAAGGTGACCACCGACGGCAAGAGCCAGGAGCTGATACGCCTGATATACAAGAACAACGACGTCCTCTACATCTCCATCCACGGGTTGCACAAGATATCGCGCTACGTGGGGCGCGAGGGTGAGGCGCCGCAGCTCAACCGCCTGGGGAGCAACACCTGGCAGGTGCTGAAGCAGAAGACCAAGCGGCAGGTGAAAGACATCGCGCGCGACCTCATCGCCCTCTACGCCAAGCGTCGCGCCTCGCAGGGCTTCGCCTTCAGCGCCGACAACGACCTGCAGCAGCAACTCGAGGCGTCGTTCCTCTACGAGGACACCCCCGACCAGCTGAAGGCCACGGTGGCGGTGAAGCACGACATGGAGGCGTCGGCTCCCATGGACCGCCTCGTGTGCGGCGACGTGGGTTTCGGCAAGACCGAGGTCGCCATCCGCGCAGCCTTCAAGGCCTGCTGCGACTCGAAGCAGGTGGCGGTGCTGGTGCCGAACACCATCCTCGCTTTCCAGCACTACAACACCTTCAGCGAACGCCTGAAAGGGATGCCCGTGAGGGTGGAGTACCTGAACCGCTTCCGCACGACGAAGGAAAAAAATCAAATATACAAGGACGCCGAAAGCGGCAAGATAGACATCCTCATCGGCACCCACGCATTGACCAACAAGAACCTGAAGTTCAAGGATCTGGGACTGCTCATCGTCGACGAGGAGCAGAAGTTCGGCGTCAGCGCCAAAGAGAAGCTCAAGCAGCTGAAAGCCAACGTGGACTGCCTGACGCTCACCGCCACACCCATCCCGCGCACGCTGCAGTTCTCCCTCATGGGGGCACGCGACCTGAGCGTCATCCAGACGCCGCCGCCCAACCGCCAGCCCATTGAGACGGAGCTGTCGGACTTCAGCGAGGAAATTATACGCGACGCCATCAACTACGAGATGAGCCGCGGCGGACAGACATTCTTCATTTCCAACCGCGTGGAGAACCTGCCCGAGATGGCGGGACTGGTGCAGAGGCTGGTGCCCGACGCACGCGTGGCGATGGCGCACGGCCGGATGGAAGGCAAAGAGGCCGAGGAGACGCTGATGCGGTTCCTCGAGGGCGAGGTCGACGTGCTGGTGGCAACCAGCATCGTGGAGAACGGCCTCGACATCCCGAATGCCAACACGATGATTATCAACAACGCACAGCAGTTCGGACTGAGCGACCTGCACCAGATGCGCGGCCGCGTGGGACGCTCGAACCGCAAGGCATTCTGCTACCTACTCATCCCTTCCTACCTCACACTGACGCCCGACGCGCAGCGCCGCCTCAAGGCCATCGAGGAATTTTCGAACATAGGCTCCGGATTCAACATCGCCATGCGCGACCTCGATATCCGCGGAGCGGGCAATATCCTGGGTGCCGAGCAGTCGGGTTTCATCTCGGAAATAGGCTACGACATGTACCACAAGATTCTGAACGAGGCCATCGAGGAGCTGAAGGAGAGCGACTTCAAGGAACTTTTCGCCGCCGAGGCCGAGGAAAAGCGGGAGTACGTGCGGGAATGCACCATCGAGACCGACCTGGAGGTGCTGATACCCGACGACTACGTCACCTCGGGCAGCGAACGCCTGTTGCTGTACAAGGAGCTAAACGAGCTCACCACCGAGGAGGAGCTCGACGCCTACCGCAGTCGCCTGGAGGACCGCTTCGGGCCGGTGCCGGCGGCAGCCAACGAGCTGATACGCACCATCACGCTGCGCCGCATCGCCAAGGAGTTCGGCATAGAGAAGATAGTGCTCAAGCAGGGGCGCATGGTGCTGCACCTGGTGTCCAATCCGGAAAGTCCGTTCTATCAGAGCGCGAACTTCGCGCAGCTCATCCATTACGCATCATCGCATCCCACTACCGCGCGGCTCAAGGAGACGCCCGAGCGGCTGACCCTCGCCGTAGGCGGGATCGACACCATCGGGAAAGCCATCGACACACTCCTCACCCTCACCGGCAAAAGTAGCGTCGAAGGGCTATAAATCAAGTCTGCCCACCACTTCACAAACTCTCTGAAAGAATGGTACAATATAAGAAAAAGAAACAAAGATCTTGTAAACCGTCAAAATGGAATGACATTTGGACTAAAATAAAAAATGTCTACTATTGGCTATGTTTTGTCCTTGTAGTTCTAACATTTATTGCGATAATAATCCAGATAATCTACGTGCAGACAAAGAGACACCGAGTTACGCAAGATCCTGTAGAAACAGAAGCCATAGTAACACATATTGGCGAATCAACCCAATGGGTTGGGCCGACAATCTATTACAGATATCAAGTCAATGGCTCCACCCTGCAAGGGGACTACCGCCCCGGAAGCAGAAAAGCGAAGAAAATTCACATTGGTCAAACAATTGTGATAAACTACGAGAGAAGCGATTCCACCAATTCAATTGTTATACGGTGAAAAAGCTGCCGTAACAATAGGCACACATGTTACAAAAGAGAAGACTACGCATGCAAAGAAAAGGAAAATGCTATTATAGTACATTCCGATGAAACACTTGGGGGGGCATGCTTCCCCCTTCAGTGTATTCGGCAGCGTTATTCCTGCCGGGGCTAATGTTGGAACATCTGCAGTCAGGAAAGCAACTGGCAGTAAAACAAACAACTAAAAAAGATGAAACAAAGATCTTGTAAACCGTCAAAAAGGAATGACATTTGGACTAAAATAAAAAATGTCTACTATTGGCTATGTCTTGTCCTCGTAATTCTAACATTTATTGCGATAATAATCCAGATAGTCTACGTGCAGACAAGAAGACATCGTGTCATGCAAGATCCTGTAGAAACAGAAGCCATAGTAACACATATTGGAGAACCAACCAGAGGGGTGGGACCGAAAATATATTACAGATATCAAGTCAATGGCTCCACCCTTCAGGGGCACTTCTGCCCCGGAGGTAAAGTAGCGAAGAAAATTCATATTGGTCAAACAATAGTGGTAAACTATGAGAGAAGCGATTCATCCAATTCAATTGCCTTAAGGAGACAATTTATCACAACAAAAATGGAAAAAAACAACTAAAAACTAGAACTATTATGCAGATGGGACAGGGGACAGTCCCCTGTCCCATCATGGCAAAAGTAGCGTCGAAAGGCTATAAATCAAGTCTGCCCACCACTTCCCAAACTCCCTGAAAGAATGGTACAATATAAGAAAAAGAAACAAAGATCTTGTAAACCGTCAATATGGAATGACATTTGGACTAAAATAAAAAATGTCTACTATTGGCTATGTTTTGTCCTTGTAGTTCTAACACTTATTGCAATAATAATCCAGATAATTTACATGCAGGCAAAAAGACACCGAGTTACGCAAGATCCTGTAGAAACAGAAGCCATAGTAACAAGTATTGGGAAACCAACCAAAGGGGGAGGTCCGACAATCTATTACAGATATCAAGTCAATGGCTCCACCCTGCAGGGGAACTACTGCCCCGGAGCTAAAGAAGCGAAGAAAATTCACATTGGTCAAACAATAGTGATAAACTACGAGAGAAGCGATTCAACCAATTCACTTGTTATATGGTGAAAAAGCTGCCGTAACAATAGGCACACATGTTACAAAAGAGAAGACTACGCATGCAAAGAAAAGGAAAAAAGATTAATGTTTCAGAATGGATCCGATGGATAATCATTCTTGGCTGTGCCGCATTTGTGATTACAACGATTGTGCAGAGTCGTGTTCAACGTGCCAAAGTAAACAAAAAACCTATTGTTACAATTGGGTACATCACCAATAAACACACAGTAACAGGACGTGGTAATCCTAAAATATGGATAGATTATTATTTCCAAGTCAACGACACCATTGTTTATGGTTCTAGTTGTCCAAAATACTCAATAGGAAAGCAACTGGAAATTGGCGACCGTATTGAAATACGTTATGAGGAAGATAACCCCGATAATAACCTATTCCACAGTGCGCCTGATCTGCCAAGAGAGTAAAGTCCGATTGCGGGTGGGACAGGGGACTGTCCCCTGTTCCCGTCTGTCCCTGCAAAACCAATCACAATGAGCCATTAGTTGAAAATGAACAAAGTTGTCTTTAAACCTTTAGTCTACCAAGACCTTATTGTCGAAATATTAGTCTTGATTATCTTTTGGTTACTACACCTCAATATAGTAATTATATCTGTTTCTATGATTCTAATATTATATGAGTTATATCATTTTCTTCATAGTTACAATGATATAATCGTTGTTACAGAAGACACGATAAAATTGATGAATTTATATGAAGCCAATCAGAACAATAAGATAAAAAAAATAGAACTTAAAAAAGGTGTTGTAACAAATATCAGAATCGAAAAAGGATTCAGATCAAGATTTTTGACGATAACAACACGTAAAGATACCTTTGTGAAAGACATTTCTGATTATTGCCATTTCAGTTCGAGAAAATTCAGAACAGCACTTACACAAAGTGGGTATAAACTAACATGAACATTGAAAGTGTGTAAGAGCCATGGGTCAAGCCCATGGCTCTTTTTTTATGGAATCTGGTGGTGCGGACTCTTGTTTTGGAGAGGGGGGAGTGGGGATAGAGGGGATAGAATCGATAGAAGGGCTAGAGGGACTAGAGGGGCTGGAGGGGGTGAGGGACTCCAGGTATTGGCTTTCGGAGGTGCGGCCCATGGGGTCTTCTATCAGGGCCCAGAGGTGGGCTTCGCGGAAGGCGTCGGGGAGGAGGGTGCTGAGGCGGCGGGAACGGCGCTCGGCTGTGGCTACGCACTGGGTCAGGCCTTGTTCTTCATTGTAGGCGTAGATCTTGATTGTGTCTTCGTTCTTGGCTCCGTGGTGGTGGAGGTTCTTGTCCCAACGCAGGGTCAGGACGCCGTCCTCGACGGTGACTTCGGTGAAGGTGACCATGGGGACGGGACCCACTGACAGTCTCATGTCTTTCAGCGAGATAGCGCCATCC
>ONGA01000006.1 GCA_900317285.1 uncultured Bacteroidales bacterium | reverse complement strand
GTAGGAGGTGGTGGTGGTGCTGTTGGTGTAGGCATTGGCGGTGCCGTTGTTGTTGGAGATGTACATACCATTGGTGCCGCCGTTGCTGGCTGCGGAGCCAATGAACCAACCATTGGTGCCGTTGGCGAAGAGCCAAGCGGCATCATCACCAGTCTCAAAGCCGGTGCTGTAGGGCAGGGCGGTGGGCACCATGTTGGTGGCGGCGGTAGCGCTGAGGCTGCGGGTCTCGCTGCCGTCCTCCTCGCAGATGACGGAGGCGATGATGGTGTAGGTGGTGGCGCTGGTGAGGTTCTCGATGGTGTAGGGCAGGGCAACGTTGGTAGCCTCGGCGGTATCGGTGGTACCGGCGGCAGTCCAACGAATCTTGACGTTGGCACCCTCGGCAGCGGTCACGTTGACGGTAATACTGTTCACAGTGACGGCGTCAACAGCAATGGCGGTAGGAGCGGGACAGGCGGGAGCCAAATGCAGATCAAGATTGTCAAGGTAGACGTAGTTGGACGAATAGGAGGTGGGGTGTTTGACAACAAAGATTAGACGGTTCTTGTTGCCTTGGTAGGCACTCATATTCACCTCGAAGGTCTGCCAATCAGTGTTGGTAAAGTCGAAGACTCTAAGAGTGTCAATGACCGTTGCAGGAGTGTATTCATCGCTGTTGGTCATACCCACCACCATACGAGAAACAGAGGAAGTTGAATTGTACTTATGGGCGTCGAAGGTCAGTTCGAGGGTGCTGAAGTCAATTTCCTCGTCAAACTCAGGAGTGATAAGATAGGAGTAGTAGCTGCTAGAACTAGCATAGAAATACATGAATTTATTGTTGCTCTCGCTATTGACATAGGGGTAAGTGGAGGTATAATTGGTACCCTTGCCCCAGCAGGGAGCAAATGCGGCAGATTGAGAGGCGGTATAACTCTCGAAGTCCTCATGCCAAGGCAGCGTGGCGATGGCGCCACATTCGGTATACACCGTGAGAGGCTCGCAGAAGGCCATGTTCTCGTCACACTGTCCACCGACACGCACCTGATAGGCTGTAGAAGCACTGAGGCTTTCGATAGCATAGGCAGTCTCAGTAAGATTGGACGCAGCCTCGGTCCAAGTGGTATCGCCATTGCGACGGTACTCCACGGTGAACTCAGTGGCATTGTCGGCACTCCACCGCAGTGCGATGCTATTGGTAGTCGTACCGTCAACCACCACTAACGGGGCGGAGCAGAAGTTCTCCATGTCGCAGTTGCCGTAGAACTTGGTATCCGGACGATAGTCTTTAACCGACAGGTCCGAAGCAGAGAGAGAGGTGGGATTGAAGTTCGTACCATCGCTCTGGGCACTGATGACCGCAGCCGAGGCGTCATGCGATTTCCAGTACAAGCTGCTGGCATCATAACTACCAGTATTATTGTCAACCACCACCACCAGGTTGCTGGTGCCGTCATAGGCAAAGGCCGAGTCGAAGATGATGTCGTTGTAGCCTTCATGCGAAGTCATGTGGTAGTTGGTAGCCACGCGGGTGAGCGAGTCGAAGGAAACATAGCTGGTGGTGCTCAATGCCGTGAGGCTGGTATGACCCACATAGACATCAATGGTGTAAACCTTCGAGCGCTCCGTGGTGGAGGCAAAAGAGATACCGGTGATGCTGTCGAGGTTCACCAGAGCACTGGCAGGATAGAGTATCTGGCTATATCCATATTTATAGAAGCGGTTGAAAGGCGCAGTATTATTACTAGCGTTGGCGGTACCGGTCACCTCGCCGCAAGAGGGAGCGCTGGTGCTGAAAGCCACCTGCACAGCGGCGGAGCTGTCGGGATCGCAGACCGTGGTGATGTAGGCAATGTAGTTGTGGGCATTCTCCAAACCGGTGAAGATATAGGAGTGACCCTCCACAACCACATCCTCGACCAGCATGTCGCCGGTGGCCACATCCTTCAGCGAGACCGCGGCACCCAGCGGAGCCATACCATGAATGGTATCATAACCCCACTCAATGGCGGCGGTGGTGAGCGTGCTACCCACGAAGGTGGGGTTGGTCACAGGATAGCAAGAGACCATAGTGGTGAAGGGAGCAAAGCTCACCCATTCGGTGCTGTGACCCTCACAGACGGTGCGGATCCATGCATAGTAGCGAGTACCGTTATGGAGATCTTCGATGCGGATGCTATCGTTGCTGGCATCGAGCGAGACATAGATGTTGGAATCCACGTCGTTGACCGTGCTGTAGCGCACCTCGTACTGTGCTTCGCCATGACTCAGGTCGTTCCAATGGAGTGTAGCGGCATAGTAGCCGATATGGTTGACAGTCGGGGTGTTGGGCTTGCGGCAAGAACCAGCGGTGGCGATGGCCACAGAGTCGATGTAGCCGTTGCTGACACCGTTCAACTGCCACTTGAAGGCCACATGCACGAAGTCGTCGTACTCGACATTGTCGGTATAGAATTCATACTCCTTCCAGTTGCCACGCACTTCTCCGGTGGGAGCGGCATTGCACTCGATAAAGGTAACAGGATCGGCGGGATCGGTAATCACACCAGCTTTCAACGCATTGTTGTCAGGGGTAGCGCTGTTGGCCCAGAAGGTGACCTTAATATTGTCGGCCTCCACGGGGACAAGGGGCGAAGCAACCATTGCAGCAGCACCGCTGCCGGTGATATAGAGGCTGCGTGTACCGTCGAGGTGAGTGCTGCTGATATTAGGATAGCTATTGTAGGGCATGGTCTTGTACCAGCAGTTGGGGAAGTCACCAGTGTTCCAACCCTCGAAACTCTCGACGAAGGGCATTTCAATCTCGCCGCAGGCGGTACGGCCCTGACGCAAGGTGCCGAAGAGGGTGTCGTCGCCGCAGAGCGAACCCACGCGGAACAGATAGAGCGTGCCGGGGGTCAGGTCTTCCACGGTGTACTCCAGGTCGGTGATAGGATCGGTCACCTCAGGCACGGTGTCGCCATAGGCGTAGTATTCCACCACCCAGCTGCTCTCGGAGGCACCGGCAGCCCATTGGAGTGTCACAGAATTCTCGGAAACAGCAGAGACCACTGCCGACGGAGCGGCGCAGTCGGGAGCCGTGCAGTCGCCGAAGAAGCGGATGTCGGGCATGACATTTGTCTTGCCACGATACAAGGTCGTAGAGTTACACGGGGCTGCGGGGTTCTCGGCAGACATGGTGCAAGTGCCGTCACGATACCAATAGACGGTATTTTCAGCGGCAGCAGTATGAGCACCCCAATTGAAACCATTCCAACTGCCAGTGTTGTTCAACACGGCAACCACCAGGTTGCTGGTGCCGTCCCAGGTGAAGGGGGTATCGAACATCAGGTTCTGCCAACCGGCGGCAGAGACATTTATTGTGCTGTCGTAGACAAGCGTGAGGTCCTCGACGGCGACATAATCGTTGGTGTCGATACTGCTCTTGGCGGTGTTGGCCATATAGACCTTGATGGAACGAGTGGGATAGCTAGTCGGAGCCGAAGTGGTGCGGAAGGCTATACCGTTGATTTGACCCTGGACTTGCAGCTCACGGGCAGTGTAGAGGTTCTGGCTATATCCATAGTTGTAGCTGCCGTTGAACGGGGCATAAGTAGAGGTAGTATTACCCTTGATTTCACCACACACGGCAGTCTGGAAGTTGCCGTAGCCAGAGGTGGAGACATAGGTGCCGCAAGCGGTCTGGAAGTCCACACGGTAGCTGTGGCCCTCGGTGAGGCCGGTCAGGAAGAGGTAGTTGCCCTCCACGAAGGTGCTGTCCCAACCCTCCAGGGTGTCGGCGGGAGTGTTGGTAACATCGGATACGGTGATGTAGGCACCGGTGGCCTCGCGGCCTTCCTCGGTGTTGTAGTTCCACTGGAGAACAACCGAGGTGGTGGTGATATCGCTCACGCTGTAGGAACTCACAAGATAGCAGTCCTCCTTGGTGGTGAAGGAGCCGCAGGCGCGCCAGTCGGTGGTGTCCCCGTCGCAGACGGTGGCCACCCAGGCATAGTAGGTCTTGTTGCTCTCCAGACCCGTCAGGGTAGCGATATTATTCTCGAAATCCTGGTCGATAATGGTGGAATCGTTGACATTGTTGTTCTTGGCGCAACGCACCACATAGATATGGTCGGCACTGCTGATGTCTTCCCAGGTGAGGGTGGCGCCCTCATAAGTGGTGGAGGTCACCACAGGGTTCATCGGGCGGCGGCAGTCGCTGGCGAGCTCCACACGGAGGTCGTCAATGTTGCACGAATAACCAGATGATGACCTTGAGACCCATATGAAGGCCAGGCGGGCATTTTCGGTATAGCTCACCGTGTCGGTGTAGAACTCATATTCCTTCCAGGTCGAGCTGTTGCCATTCATGGTCATCAGGGGAATAAAGGTGCTCTGGTCGGCGGTGTCGGGCAGGATACCGAAGGTCAGGGTACCGGAAGAACTGGCAGAGGCCCAGAAAGTGACATGCAGCTGGTTGGCGGGGGCAGCAATCATAGGCGTAACCACCACATTGCTGTTGGCTGTGCCAGAGCTATAGAGATAATAACCGCGGCTGCTGTTGTGGGCTGTAGCGCTGATATAGGGGTAACGAGTGCTACCGGAGACATATTCCGAGAGAACCTCCCAGCACTGGGGACGGTTGCCATTGCCGCTGGCATAGCCTTCGAAGGTCTCGCTCCAAGGCAGCGTGACAGCGTCGGCACAGGCGGTGCGGCCGCTGACATAGCGGATATTGCCCTGGCCCTCGCTACAGACGGGCACCACACCAAAGGTGTAGAACGTGTTGGCATTGAGGTCACTGATTACGGCAGAAGTATCCTCAAAAACCACACTCATCCACTCAGTGGAATCAGCCATATTGATGATGGTATAGGTAGCATCCTCATTGTCCTGGTCAATCCAGCTAATGGTGATACTGCTGGAAGTAGCCAGGCTGTCGATAGCATGCACTTTGGTGAGGGGAAAGCAGGTCCACTGTTTCTCCACAGTGATATCGTCAATAAAGCTGGCATTGCCATATTCACTAATACCTTCGAAAATCACATAAACATCGCCAGTCATCGTGCTGGGAATATTGGCATAATACTGATACCAACCTTCCGCAGCCTCAGTAATTTCTCCCATAGCAAAACCACGACGGATATGTATCAACGGAGTACCATTCACAGTATCAGGAGTGGTATTCACCCACACCTTGACGCCCTCGTTGGGTTTGGTGCTAGATACGCGATACATCCAGAAGGTAACCAGATAGTCTTCGTTCTCGGAAAGGGTAAGCAAAGGAGTGACGAGATTGGTCTTGTTACCAACTTGTTGGTCGGGAAGCTTGGCTGAACCGGCACCCGTGTGGACCGTAGTGCCACTCTGCCACAATGTGGCAGCAGAACCCTGAGTATGCTCCGTTGTCCAGCAAAGCGGCGGAAAAACATTACCCTCAAAGCCTTCGGTGAAAGGATTTTCTGCATCAACAATAGTAGCCACACATGCTGTGCGTCCGCTCACGGTACGGATGTTGGATTCGCCATAGCTATCGCAGTCCGCCTTCACACCAAAGATGTAAGCAGTATTGGGGGTCAGGCCGGAAATGACGGCACTAGTGTCGTCAATAACCACGTCGCTTACAGGGATGGTGTCGGTAGGAGTAATCATATAGACACTGTAGGTAGCACTGCTGTTGGAGTTGTCCTTCCAATTGAGAGTCATACTCTCGCTAGTGGTCAGAGCATCATCAATACGAAGATTCTTCACGGCGTAGCAGGAGATTTCTCCAGAGGCCTCGCTGGTGACCAACTGGATGTTGACACGCTGAGCATCTATTGTACCAGTCGCTGTCGTGCCGGGGTCGGAGGAGTCCTGACGTTTGTTCCAGTGAGTGCCAGCAGCTGTAGTATAGTAGCACTGGCGGGAGCATCCGCCGTTGGTGGCGCAACCAACACTGCGGACAATGACAAGAATGGCATTACCAGCTTCATGGGTGAATTGCTCAGAGAGCTCGAAGAAGTTCCAACCAGAGGTTGAGGTGAAACTAGTGTTCGAATAGACCTCGGTGGCATCAGTGGTGAAATCACTGAAAGTGGTGGAAGCGGTCAAAGCGTAGTCGGCATCCACATCCTTGAGCCAGATGGTCATCTGGGCTCCAGAGCTAGTGTTGTTAGAGCTCACATTGAACGCGATGCTGGAGATGAGGCTGGATTCATTCAAAGCCTCGGAGGCAGATGGAGTGTAAAGATACACCTCGTACTGCCAGCCATACCAGCCTGGAAATGGGTGGTAATACTGAGACGTTCCGTCACCGATTGTCACGGTGTCCTGTGCCTGAGTGACCCATGGGACACACATCAGTGTCAGGATCACCAAAGTTCGTAAAAACTTTTTCATGGTGTTGTGTTTTTGATGATTAATACTTTGTTTATTTAACGTGTTGTTTTTTTATAACCAACGCATCCACAGCCGCTTGCGCGGAATGCTTATGGACGGGTATAAGTGCAAATATACGCTTTTTTTTGTTTTCGTCAAAAAAAATGAAAAAAAAACGGAGAAAATCCTTGCCGCTGCCGCGGCAGAGATCCTGTAAATCTTGTGGATTATTCTCCCAGCCCTGGCGGGCTGTAATCTATAAATCTGATTAATCTCTGGATTTATGGATTTCGCGGAGCGGGGAATATAAGAGCTCAGGCGGAGCGGCGGCGGGAGCCGACGAGGGCGTAGAAGAGGATGTAGGCGAAGCCGGCGACGACAATCCAGTAGGAGGGCATGTAGCCCGCAGGACCGAAGATGTCGACGACGCCATTCATGAGCAGCGGCAGGATGCCGCCACCACAGACCAGTGCCATGAAGAGTCCCGAAGCACGCTCGGTGTAGCGGCCAAGTCCCTCGACGGCGAGGTTGAAGATGCCGCCCCACATGACGGAGGTGCAGAGTCCCACGCAGACGAGGAGTGCGGCAGAGAGGGGTATGTGGTTGAAGCCGAAGCCATGGGCGCCATTGAATCCGAGGAAGAGGACGGAGACGGAGGCGGGGACGAAGATGGCGAGGAGGACGAGCACGACGGCTGCCGAGGCAGCAACAGCGAGCATGCGACGCGGGGAAACCTTAGCACCGATGACGCCTCCGATGAGGCGACCGACGAGCATGAGGAGCCAATAGAAGCCGGTGACGGAAGCGGCAATGTCGTCGTCGTTGAGGGTGTCGGAAAGGATGTCGAGGTCAGGGTTCTGAAGCCATTTGTTGAGGATATTGGGGGTGCCCACTTCGACGCCGACATAGATGAAGATGGCGATGGCGCCGAGGAGGAAATGGCGGTAGGCGAGGAGTCCGCGGAGGGGCAGTTTCTCGACAGAGGAGTCGTTTGCGGAGGAGTTTTCGGGGATGTCGGTGAGGAGGATGACGAGGAAGGCGAGTGCGAAGACCGCCATAGCAGTATACATGAGGGGGAAGGTGTCGGAGATGCGGGCATCGACGATGGAGGGGATGAGGAGGCCCGTGATGACGATGACGGCAGTGCCGCAGAGGGAGTTGAAGGTGCCGCCGAACTGGATGAGCTGGTTGCCACAGTTGCCACCTCCGCCGAGGCGGTTGAGCATGGGGTTGACGACGGTGTTGAGTAGGCACATGGAAAAGCCTGCAATGAGAGCGCCGAGGAGGTAGACGCCGAAACTGCCCATGAGTCCTGAGAGGAGCTGGATGCCGACGCCGAGGAATCCAACGGAGACGGCGATGAGGGCGGTGGTCTTGTAGCCGCGACGCTGAAGGAGATTGCCCGCAGGGATGCCCATGAGGGCGTAGGCGATGAAGTTGGCGAAGACGCCAAGGGTGCCCTGCCAGTTGGGGATGGTGAACTGGCTCTTGAGGATGTCGCCCATGGGGGAGGCGAGGTTGGTGACGAAAGAGATCATGCCGAAGAGCAGGATCATCACGATGACGGGGAGGAGGGAGGTTTTCTTCATGTTGATTTTTTAGCCTTTGAGGGCTTCGGAGCCTGAAACAATCTCGATGATTTCGTTGGTGATGGCGGCCTGACGGGCCTTGTTGTAGTTAAGCCGGAGGTCCTTGAGGAGCTCGGTGGCGTTGTCGGTGGCTTTCTGCATGGCGTTCATGCGTGCGCCATGTTCGGAAGCGAGGGAGTCGAGGACGATGCGGTAGAGGGTAGCACGGAGGGTGAGGGGCACCATCTCGCGGAGGATTTCCTCCTTGGAGGGCTCGAAGATGTAATCGTTGGTGGTATTTTTATGGTCCTTGGAGCCCTTACGCTCCTTTGCGGCTACCGGGAGGAACTGCTCGGTGGTGAGAATCTGGGAGAGGGAGTTCTTGAACTGGTTGTAGACTATCTCGACATGGTCGATGCGCTTGGCGAGGAAGTCGTCCATGAGGCTGTCGGCGAGTGCGGCAATGGTGTCGAAAGAGGGGTTGTCGAGGAGGTCATCGCGCGAGATGAGGTCGAGACCTTTCTGCCGGGCGAGTTGCTCGGAAGCTTTCTTGCCGACGGCGATGACGCGGAGGGTGACGCCGGAGAGCGAACGGTAGTGGTCGATACGCAGTTGCGCCTGCTTGAGGACGTTGCTGTTGAAGGCTCCACAGAGACCCTTGTTGGAAGTGACAACGAGGAGGAGGACAGTGCCGAGGGGGCGGACGGTATGGTAGGGCGACTGGATGCCGTCGCCGGTGTCGATATCGGCGATAATCTCGTTGAGCTGCGAGGCGTAGGGGCGCATGCCGACGATGGCGTTCTGGGCACGGCGGAACTTGGCAGCAGAGACCATCTTCATGGCGGAGGTAATCTGCTGCGTGGAGCTCACGGAGGAGATGCGCGTGCGTACTTCTTTTAGATTTGCCATAGTAATAGTTTTAGTTTTCAGCTTTTAGTTTAAGTTCTTGCGGCGAATATGCGACAACTAACAACTTAAACTAACAACTTAAACTTATTTATACCGCTCTGCCAATTCCAAGGCGGCGGCTTTCATGGTGGCGAGGTCGCTGTCGACGAGCTTGCCGGCGCGGAGGTTGGCAAGGATGTCGGAGTGCTCGTTGTGCATCATGAAGAGGAATTCTTTCTCGAAGACGCGTACCTTGTCGACGGCCACCTGCTGAAGGAGACCATTGGTGCCGCAGAAGATGATGGCGACCTGTTCCTCGACGGGCATGGGGCTGTACTGCGGCTGCTTGAGGACTTCGACGTTGCGGACGCCCTTGTCGAGCACTGCCTTGGTGGCGGCGTCGAGGTCGGAGCCGAACTTGGAGAAGGCCTCGAGCTCGCGGTACTGAGCCTGGTCTATCTTGAGGGTACCGGCGATTTTCTTCATGGACTTGATCTGTGCCTTGCCGCCGACACGCGACACGGAGATGCCGACGTTGATGGCGGGGCGGACGCCAGAGTTGAAGAGGTTGGTCTCGAGGAAGATCTGACCGTCGGTGATGGAGATGACGTTGGTGGGGATGTAGGCGGAGACGTCGCCAGCCTGCGTCTCGATGATGGGGAGGGCCGTGAGTGAGCCACCGCCACGCACCTTGTCCTTGAGGGAGGCGGGGAGGTCGTTCATCTGTGCAGCGATAGCGTCGTTCTGGATGATACGTGCGGCACGCTCGAGGAGACGGCTGTGGAGGTAGAAGACGTCGCCAGGATAGGCCTCACGTCCCGGCGGGCGACGGAGGAGGAGCGACACTTCGCGGTAGGCGACGGCCTGCTTGGAGAGGTCGTCGTAGATGACGAGGGCGTTGCGTCCCGTGTCGCGGAAGTATTCTCCGATAGCGGCACCTGCGAAGGGTGCGAAGTACTGCATGGCAGCGGGGTCGGAGGCTGTGGCGGCGACGACGATGGTGTAGTCCATAGCGCCTTTTTCCTCGAGGTTCTTGACGAGGTTTGCCACAGTGGAGCCTTTCTGACCACAAGCGACATAGATGCAGTAGACGGGGTCGCCGGCGTCGAAGTTGTATTTCTGATTGATGATGGTGTCGATGGCGATGGCCGTCTTGCCGGTCTGGCGGTCGCCGATAATCAGCTCACGCTGGCCGCGACCGATGGGTATCATGGAATCGATGGCCTTGATGCCAGTCTGGAGTGGCTGTTCGACAGGTTGACGGTAGATGACACCGGGAGCCTTGCGCTCGAGGGGCATGTCGAAGAGGTCGCCCACGATGGGACCCTTGCCGTCGATGGGCTGGCCGATGGTGTTGATGACACGACCGATGAGACCCTCGCCGACAGGGAGGGAAGCGATGCGGCGTGTGCGCTTGACGACGTCGCCCTCATTGATGGTGCTGACTTCGCCGAGCATAACGATACCGACGTTGTCCTCCTCAAGGTTCTGGACGATGCCGTGGTCGCCGTTGTCGAACTCGACGAGCTCACCGCTCTGGGCGTTGTTGAGGCCGTAGACGCGGGCGATGCCGTCGCCAACGGTGAGGACGGTGCCCACTTCCTCGAGCTGGGTGTCGAGGCTGAGGTCGGAGAGCTGTTTCTTCAATATTGCCGATACTTCGGCGGGTTTGATATCTGACATACTTGTTACAATTTGCTTTCGTAATCGTTGCGAGCGAACTGGTTGCGCAGGCGACGTATCTTGGTGCGGATGCGGGCGTCGTACATCTTGTTGTCGAACTCGAGCTTGAAGCAACCGAGCATCTTGGAATCGGTGCGGTCGTGGAGTTCGACGGTCTTGCCTGTATATTCCGCCACCATCTCGGTGACCATGCGGCGGGCGACGTCGTCGATGGGCTGATGGGTGACGAGGTCGCTGAAGACTATGCCGCGGTAGTCGCGGAACATGGTGATATAGGCGTCGGCAATGCCGCGGAGGTTGATGGAGCGTTTCTTGCGGGTGACGAAGAGAAGGAACGCCAGGGTGGCGTCGGTGACGCGGGAGGCGAAGAGGTCATTGACGATGGCGAGCTTCCTGTCGAGAGGCACGACGGGGTTGGCGAAGACAACAACGAGCTCGCGATTCTCGGCGCAGACGGCACTGACGAGACGCATATCGTCGGCGACGCGGTCGACCACATCCATGTCGATGGAGAGGAGAAGCAACGCCTTGGCGTAGTGGTTGTTGATACGATAGTCGTTCATATTACTTGAGCTCCATCATTTCGAGTTCTTTCTGGATGAGGGCGTCAGCCTTGGGCTTGTCGGAGAGTTCGGCGCGGATGAGTTTCTCGGCAATCTCGATGCTGAGGTTGGCAATTTGGTTCTTGAGCTCATGCATAGCCTTGAGTTTCTCGTAGTTGATGCTCTCGCGTGCATTGTCGACGATTCGGTTGGCCTCGAGGGTGGCGGCGTTGCGGGCGTCCTCAACGATTTTCTCGCTGGTGAGGCGTGCGTTGCGCAGCATTTCGTCGCGTTCCATCTTGGCCTGGCGGAGGAGTTCCTCGTTGTGGGCTACAAGTCCTTTCATTTCCTCACGGGCCAAGGCGGCCTCGTTGAGGGACTTGGTGATGGCTTCCTCGCGGCTGTGAAGTGCCTGGAGGAGTGCCGGCCAACCCCATTTCATGAGGATGAAGGCGAGGATGCCAAAAGCAACGAGCATCCAGACGAAGGTGCCGAGACCGGGATTTATCAGGGGATTGTTCATGATAGGTCGTTTTAAAAGGGCCGGCCAATCGCCGGCCCATGGGTTTTAAGCAGGCTGTGCCTTACTTGATGGCGATGAGCAGGCAGATGACGACGGCGAAGAATGCGACACCTTCGACGAGGGCTGCTGCAATGATCATCGTGGAGCGAATGCTGCTGCCGGCTTCCGGCTGGCGGGCCATGCCTTCCATGGCGCCCTGACCGATTTTACCGATACCGATACCGGCACCAATGGTGGCGAGACCGGCTCCAACGGCTGCTCCGAGGTAGCCCCAAGCCATGCTCGCGGCTGCCTGCAAAAGAATCATTAATGATGTCATGTTACTGTATATTAATTATTAAACAATAAGTTCACTTTATTTTCGGGTGCAAAGATAAGTGTTTTTTTTCAAACAAATGTTAAAAAACTAAACTTTTTCTCCTTTTTCACAGCAGGTCGAGACTGTAGTGGAGCCCCACATTCTGACGTCGTGCACGGGCCATTTTGATGATGAGGTAAGCGCAGGCGATGAGGTTGCGGAGCTCGGAGAGAGGCTCGGTGAGGACGCTGCGGTTGTAGAGGTCTTCGGTCTCGCGGAAGATGAGGTTGAGGCGGTCGAAGGCACGCTGCAGACGCAGGTCGCTGCGCACGATGCCGACATAGTTCGACATGATTTCCTGAAGCTCTTTCTTGGTCTGTGTGATGAGGACCATCTCCTCGTTGAGGACCATACCCTCGGCGTTCCAGTCAGGTACCTCGCTTTTCACTTTCCACTTTCCGCTTTCCACTAGCGCAATGGCACTCTGCGCTGCGTTGTGGGCATAGACCACAGCTTCGAGGAGGGAATTGGATGCCAGACGGTTGCCGCCATGGAGACCAGTGCAGCTGCACTCACCAGCAGCATAGAGGTGGCGGATGGAACTCTCGCCATTGCGGTCGACCTTGATGCCGCCGCACTGGTAGTGGGCTGCCGGGCGAATGGGTATCATGTCGCGCGTGATGTCGATGCCGATGGAGAGACACTTGGCGTAGATGGTGGGGAAGCCCTCAATGAGGTGCTTGCGCCCGATGCCGCGGGCGTCGAGGTAGAGATAGTCCTTGCCGCTGAGTTTCATCTCGTTGTCGATGGCTCGGGCCACGATATCGCGCGGCGCAAGGCTTAGGCGCGAGTCGTATTTCTGCATGAATTCCTTACCATCACGGTCCTTAAGTATGGCGCCAGCACCACGCATTGCCTCGGTAATGAGGAAAGCGGGCTTTTCGGCGGGATTATACAGACTAGTTGGATGGAACTGCATGAATTCCAGGTCGCTGAGTACGCCACGTGCGCGGTGCACCATTGCCACACCGTCGCCAGTGGAGATGACTGGGGTGGTGGTGGTGGAGTAGACATTGCCCATGCCGCCAGTGGCAAGGAGCGTTACCTTGGAAAGATAGGTGTCGATGCGGTTGGTGTCGCAGTCGAGGGCATAGACACCGTAACACTCGATGTCGGGGGTGTGCTTGGTGACACGCTGCCCGAGGTGGTGCTGGGTGATGATGTCGATGGCGAACTGGCGTTCCTTTATCTCAATATTGGGATGTGCACGTGCCGCTTCGAGGAGCCCGCGTTCTATTTCCTCGCCGGTGTTGTCCTTGTGGTGGAGGATGCGGAACTCGCTGTGGCCGCCCTCGCGGTGGAGGTC
Source organism: uncultured Bacteroidales bacterium (assembly GCA_900317285.1). Lineage (GTDB taxonomy): Bacteria > Bacteroidota > Bacteroidia > Bacteroidales > P3 > Colimorpha. Next base: position 68,496 of record ONGA01000006.1, on the reverse strand, counting down.
GAACTTGCCGCCTTCGCGGTCAAAATTGACGCCATACTGCACCAGCTCGCGGATGCGGTCGGGGGCTTCGCGGATGGTCATTTCCACCACCTCACGGTCGCAGATGCCGTCGCCCGCCACGAGGGTGTCGTGGATGTGCTTGTCGAAAGAGTCGCTGTCGTACATCACAGCGGCGATACCTCCCTGGGCGTAGCGAGTGGAGCCTTCGGCAGCGTCGCCCTTGGTGAGGATACACACCTTGCCGTAGGGCGCCACTTTGAGGGCGAAGGAGAGGCCGGCAATGCCGGAGCCTACAACAAGGAAATCAAGTTCATAACGCATGGATGGATGTTTTTTTTGTTGCGTTAGTGTTTAACTATCAGTTTACGTACCGCGGAAGTGCGGTCGGTGACGATGCGGAGGAAATAGGCGCCCGGTGCCAGAGTGCTGACATCAAAGGTTTCTTTTCCTTCCTTTACGGTCCACTCCCGGTTTTTCCTACCGTTCATGTCCACCAGCGTCACTTTGGCAGTAGCCGGGAGACCCGTGAGGGTAACGGTGCTGCTGGCAGGATTGGGGTAGAGTTCGATAGTGGAGAGGTCGATATCGTCGATGCCCACGTTCGGGGCGAACGAGGCGGTGTAGGTGGCGTCGCCAGTCACAGTGACGGTGCGCACCGAGTCGGTCACCTGGTCGTTCCAGCTGACGAAATGGTAGCCGGGGTTGCTGCTGGCACGCAGCTGCACCTCGGTGCCTTCGTCGTAGGTACCGCTGCCAGTCACGGTGCCCATGTCGGGATTGGCACTCGTCACAGTGAGGGTGTACTGCTGGACAGGATTCTCGGTCTCGGTAATCTGGAAGTTGCCCAGTCTCAGGTTCATCACATCAGGACTCTGCCAGTGGCGGAAAGCGAGACGCACGGTATTTCCAGCGTAGGCACTGAGGTCGAGGGTGCGCCCGGTGCTGGCTGCCGAAGTGAGGGTATAGTCTTGCAAAAGGGTGAAGTCCTGCGGACTGCTGCCGTTGGTGGAGATATAGACGCCGTAGTGCTCGGCATAGTAGCCTGGACTGCCGGCACTCTCGTTCCAGGTGAGGGTGTAGCTATGGTTCGTCTGCAGCTGGAATTCCTGTGTTATCAGCCAGTTGTCAGGGTTAAGGGCTCCCATGTTGCTCTTCCAGGAGTCGGAGACCGCCCATCCCGATTCCTGATACAGTTCCCATCCGAGGCCGTCCCCGTCATTGTCGACAGTGCTCCAGCAGAACATGTTCCTGGCGTCGTCTGACGACTGGTTGACGGTATTCGTATAGGGGTAGGAGCTGACGGCAACGCCGCAGTTGACCGCCAGTACACTTGTGCTGGCACTGGCGCTGCCATTTTCATTGGTGGCGGTGGCGGTGAGGGTGTAGATACCTTCTGTGGGGAAGGTGACGGTAAGGGCATTGCCCGTAGCTGTGGCGGGAGTGGCACCGGGGATACTCCATGTGACAGTGGCACTGGCGGTAGCAATGGCGGCATAGGTGACGGGGGTGCCGACAGCGACAATGCTCTCGCCGACAATCGCCGCCGAAGGGGGTCCCACCTCGGGCTGCGTGGCGGAGGTGACGCACTTCATCAACCACGACAAATCATCATATCCCATGGAGGTCATGGTCTGCCAAGTACCATCATAATTTATCCACGTGCCGTTGGGGTTGTTGCCGTAGTCGCCATAAGGGGCATACTGGCTGTAGAACATCACCCATAGGTTCTGCGTCTGGTCGATGGGCACCACAGCGTCCATCTGGACACTCTTCCAGCCGAAATCGTCGTTTGCCGGAGTGTAGGGTTGGAAATGGACGAGCGTCTCGGGAGCCTCGCTGCCACCTTGGTATATATATAAGGTATAAGTGATGTTCGAGTGGTTGTAGAACATGACGCTGTTGACGTAATTGCGTCCTGTGAGTGCACTGGCAGGAATCATCATGCCCCAGTAGAAACTTCTGCTGCCGTGGTCGACGGACATACTGTTCAAGTACTCTTCGGGGCCGCCATAGTAGACGGTATCGCCCACGGGAATCAACTCGAAGTAGGCGGTGTAGGTCGTATCGCCGTCAACCGTGACCATGCGGGGGTTGTCGTTGTTGCCGTCCTGCCAATGCAGGAAACGGAAGCCGCCATAGGGGGTGGCGGTAAGCATCGCCGTGGCGCCGGGGAGGAAGGTGCCGCTGCCGCTGACGGTGCCCATCGTCGGGTCGGCGCTCTCAACAGTCAGAGTGTAGGTCGCAGGGGGTGTTTCGCCGCTCTGGGCGATGACCACATTGTCGATAAGCAGGTAGCTGCCGGATTCTGTAAACGCCCAGAATCCGATGCGCACCGTATCACCCTCCGACACAGAGAAGCTGGCAACACGGTCGACGAAATCATCCGAGCCGATTGCCTCGAAAAACAGGCTGTCGACATTGCCTCCCGCATCCACTTTCACCACCAGATAGGACTCGGGATAGTCCTCGCCCCAGAAAGACTTGGCTTTCCACGAAACGGTGTAGTTGCCGGGAGTGACGATGACAGGAGTGCGGATCAGGTCGTTGGCGCCATTTTGCGTGTTCATGAAAATGCACCCGCTTCCGTCATAACCGATGCCACTGCTCGTGTTCCAGCTCCAGTGAGTATCGTCGTCGTTGAGATCGTTGACCACCCAGCAGGTGGGCACGTCGTCAAAATCCTGCTCGTAGGGGAACATCCTGACGATGCAGTTGCCGTCGACAGGCATTTCGTTATGCTCGGCAAGGATGCCGCGAATCATGAACGAGACGCGGTTGCCATAGAACGTCATATCGTCTCCAAATCCGAATCCATCGTATCTGCCGCTCCATGTCGTTGCTGTGGCGGGATAGTCGGCATCGGGGCAGGTGAAGGTAATCCATACGGTCTGCGTGGTGTCGAGCTCCACGGGAGTGATCAACTCAAACGTGTGCCACTGCCGCACATCCTCTTCGCCGATATAGGTGCTCGCCGACGAGGAGGCAAGGGTGGTGGGCGAGTCGGTACCCGTATAGACAGTAAGCGTATAGGTGCCGGGCTCAAACACATAGAGCTGGGCTGCCGTCAAGTCTCGGTCTGCGGGAAGGTCGGAGGGGAAGAGACGGATGCCCCAACGGTTTTGATCGCTACTGACATTATACCGTGATGCATAGCGGCAATTCTTGCCGCAATAGCCCACAGTGTCGCCCTGCATTGGCACGAAGTTTGCAGTGAAAGAGTAGGTGCCGCCCGTGGCAATCATCTGGCGAGGGTTCGTGCGGCTGCCGTCCGACCATCCGGCGAAACGGTAGCCATAGTCGGCCAAAGCCTCCACATTCACGGTGTCGCCGAAATTATAAGTGCCCGTACCGTCCACCCAGTGGTCGCCATCCCCGGTCCACGACACATTCACCGTGGTGGCGCTATCGGCGGTGGTCCAGTCGGCATTGGGACGGATACCCACAAGCGCAACATTGAAATAGCTGTATTGGTGGTCGCTGCTGCTGCCTGCGCCGCCACCGCCGGGAGTCAGTGCCCCCATGGTGAAGTAGCCGTCGTAGGAGCCGCTCCAGCCCCAGTTGATATTGAACTGGTTCTGCGTGTTATAGCCGTCGAGCACAAAGCTGTGGCCGCCGGAGCCCGAACCCGAATAGAGAATGGGGCGGCTCTGGTCAAGCTCTGCACGGAGATATGCCGTATACTCCTCGTCGTCGTAGTCGTCACGCCCGTATGCCACCATGTCGGGTCTGTACTTGAAATACTTCATCAGCGAGGTCTGCGAGGAGGCATGTCTGCTGACGTCACCGAAAATGTTGTAGTTAGTAGCTCCACTGCCGCCATTGACAGCAAGGTCGTAGTCCATCTCGTCGGCCACGCCCAGATGATACATCAGCGTGGCGACAGCGTTAATCTCGCCTTCGCTGCTGGCGGAAGTCAGCGCGGTGGGCATCGAGTCCCACTGGTATGTGGTGGCGCCAAAGTCAGCCGACTGCATGCCAAATTCCACATTAACGTTCTCATGATAATAGCTGTGGCTGCCGTAGCCCGTGGTCGGATAGTTCCAGTACTTCATCACCTGCGCCGTGGCTGTGGCGACACAGCCGGTCACCACGCGATGGTTACCCGTATACTCTTCCTCCTCGCTATAGGGGCAGAGATTGTTGTAAATGGGATACTGGTCCCAAGTAGTGCTCAGCAGAGGACTCACCGACGTGCTAATCGTCGTCAGCGGCATCTCGCCACTCATCAGCCGGCGCCACTGCTCTGCCACCTCGAAACTCCTCTCCATCAGCTGGTTCCCGGCCTGCGCCTCTTTCCGTTTCTGGAAACGTATTTCCTGCTCATAGCCTTCGAGCCAGACGCGCACATGCTCGGGCATTCCCTTGGCGTCGAAACGGCTCGTCAGCGACCAGCCCAGCACCGGAACAGCACAGTCGTCACCGCTCACCAGGACAAAACCGCCCTCGGGAGCAGCAAAGACATAAAACTCCGTGAAAGGAGTCTCTGCCGTTACATCCGCCAGCTGTGCAGGTTTCTGCATACCCATCGCCCGCATATAAGTGTCGGCCACTCGCCGCGCCGTCGCGGCATCCACCGGACGGGCCTCGGCCATACTGCCCAGCAGCAGCACAAACGCCAAAAGAAACAGCACTTTCTTCATTATTACAAATTTTTGAATTTATTAAACAACTCAATCATCTGCAATACAGCAACTTACACAATACCCTCACATGTATTGCATACTGCAAATATACACCTTCCGCTTGAAAAAACAAAATTTTTTTCCCTCCCGCATCCCGACATAGACGCATCATATACGCATCATATACGCATCATAGGAGAACCCAAGGAGAAGTATAGTAGAATGGTAGTACAACCATAGGAGGCGGTTTTTCTCCTACATAGGACAAATTTCTACCCTCGGGGCAGGAAATCGACATCCGCCGGGCTTATCAGTCCCAGCGAAATTGCTTTCGCCACCCGCGACGCCGACTTGTTCACAATGTCGAGCCGCCGCGAGAGGTCTTTCTGCCGCTCCTGTATAGCCTTCTCGCCCTCGCCCAGACGGTTCGAAATCTCCGACGCCGTGCATCCCGCCGCCTCAAGCAGCAGCAGGCTGCGCTCCGTCTCGCTGAGTTCCACGCCCAGGCTGTTGGCGCCCGTCAGGCTGAAATAGCGTTCCGCAGCCTCCTTCATCGTCAGCATCACCGGATAGTTGAAGAAGAAATGTTCGCCGCGCTCCAGGCAGGCAATGGCCCGGATAATATTCTCGATAGAGAATCCCCCGGCGGCGTTCTTGCTCACAAAAGCACTGGCCCCCAGCCGCAAAGCCTCCATCACCACGCGACCTATCTCGTTGATACGCTGCGGACGGCGCTCCTCGGAAGGAAGAGGATTGTCGAAACGGCCGGAAAAAATAATGATCTTCACCGAAGGGTAGCGCTCATGGACGCGGCGCGTAATCATCAGCCCTCCCGTCGGCTCACCCTGGAACTCCATGTCCACCAGCAGGTAGTCCGGTGCCTCCAGCGTCTCCAACGACGCCAGCAGGCTGGGACCCGAGGCGAAAGTGTCCACCATTTCCACACGGCGCATCTCGGTGGCCCCGTCGTCGGAGACATGGCGCTCTATCTCGGCGCCCCGCTCGTTCATCTCAAACTTGACGGCCTTGCGAATCAGAGGCTCGTCGTCAACCATCATTACACGTATCCTATTCATATCATTCTCGTCATCTAATCCTTTATTATTTCACTCCCTGCCAGCAGCACATGCATCGTGGTGCCTTGTCCGACAGCGCTCTCCACCCATATCTTGCACCCGCGGCGCGTGTTGTCGTCGTGCTTCTTGACGATGTAGCGGCAGAGAATCAGTCCAAACCCGTGGTCGCCCTGCGGACGTGCGGCGCTGAAGAGGTTCTCCTGCTGCTCGGCAGTCATGCCATCCCCGGTGTCCGACACCTTCAGGTGCACCCATCCGTCGGCACCTTCGGCCGACACCTCCACCCTACCCTTGCGCGTGTGCTGCAGGGCATTGTTCACCAAATTGCGCAACAGTATCGTCACCAGCAGCCGGTCGCCCCACAGCTGTGCCTCCGTCGGCACGAACCGCAGCCCGACACCCTCGGCGGGACTCACCGTCTGGCGGCTCACCTCCTCAAGCACCTCCTGCACACTGCACACCGACGGCGTAAACACCAGACCGCTGGGAATCGACAGCGACGTCCAGCTCTTGATGTTGTCGAAAGTACGGAGCAGTTGCTCCAGCACCTCCGACCGCAGCTCCTCCCCAAGGTTGGGGTTGCGCAGATAACCTATGAACGGGCTCACATCGTGGCGCATCACGCTGAGGCAGGTCTCCACATTGGCTATCCGCTCCACATCGCGGCGCTTGGCTTCCTGCAGCTGCCGTTTCTCGCGACGCAGACGCCACGTGGCACGCCACAGAAGGACCGTCAGCGTCAGCAGCACCAGCAACAAGCCGCCCAGCACCAGCGAGAAGCGCGAAAACAGGCGGCTGCGCCGGAGACTGGTCTCTAGGGTGTTCTGCAAAGCAAAATCCTCTTTCTCATTCTGCGAGATGTAGTCCTGCAACTCGCTGCGGTGCTCATACCAGCGGCGATTCTCGTCGGGACTGTTGGCAAGACCGCTGCGGATAAGGACGTCGAAGTAGCCCATCTCCATCTTGGGTGCCGCAAAAGGCTTCCACGTGCCACGCATGGAGCGCCACTCGTCGAGGACATTGTAGGCAAAAGCCGTGTCGTCAATAAGCAGGGCGTAGCGCGCCGTCGAGATGACACCGCCGAGCATCTGGTAGGGGTCGCCATACTCGAAAAAGCAGCGCCGCGCACGGTCGTACAGAGCCAAAATACTGTCAGGAGGCACCTCTCCGGGGAGGCTCTTCAGCGCAGCAGCGGTCATCTGCAGCGTATTGGCATAGTTATAGAGGCTGAACGCCGAAGCGCTCCGGTCCATGATATCGTAGGTGCGGTCGCAATAGTCCAGCGCCCGACGGCTCTCTCCGGCCGACTGCAGGCCGTAGGCAAGGGCATAGTTCAACGCCATGTCCTGCGCATAGTCCACCTTCAGCGCACCGCGCTGTCGCTCAATCTCGTCAACAAGCGTCATCACATCGGCTTCCTTGCCGTTACGGTAGTGGAAATTAAGTGTCAGCAGCGTGATGTAATACTCCGTCTGGGCATAGCTGTACAGCAGGTTGTCGCGATTCTCCTCCAGTATACCCGACCGTCCGATGTCGTACAGCAGACGGTAAGAGTCGGCAATCTGGCAGTTGCGCTGCAGCAGACGTGCACGCAGCAGGCGACTGATAACCATCTCAATCTCTCCATTCTCCACAGTTCCACCTTTCGCATTCTGCATTTCCCCCTGCGCCATCTGCTCCACACGGTCCAACATCTGATTGGCATTCTCATGGTCCGACACCAGGAAATAGGCGAACGCCATGTTGTTCATCGCACGCATCGCGCCGTCGACATATTCCGGCAACGAATCACGGACATAGTCCAACGCCCGTTCCGACAGGAAGATGCAAGTATCCGGATCCTTGTAGCGATTAAGGAATGCTTCCTTGTTCAATCCGTCGACATGCGAACGTTTCAGCGGGTCGACAGAGGGGTGTCCATGACACCCGAAAAGCAGCAAAACGGCTGCAAAAAGACAGTGTTTTATAATCGGTTTCACGCTGCAAAAATACAAAAATAATTCTAAAAATCACCGAATTAAAGAAAATATTGCAAAATTATTTTGCCAGTTCGGAAATTGTTTGTACTTTTGCAACTCGAAAAATGACAATAAGGTCGTTTGGCCGAGGGGCTAGGCACAGGTCTGCAAAACCTGCTACTCCGGTTCAAATCCGGAAGCGACCTCAAACAAAAAAAGGAACTCCGTATGAGTTCCTTTTTCGTTTCCCATCTATCTCTTCTTCATCACAATAATGAAATGTTCCGCCTTGGGCAATATCCTGTTGAGCAGCCCGTCGACAAACCTCCAAACCCAGAAGCCGAGCTTGGCTACCAGCACTACCAAATGGGTGCGCAGCAGCAGTTTGTTGCCCACAAGACGCATCTTGACGATGTCGGCGGGAAGCGCCGACACCATGCGCTGCATCTTCTCCTTGTCGAAAGAGTGCAGATGTGCATTGTGGGGCGTTTTGCAATTGCAATGTATGCAGAGCGAATAGGCTATCCTCTCCTTGTAGGGAGTGGAGACAATAAGGATGCCGCCGGGCTTGAGTTTCGCGAGCAGCGAGTCAACAAAGCCCTTGGGGTCAACTGTATGCTCGATGATTTCGGATGCGATGATGCAATCGAAAACATGGTCGGCAAAGGGCAGGTGGTAGGCATCTGCCACCACGGCGGCATGGTTGTCATACAGATACTTGTCGAGTGCCTTGCGGGCATTGGCTTGGGCAATGTCCATCGAGACCACCTTGACACCACGAGGACAGAAATGACCGGCGACAAAAGCACTCCCGCAGCCCACATCCAGCAGCAAAGCGGTATCTTTCGGCACCATCCTCATGGCCGACGAGCGCAACAGACGCAGGTGGGTAACCGTGAGGCGGTCGCTCTTTTCTCCAAAATAATCAAATTGCTCGGCATCCTCGGTATAATGCCTTGCATAGTCGAAACCCTCCGACGGGGTAGGCTGCTCACCAAGGAACGACGGAATACCGTCGCGCACCTCTTTGGGGGCCTCGCATAGTATGTCGTCAAGCCAACTCATAACTCTTAACTTCTCAGCGCAGCCTGGATACTCATCTCATAAAGCTCGGCAGGACTAATACCCATGGCTTTTGCCTGCTTCGGGACAATACTCTCGGCGCTCTGGCCGGGGATGGTGTTCACCTCAAGGTAGTAGAGTTTGTCGGTGGCAGTTTCATGGATGTAGTCGAAACGCACAATACCCTTGCATCCAAGCAGGTCATAGAGCTGGGAAGAGACCTCCTGGACATGTTTCGAGATGCGCTCATCAATTTCGGCGGGGGTCACCTCGTTGCTGAATCCCTGATATTTCGCCTCATAGTCAAAGAACTCATGCCCACCCTTGGGAATGATTTCGGTGATGGGGAAAACCAGTTTTTCACCGTCGGCCTTGCGGAAAACACCGCAGTCAAGTTCACGTCCCACAATGCATTCCTCAACAAGCACTTCATGATCCTCGGTAAAAGCCAGTTTCACGGCTTCGGCAAGGTCTTCGCGCTTCTTGACCTTGGTGGTGGCAACACTGCTGCCGCCAGCGGCAGGCTTGACAAATACCGGCAGCTGGAGGCGGTCGGTTTTGGGAAGGTCAGCCATGGTGTAGAGCAACTCCGACTCGGCGATATTGACGACACCATAGTTCTTCACCACGGGATTACAATGTCCTTTATGGAAAGTGAGTGCCGACGTGTAATATCCACAAGTGGTGTATTTGATGCCCAGAATATCGAAATAGGCCTGGAGGATGCCGTTCTCGCCCGGATTGCCATGCACAATAATGAAGGCAAGGTCGAAACGGACAACCTGCCCATTGTCTTCAAGGGTGAAGTCGTTGCGGTCCATCGGGCGTCGCTCGTCTCCGTCCATCCAGAACCAACCCTCACGCTCAATGACGATTTTGTATACATTATATTTGGTGTGGTCCAACTGACCATACACCTGGTTTCCACTGGCAATCGAGATATCATGCTCGCCACTGAAACCACCCATAACAAGTGCTATATTCTTTTTCATTTGTGCAATGGTATATGTTGTTGATATTTCATTTGTTTTCTATTGTAGTGTGCCTGGTCGCGAACAGCCGGGGACATGGTGACATGCTGGAAACGGTCCCAGACCACTTCGACAGCCAACGTTGATGGATGTATCATATCCGGGTCATAGAAGCGGTAGTCGCGCAACTCGTCAAGGACTATCTCATAGGCAGGGAAGTAGAGGGTCTGTGCCTTGTCGGGTTCAGGTGTCCTGCTCCCCTTTTTCTTTCTCGGCATCGGCGGCAGGTCTTTGTCCACCAGCTCCTCTATCGCCAGCAGCAGCGTTGCCTTGCTGAGCTGGTTGCCATGGAGCCCGTCGCCAATATGACGAATAGGTGAGACCGAAAAGACCGTATGTAAAGTAGGATAGCAGGCATGGAGTTCCTCCAGCAGCGGCTGCCAAAGGGTGACGATATCATCCACCGACAGGCAACGGCGGACGAAGTTCCGCTGTGGCAACTTATGGCAGTTCGCCACCACTGCACCTTCATACTCATAAACCCATGCCGAGCCGAAGGTTATCATCAGCAGGTTGGCATGCTTCAATGCCTCATACGCCTGATGGAGGCGGCTGTTGCAAGCCTCGAGGCACTCTTCCGCCGTGGCTCGCGAGAATGAACCGTGGTGATGCCATGAATGCCACAACCTCTCATGCTCAACCAAGTCATCCATACCTATCTCACGCTGATAAATCATACGCCGCAACGCAGAAGCTATGGATGCCGGATTATAGAGTGTGCCAAAGGGGTTCAATTCTACATGGAAGCCACTATCCTTTAGCCGGTTTCCTATCTCATCCGAGAAGCAGGAGCCCAAACTGATGATGCCGGAAGCATAATCCAGACTAAAAGGCATTGTCGGCACCTCGACCCGTGTTTGCAACTCTATATTATACATTATTATATTAACTCTTCAAAATAGGTTTCACCTGCTTCACCTCCGGCATCTGGCGCAATTCAGGGATGGCATCGTGCGCCGAAACACGAAGGTCTTGCGTGTTGAGAGTAAGGGTAAGATTATCTTCAGAATCGACAACAATGGCCTGCAATGGCACGTCACCACGGTTCTTGCGAGCCATCTTGACGAGTTGCTTGCAAAATTCCTCGTTGACATCCTTCAGATTCATAGTGAAAGCGAGCTTTGCGGTGAATTTATCCATCACCTTGCCCAGAAGCGACATCGAGAGAATCTTCAGCCGGATGAAGGTGCGGTCGGCACCTGTCTTCTTGTCCTTGTAGGTACTGCTGCGCACCAACGCACGGCAGTAAATGAAGGTGTCGTCAGTGAAAAAGTTTTTGAAATCGGTATATTCACTGTCGTAAAGACGGAGTTCGTAACTGCCCGAATAGTCGTCGATAACCATGGAGCCGTAAGGGCTTCCTTTGGAGGAGACACCGCCCTTGCAACCCGACACCAGACCACCGAAATGCACCTCACGTCCCGCCAGGCTGTCGAGCGAAGCAAGCTGCGACACTCCGATATTGGTGAAGAGTTCCATCTCGTCCCTAAAGTCATCAAGGGGGTGACCGGAGAGATAGGTGGAGATGACCTCTTTCTCGTAGCGGCAGCGCTCAATGGTGCTCCACTCCGGGCAATCGGGAATAGGCGGGTGGTCCTCCTCGGCAAGTTCTTCACTCATGCTGAAGATGGACATCTGGTTCGAAGCGGCACCGTCCTGTCGGCGGATAGCCCACCTGACCAGTTGGTCAAGGTAGGTGGGAGTAGTGTCAAGTTGGTTCTCTTTATAGAAATACTGTGCACGGTGCATGGTACCGATACCATCAAAAGCCCCTGCCTTAACAAGGACTTCGAGGTTCTTCTTGTTCACCGAATGCATATCGACACGTTTGAGGAAATCGAAGATATCCTGGTAGGGACCGTTCTTCTCGCGTTCGGCGATGATGACACTTGATGCCGCCTCTCCCATACCGCTGATGGCCTGGAGTCCAAAGCGTATCTTACCGTCACGGTCGACACTGAAGTCCATGTCGGAATAATTGACGCTGGGTGCCGCCACCTCGACGCCTTGTTTCTTGCAGTCATCCATAAGTTCGGTGACGCGCTTGATATCAGTCTGCGCACTTGTCATCACGGCAGCCATGTACTCTGCCGGATAGTGTGCCTTGAGGTAGGCGGTCTGATATGCCACCCATGAGTAACAGGCGGCATGCGATTTATTGAAAGCGTAGGACGCGAACTTCTTCCATTCCTCCCATATCTTAGAGAGGGTTTCCTTGGGATGGCCGTTTTTCTCACCGCCCTCATAGAAAAGCACCTCCAACTCATTCATCTTCTCTATCTGCTTCTTGCCCATAGCCTTTCGGAGCGTATCGCTCTGACCTCGGGTAAAGCCGGCAAGTAGACGGGAAAGCAACATGACCTGCTCTTGATAGACAGTGATGCCATAGGTATCCTTGAGATACTTCTCCATCACCGGAATGTCGTAGGTGATAGGCTTGCGTCCCTGTTTTCGGTCGATGAACTCTGGGATGTTGTCCATGGGACCTGGACGGTAAAGGGCATTCATTGCGATAAGGTCGTCAATGACATGTGGCTGCAACTCACGCAAGTATTTCTGCATGCCGGCACTTTCAAACTGGAACACGCCTACGGTATTGCCGTCACAGAATAGTTCGTAGGTAAGCTCGTCATCTAGCGGCAGGTGATCTATATCAACGTTCTCTCCCCTGCCCTTCTTCACCATATTGATGCAGTTCTTGATGATGGTAAGGTTCTTCAGACCCAAGAAGTCCATCTTGATGAGTCCTACATTCTCGACGACATGACCATCGTATTGGGTCACCAGCACATCCTCCCCACTGTCCTTATCGTTGATGACGCAGACTGGAGCAACATTAGTTATGTCCTGTGAGCCGATAATGACGCCACAGGCATGAATGCCTATCTGGCGGTTGGTGTCCTCAAGCTCTTCGGCATAGGTGAGCATGCGGCGCAAGTCGTCGGGACCATTCTGCATGATATTTTTCAGCTCGGGAACATATTTATAGCAGTTCTTGAGGTTCACCTTGGGGCTCTTGCCCTTGTCATCCTTGATATTGTCGGGGAAACCACGGTCGGGGATATAGGTTTTCAGCTGGTTGACAGTGCTGAGGGGCACCTTCTCCACACGACCCACATCGGCAATGGAACTCTTGGTTGCCATGGTGCCATAGGTGATGATGTGGGCCACACGCTCCTTTCCGTATTTGTGTGTCACCCAATCAAGTACCTTGCCGCGACCGGCATCGTCAAAGTCGACATCAATATCTGGCAGCGAGATACGGTCGGGGTTGAGGAAGCGTTCAAACAGGAGGTCATAGCGCAGGGGGTCGAGGTCGGTAATCCATAGGCAGTAGGCAACAACAGAACCTGCCGCACTGCCACGCCCGGGACCCACACTGACGCCCAATTCCTCACGGGCAGCACGGATATAATCGCTCACTATGAGGAAATATCCCGGGAAGCCCATGGTTTTTATGGTATGCAGCTCGAAGATGATACGTTCCTTCACCTCGTCGCTCAATTCCTCGCCATAACGTTTATGGGCACCTTCCCATACAAGATGGGAAAGGTAGTCTGCCTCGAATTTTATGCGATAGAGTTTGTCATACCCACCCAATTTCTTGATTTTCTTCTCGGCAGCCTCCTGGCTCATCACCACCTCACCCTTCTCGTTGCGAGTGAATTCGTTGAAGAGGTCCTCTTCGGTGAACTTCGCACGCCACTCTTCCTCTCTTCCAAAACTTTCGGGGATGGGGAAGACAGGCATGAGAGGGTCGCTATCAATACTGTAGGTTTCGACCTTGGCGGCAATTTCCATTGTATTCTCCAGCGCCTCGGGCAGGTCGGCAAAGACCGCCGCCATTTCGTCGGGACTCTTCAGCCACTCCTGCTTGGTGTAATGCATGCGGTTGGGGTCATCATAGTCCTTCTGTGTGGCGAGGCAAATCAAGTGGTCATGGGCGTCACCGTGTTCCTCCTCGACGAAATGGGCATCATTGGTGGCAATAATTTTGATGTTATGCTTGCGTGCCAGACGGATGAGTTCGGGCTCAACTTTCATCTGCCATTCATAGGTCTCAGTATTGGCATTGGGCTTGTCGGTCTTGTGACGCATAAGCTCAATGTAGTAGTCGTCACCGAAGCGTTCCTTGAACCATAACACCTGTTTCTCAGCCTCGTCAAGTTTGCCGGCCATGATAAGTTGCGGAATCTCGCCACCAAGGCAAGCGGAACAAACGATAAGTCCCTCGCGATATTTCTCAAGCACATCATGGTCGATGCGGGGACGGTCATAGAAACCTTCGGTGTAGGCAATGGAAGCAAGTTTGCAGAGCGAATGGTAGCCTTTAAGGTTCTTGGCAAGCAGGATAAGGTGATAGCCCGAACGGTCGACAATGCGCTCACGCCCGTTCTCCGGATTGATGTCTTTGAAGTTCTTGTCCTTGTCATGCAGCGTGCGACGGGCACAGTACGCCTCAGTGCCCACGATGGGCTTAAACTCCGGCTCGCCCTCCTCGCGACTGGCGTTAATCTTATTGGCAGTATCGAGGAAATCCTTGATGCCGAACATATTACCATGGTCGGTGAGGGCCATGGCGTACATGCCGTTTTTCCGCGCCTTCTTGATGAGGTCGGGAACTTTCGACATGCCGTCAAGCATCGAATAGTGCGAGTGTACGTGCAAGTGCGTGAACTGCGTCATAACATTTTCTTTTTGACTCTTTGACTATCTGACCTTTTGACTTTTAGACTCTTTGACTTCGGGATGCAAAAATACAACTTTTTCTTCATCCAAACACCCATTGTTGATAACTATTTTGCCATTTATTTTTTTATTCGTATCTTTGCATCGAAAAACAAACCTAAAAACCTATATCATGATGAAGAAACTTATCCTCCTGCCGGCTTTGCTGCTGGCTTTTGGCTCCGCTTTCGCACAGAAGGTGGAAAGTAAAAATGTTCAAATTGGTTCCATCACGCCTCAGGGATTCACTGTCACCATCGAGAAGAATGTCGACCTGGTGAAAGACGCCATGGAGCAACGCCTCGACGACGCCAAACTGAAAACCAAGAAGAGCGAGGGCTTCGTGGTCGCTTTCAGTCAGCGTTTTTCCGAAATTGACCCAGAGCCCATCAACTTCTACACCAAGGTGGAAAAGGCTGGCAAAAACAAGACTCAAGTGACCGTCTGCGCCATCCCCACCGACCTCAGTGCCGACCAAAAGGAATTGCAGAATAACCTGCACAATTTCCTGTCGAATTTTGTGCAGTATGTCAACAAGTTCGAGGCACGCAACAACATGGAAGTCGAGCAAGGCAACCTGAAGAAAGCACAGAAAAAGCATGCTTCTGCCGTATCTGTGGTTGAAAAACTCGATAAGAGCATCAAAAACGACCAGGAGAAGATTGCAGACAAGAAAAAAGACATCGAGAAATACAAACAGAAAATCATCGAATGTCAAGAGGACATCAAGAAACTGGAGGCAAACATAGCCAATAACCAGGAGAAAAAGAAAGATGCCCAGAAAGATGTCGAGGATGCTAACGACAATGTAAGGAATGTGCAGGGCGAGGTAGAGAAATACCGCACCCTCAGCGAGTAATCACAACCGCTACAAACAAACAGGGGCGCCGCTCGGAGAGCGGCGCCCCTGTTTTCTCTCTTTTCTGTACCTATTAATCGTCACTTCCCCAATCCGAGGAGAGGACTCTGATCTGGAAGCTGATATTCTCGCCCTGGCTCGTCTTTCCCATCACCTTGTAGACGAACACCGACGCATCCTTGACGATGGACAGCGTGCCGCTGACAAAATCCTGCGGACCGCGCACATAGTTGTAGTTCTGGTCGTGGATGCTGAAAAACAGCATGGCTCCCTGATCCCCCAATGGGAAATCGTAGGTGTGATTGAAGGTCTCAACCTCCACATCGGCAACGATGGTATACTTGGGGTCACCCGCACCATTTGTTTCAACCGTGGAGGCATCGGCATAGCCGCGGTCGGTCCCATGGAACCCGCTGTTGAGCTGGTAGGTCGTCCCGTTGATGACCAACGTATTGGGCGCAGCCTCAGTGGCGGTATCCTTGTCATCGTCCTTGCTGCATGCGGCAGCAAAAATCATCGTGGCAGCTGCCACAAACATCATCAATTTGTGCATTTTCATAATAATTGTTTTTTAATGTTTAAAATTGGGTTTTTATTGACTTTTAGACTTTTTGACCTTTAGGCTTTCAGACTCCTCAAACCATCAGTTTCTTGTAGTGGATTCTGTGCGGCGTGTCGTCGCCAAGTCTCTTCCTCCTATTCTCTTCATACTCAGTGTATCCGCCCTCGAAGAAGTACACCTGCGAGTCGCCCTCGAAGGCGAGGATATGGGTGCAGATGCGGTCGAGGAACCAGCGGTCGTGACTGATGACCACAGCGCAGCCGGCGAAGTTCTCCAGACCCTCTTCCAATGCTCGCATCGTGTTGACATCGATGTCGTTGGTGGGCTCGTCGAGGAGCAGCACATTGGCTTCGCTCTTGAGCGTCAACGCCAAGTGCAGGCGGTTACGCTCACCGCCGCTGAGCACACCGACCTTCTTGCTCTGGTCGGTGCCGCTGAAATTGAATCGGCTGATGTAGGCGCGCGAATTCACCAGCCGCCCTCCCACCTGCAGGTTCTCATTGCCGCCGCTAATCATCTCATAGACACTCTTCTCGGGGTCTATCTCGGCATGCTGCTGGTCAATGTAGCCAATCTTGACGGTCTCGCCCACCTCGAAGGTGCCGCTGTCGGGTTTCTCCAGCCCCATGATGAGGCGGAACAAGGTGGTCTTGCCACAGCCGTTGGGACCTATGATGCCCACGATGCCGGCAGGCGGCAGGCTGAAGGTAAGGTTCTCGTAGAGTAGTTTGTCGCCGTAGGCTTTGCTCACACCGTTGACTTCCAGTACCTTGTTACCCAGTCTCGGACCGTTAGGAATGAATATCTCCAGGTTCTGCTCTTTTTCCTTGACATCCTCGTTAAGCAGGCGGTCATAGGCAGCCAGACGGGCTTTCCCCTTGGCGTGACGCGCCTTGGGAGCCATCCTCACCCATTCCAGCTCGCGCTGCAGGGTCTTTCTTCTCTTGCTCTCCTGCTTCTCCTCCATCGCCAGACGGGCGGTCTTCTGCTCCAGCCAGCTGCTGTAGTTGCCCTTCCAGGGAATGCCCTCGCCCCTATCCAGCTCGAGTATCCATCCGGCCACATGGTCGAGGAAGTAGCGGTCGTGGGTCACCGCAATGACGGTGCCCTTGTACTGCTGCAGGTGCTGCTCCAACCAGTCGATACTCTCGGCATCCAAATGGTTGGTAGGCTCGTCGAGCAACAGGATATCAGGCTCTTGCAACAACAATCTGCACAAGGCCACCCTGCGCCGCTCGCCACCGCTGAGGTTCTTCACCAGTTGGTCCTCGTCGGGACAGCGGAGGGCGTCCATAGCACGCTCGAGTTTAGTGTCGAGGTTCCATGCATCGTGAGCCTCAAGCAGTTCGGTCAGTTCTCCCTGTCGGGCGATGAGCTTGTCGAAGTCGGCATCGGGCTCGGCAAAGGCATTGTTCACCTCGTCATACTCTTTCAGCAAGTCAACAACCTCTTGCACAGCCTCCTGGACCACTTCCTTGACGGTCTTCGTGTCGTCCAGTTTGGGCTCCTGCTCAAGGTATCCAACCGAGTAGCCCGGCGAGAAAACCACCTCGCCCTGGTAGTCCTTGTCCACTCCGGCGATGATTTTCATCAAGCTCGACTTGCCGCTGCCGTTCAAGCCGATAATACCAATCTTGGCTCCGTAGAAGAAGCTCAAGTATATGTCTTTCAATATCTGGCGGCTGGGCGGAATAAGCTTGCCCACGCCCACCATCGAGAAAATAATCTTTTTGTCGTCTGCCATCTGTTTTCGTTGGGTTTAGCGTTGGGTGGGGAACTGCGGCGTAGCCTTCAGGAACGCCTGGTAGTCGCGAATCATGTCACTGTACATGTCCTTGCGGCCGTAGACACTGTAGCATGGATGGTACTGCTTGACAACCACCACGTTGGCGCTGGGCGAGTAGTAGCAGTGTGCATTCACGGCCTCAAGGTCGCTCCACACATGCTTGCGGATGAAGTCAACCATAATTCCCTGGCCGCCAGTGCACAGGATAACGTCGGCACCGTACATCGTAATCTGCTCCTTCAGCAAGTCGGCATAGTTCTCCATGTAGCGCTGCAGCACGGCATTGCTCGCCGCGTTGCCGTCCGACTGTTTCTTGCAGTTGATGCGCACTATGGGGGCGTTCTCATAGAAGCCCTGCAGGCGTGTGGGGTTGTCGGCCTTGCCGAAGGGGATGACCTTGCGCTC
This sequence comes from uncultured Bacteroidales bacterium, assembly GCA_900317285.1. Taxonomy (GTDB): domain Bacteria; phylum Bacteroidota; class Bacteroidia; order Bacteroidales; family P3; genus Colimorpha. The sequence goes on along the minus strand of ONGA01000006.1, from coordinate 50,407 downwards.
GGGGATGGTCATCAAGCCATAGGCCCACAGCTCCAGGTTGGGAAAAAAGCGCATGGCCGTGCGGCAGGTGAGGCGCGGCGACGGCACGCGGCCGCTCTCTCCGCGGATATCCCAGCCGTCCTCCTCGTCAAGCTCCTTGGTGAGGATCATCAGGCGCATGCCGGCATCGTTCCACAGCTGCTCCTCGTTGGCCGACCGGTGCAACTGCGCTATGCCGTCCCACCATATCTCGCCGCGGTAAAGCAACCCGTCCTTCGTTATCATGTCGCTCTCATGCAACTTGCGTGCACGCTGCCCCCAGCGGGTGAACAGTTTCTCTTCTTTGTCTCTGTAGGTCATAATCCATCGTGTTTTTTGATGCTGCAAAATTACGCATTTTTTTTCACCTGTGCAAATATTTTTTCATCTTTCTCTCCACGGCACAATTTTTTCGCCCCATTCTCGTTGATAATGCCATGAAACGTACCCTCACTGCGCTGGCACTGCTGTTCGCTCTCACCCCGTTGGTTTCCAATGCCCAATGGGGCGCCGCCCTTTCCATCGGCTCCGCCACTCCCACCTTCGCCAGCCACAACGCGCCTCCCCTCCGGGCCACCTTCCTCGGCAGCCTGCGCGTCCGCTACACCCTCCGTTCGCATCCCCAGTGGACCCTCTTCGCCGAACTCTGCAACCTGCGCCACCGCTACCTCGACGGCGTTGACGTCGAGGCCGTGCCCAAAGACTCTATCCTCCACGCCGACAAGTACATGTTCTACCCGCTGCTCTTCGGCGTCGACTACCAAATACCTCTCACCCAATGGGGTGCGTTCCACCTCCACGCTGCTGCCGGGTTCCACTTCCACGCCGTCAACTGCCATCGGCAGGGTCGCCCCCGGCACATCATCATCAACGAACTGTGGGGCTACGGATTCGCCCTCAAGGCAGGCGCCGACCTCCTCCTCTGGAACCACCTCTCACTGGGCGTCAGCTACATAGCCATGGGCAACCCCTTCCAGCAGGAAAGCGAACCCCTCGTCGGCACACCCACCAAATCGTCAATCATCACCACCCAAACCCGGCGCTACACCAACCTCGACGGCTATCGCCAACATTTTCTCACCTTCAGCATCGGCTACTGGCTCTAACATCCTATGGAACAGACCATCATACACCTCGACTCGCTCGACAACCCCGCCCTCGCGCCCTACGCCCGGCTCACCGAGGCGCAGCTCCTCAACCGCCTCCACCCCGAGGAAGGACTCTTCATCTGCGAGAGCCTCAAGGTGATACGCGTGGCGCTGGCGGCAGGCATCCAGCCCGTGTCGTTCCTCTGCGAAGAAAAATTCATCTCCAGCCAGGTAGCACCCCTGAACTGCAACGTCCCCGTCTACACCGCACCGCGCGACGTGCTTCAGAACCTCACGGGCTACGCCCTCTCCCGCGGCGTGCTCTGCGCCATGCGGAGACCTCCACTCCCCTCGGTAGCAGCCACTTGCGCCAATGCCCGGCGCGTGGCGGTCATCGACTCCGTGGTCAACTCTGAGAACATCGGCGCCATCTTCCGCGCTGCGGCAGCCTTGGGCATCGACGCCGTGCTGCTCACGCGCACCTGCTGCGACCCACTCAACCGGCGCGCCTGCCGCGTCAGCATGGGCACCGTCTTCCAGCTCCCCTGGACCTTCCTCGACAACTATAACCAGCTGCACGACAACAACTTCGCTACCGTCGCGCTGGCACTCACCGACCGCAGCGTACCCATCGACCACCCCTCCCTCCGCGCCCACGACCGCCTGGCAATCATCATGGGCACCGAGGGCGACGGTCTGAGCAACAGCGTCTTGCAGCAGTGCGACCACGTGGCGCGCATCCCCATGCACCGCGGCGTCGATTCCCTCAACGTCGCCGCTGCCGCCGCCGTGGCCTTCTACGAACTCACCCGCTAGCCGCCCCTCCCCTCCTTTCCAGAATTCCGACCCCATCCCACCGCCCTCCCACCCCAACGGGAGGGTGTTCCGTTTTTACCCCATCGACATAGGAGCGACATAGGAGAGGGGTAAGAGTTGAGTAAGAGTTGATAGGTATAACCACCGCAGAATCAATTATTTGCAAATTGTTATTTTTGCCCGTTTTTCGCCAAGGCTTCATTTTTTTGTTCAAATTTTGTATCATACTGATTATCATCAACATACACTCACTTTTCCACATTTCTGTGAAAAACACACAATAAATCCCCCACCTGTCCGTTATCGGAAAATAGAAAATAAAATATTAACAAAAAATAACGTCATAATGAAAACCACACCGTACACCGATTTACACATCAAGCTCGGCGCCAAGATGGCAGAGTTTGCAGGCTACAACATGCCCATCCAGTACACCACCCTCATCGAGGAGCACAACAACGTCCGCAACAACGTGGGCGTGTTCGACGTGAGCCACATGGGCGAGTTCCGCGCCAAAGGCCCCATCGCCAAGCACTTCATGCAGTATGTCACCACCAACAACGTCGAGGACCTCTTCGACGGCAAGGTGCAGTACACCTGCCTCCCCAACGGTCAGGGTGGCGTCGTCGACGACATGCTCGTCTATCGCGTCCATGACGACGAATACTTCATGGTGCCCAACGCAGCCAACATCGACAAGGACTGGAACTGGATGAGCCAGATTGCCGACAAGATGGGCATGGAGCTCGGCAAGGACTTCGTCAACGAGAGCGAGCAGTGGGCTCAGCTCGCCGTCCAGGGCCCCAACGCCCTCAAGGCCATGCAGAAGCTGACCAGCGAGAACATCGTCGACATGGAGTACTACACCTTCAAGATCCTCACCTTCGCCGGCATCCCCAACATCATCCTCTCCACCACCGGCTACACCGGCGCAGGCGGATGCGAGATCTACATCCCCAAGGAGAAAGCCCTCGAGGTGTGGGACAAGGTCTTCGAGGCTGGCAAGGAGTTCGGCATCATGCCTGCCGGTCTCGGTTGCCGCGACACCCTGCGTCTGGAGAAGGGCTTTGCCCTCTACGGCCACGAGATGGACGACACCGTCAGCCCCCTCGAGGCTCCGCTGGCCTTCATCGTCAAGCTGAAAGCCGAGAACAACAACTTCATCAACAAGGAGCTCCTCCTCGCCCAGAAGGCCGCCGGCTTCAAGCGCAAAGTGGCTGGCTTCGAGATGATCGACCGCGGTATCGCCCGCAACGGCTACGAGGTCTGCAACGCCGAAGGCAAGAAGATCGGTGAGGTGCGCTCGGGCAGCCCCAGCCCCAGCACCGGCAAGAACATCGGCACCGCCCTCATCTGCGCCGAATACGCTAAGACCGGCACCGAGATCTACATCAAGATCCGCGAGAAACTCCTCAAGGCCGTCACCGTTAAGATGCCCTTCTACGAAGGTTAATCTTTACGTATAACGAAAAGCAAAGGCTTGGGTCCAACGACCCAAGCCTTTCTTTGTAGTCATAGCTACACAATATTTATTCTATTCTGCGCCGCCCCCCTTTCGGGGCTCTTTGTCGTATTCTCCGTGCGACAAGCGGTTTTCGTGTCAAGGGATAATGTATCAGATTTTCTTAAATTCCATCCAGAGTCGCTCTAAATAATTAGCATCGTGATCTGGAATTTCGCCATCGTAGTTGTACGAAAGAATTAATTCTTTTTTAACAAGTTTCTCGATTTGAAATTTCTTTACTCCCCCAATACCCCCTTCCAATACTAGATATCCGTCGCGCACAACATATCTATCTTGATTTTCGTTAACTTCCCCATTCACGTACGCCCATGTGTAGACTATTCCATCTTTTGTAAACTTCATTTTTTCTTCGAAATCATCGGGATATTCGTCGGAGGTTCCTGTTAGTCGGTAAATACGACCGTTATCGTCGATTTCAACACTAGTTGATGTCAAGTACGTAAGTTTCCATTCGCCAACAATCAGGTCTTTGTCGTCTTTGGAACAGGATGTTGTTATCATCCCAAATGTCGTGATGCAAAGCACCATTGCAAAAAACTTCATTTTCTTCATTTTTCGTGTGCCGTGTTATTCTGTCGGCTCTTCAGTTTTATCCGCCAATAATGTATCAGATTTTTTCAAACTCCACCCAGACGACCTGTGTGTACTCGGCCATGTGGTCAGGTATTTCACCATCGTAATTATATGTGAGGATTAATTTGTCGTTGGTAAGTTTCTCGATTTTGTATTTTTTTACCCAGAACATGTCCTCATCCTGTGATAATACAAGATATCCGTCACGCACAACGTATCTGTCCTGGTGTTCGTAAACTTCCCCATTGCTGTATTTTGCTTGGGAGTAGATTATTCCATCTTTTGTGAACTGCCATTTTGCATCAAGAGGGTCCTCTTTGGTCGTCCAACTAATATTATGCACCTCACCGTAATAATCAACTTGAACAACAGTCTGTGCGGCGTAGGTAAGTTTCCATTCACCAACAATTAAGTCTTCATCGTCTTTGGTGCAGGACGTTGTTAATCCAATTGCTGCGATGCAAAGCATCATTGCCAATACTTTTAGCTTTTTCATTTCGTTTGATGTTTTTGTTCCGCTCTCCCGTGCCGCAACAAGCAACAATAAAAGAAGCGTGGCGCCGTATGCCGTTTCTCCTAGTTGAGGCCGTAGGAATTGCCTTTGAGAAAAGAAATGGGAACAGTCCACGCTAATACACGCGAACCGTTACACGTCCCTGTTCTCAGTTAGAAATTTCCTACGTTTCAACTAGCAGTCGGAGCATAACGCCTCGGTGATTCCATCTATTGAAATCGACTGCAAAATTACGACATTTTTCTGATATAGAAAAATATTATTTCCCCATATCAAGAAAAGTTAGTATCTTTGCACCGTGAAATAAAGTGTATAATTATGATGAACGCAACGCAAATAACGCCAACGCAGATGCATCTGCTAAAGCTCTTTTCGTTCGACAAAAGCGAAAGCCGTGCTTTGGAAATCAAGGATGTGCTGATGCGCTACTTCCAAGGTCGCCTCGATGCTGAGTCCGATCGTCTGTGGGACGAGGGCGTGCTCGACCAAGAACGTCTCGACCAGCTGCGCAACAAAGACCTTCACGCCAAGCAATGAGACTCGTCCTTGACACAAATAGTTTGATACAATGTGTATCCCGTCGTAGCCGTTACCACGGATTGTGGTTATCGTTTATCGACGGAAGTAACCATTTGTGTGTTACGACAGAGATACTAAATGAATATGTCGAGATTCTCCAACGGGAGACATCCGAGACTTTCGCCTCACTGGTGCTGGAAGTCATTCTTAACAATCCACACACGCTGTTCATCAATACATTCTACAAGTTCAATCTTATTACTGCCGACCCCGATGACAACAAGTTCATCGATTGCGCAGTGGCGGCACAAGCCAAATACATCGTCACCGAAGATCGCCACTATGATGTGCTCCGCGAGGTGGAATTCCCCAAGGTTGACATCATCGGATTGGACGAAGCAATGAAGATATTATAAACAACAAATAAAATTAGAACACCATGTCAATTATCAAACCCTTTAAAGGATTCCGCCCCCCGGTGGACATCGTCGAGAAACTGGCTTCGCGTCCCTACGACGTGCTGAACTCCGAAGAGGCCCGCGTGGAATGCGAGGGCAACCCCTACAGCCTGCTGCACGTCACCAAGGCTGAGATCGACCTCCCCAAAGGCACCGACGAGCACTCGCCCGAAGTGTACCTCCAGGTCGTCAAGAACTACAACCTGTTCAAGGACCTTGGCTGGCTGGTGAAGGATGAAGAGGAGAAACTCTACATCTACGCCCAGAGCATGAACCCCAAGGACAAGGACGCCAAGTGGCAGTACGGCATCGTGGCCTGCGCCTACAGCGAGGACTATGTCAACAAGGTCATCAAGAAACACGAACTCACCCGCAAGGACAAGGAAGAGGACCGCATGAAACACGTCCGCATCACCAACGCCAACGTGGAGCCCGTCTTCTTCGCCTATCCCGCCATCGCCCGCATCGACGAGATCGTGGCCGGCATCACCGCCAAGAAGCCTATCTATGACTTCATCGCCAAGGAAGACGGCTTCGGCCACCGCTTCTGGGTCATCGACGACAAGAAGACCATCGCCGAGCTCGTCGACATCTTCGACAAACAGGTTCCCGCCATGTACATCGCCGACGGCCACCACCGCAGCGCCGCCGCCGCCCTCGTGGGCCAGGAGAAGAAGGAGCAGAACCCCCACCACACCGGCAAGGAGGAGTACAACTACTTCATGACCGTCATCTTCCCCGACAACCAGCTCAACGTCATCGACTACAACCGCGTGGTGAAGGACCTCAACGGCCTCAGCAAGGAGCAGTTCCTCAAAGCCGTCGGCGAGAGCTACAAGCTCACCGACATGGGCACCGACATCTACAAGCCCGCCAAGCTGCATGAGCACAGCATGTACCTCGACGGCCACTGGTACAAGATGACCGCCAAGCCCGGCACCTACAACGACAACGACCCCATCGGCGTGCTCGATGTCACCATCCTCAGCAACCTCGTGCTCGACAAGGTGCTCGGCATCAAGGATCTCCGCACCGACAAGCGCATCGACTTCGTCGGCGGCATCCGCGGCCTCGGCGAGCTGAAACGTCGCGTCGACAACGGCGAGATGAAGGTCGCCTTCGCCCTCTATCCCGTCAGCATGAAGCAGATCATCGACATTGCCGACACCGGCAACATCATGCCCCCGAAGACCACCTGGTTCGAGCCCAAACTCCGCTCCGGCCTCGTGATCCACGAGCTCTGCTAGCGGGTTCTCCCGCAGAGGGAGATAATAACAAAACCAAAGGGTATACGTCAACCCGTTGGCGTATACCCTTCTTTTAACAATGGACAAACGACTTCAAATAGAAAAGCTCTCGCCAGTCCTGTTCTGGGACATTGACCGCGAGCAGTTCGACCCCGAGAAGAATTCGGCACAGCTGATACAGCATGTGCTTGAGTGCGGCGAACTGGACGACTGGCGTATGGTGCGCGACTACTATGGATTGGACCGCATAGCCAGCGACTGCAAAGGACTGCGGTCGCTATCTCCCGAAGCACTGGCGTTTGTCTGTAACATGACCGATACCCAAAAAGAAGAATACCGGTGTTACAACTTCAGACAGTCTTTTCCGACACTCTGGAACTCCTGAAAGAGTTATCCTCCCGACCCGAAATGAGCGGTCTTCGGTTGGTTGGTGGTACAGCCCTTGCTTTGCAGTATGGTCATCGTCAGTCTATCGACCTGGATTTCTTTGGAACTCTTGCAGTAGAGCAGGATGACATTATAGAAATGTTTTCCTCAATGGATTCTTTTACCGTTCACAACCGCACAAAAAGAATATTGCAAGGCGCTTTGCGTGGTATCAAGGTTGATGTGATTGATTACAGCCAGTATCCATGGATAGATGCGGCCATTGTTGAAGACGGCATTACCCTGGCCTCTCCCCGAGACATTGCCGCCATGAAGATAAACGCCATCGAAGGCCGAGGCACTCGCAAAGACTTTGTCGACATTTACTTTTTATTGCAGAACTACACACTTTCTGAGCTCCTCGATTTTTACGCTCAGAAATATCCCAACCATTCTTTTTTCCGTGCATTGCTCAGCCTCAACTATTTTGAGGATGCTGAACAACAAGCTATGCCCAAGATGCAAATCCCTGTTAGCTGGGAAGAGATAAAATCGACTATTATCGCCGAAGTCAAGAAACTTCAGAGATAGTATTTATTCCATGCGGCAAATATACGAATTATTCTCCGCATATTTGCGGAGAATAATATATTTTTTCTCCGCAAAAAAGAACAAGAAGGTATCTAAATATGTCTATCGGTTTTGCTCCCCTTTTGCTCATCTATTGTTCCCCTTTTGCCTCGGTATATGGTAACGCTATGGTTCCTATAGTGTTCCTATAGTGTACCCATACAAATGATAAGCCATGCACATGTGTGCATGGCTTATCATTTGGTAGAGGGTATAGGTGTTACCTTATCACCACCACCTTGCGGACGGGGTAATCGCCGATTTTGACAAGATAAGCTCCAGTGGGAATATTGTTGTTTGCTATTTGTCGACCAGTTATATCGAATATGAATAACGGTTGTCCTTTGGCACCTTCGACCTTTATTTGTCTGCCATCTACCCATACATGTATGCCGTCGTTCTCCACGTCATTAATATCGCTACAATCTTCAGTGATCCGACTGAAAGCATTCCAGTAGTCACTCAACTGGTATCGGTAAGCAGCTCCGCAAGGGACGATAATATCGGCGTAGTTTGGCACGCCATCGAACGTATGTTCGTCACAAATGGGAGGATATTCGGCACGGCTTCGGATAGTCGTGAGGTGGGTGCAGCCATCAAAGGCATAGCTCATGTCTTCAACAAACTTTCCAATTTCAACGGATGTCAATCCGGTGCAGCCACCGAATGCCCAGACTTTTCTGACTGTATTTGGAATAATTACACTAACGATATTATGGCAATCTCCAAATGCCTCCATGCCAAGAATTATTACAGGAACTCTTTGTGCAAGATCTCTCCATGCTTGGTCAAAACCGCCGGGATAGTTTTCCCATCCTGTAGTGTCGCATCTCCACCAGGGTAAAGGTAAACTGTCTGGAATAATCAGTTGACCACTTGGCTTTTGATGATCTCTCCAGGTACGATCAGTATATGGCGTTGTTATTATGGCATAAGTAGAGTCATATGACCCTTGTGCATAATTAATGGTATACCATATGGTATCTCCATTGCCCAATGGATAATTGTATATATCATACTGTGCCTGTGCAAATCCAGCCAATAAGAGAAAAATACTGGCAAATAATAATGTTTTCTTCATGTTATTCTTCATTAATGGTCATTGACTTTATATTGTTGACAAAAATGCGATGCTCCATTACAAGGCAGACCCAAGTATCCCCATTGGAAGTTGGGGTTGATGCAGAATACTCCACCTGTTTAATTTTGCCATTTATTTTTTCGCCGTCATTTAATTCGACAGATGCCCATTTGCCATCCCAACTCTTAATCTCATGTTCTGATGCATGAAGTAGTTGGTCTTCATTGTACGTTTTTTTTTGCATAAAGTAATCCCTTATACGTGCCGGGCGCAACTTTTATTACTCCGACCCTCCAACGGAACGTTATTCTATAACAATAAGAAATACAATAAGAAAAGGCATGAGGGTATGTGCTCATATCCGTTAGTATTAGGTATCGCCAAACACCTTGCAGGAACGGGGTCTTATGGAACATATCTCACGCCTGAAGATATGCTACAGTGATATAGCATACACACTCAAGCGAAAGCATAAATGCTCACCTCCTCCTGCTTAAAATTGGCGATTTTAATACTAGGACAGTATCGCAATGCTTTTCTTGCTTACTGCTTTCGCTCTCGAAAGCAAGTGCAAAAATACGAATATTATTTTAACCGGCAAAATAATTAACGGAAATTCACGGTCATTTACGGTAATTCGCGTTGAAAGGAAACGACCACGAATCGGACTAATCCAACGAATTATTCGTGCTATTCGTGCCATTCGTGTTCGGAAAAAAGATGGTGTGGATATTCCTGTCTCGCCAATCCCGCAATAGGCCTTCAAAAGGTCTTCAATAGGCCCTCGACATACCCCCGGATGGGAGCCATCGGGACACCGGTGCCGGTCCACTGTAGCGCCAGTGGCGCTACGTCGTCGCTCCGTACCCGCTCCGACTGTTCACCGGTTGTTTAACGGTTTTTTGTCGGAGAGGGGTCGGAGGGGAGTCGGAGAGGGGTCGGAGGTGGTGCATTGTGTGTTTTTTTTAAACAAATCTTTCCGGTGTCGGCAAAAAGTGGTATCTTTGCAGCCGGTTTTTGTAGACAACTTTGCAGATAAGACTGTGATTAGTGGTGTTATGAAGCATTTATACATAGTGCCTGTGGCCGGTGCCGTGGGTGCGCTGACGGTGGTGCTCTTTGTTCCTAACGCTAAAAACGACGATATATGATGTTGGCTATTCTGTTCGTTATCATTGCCTTGTCTGGCTATGTGGGGTGGCATCTGTGGATGCTGCCGCCGGTGCTGTGGCTGCGGTGGACGCTGGTGGGTGTGGAGGCCGCCTGCGTGGCTATGGCTGTGCTGTCGCTGACGCGCTACCTCGACCGCATGCCTTACGGGCTCGCGGTGGCTGTCTATAATGTCGGCAACAAAGGCTTGATAATACTCCTGTACCTCTTCATGGCGTTCCTGTTGGCCGACCTGTTGCGGCTGGTGCACGTGCTGCCCACGGCCTGGCTGCGCGACAACTGGTGGACCTGCGGCGTGCTGCTGGTGGTTATGGCGGCCCTGTTCATCTATGGCTCCCTGAACTACGAGCACAAGCGGCGTGTGGAGCTGACCGTCGACACCCACGGCAAGGTGGACCACCCCGTGAAGGTGCTGGCCGTGAGCGACCTGCATCTGGGCTACCACAACCGCCGTGCCGACCTCGACCGCTGGGTGGCGATGCTCAACTGCGAGGGCGGCGACATGCTGCTCATGGCCGGCGACCTTGTGGACCGCTCGCTGCGCCCCTTGCTGCATGAGGAGATGGCCGAAGGGCTGCGAAAGCTGCAGATGCCCGTCTATGCCTGTTTGGGCAACCACGAGTACTACGCCGACTACTATACTCCCGGCGAGGCGGAGCGCTTCTACCGCGACGCCAACATCACCCTGCTGCGTGACTCGGTGGCCAAAGTCGGCAACGTCGCCGTCATCGGCCGCGACGACCGCACCAACCGCCACCGCAGGAGCGTCAATGCCTTGGCGCATTTCCACACCGGCGCATTCACCATCCTCCTCGACCACCAGCCCTACCACTTGGAGAAGGCTGAGCGCGCAGGCATAGGGCTACAGGTGAGCGGTCACACCCACCGCGGGCAGGTGTGGCCGTTGTCGTGGATTACCGACGCAATGTACGAGTGCTCGTGGGGCACGTTGAAGAAAGGGGAGACCACCGTCTGCGTCACCTCCGGCCTCGGTATCTGGGGCGCCAAGTACCGCATAGGGACACAATCAGAATACCTTGTAATCAACTTAATACCGTGAAGATTATGCATACAATGAAGATGGCTGCCGTTTTGGGGCTGGCTTTTTGCTTTGTCGCTTGTGCGCCGAAAGGCGATGTTGTTCCGGCAGAACCGGACTACAGTGACACTACGCAGTGGTACGTTGCCGACCGCGATGCGGCGGTGGATGTGTTCTATATCGTCTCCACCGAGTGCGACGACTACACTTTGGGCGGCAAGCCCATGCATTATGCCGACACCCGCAACGACAGCATCCGTGCGCTGCTGTACGGCGAGATGGTGGGTGTGGACCAGCTGCTGGCCGGTGAGCTCAACTATTACTCGCCCTACTACCGCCAGGTGACCATGGAGACATACACAAGCGACAGTCTGGTCGACGCCCGTATGCCGCTGGCTTATGGCGACGTGCGCAAGGCTTTTGACTATTATCTGGAGCACTATAACAATGGCAGGCCTTTTATCCTCGCTGGTTTCAGCCAAGGGGCTATGGCTGTTGTCGACCTGTTGAAGTCCATGGACGACAGCACCTACAGCCGCTTGGTGGCAGCCTATGTCATCGGATACAAGGTGACCGACACCAATGCCCATATCAGCCCGGCGCAGGACAGCGCCGACCTGGGTGTGACCATATGCTATAACTCGGTGCGCGACAACAGCTGTGCCATTCCATTCCTCAGCGCCGGCAATCTTATGGCCATCAATCCCGTCAACTGGCGCACCGATGCCACGCCGGCAATGCTTGTAGACCCGCGCTATGGCGACACCCTCACCGTCACGCTCGACACCACGAGTCTGCTGCTGCATATCGACGGCTACACGCGCAACGACTACATGCTGCCCCTCGTCGGTTGCGAGGGCAACTATCACTGTCTTGAAATATCACTCTTTTGCGACTGCCTGCGGCGCAACATCGCCCTACGTGCCAACCGGGCGTCAGCCCAGTAGCTTGGCGAGTTGCTTGTCTGTGGCTTGTGGCAACAATTTGCGCAGGTGGTCGTAAAGACGCGAATGGCTCTCCTCCGGCGAGCGGTCGCACAGGCATGAATCGTGGCCGAAGAGACGCTCGGGTGTATTCAGCAGCGCCCAGCCCCAGCCGTAGCGGTTGCCGTGACGGTCTGTCGGGTAGACGAAGTCCTCGGTCACCACGCGGCAGGCCATCTGCAGGCGTGTGACATAGCCGTCGAAGCGGGAGCGCATCTTTGCTCCGTCGAAGCCGCAAGCAGAGCGGAGCTCACGGGTGATCACGCTGCCGTTGACGCGGAGGATTTCGAGGACGGTGCCCTCGATGCTGTCCTCCGGAGGTTCCGGATACTTGGCACGGCGGTAGTTGCAGAGGTCGGGCCACCAGTCCATGGTGACGAAGCCCGCTTTCCCGTTAAAGAACTTGCCGTAGGCGAAATGCCCTTCGGTGACCATCGGCCCTTTCCAGTCCCAGAGCGGCCAGTCCCATCCGTCGTCGGTCATCACGTAGCGGCATTCGGGTGCCACGAGCTCGTCGGCCGAGAAGCCGGGGATGCCGCTGTCCAACAAGGGAACGAGACCAATCTTCTGGATGGCCTCCATGAGGTCGGGGCAGTTGCGGATGGGTTCCATTGGTCAATCACCCCGACGGGGGTCAATAGTTGAACTTGATATCCTTGACGTTGAGCTGGATTTCGGTTTTTCCGCGCCAGTAGTTCTCCTCGAGCTGGTAGCAGAGGTCGAAACGCTCGCGGCGCACACGCGGCAGGCATTCGCCCAGCTGGAAGGCGATGGCGGGATAGGGTGCCGAGCGCTCGGAGATGGGGATGGCGGACATCTTGAGGTGGTTGGTGCCCACGATGCGTGCGTTGCCGGTGTCGACAAGTTCGCGCGTGACGAAGACGGGCACGTTGTTGTCGGGTCCGAAGGGGGCGAACTGCTTGAGGATGCGGAGGAACTTGGGGGTGATTTGCGAGAAACCGATTTCGGCGTCGATCTCGATTTCGGGTACGGCCTCCTGCTGGCCCATGCTTTCGCGGACGAGCTGTTCGAAACGTTCGACGAAAGCGTCCATGTTCTCGGGCTTGAGGGAGACGCCTGCGGCGCACTTGTGGCCGCCGAAATGTTCGAGCAGGTCGGCGCATTTCTCGAGGGCCTCGTGCACGTCGAAGAAGCCAGTGGAGCGTGCGGAGCCTGTGATGAGGTCGTCGCTGCCGCGGGTGAAGACGATGGTGGGCTTGTAGTATGCCTCGACGATGCGCGAGGCGACGATGCCCACTACGCCGCGGTGCCAGCCCGGGTCGTAGAGCACGAGCGACTGGCGTCCCTGATAGGCGGGGTCGGTATCGATGCGGCGCTTTGCCTCTTCGGTGGCGGAGGTGTCGAGTTCCTTGCGCTCCATGTTGTATTGGTTGATGTCCTCGGCCAGGCGGCGCGCGATGGTGGCGTCGTCGGTGAGCATGAGGCGGACGGAGTCGAAGGCGGAGCGTATGCGGCCGGCGGCGTTGATGCGGGGGCCGACGAGGAAGACAAGGTCGGTGATGGTGAGCTCCTTCTCGAAGTATCCGGTCTTGGTTTTCTCGGTGTCGGGCTGTTCTTCGGTGTCAGCCTTGCGGCGGTCGACATGGCCATATTTGAGGATGGCCTCGATGCCGGCACGCGGCTTGGTGTTGAGTACGCGCAGTCCGAAGTAGGCGAGCACGCGGTTCTCGCCCATGATGGGGACGATATCGCTGGCGATGGAGACGGCGACAAGGTCGAGGTATTTCAAGAGCTTGAGTTTGAGCTCTTCCTGACGCTGGCAGCGGCGTGCATCGAGCTGCTCGGGGAGGTCGCAGAGGCGTACACCGAGGTGCTGCTCGAGGTGGGCTTCGACGATTTTGAAGCCGATGCCGCAGCCGGAGAGTTCCTTGTAGGGGTAGGGGCAGTCGTCCTGCTTGGGGTCGAGGACGGCGACGGCCTGGGGCACTTCTTCGCCCGGGAGGTGGTGGTCGCCGATGATGAAGTCGATGCCATGTTGCTTTGCGTAGGCGACTTCCTCGACGGCCTTGATGCCGCAGTCGAGGGCGATGATGAGGCGCACGCCGGTCTCGCGGGCGTAGTCGATGCCCTGGTAGGAGATGCCGTAGCCCTCACGTTCGCGGTCGGGGATGTAGAAATCGATGTTATGGTCGTGCTCCTTGAGGTAGGAGTAGACCAAGGCGACGGCCGACGTACCGTCGACGTCGTAGTCGCCGTAGACCATGATGCGCTCCTGGCGGGAGATGGCGCTGTTGATGCGCTCGATGGCTTGTTTCATGCCTTTCATGAGGAAGGGGTCGTGGATCTGGTCCAGTCCGGGACGGAAAAACCTACGAGCCTCCTCAAACGTTGTAACGCCCCGCTCAACGAGCAGCGTGGCGATGATTTTGTCGACACCCAACGAAGCAGCCAAATTCCCAACAGTCTCTATATCATAGTCTTCTCTAATTATCCAATGTTTTTCCTTCATATTTTTCTGGGCGTAAAGATACGACATTTTTTTTGAATGAGGAAAAAAAATTTTCGGGGAAGAGGTTTTTGATAGGAGGAGATAGGAGAAAGATAGGAGAAAAAACGGGTTGGGTGGGACGAAATGCGGAGGGGTGGGATAAGTGGGATTTTAACAATTTTTAAGACGGGTGGGCGGAAAATCCTCCTATGTCGGGGTGGAAATTGTCCTATGGTTGTACTACCGTTTTACTACCTTTCTATATCGGTTGTCCTATAGTTGTACTATCATTCTCCTATACCGCTTCTTAGATGCTCCTATGTTGCTCCTATGTAGGGGTGTTTCAGAGGAGGTGGCGGCGGTAGGTGCGCGCGGCGAGGAGCGCGGCGAGGAAAAATGAGGCGAGGAGGAGGAGGACGGCTAGGGCGAGCTGGAGGGTTCCGATGCCGAAGGGGAGCCGGAGCATGGCCGCTGCCGGGGCGGTGAAGGGGATGAGGGTGAAGCACTGGGCGAGGGTGCCCGCGGGCTGCTGGAGGAGCCAGGGGGCAAGGACGAGGACGAGGAGCATGGGCGAGGCGGCGACGAGGGTCCACTGGAGGGTGTCGGCGTCGGGGTCGAGACGCGAGGCGAGGGCTGCCAGGAGGGCGCCGTAGAGCAGGAGGCCGAGGAGGAAGAAGAGCGCGAAGAGGGCAGCGACGGTGGGGAGGTCGACGGCGGCGAGCCCCTGCATTGCCTCGTCGGGGAGGGAGAGGGGTGCGGCATACTGGAGTGTCGCCTCGGTGCCTTTGGAGGCTACCGACGGTGCCTCAAGCTGTTGCTCGGCATAGGCAAAAAGTTCGGGACTGGAGGAGCGCACCAGGCTGACAGCCAGGGAGGTGAGAACGACCCAGAGGGCGAGTTGCGTCAGCGCGGCGAGGGAGACGGCGACGACCTTGCCGACCAAGAGCTGCAGCGGGCGGACGGAGGCAATGACAACCTCGACGACGCGCGAGTTTTTCTCTTCACGGACGCTGCGCATGACCTGCACGCCGAAAACGATGAGCGCCAGCACCATGAGCGCCGCCAGGACCACGGCAAGGACGGACTTGACGCGGGCGAAACTCTCACGACCGGTGACTGCATCGTGGGGATGGAGGCGTATGTTGGTCGACTCGACCGAATGGTAGACGGAGGGTTCAAGATGGTAGACACCCTCGATGATGGCGTTGCGGAGGAGCATCTGCAACTGGCTGTCGACGAGGCTCTGCAGGGCCAACGGGGGAGTGGAAGAGCGGTGGTAGAAGAAGGCGTCGCGGGGGATGGTGAACTCGCGCATGGGGATGAAGAGGATGGCGGCGACGCGGTCGGAGGTGTCCATGGTGCGCCGCGCATAGTCGAGGGAGGGCATGCGCCGGAAAGAGACCTCGGGGGTGGGCCGTAGGCCGTTCTCGAAGAGCCCCGTTTCGTCGACGACAAGCACTTCGGCCTGCTCTTTTTCGCCCGACGCCACAACCACGGGCAGCGCATAGAGGGCAGCCAGGAGGAGTGGCACGAGGAGGGTCAGGACCCAGAAGGAGGGTCGGCGGAGACGGAGGCGGTATTCGCGCGAGAGGATGAGGAGGAGTTTTTTCATAGCTGTACGGTTTTGTCACACATCTCGCTGGCAGCCTGCAGGTTGTGGGTAGAGAAGAGGATACCCGTGCCACTGGCCTTGAGGCGCATGAGCTGCTGTTTGAGCATGAGGGAATTGTCGGCATCGAAGCCCGAGAAGGGTTCGTCGAGGACCAGCAGGCGGGGGCGGTGCACCACGGTGGCGATAAACTGCACCTTCTGCTGCATGCCCTTGCTGAGCTTGCCCACCGGACGGTTCCACCATTCCGCCACACCGAGACGCTCGAACCATTCGCGTGCCGAAGCCTCGGCATCGGTCTTGGTCATACCCTTGAGGCGCGCAAGGTAGCACACCTGCTCGCCCGCGGCGGCACGGCGGTAGAGGCCGCGCTCCTCGGGGAGGTAGCCCACCGCGTCGAGGTCGCGGCTGTCCATCGGATGACCGTCGAAGAGCACCACGCCCTCGTCGGGCAGGAGGATACGGTTGACGATGCGGAGGAGGGTGGTCTTGCCGGCACCGTTGGCACCGAGGAGACCCACCGCCTCGCCGCTGTCGACGGCGAAGGAGAGCCCGTCGAGAACCTGGCGGGAGCCAAAAGACTTGGTGATTTCTTGGACTTCGAGGAGCATGGTATCAGGAGGTTACGGATTTAAGGTCTTTAAGGTCCCTGTCTTTGAGAAGGAGGGTCTCGGCGAGGAGGGCAGCAAGGACCAGCAGGAGGCACCAGCGCCAGAGGGGGGTGCCTCCCTCGCGGGCACGGAGCTCGGCGTCGAGGGGGCGCGCGGCATTCTTGATGACACTGACACCCTCGATGTCGGCCACCTTGCGCTGCACCTCGGAGGGAGTGAGATATTCGAGTTGCGACTCGCGGCGGTCGTAGTTGAAGGCCAGGTGCTCGTCGCCAATGCGATAGTGCCCGGCGGCGGAAAGTTCGCCATGGAGCATAAGGACGCTACGGCTCCCCACCCTGCGTATGTCGGGGAGGAAGGATGACTGCCGGGCGTCAGGAGAGGCGTTCACGCTACAAAGCTCGGGTGGCGTGGCTGCGGGGTCGTAGGAACGCTGGAGGAATATCGGCGAGGGGTCGCCGAGAGTGTACGCCACCGGGGGCAAGGGACGGCTGTAGAGCGCCATATTGTAGAGCGTGGGCACGAAGAGCGCCTGGGCGACAAAGTCGGTCCATTCGGCAGAGAGAGGCGTCGAGAAAAGATAGAGGCGCCCGCTGCCGCAGGGGGTGAGGGAGAGGAAGTCGGCACCGTCGGCGAAAGAGATGACCGACTGCCTGACGGCACGGGCGTTGGCATGGTTGTAGCGGCCCTGCACCGAGGGCATCTCCATCTCATCGTTTTTGCCGGAGAAGACGTTGCGGAAAAGGCTGTTGGCGAAGTCGACCTGCGAGGCCTTGTACTGCCGGCGGTTCCATTTCTCCAATTGGGGAGCCCCCAGCATGGAGAGGAGCGGGTTGAGGACATCGGGGGCACCGTCGGCTGACGGGACGACGAGGAGGGTGCCGCCGTCGTTGACCCATGCCGCCAACGCCTGCGCCCTACCGGAGGGAAGGGCGGAGAGCTCGTTGAGGACAATGAAGTCATAGTCGGAGAACTGCGCCTCGAGCGAGGAGCAGGCATAGCACACCGCCGAATCGGAGGCGAAGAGTTTCTGGAGGGAGGGGTTGGGGCGGGAGCCGTCGACCTCGAGCATGCGCACAGGTTCGCCGGCAAGGAGGGTGAAATAATAATTGTCGTCGAACACTACGGGGTGGTCGGCAATCTCGACACGGCCGTCGTGCCAGCCGGGGCTGTCGAGCGAGAAGCGGAGCTGCGCCTTGGCGGCGGCGCCCTCGGGGAGGTCGAGGGTGGCGATGGCCCGCTCGCGACCGTCGACAAAGAGTTTCACGGGCAGCTTCTCCACATCGTCCCTGCCGCCGTTGCGCACAGTGACCTCCACGGTCACACTGCCGCCCACGAAATAGGCCGGAGCATCGAGGACGAGCGTGTCGATGTAGAGGTTGTCGGCGGCGACAGCATCAAGCGGGACAAGGGTATGGTTAAAGGAAGGATGCTGAACGTCGAATGCCGAATGCCCGCCATCGAAGAAGGAGGTCTGGAAATCGCTGACAACATAGCCGTGGCGGTTGGCAGCGCCGCTGGACGCCATAAAATCGCACTGCCGCTGGACGACCTCGCCCAGATTGTGGCTGGCAGGGGAAATCTGCAGGGCATCGACGGCATCGAGGAATTCCTCGCGGCTGAGCCAACGGAACTCCTCGCCACGCATGTCGTTGGAGAGAAGCTGGTAGCGGTCGTTGGCATGATGTGCGGAGACGATTTCACGCGCTTTCTGCTTGGCAGTCTCGAGTTGGGTGCCGTCGGCGCCGCTGTTTTCCATGCTGAAGGAATTGTCGACGAAGACGCTCACCACAGTGGCGCCGGAGTGCAGCGCCTTTCCCTTGCCGGGGAGCACGGGACGCGCAAACGCCAGCACAAGGAATGCCACCGCCAGAAGGCGCGTCAGGAGCACCAGCCACTGCCGCACGGTGCTGCGACGACGGCTCTCGTTGCGCAGCTCGCTCAGGCGGTCGACATTGCTGAAATAGACCTTACGGTAGCGGCGGAAATTGAACAGGTGCACCACCACCGGCAAAGCCAGCGCCAAAAGGCCCCAGAGAAAGAGAGGTTCACTGAAAATCATTCGCAGCCTCCTTTCTTGGCATAATAGGCACAGAGGTCGCTGATGCCGCACTCGCCGCAATGGGGCTTGCGTGCCTGGCAGACATAGCGTCCATGGAGGATGAGCCAATGGTGCGCGGTGGGAATCTTCTCGGGCGGGATATGCTTGACAAGTTCGCGCTCGGTCTCGAGGGGAGTCTTCGAGTTGTGCGTCAGGCCGATGCGGTTGGAGACGCGGAACACATGGGTATCGACAGGCATGGCGGGCTGGTCGAAGATGACGGCGGCGATGACGTTGGCGGTCTTGCGTCCCACACCCGGAAGCCGCTGGAGGTCGTCGACATCGCAGGGCACTATGCCGCCGAAGTCGCTCAGGAGCCGCTGCGCCATACCCACCAGGTGGCGGCTCTTGTTGTTGGGATAGGATACCGACTTGATATACTGGAAAATGTCATCACTGCTGGCAGCAGCCATCGATTCGGCATCGGGGTAGGCGCGAAAGAGCGCCGGCGTCACCATGTTGACACGCTTGTCGGTGCACTGGGCAGAGAGAATGACGGCTACCAGCAACTGGAAGGGAGTCTCGTAGTGCAGCTCGGTCTCCGCCACGGGCATCGCCTGCTCAAACCAGGCAATCATCTTGTCGTATCGCTCCTGTTTTTTCATCATTCTTTCAGTTCGAGGGCAACCAGGACGGGGTAATGGTCGGAGAGGTTGCTTTTGATGCGTTTGTAGCTGAGGGTCTCGAAGTCGTCGTTGCGGAACACCATATCGATGCGGAAACGCGGGAAGCCGCCGTTGTAGGTGGTGCAGAAGCCGAGACCCTTGTCGCGGTAGGTGTCGCGGAGGGACTCGCCGATGCGTCCATAGAGCCATGAGCCGGGGATATCGTTCATGTCGCCCGCCAGAATCAGGGGCTTGCTGCACTCGGCGATTACGGGGTACAGCATCTCATTCCACTCGGTCTCGTGACGCAGGATGGTTTCCTTGACCTTGGAGAGGGTGCGACGCGAGGAGGAGTCGACCTTGCCAAGGGCCATCTGCGAGATTTCCTCCTTGTCGGCATCGTCGAAGGCGTAGCTGTCCATGTGGACGCAGCAGAGGCGGAAGGGACGGTCGCCGCGGAGAATCTCCACCATGATCTTCTGACGGTCGATTTTTTTGACATACATGATGGGCAAACGCGAGAAAACAGCCGTGCCAGCGGGGGTGGTGCTGGAGCCGGAAGCACTGTAGTAATGGTTGTAGCCCATGAGCTCGAGGCTGTCGACCACCTTGACCTTCTTGGGGTTGCTGAACTCCTGAAGGCACAGGACATCGGGAGTATGCTCGCGCACCAGCAAGAGGAACTCACTGGCGATGCTGTCCTTGGGGATGGCCTCTTTGCCGTTGCCACCGAACTGATGGACATTGAATGTCATGAGGGTCACCATTGCGGGATGCTCTTCCGCCGGCGGTACCTTCGAGGTGCCACCAACCTGGAAAAAGAATCCGATGAAAGAGAAGCGGAAAACAATCACAGCCACGGACAACAGGAATTCCCAACGTCCCATGAAGAGCCAGAGGATTACGAAAGCGACATTCAGCGCAAGCATGGGGAGGTAGCCATAGGCAAGGAGCGACGGCCAGATGCTGCGGGAGGGCGCCACGGAGCCCGCGAGGGTGGTGAGAATCAGCCCAACGGCAGCAATTATATTGATTACTAATAGTATAATGCGCAGAATCTTCATAATAAACAGACTGCAAAGATACAAAAAAAGATTTAAAAAACAGGAATAAGTGGCAAGAAATTAGGAATATTTTCACACTTCCAGCAGACGCAAAAGAGAAAGGGAAATAAAAAAAAGACCAGTGAGGTCTTTTTGGTGCCCGGAACAGGACTTGAACCTGCACTCCTTTCGGAACACGCACCTGAAACGTGCGCGTCTACCAATTCCGCCACCCGGGCTGGTAGCATTCCAACTCATGGAATGAATCTTTTAGATTTGTGCCCAGGACAAGACTTGAACTTGCACCGCCTATGGCGACTACCCCCTCAAAGTAGCGTGTCTACCAATTCCACCACCTGGGCTGCTTTCTGTTCGATTTTTCTCTCGAAAGCGGGTGCAAAAGTATAAACATTTTTCGATATGGCAAAATATTTTTTATTTTTTTTCGCAAAACATTGATTCTTAACGCTAATAAAAACGATAAACCGAAGCCTGCGTACCTGCAAAAAGTTCCTTAGAGGGAGCAATTTGTGATTTTTTTCGTATTTTTGCATTTCGAAATCCAGAAAAAAGATGAAACGTTTCGCACTGATAGGGAAGAAACTCGGGCACTCGTACTCGCAGCAGTATTTCGATGGGCTTTTCAAGGAGCTTGGGCTGTCGGACCACAGCTACAGGCTGCACGAGATGGCGAGCCTTGAGAGCTTGCGCGACTGGATCAGGGAGGAGGGCATCTGCGGTTTCAATGTTACTGTGCCCTACAAGCAGGCGATAGTGCCGCTGCTCGACAGTCTGGACCCTGTGGCAGAAACCGTTGGGGCAGTGAACTGTGTAACAGTAGAGGGCGATGTGCTGACGGGGCACAATACCGATGCCCCCGCGTTCCTGAAAACCCTAGGCGAAGAGCGATGGAACCGTGCACTGATTCTGGGTACCGGCGGGGCGGCACAAGCGGTAGCCTACGCCCTGCGAAAACTTGGCGTTGCCTACACTTTCGTCAGCCGAAAGCAAAAAGAGGGAATGGCAATCGGTTACGGGGAGCTCCGAAGTTTCGACTTTTCGCATCCGACGTTGATTGTCAATGCCACACCCGTGGGGATGTTCCCCGACACGGAGAGGAGCCCGTGGCCGTGTCCCGAGGTGCTGAACGGGCACTGCATGGTCTATGACCTTACCTACAACCCCTCCCCCACCCTGCTGATGCGCCAGGCGGCGGCCCAGGGGGCAAAGACAAAGGACGGCCTGGAGATGTTGCATCTGCAAGCCGCCCTGAGTTGGGAGTTGTACAAGCGTTAGTTTTCCGGATAGGCTGTCTTGGCGAACCAGGAGAGCCAGTTGGGCACCTCGGAGGAGTTGCTGCCCACAAAGTAGCGGAACACGCCGAGACCTTCTTTTTCAATCTTGCGCTGGTCGAGCGGCAGGGCTTTGACCTGGTCGGCCCATGTGCCCATGGAGCTGTAGATGGTAAGCTCCTGCGTGCCGAGGTCGAACTTGAAGTAGTACCAGTGGTCCTTGGCAGCCTGGACGTAGAAGACCATCTGCTGGCTGTTGTTGCGTTTGTAGATTTGGGCCTTGAGGTTGATTTCGACACCCATCGGCTTGTCGCCCACGGCGACCAGACCCACCTTGCCGTCGTAGTAGAGACCCATGGCGGGGCTGTACTGCCACTTGATATTGTCGAAGAGCAGCATGGACTTCATGGCATCGGGGAGAGTGGTGAGGTTGCCCGTGGCGGAATAGAGGGCATAGGCGGCGGCGCCCTTGTCGGCACCGAGGTGGTGCATCATGGCGTGGCGCATCTCGGGATTGGTGGTGATGCCCAGGGGAGAGAGGCGGAGGTCCTCCTTGATGTTGTTGGCCATAGCCGTCACCAGGTCGGCGGCGATGGGGAAGGTGACGCCGAAGACGGTAGTGAGGTTGTCGTCGGCATTGTTCTGGATGCCCACCTGGGCGGTACCGTAGGAGTAGAAGGAAGCCTGGGTGCGCTTGAGGGCGAAGTTCATGAGGCCCTCACCCTCCACCATGCAGTCGGTGGTGGACATGGCGAGGTAGGGTTCGACGACGGCTTCGGGGTCGGCGACCTTGGCTTCGGAGGCAATCATGTACTGCTTCTTGTCGCCGAGATAAGTGAGGACTCCATGGGCGGAGAGGAGCTCGTTGTCAGCCACCTTGTCGGCGGTGAGGAATGCCGGCTGGGGACGGAGATTCTTCTTGTCGAGGAGGATGGATGCCGTAATGCGGTGGCCCTTCCAGTCGGTGGGCAACTCGGGGACAGTGACGTGGATGTGCTCGGGGTCGGTGTAGTCGGCATAGGCTAGGAGACCGAGCTGGGCAGCGGGGATGCAGGGCTGGATGAGACGCACACCGCCCTCGAAGAAGAGCCACTGCTTGTTGCCCTCGGCGCGCACCTTGCCGGCGAAGCCGAAGGCGGAGCTGAGGGTGAAGCTGGCACTGTCGCTGATGCTGCCGTTGGCGATGGTGGTGCCGTTCTTGACAGCGATGTCGGAGAGGAAGATACGCTGCGACTTCTTGATGTCGTCGAAGTAGTTGATATAGCCCTTGCCGGAGTAGCTGTCGGCACCGCTGACGGTGAGGTCGGCATTATATATATAATGATAGGCGTCGGTGCGGTTGCAGACGAGCGAGGCATTCTTGAGCGGCGACATGCGGCCGCCCTTTTCGATATGCACGGAGTCGCCAGCGGGGGCTATGGCTGCATCGGCGACGGTGAGGAGGTAGACGCTGCGACCGGAGAGCTGGGCGTCGTCATACTTGTAGATGCTGTTGAGCGAGTGGAAGGTGAGGCCGTTCTGCTTGGGGTCGGTGCTGACAAAACGCACACCGGGCATGTCGGAGAGCTTCATGAGACGCATGCGGATATCCATGCCGTCGAGGCCTTCGGAGGTCTGGCGGGTGGAGTTGACGATGGCGAGTTCCTTGCGGTCCATCTCCCAGGTGAAGAGGTCGGCATAGGCGTCGTACTGGAGGATGGGGAGATGGGTGACGCCCACGCCCGAACGCGACTGGATGTCGGCACGGCGGGTATCGTAGTTGACGGCAGACTTGACGTCGGTGGCGGAGAAGGCTATGTCCTTGTAGCGCGTGGAGCGGAGGGTGAAGGTGCTGACCTCGGCGTTCATCTCACGCGGGGCGAGAGCGAAATGGTCGGAGGCGAAGGTGCCCTCGTGGACGGTGGCGGTGCCGGAAGCCGAAGCGCCCTTAGGCATCAGCGCCACATGGCCGCGCAGCGAGGCTTCGCCGCGGTACATAACGAAGGGGCGACCCTTGTCGAGCGACGCCACCGACATGGAGTCGGCATAGGGGAGCCAGTGGAGGTCAGCTTTGCCGTTGCGGATATCGGGGAAGCCCTGTTCCTCGCGGACGGCGAAGGTGTCGGTGATTGCCACTGCCGAGTCGGGAAGGAAGAGGAAGTCCTTGGAGGAGGCGCGGGCGGCGAGGTAGTCGAGGCTGCCGCTGCCGCGGAGACCGTTGTGGTCAAGGCGAATCTTCTTGCTGTAGGTGCCCTTGCCACCGTAGGCGGGGTAGCCGCCCGCGGGGGCTTCGGTGCGGAAGCCGAGGTAGTAGTCCTTCTGCACACGCAGGGGCTCGACGATGTCGGGGAAGATGCCCGCAGAGGTGAGGACGCCGTTGAACTGGAGGCTGTCGGTGACGAAGTCGGCCATGCTGTTGATGGTGAAGGGGTGGAGGACGTAGAAGAAGCGGTCGCGGGCGTACTGGCGGTTCTGGATTTCGGGACGGTCGTAGAAGACGTTGCTGTTCTGGAGGCTGTTGAAGATGGGATATTCCTTGTTCTTGGTGAGGCCCGAATGGTTGTCGGGGCGGTCGACCTCGAGGGTACCGACGAGGTTGCTCAAGGGGGTGCGGACAAGCTGCTCGTACTTGGTGGGCTCGTTGAAGTCGGGGACGTAGAACTCGAGGTGGTCGATCTTGGGCATGTTGAAGCTGAAGGTCTCGTAGTTGAAGTCGCAGTCGGTGACGGAGAGGATGAACTTGCCAACATGGATGCGGCCGGAGAAATGGAGCGCACGGTTGCGACCGACGGTGACCTGGTAGCCGGTGAGGCTGTCGGGGTAGACGACGACCATCTGGCTGTCGGAGACGACGAAGGTGTTGACGCCGCGGATGATGAGGTTGTCGTTGGAGAAGTCGAGGCATGCGTTGGTACCGTTGGTGGTGGACTGGAGGTTGAGGGCGTCGTAGTCGTAGCTCTTGTCGCGTGAGTAGGCTTTCTGGTAGTCGACCAGCTTGTCCTTGATCTGGACGCGGCCGGTGATTTCGTTGTAGGAGACCAAGCCGTGCTTGGAAAGGTTGTGAATCATGAGGAGGGTCTGCGACATGTCGAGGCCGATGCTGTTGGAGAAGCCCTTGACGGAGAAGTCGGAGCCCATGGAGGAGGCGTACTCATAGGCGCGCTCGACGGGGCTGACATCGTCGATACCCTTGATTTCGCGGTATTTCTGGAAGGTGTAGAAGCTGCTGGATTCGAAGGTCGCCATGCTGATGGTGCCGGCGGAGCTGAGGTTGGCGAAGAGGAGGTCATCCTTGTCGAGGCGCCAGGTGATGGACTCGCTGTAGATGTCGAGGCTGTGGTAGGAGTCGATGTAGGGGCTGTAGAAGTTGCGCTTGGGGTCGTTGACGAGCGTGACCTTGCGGTCGGCGGGAACGTAGCGGACGTTGATGCCGGTGTTGCTGATGGAGTCTTCGGAGCCGACATAGAGGGCAATGGCGGCATTCTCGGCGACGAGGCGTGTGGGGGTGATGGTGAACTTGAGGGAGGTGACGGTGAGCCGCTTGACGCCGTCGCGGCGGAAGACGAGGGAGGCGGGGTGCTTGCTGGAAGCGGTGATGAACTTGGAGCCGTTCATCATGAAGCTGCCGTTGTAGTCGACGTCGGGCATGATGTCGCTGATGACGAAGTCGCGCTGGTAGGAGCGAAAGCGGGGATAGCTGTATTTTTCGGGCTCCATGGCGTTGGAGACCTGCTCCTCGACGCGGCCGCGGATGGGCGAGGAGAAGTAGCCGGTGTGGACGAAGTCGACGCTGTCGGCGGTGAACTTGGGGAATTTGGTGACAGCCTTGTAGGCGGCGAGGTCGGCGTAGCAGACATCGGCGGCGAGGCCGGCGCGGGTCCAGTCGATGCGGCCGCCGTTGCCCGACCACTCGTTGTCCTTGTAGTTGTAGACGCCGGTGGTGGCGTGGATGACGCCTTCGTCCTTGGCGGAGGAATAGTGGAGGTCGGCGGGAGTGTCGAACCACACGAGGGGCATGCCGTCGGCGACACCGAGGCGGAAGGGGGTTCGGGGGTCGAAGCGCCACTCGCTGCTGTTGGAGTGGTAGAGGATGCGGTCGGAGAGGAGGGGTCGGCAGAATTCGACGTATTCGATGACGGCCTTGGGCTTGGCGCTGCGTTTCATGAAGGTTTCGAGCGAGGCGACGAATCCGTCGAGGTTGGGGACGTTGCCGTAGGCGTCGGCGACGTTCTTGCCGCCGGCGGGGGTGGTGGCGATGTCGGTGAGGAGAGCGGTAAGGGAGCTCATCTCGGGGTTGCCCTTCATTTTCGCCTTGACGGCATAGGAGTAGAAGGCGACGAGGCGCTCCTGGAGTCGGGAGTCGAGGTTGGGGTAGACGGAGCGGAAGGTTTTGATGATTTTGGTGTTTTCCTTCTGCTTGTCGCTGACGGAGGTGGAGCCGTTCATGTATTCGAGGAGCTGGTCGGGCAGACCGTCGGCGGTGAACTCGACGGTTTTGGGTTTCTGCGCCTGGACGGAATTGGAAATTGGGAATTGGAAATTGAGAATTATTCCGACGCAGGCGAGGAGGATATATTTCTTCATGGTGGTGTTTTTTTGCCTTTTACACTTTATAATTCAAAATGCAAAAATACAGCAAATCCGCCACACGGGGAGGCGTGTGGCGGAAAAGTTATCAATAGTTGATTGTTTACTTCGGGAGATAGGAGGAGATAGGAGAAAGATAGGAGGAATCGGGGGGTGGGTGGGACGAAATGCGGAGGGGTGGGATAAGTGGGATTTTAACAATTTTTAAGACGTATGGCGGAAAATCCTCCTATGTCAGGGTGAATTTTGTCCTATGGTTGTACTACTGTTTTACTACCTTTCTATATCGGTTGTACTACCGTTGTACTATCATTCTCCTATGATGCGTATATGATGCGTATATGTTTCTCCTATGTCAGGGGTGTTTGGGGGTCAGTTGAGGCGGACCATGGTGGAGATGACCTGTCCGGCGGTCTGCTGGCCGTCGAGGAGGCGGCAGGAGCCAATCCATTTGATTTTAAGTTTATGTTTCTCGGCATTCGAGGTGATGATCAGCCCACAGATGCCTTGAGCTTTTCGGCATTTTCGGCGAGCTGGAGGGCTTCGATGCAGTCCTCGATGTCGCCATCCATGAAGGCGGGGAGGTTGTGCATGGACCAGCCGATGCGGTGGTCGGTGACGCGAGACTGGGGGTAGTTGTAGGTGCGCACCTTCTCGGAGCGGTCGCCGGTGGCGACCATGGTCTTGCGCTTGGAGGAGAGTTCCTCCATGTATTTGTTGTACTCGCGCTCGTAGAGGCGGGTGCGGAGGATGGAGATGGCCTTCTCCTTGTTCTTGATTTGGGACTTCTGGTCCTGCATGGAAACGACGATGCCAGTGGGGATATGTGTCAGACGCACAGCACTATAGGTAGTGTTGACGCACTGGCCGCCGGGACCGGAGGCGCAGAAGGTGTCGATGCGCACGTCGCTCATGTTCAGCTCGACGTCGAACTCCTCGGCCTCGGGCAGCACCACCACGCCGGCGGCGGAGGTGTGGATGCGGCCCTGGGTCTCGGTGGCGGGGACACGCTGGACGCGGTGCACTCCCGATTCGTATTTCAGCAGACCGTAGGCACCGTCGCCGGTGACGGAGAAGGAGATGTCCTTGTAGCCGCCGGAGGTGCCCTCGTTGAAGTCGTTGATTTCTATCTTCCAATGCTTCTTTTCGCAGAAGCGGGTGTACATGCGGAAGAGGTCGCCGGCGAAGATGCAGGCCTCGTCGCCGCCGGTGCCGCCACGGATTTCGACGACGGCATTCTTGGAGTCGGTGGGGTCGGCGGGGATGAGGAGGAGGCGGATGTCGTCCTCCATGGGCTCGCGGCGCTCCTGGGCGGCGGTGAGCTCCTCCTTCGCCATCTCGCGCAGCTCAGGGTCTTTCTCGCTCTCGAGCAGTTCCTTGCACTCGGCGATGGTGTCGAGAAGGGACTTGTATTCGTGGTAGGCCTTGACCACGGGCTGCAGGTCCTTGTAATCTTTCGACAGTTTGACGTAGCGTTTCATGTCCGCAGTGACCTGCGGGTCGTTCATCTGTTGCTCAATCTCTTGATAACGAGCGTATATGGCTTCTAATTTATCTAACATAACGGGTGCAAAATTACAACTTTTTTTTGAATTTGAGGAGGAGCCGGTTGACAGTGGGCGAGATGTTCCACAGGATAACGGCGGCAGCGGCGAGGGAGCCGAGGACGGCGGTCTTGAGGACGGCGCCGAGGATGACATTCAGGTTCATGGCAGGCGTAAGCCACTGGTTCCAAGCCCAATCGAGCGAAAGCAGGAGGACGACAACCACCACGGTCTTCAGCTGCCCGCGGGAGAAGATATTGACCTTGAGGCGCCACCACAGATAGCTGTGCAACAGCGTGAAATAGAGCAGATAGGAGCAGAGGGTGGCATAGGCGGCGCCGTTGATGCCCATGGTGCCGATAAAGAGGTCGTTGAAGACGATGGCCGTGAGGGTGAGCACGGCGATAAACGGCAGACCACGAGAGTAGTAGCGCGAGAAGTTCAGTATGTCGGCGCCTACCGAGAAAGAGGAGTTGATGACCTTGGCCATGCCCAGGATGAACACCACGCCCACACCGCCGACATAGTCTTTTCCATTGGGGATGACGGCAAAAAGGGCGTCGATATTAATCCATATCACATAGAAAATCAGCAGACTAACAAGGAACTGATGCAGGCTCACCTGGCGTGCGAGGCGGTTGACCTCGCCCCAGTTGTTCTCCTTGACGGCGGTGGCAATAACCGGACGCGAGATGGCACCCAGCGAGCGGTAGGGCACCTCGACCACGTTGGCAATGTAGGAGGCGATGGTGTAGACGCCCGTCAAAGCAAGCCCCGCTTTGGCACCGAGGAAGAGCGAGTTGAAGAGCGGGATGTTGCCCGCCAGCGCCACGGCGGTCATATACAGTGTATAACGCCCGATTTCTTTCAGGCGGTCGGGCGTGAGGAAATGGCGGTCGATGCGGAACGAGATATGTCCTAAAGTAAAGAGGTAGAAGACGTTGAGCAGCATGGCCATGCCGTAGCTGCCACAGAACAGCCAGACGAAGGTGTCGATGGAGATGAGGTCGAAACCGTAGAGCAGGTAGGTCACCAGGTTGAAGAGGCGGATGCCCACTTCGCGCACCAGCTTGGGTACCGTGATGCGCATCAGCACCGACGCATTGGTCTCGAACACACCCATATAGAGTGCGAAGAAGGTCAGCATCGGCAGCAGGTAGAAGTAGTCGGCCAGCAGGGGCGCGTTCTTTGAATAGACCGCCAGCAGGGGTTCGCGGAAAAGCAGGAACGCCAGCGCGAAGAGCGCGAAGCCCGCCAAGGGAAGCAGCAAACTCAACCCGAAGATGCCGTGGTTGTCACGGTCGTCCTTGAACCACGGGAAGAACTTGACAATCGACGAGCCGGTGCCCAGGGCGGCCAGCGACGAGAAGAGCATGGCGGCGTCGACCATCACGCGCGTCAGGCCGATTTCCTCCTGCGTCAGGTATCTCGTCAGCACGAAAAACGACACGAAGAAGCCTATCGCCACCCCAATATAGTTGGCGATAGCGCCCTTGATGCTCTGCCGTGCTATAATTCCCATTCTGCTAGATTTTTATGCTAATCCGACTATAAATTTATACCTATTAATAACTGAAAAGATTTTTTTTTATTGTGTCGGGATTTGGTCATATCGGAAATGTTTCGTATTTTTGCAAACTGAAATTAACATTTAATCAACCATGAGCAAGTATGAGATACCTTTCCTAACGGCAACTGTACAGGCCTTTGGGCAGCGCTTCGCAATGACGCGGCAGGCCGCTTTCAACTATCTGCACAGGCATAAGGGATTGGCGTTTCTAATAGAATTCTACGATGTGGAACATCTTCAGTCGATGGACGAAACCATTGACGACCTGCTCATTGTCTGCCAAAAAAACGGAGGCGCGCTGGCATGAAACTGTATCACGGAACAAACGTTGACATAGAGACCATTGACCTTGACCGAGGACTGCGATACAAGGACTTTGGCAAGGGGTTCTATGCTACCCCCGACAGGACGACCGCTGTCCGCATGGCACAGAAAAGGGCACGGCTTTTCGGCGGAACAGCGACGCTGATAACTTATGACTTTGACGAATCAGCCTTGCAGTCGGATTTAAAAATTAAGCGTTTCCCCGAGAAAGCCTCTGTCGAATGGTTTTTGTTTGTGGATGCCAACCGTGACCGGAAGAATTCCACACCCATTCACGATTACGACATCGTCATTGGTCCGATAGCCAACGACGGAGTGGTGCTGCAATTGACCAACTATCGCGAGGGCATCTATTCCCCTGAGCAAGCAGCCCAGCTGTTGCAAGACAAATACCTTGATCAGCAGTACTTTTTTGGCACAGAGGAAGCACTTCGGCACCTCCACAAATCAAGCGTTGAAGCCGTATGAATTATCCTACCCATCACCAGATAGCCACTTATCTCACCGACTATGCATTGAGCGAGTTGGTGCGTTACGTGATAGAGGACACTGGCTGCGGCATCGAGCAGGCAATGGAAAAGGTGTACAGTTCCTCTCTGATGGAACTGTTGCAGGACGAGGAGGGTGAACTGTATGTGCAAAGCCCCGCGTATCTGTATGAGCTGATGAAAAGCCAAGATGCCAAAGTGGCATCTTAAAGGATTTTGAATAAACAACATCTTTAACCCTTTGCCTCCGATGGTTTTTGCTACCGGAGGCAACTTTTTTTTGCCATGTCGGAAATGTTTCGTATTTTTGCAAACTGAATAAAAAGAAATTTAAAATGGAAGCAACTATCAGACAGCCCTTCAATCAGGCGCAACTCGAATTGCTCAGCACTATGGCCAACCTCAAATCGGAGGCCGACCTGATCGAGTTGAAGCAGGTTATCGCGCGTTTCTTCGCGGAGCGTGCCGACCGCGAGATGGAACGTCTGTGGGAAAACGGTACCATCAACGAGGAAACCCTCAAATCATGGGAACATGAACACATGCGCACTCCCTATCGTACAACCGCTACCGTTACGGCATGAGGTACGTTGTGATTGATACCAACTGCCTGCTCCGCATGATACCCCTGCGCAGCAAATATCGCCTGGCGTGGGAATCGTTCCTCGACGGAAAGTATACCCTTTGTGTAAGCAATGAGATTGTCAGTGAATATATGGAGATTCTTACTGAGAAAGTCAACGCCTCTTTTGCCGCAAACATTGTAGGTGCCATTCTCCGTAGTCCTTTCGTGCTGCGTTTCGATCCTCAGTTTCATTTCAACCTTATCGAATCCGACCCCGACGACAACAAGTTTGTCGACTGTGCCATCATAGCCAATGCCGATTTCATTGTCAGCGACGATAGTCATTTCCGTGTACTACAAAGCATACCGTTCCCCAAGGTGAATGTGCTGACATTGGATGAGTTTAGCAATACACTGTAATACAACCAATAGAATAATAACTAAAAAAACAATGCTTATGTGACAAGCAAAATATTGTAAAGACATCATATTGAGCTGACGCTCTTGTTCTCACCTGTGAATCTGGAAAATTCTTTGTACCGAGAATAAGTTTGCGAGAGTTCACGCTTAGGCGTGAATTATTCGTCGCTTAACAGGTACAAGGCAATCCAGAGCCCACAGGATGATAAGTGACATAAAAGAATAATTCAACGCCTTTTTTATATGAAACAGATTTTTACATTTCTTGCCGTCATTATGATGGCGATGACATTGCCAAAGGTGGCGAACGCCTATGATTTCTCCGCAGTAGCTCCCACGGGACAAACCTTATATTACAAAATAGATGGAGTAAATGCTACTGTAAGCAGCCCAACCACTATAATGAATGCTGGAATGTCACAAGGTTCTTGGTATGGTTATATTGAACCGACAGGCAATCTTATCATCCCAGATAATGTGGATTTTAACGGAACAACATATTCTGTGACTGCAATTAACGATCAAGCTTTTTACAATTGCACAGGTCTTTATTCTGTAACAATTCCTAGTACAGTTACAACCATTGGATACCAGGCATTTCAGTTTGTCAATAATGTGGTTTATTCTGGAATGGCAACAGGAAGTCCATGGGGTGCGAAAACTGTTAATGGATACCTAGAAGATGGTTTTGTTTTTTCTGACCAAACGAAGAGTTTACTTACAGGTTATTATGGGACTGCCACAATGGTTACTATTCCGAATACAGTAAATAGTATTGGAAATGCAGCATTTAGAAATAATAATAATATTACATCTATAATAATTCCCAATTCCGTGACAACTATTGGAAACACTTCCTTCTATATGTGTAAAAACCTTAACTCGGTGTCGATTCCAAATTCAGTAACAACAATCGGCAGCTCTGCTTTTGGGTATTGTACGGGTATAGCATCTTTGACAATTCCAAATTCTGTTAATAGCATTGGGTATGGGGCATTTGAACGAATTGCCAATATTGTTTATAGTGGTTCTGCTTCCGGGAGTCCTTGGGGTGCAAAAACGGTGAATGGATACCTCGAAAATGGATTTGTTTACATGGATGCAACAAAAACGACTCTCACAGCTTATTCGGGAACTGCACCGGTGATAGTGATTCCTAGTACAGTAACCAGTATTGGAGAAAAAGCTTTTCTTGGATGTTCTAGCATCACGTCTGTAACAATACCCAATACAGTCACTAGTATAGGAACCCAATCGTTCTATCAATGCTCGGGTATTACTTCAGTAACAATACCAGAATCTATAGTTACAATTGGAGATCACGCCTTTGGCAATTGTACTGGAATAACAACAGTATATTTTAATGCTACGAATTGCACATCCATGGGTTCGTCAATGTATTTACGTGTATTTTTTGGATGTGGAAACCTGTCAACCGTTGTATTTGGGAATAACGTACAAAATATACCAAACTATGCTTTTAGTAATTGTTCTGCTATTACGTCAGTGACTATTTCTAATGCCACTACAAACATTGGCATCTGCGCTTTTTATGACTGTAGTAATATAGTCTCATTATCTGTACCAAGTACGGTTACGACTATTGGATACAACGCATTCTATGGTATAAGAAATGTATCTTATCTAGGGACAGCATCTGGCAGTCCATGGGGAGCCTATTGCGTAAACGCCTACTTTGAGGGAGATTTCATGTATTATGATGTGTCAAAGAGTATTTTGATGGGTTATACGGGATCGGATACTTCAGTTATTGTGCCTAGTACCGTAGTTAATATTGGAGAAAACGCCTTCAGAAACTCAAGCATTACATCCGTTGTACTCCCCTCAACCATAACGATTATAGGAGATTATGCTTTTAGACAATCTAATTTGAGAAGTATTAACCTACCTAGTTCATTGGGTATGATAGGGAATGGGGCGTTTCAGCAATGTTCATCATTGACTTCTATAAATATTCCCAATACAGTATATTCTATAGGAAGTAGCGCTTTCAGTAACTGTACATCACTCGAAACAGCATATATTGGGTCTTCTATAAGCACGATTGCAAGTGAGACCTTTTCCAATTGTACAAATCTTCGTTTTGTAGCACTTCCACCATATCTACAAAGCATAGGCAACAGTGCGTTTGCTAATTGCTATAAACTTGCAGAAATAAACGTTCCATCGAGTGTTACACAAATAGGCACTGATGCTTTTGGATTTGTACGAAACATCGTTTATTATGGTTCTGCAGAGGAAGACTGTTATTTGGATTTATGTTATTGGGGGGCACGTTGCAGGAATGGGTACTTCCACGACAGCGTTTATTATTCCGATGCCACAATGCACAACCTAATGTCGATTCATCCGGCAGCTAAAAATATTGTCATTTCTGATGCAACACAGACTGTGTCCAATTATGCTTTCTACCATTGTGATGTACAAAGTATTACGTACCCATCGTCTGTGACATCCTTGGGAGACCAACTATATGATGGCAGCTCAGAGTTGAGACATATTTACTGCGAAGGAGTAACACCTCCAAGTATGAGCACATTCTATGATCCCACTTCCTTCGATTATGATAGCGTTACGGTACATGTACCGTGCGGTTCCTTGCTAAACTATACGGGAAGCTGGCATATGTTTAGTCATATTGTTGAAGCGGAAGCAGAATATACAATTACGGTTACTTCGAGTGATACATCTGTGGGTTCAGTTTCAATTTTGCTTTCTCCATCATGCACTTCTAACGAAGCTGTGGTCATTGCACGGCCAAATAATAACTACTACTTTAGTATGTGGAACGATAGTGTTTCTAGCAATCCTCGCTACCTCGTTCTTGACGAGGATGTTGAGTTGGTGGCATTCTTTACCACGATACCTCCAGCACCAGATACCATACACGTGCACGATACTACCTATATCAACATACCCGTGCATGACACTACCTATATCACGATTACAGATACAGTGACACAGATACAGTACGATACCGTTATCAATACGGTTTTCGATACTATCGACAACTTTATCTACGACACTATAATAGTAACAGACACCCTTTGGTTGTCGCTGTATGACACTGTCTTTATCCACGACACAATTGTCATCCATGACACTATAGTGGTGGGTGTGGACGATGTTCGGGCGCTAAATGCCAGAATCTATACCCATAACGGGCAGATTGTGGTGGAGGGCGCCGAGGGCAACCCGGTGGCGCTCTACGATGTCAACGGACGAATGCTTGCCACCAAGCAGGATTACGGCACAGCGATACGCTTCGACATTCCAGCCAGCGGCACTTATATGATTAAGATTGGCAACCACACGGCAAGGAAAGTGGTGGTGGTCAGGTGACCGTTTCCCCGTCAATGAATTCCAAGCGCCTCTCCGTCGTGGGGAGGCGTTTTTTTATTATTATTCTCAAATAATTCAAAAATAATTCGTATCTTTGCCGTCTCCTTTTGTGTCTCCGGACCCGTGCCAGAGACATGGAGTATCTTAATAATGAATGAAATAAAAATAAAATAAATAAAAAGTAACAATGAAAATTTATCAGACTCAGGACATCCGTAACATCGCCCTCGTGGGCGGCGCCAAATCGGGCAAGACTTCCATGGCTGAGGCTATGGCCTTCTGCGGCGGCCTCATCAACCGTCGTGGCAGCGTGGACAGCAAGAACACCATCAGCGACTATCGCGACATCGAGCACGACCGCGGCTACTCCGTGGAGAACACCCTCATGTACACCGAGTTCGGTGGCAAGAAGGTAAACATCCTCGATGTGCCCGGCTTCGCCGACTACCAGGGTGAGCTCGACGCAGCCCTCAACGTGGTCGAGGCCGCCGTCGTCGTGGTCAACGCCCAGAGCGGCGTCGAGGTCGGCACCGAAATTGCCAACCGCTACGCTGCCAAGCTCGACACCCCGATGCTCTTCGTCGTCAACCACCTCGACGCCGAGAAGGCCAACTTCGACGACACCGTCAACCAGCTGAAGGACTACTTCGGTGGCAAGTGCACCGTGCTCCAGTTCCCCACCAACGCCGGTCTCGGCTTCAACCAGGTCGTCGACATCGTGGCCAACAAGATGTACACCTTCACCGATGGTAAGTACACCGAGGCCGACATCCCCGCCGAGTATGCCGACAAGGCCGAGGAGATGCGTATGGCCCTCGTCGAGGAAGCCGCCGCTGCCGACGACGCCCTCATGGAGAAATACTTCGAGAACGGTGACCTCACCCCCGAGGAACTCACCCAGGCCCTGAAACTCGCCATCGACAAGCGCGACCTCTTCCCCATCCTCTGCACCAGC
Organism: uncultured Bacteroidales bacterium; assembly: GCA_900317285.1. Taxonomy (GTDB): domain Bacteria; phylum Bacteroidota; class Bacteroidia; order Bacteroidales; family P3; genus Colimorpha. Next base: position 14,875 of record ONGA01000006.1, on the reverse strand, counting down.
GCCAAGGAGAACTTTGGCGTCAACCGTCTGCTCGAGTTCATCTGCCAGAACGTCCCCGCCCCCTGCGAGGTGGCCGATGCCAAGAAGACCAAAGGCGGCAAGGAACTGAAGTGCAACAGCGCCAACCCCACCGTCGCCTTCGCTTTCAAGAGCGCCAAGGACAAGAACCTCGGTGAAATCACCTACCTCCGCATCTACGACGGCGAGCTGGCCGAAGCCCAGGATGTGGTCAACGCCTGCAACCAGAGCAAGGAGCGCGTCAGCCAGGTCCTCGTGTGCAGCGGCAGCAACCGCCAGCGCGTCGAGAAGGCTTGCGCCGGCGACATCGTCTGCACCATCAAGATCAAAGATGTCAAGATCAACCATACCCTCACCACCCCGAAGAACACCGACGACGCCGTCTGCGAGATCGAGTTCCCGACTCCCATCTACACCGTCGCCGTCAAGGCCGCCAACAGCAACGACGACGAGAAGGTCGGCGCCGCGCTGAAGGACCTCGTAACCTACGACAAGTCTCTCACCCTCGAGAACAGCCGCGAGCTGCGCCAGGTCATCCTCGGCTGCCAGGGTGAACTCCACCTCAACACCGTGAAATGGTACTTCGAGAACCAGTACAAGCTGGCCGTCAACTTCACCGCCCCCAACATCCCCTACCGCGAGACCATCACCAAGAGCGCCGAAGCCATGTACCGCCACAAGAAACAGTCCGGCGGTAGCGGCCAGTTCGGCGAGGTGCACATGCTCATCGAGCCCTACTTCGACGGTATGCCCAACCAGACCAAGTACCCCATCCGCGACACCCAGGAGTATCCGCTGGAGTGGGGCGGCAAGCTGGTCTTCAACAACTGCATCGTGGGCGGCTCGATCGACGCCCGCTTCATGCCCGCCATCCTCAAGGGTATCATGGAGAAGATGGAGCAGGGTCCTCTGACCGGTTCCTACGCCCGCGACATCGTCGTCAACATCTACGACGGTAAGATGCACCCCGTCGACTCCAACGAAACGGCCTTCAAGATTGCCGGCCGTACCGCCTTCCGCGAGGCCTTCAAGCAGGCTGCCCCGAAGATCAAGGAGCCTATCTACGACATCGCCGTCACCGTGCCCACCGAGGCACAGGGTGGTGTGATGACCGACCTGCAGGGTCGCCGCGCCATCGTCATGGGCATGGATGCCGAAGGCAAGTACACCACGCTGAAAGCCAAGGCCCCCTTGGCCGAGATGAACCGCTACTGCACCGCCCTGAGCTCCCTCACCAGCGGCCGCGGTACCTTCACCATGACCTTCAGCAGCTACGAACTCGTCCCCGCCGACGTCCAGCAGGCCCTCCTCAAAGCCTACGAGGAAGCCGCCGCCGAGGAAGAGTAGTTTCTTGCTCCGCGTGGTGCAAGTTGCGCTTAATGCAGCAACTCCCAGTGCCCCGCATCATCAACATCAAAGGGTGTCCCCATCGGGATGCCCTTTCTTCTTTTTGCGCCATTTCATTTTTAAACGCCATTTCTTCTTCTTTGGACTAATTAGTTTCTAAAAAAACGCCATTTCTTCTCTTTTTTCTTTTGTCCGGCCAGCGGGCATTTATGTCCGCCAACCCCCTCCCTTCTATATGGGTTGTCGGCCTAGCCGACGGCATACCACTTCGTGCCTTCTTTATGCCCTCCTTATTATCATTATAAACACACTGAAAACCAACAAGGTACGGAATCTCTCATGGCATTCGCGTAAATGATTGATTTTCTGTGCTATTACATTGCGACCTCTCGGTGACCCTTCGACGACCCGTTGATGGTCCCCTTACGAGCACATTCCCTCCGGCATTTTGCCATTTCAAAAAATAGTTGTATCTTTGCAGTCAAATAATGAAGTGATAGTTATGATTACAACCACGCAGCAGTTTTTTCATAAACAAGGCGCATCTATTATGATGCGCCTATCTGTGCTTGTGCTGTTTTTTCTGCCGATTTCCCTATTTGCTCAGCAGAAGCACGCTTTGCTAATAGGAATATCCGACTATCCTCAATACAAAGATCCCGATGCTTCGTGGAGCCGTATACATGGAGCAAATGACGTACAACTACTGTCGCCGATATTATCCAAACAAGGGTTCAAAGTCTCAGTTTTGACAAATAAATCTGCAACTCATAGTGCGATAGAAAAGAGCCTCAAGAAACTAAGCCAATCGATACACTCTGGAGACATTGTTTATATCCAACTCTCCGGTCACGGTCAAGCTGTTGAAGATGAGAATGAGGACGAAGTGGATGGATGGGATGAAGCGTTTATCCCTTATGATGCCCAACGTTGTTATAAGGAGAATGTCTATCGCGGAGAGAACCATTTGCTGGACGATGAGCTAAACAACCACCTAAATGCCATAAGAAAGAAAGTTGGAGAAAACGGTATTGTCTATGTTGTAATCGATGCTTGTCACGCAGGATCGTCCTATCGTGGCGATGAGATAGAAGACAGTGTTTACATTCGCGGTACTGATATTGGTTTCAGTAAGAGTGGGAAATCTTATACTCCAAAGATTGACAAACGAGGCAACATCCGAATCTCTACTGAGAATGGAATGGCTCCAATAGTTATGCTGGAAGCCTGCCGGTCATACGAAGTAAACACCGAGATAAAACAGAACGGCCAGTATTACGGCCCCATGTCCTATTATATCAGTCGGCAATTGTTAACCACAACCCTCTCTTTCGACACTAAATGGATAGAAGAGGTGCGGAAAGGCATGGATAAAGATACTCGACTGGTCAGACAAAACATGGTGACGGAAAGCTCGAAATAACTATGGCGATTATACCATTGAACCGAAAACGAGACAAGGTCATTAATGACTTTGCAAGAGAGTACCGGGAACGCACACTCTCTTATCTTCACAATACCTTTTCGTTAAGTAGAGAGGACTGTGAGGATGTCTTTCAGGAGGCCTCGATTATTCTTTATCGAGCCGCTGTTGATGGCAAATTGGACAATCTCGCATCTTCCTTGTACACTTACTTTATCGGAATCTGCAACAACAAGGCTCACGAACAACTACGCACAAATGGCAAGATGCTATTGTCATCAATAGATGCATTCTCCAGCGAAGACAGCGAGCAACGATATAATGCTGTCTTGACTAAAGCGAATAAGATTCTCAATATGATTGATTCTAACGAAAAGGTTGAAGAAGAACGTAACAGCATTATTCAGGAACTAGTCAAGAGTTTGCCCTCCCCTTGTAATGAATTGCTATGGTCCTACTATCGTGATGTCCTTTCGATGAAAGCAATTGCACAGATGTTCAACTATGCCAGCGAGAGTGTTGCAAAAGTGACCAAGCATCGTTGCCAGGAGAAATTTCGCAAGAGTTATGAGAATGCTCTCGCTAAAATGTAAAAACGAAACACCTACAAGACTATGGACGACCAAACATATAATAACGAGGAAAGAATCAACCGTTACCTTCATGGAGAGATGACACCAGAAGAGGAATCTGCGTTTGAATCAGACCTCCAGAAAGACGACACCCTGAAACGACAGGCCGAATCAATGGCCATAATCGTCAAGGAGATGAAGGTTCTCGGTGATGAACACGACAAGCACTTGGTGGAGCAGATGAAAGCCTCGTCCGAGAAGAAGACCTCCCATGTCCGCTGGATATCTATTGCCGCCAGCTTTGCTCTCATTTTCACGGTGGGATACCATATCTATGACTACTCAGCAACCACAGGATTAGGTCGTGAATACGCTTCTGCTTTCCCAGCATCTTCCATTATCCGAGGTGAAGAAAATGAGGACGTTTCAGAGACACTTACTGCCTTATTTGACAACGTCGCCAACGGAGAAGATTTAGACAATACGATAGAGCAACTTGAGAAGTTGTGGACGCTGTCTCAGAGTGATACATATAATGACTACACGACGTATGAACCCTATATCGGATGGAATCTGGCCATTGCCCACTTGCGTAACAACGATAAGAAAGAAGCAAAGACTATCCTTAACCAGTTGCAAACAATGTATCCGGAAGGAACAGCAATTGGAGATAAGGTCACAGAGTTGCTAAATGAACTATAGGATGAAACGTCTACTTTTTCTATTGTGCATTACCTTGGGGACAATAACATCGGCTCAATCCTTAAGAAGAGCTGATGTTGACAAACTTGTTTATCAGTATATAGAAGAAGAGAAATATGATTCTGCATCCTTTTTGATGGTAAAATTTGCCAATCAAGAACACGACAAAGGGAACCTTGAGACTGCACTTGAATACCAGATTAAGAATTGTGAATTGACCGAACAACATGCAGCTGTTCTTGCTGCCTATGGCCTTACCCTTATTGATTTGTTCAATAATTATGGAATGGTATTTGTGTTGCAAAGAGATTTAGGTCAAACAATAGAAGCCATTAACACTTACCTTAATTTATCACATGCGATAAAACATTTTTCGCCTGAAAATCTTCCGTTCTATACAAACCTTATAGCAAGTACACTGGGAGAGTGTACGATTATGCCGTGGGCAGATTCTATTTATTGCCTTCAGGATGCACTTGATGTTATAAAACAACAAGATGTCACTGAAGATAATGTAAGAAGATATTTATGGTTCTGCCAATGTTTTAATATGAATAGAATGTACAATAGTTTTAAGGAGAAAGCCTTTGTGCAGAATAGAGTTGACGAAATTGAGAATTGGTATATTCAGAATCATTCATATATCCATAACTTAGACACTAACCTATATAAAAGAGAAATACTTGAATATGATTTGGGGTATGCCGATTTATTATACCTATTTGCAGGTGCGTTAAGTGCTCAAAAACAGGATCTGATTGGTGCTATTGAACTGTATGGTAGAGAAATTGCAGTACTGTCTTCTATCGGAGTTGCAGACGACCTAGTTGATTTGAAAATTGCTTCCTGCTACACAAAAATAGCTAATGATTATTATCAGTTAGGAGATTTGCCTCTGTGTAAACAATATTGTGATAAAGCATACCCGTTTATTTTTAATCAGAGAGATGATTTGGAATACTGTGATATTTTAAATGCATTGGCAAATGTCTATTATAACACAGACCGGTCGAACATGGCAGCCAGTTTAAAACTTTTAGAAATAAACATCAGAGAGCGATTAGAAGGGTCTGTTTCACTAACTGATTGGGGACAGTATTTTGTATACATAGTTGACTCTAACCCAGAAGAAGTTATTAGGATAAATAATAGTTTGGTCAATGTTAGGCAGAATGAAGGCGGTAATGCGGGTAACTATATTACCATCGGCAAAGCATACTCGATTTTAATGAACCCGGATAACAAATATCGAGATACAGCAGAAATGTATTTTAATAAAACAGATAGTATTCTTTTGGCAAATAGTGACTACTATGAAACGTATAACCTTAAAAATCTCACACGGGGCAACTTGTTTGAGATAAAGGGGGAACATTATTCTCGTTTGGGGCAAAGGGATAGATCTTTTGATTATTCAGAGAAATCCTTGCTATTGTTCCTAGACGAATCATCTCTAGCAGACTCCTATTTATATCATTCGTACTATAAAGTTGCATTAAAATCTGCGTTGCTACACGATACAACTGCAATTCACAAATATCTGCCCAATTACTATTATGGAATGGAAAAAGACTTGTCAAAAATGTTGCCAGTCTTAGGTTCAGTGGAGTCAGATATATATCTTGCGAATGGGAATAAACCGCTATATCATATTCCTGAGTGGGCATCGTGGAATCCGACAGATAGTGTAAGTGTTAGTATCGCTTATGATGCAGCTTTGCTGATGAAAGGATTGACTTTGCGTTACAATACCATTTCCCCGTATCTTGAAAGTCATCCGAATTTGGCAGGTGCAAAACTTGAACTAGATAGAATGCGTGACAGCATCTACTCTATTACTGATGAAAATGCTCGATTGCTGGCCTTACACCAATATGAGTTGAAGGAACGCGAGATACTGAAAGAAGTAAATACAGATTTGACCAATGTACATTGGAAAGATATTGCAAACGAACTAAAAAACGACGAGGCCTGTATTGAGTTTGTGAAGTATACAACTAATGCATATTCGTGGTGTGACAGCATTCCCGAACCGCATTATTCTGCAATGGTTCTTCTGCCTAATGGCAAAGCTCCCATATTTGTGGATTTGTTTGATGAAGATGAATTGATGGATGTCTACAATCTTCAACCAAAATCTTATGCTATTGAGATTGGACAGATTCTATACTCAAAAATATGGGGTAAACTACAACCATATATAGATGGCAAAAGGAAGGTGTTTTTCTCGCCTATGGGGTTACTTAACTTAATCAATACAGAACTTCTAATCGATAGTACGGGGCGAACTGCCATGGATAGATTCAACCTGTATAGAGTATCTTCTACAAGAAACATTCAAACAAAAGATACTGGTATTGTTGTTGTATCGTCTGTGGCATCATTTGGTGGTGTGGATTATGAAAACTCCAATGAATATTCAGAAGTTGTCCAGATTATTAATACTCGTGGGAATTGGTCATATCTACAGAACTCACTATCAGAGGTGAATCGGATTGAATCATTGCTACTACAAAGAAACATTGATGTTGATACATATACTGGTGCCAATGCTACAGAAGATGCATTTAAACATCTTGATGGCGCTAAATCCAATGTGATTCATATTGCTTCTCACGGTTATTACATACCTCAATCACATAGAGATTCTATACCTTACTTTTCAAATAGTGTAAATACAGCATCTATTCAGGACGAACTTTTCTACTCTGGATTGATTCTCTCCGGCGGTCAAAAAGCGTGGGTGGATTCTACTTTTAAGCCAGATAATAATGACGGTATACTTACAGCATACGAAATTTCCAAACTTGACCTGCATAATGTAGACCTTGTTGTCCTTTCTGCATGTGAAACTGGCCTAGGAGATAACCTTTTCGACGGAATTTTCGGTTTGCAAAGAGCTTTCAAAAAAGCGGGCGTAAAGTCTATTCTGATGAGTTTGTGGCAGATAGACGACAAGGCCACTTCTGAGTATATGACCTTCTTCTATGAAAAACTAGTAAATGGCTATTCGGTTCACGATGCTTATAGTAGTACGGTCCTTATGATGAAAGAAAAATATCAAGACGCAAACTATTGGGCATCATTCGTTTTGCTCGATTAGAAGGTGTCAAGTAAAATATTTTTTTTCGCTCCTTTCTTTTTTTATAATTTCGCAGCAGCATTATGAAAATAATATCATGATGCATTGTATGTTAAATGTTTTAATGTTAAACAAATTAAATCACTTTTAGCCATGAATAATAGTATTAATGATCTTGAAGCTGCGAACTATACTGGTTACAATTCGAATGGTAAGCCTGTAGATTATTATGATTCAAAGAGTAATGTGAAGTGGATTTACATTAATTCTAATGATGATGTGGATCATTGGATGGGTATTCTAGAAAAAAAGTAGTGTTCTTTGTTAACCTTTTGTTTGTTTCTGACATAAAAGAGCAGAAACAAGCAAAAGGTTAACATTATGGAGAACACAGAATTCAAGATTGACTCGACGAATGTCGAACAACAGAAGGCTTTCGACCTCGTAGAAAATACCAACACCAGCCTCTTTATCACTGGTAAGGCCGGTACCGGTAAGACCACTTTCATTAAGGGTATTCAAAAGCTCATCAAGAAGAATTTCTTGGTGCTGGCTCCTACTGGCATTGCCGCAATGAATGTCAAAGGGCTGACACTTCACTCATTTTTCGGACTTCCGTTTACGGCTATGGGGCTGAAGGACTGGCCGAAAGTAAATGATGATCATCGAGACCTATTGACAAGGGTAGACTCAATAATTATAGACGAGGCTTCGATGGTGAGATGCGACTGGGTGGATGCCATCGACCGAGTTCTTCGTCATCTGATGCAAAACCATCTGCCGTTTGGGGGCAAACAGATGATCTTCGTAGGCGACCTCTTCCAGCTGCCGCCAGTGGTGAAGAGCGGTTCTGCCGACGAAGAGTTGCTATGCAAGTTGTACGGCAACGGAACGCCATACTTCTACAAAGCCAATGTGATGAAGCGCATCAACCTTCCTATGATTGAATTTTTGAAGGTGTACCGCCAAAATGATACAGAATTCCTGGAAATATTGGACCGTATGCGCTTGGGTGAGAATACCGATACTGATTTAGCAACGCTAAACCGCCACGTGAGCAGCGACGATGCTGTTGGCAACTATGCCGTCACGCTGACAGCATATAACAAGGTGGCAGACAACATCAACAACATGAAGCTTGTCGATATTGAGGCCGAAGAATACTGCTATGAAGGAGAAATAGACGGAGATTTCCGAATGAGTGACTCTCCTGTACCCATGCAACTGAGACTCAAAGAGGGGGCACAAGTGATTATATGTCGCAATGATTTTTCGCTGGAATGTGTGAACGGAACCATAGCTATTGTATCAAAACTTGACGAAACAGGAATACAGGTTCGCCTGAAGAACGGTAAACAAATCGCCATGAAGAAAATGGTATGGGCTAGCTACGAAAGCGTATATAATGAGGAGACAGGTAAAGTGGAGAGTGAAGAGGTGGGAACCTTTACCCAATACCCTTTGAAGCTGGCGTGGGCCATTACTATCCATAAATCACAGGGAATGACATTCGACCGTATGCATCTTGATCTTACTCGCGGCACCTTCGCCCCCGGTCAGACATACGTTGCTGTGAGTCGTATGCGGACGCTGGAAGGTCTCACCATCAGCAATAAGCTGCAACGTCACCATATAATACAGAACGCCGAAATCAAAGCCTATTCCAACTCGTTCAACAATATGGCTGTTATTGATGAGGAACTATTGTTTGGCCAGATGCTTTACAAATGTTTGCAAAAGAGAGACTACAATGGTGCTGCCAAAGTATGCATGCACCGCAGCCTTGAAATGATGAAGGCTGGCGACTATCGCAACGCTGCCCTGATGGCTAAAAAAATGTATGATGTGATGCTGGACGATAAATGTCTGATGGGAATGACCGACGGCATCTCTCCACTGAAGGACTGCAGTACGACGTGTAATTTTCTGAACGCCATAATCTGCTTATACGGAAATCGTATGGAGGAGGCTGTTGGGTATGCCAACATGGTACTCGACCGTCGTGCTTGCCCAGAGGCGATGTTCGTCAAAGGAAAAGCTCTGCAACGGTTAGGACGATACGAGGAGGTATGTGAAATGAATATGGTACAACAGATATTTAAAGGCGTAATGGAAACGGATGAAAGTGTCGTTGTGGACATGAAGCAGTATCTCTTTGTGGCGGAACTCAATGATCAAATGAGCAAACCCAACATCAGCATTTGCAAGCGACTTCTTAAACTTGTTCCCGGTTATTTGCCTGCATTCTCAATGATTCGCAAAGAGGCTCTTGCAAACGGTATAACTATTGAGAAAGATGATGTGGAAGATGAGAATGACTTGGTAAACGCCTTTAATGATGCAACGGTTTCTGATGACGATTTCAAGAAAATGCTTGAGGACTCGGATCAAAACACGGCATTGTTCAGACAGTTTTCTCAGAAAATTCGCAAAATAAGATCAGCAGCTTGTTAACCTTTTATTTCTTTTTGTCACTAAGAATTGAAACAAACAAACAACAAGAAAATGGAAACAATCATTTTATTAGCAATCGCGGTAAGTCTCGCGTATGGTGTCGGCTGCATGGGCCGCAAACGGAAAATCGGTTTTGGGCTGGCGTTCGCCATCTCATTATTCAATGTCGTAATAGGCTTGATAGCGGTGCTATGCTCGAAGAAGATAGAGAATGTTGAACCTAAAGAAAAGGAGGACTGAACCATGAAGATAGCAGGATGGATACTTGTCGTTCTGGGAGGTCTCTCATTGTTGGGGGCAGCATCTGCCGGCCATAGTGTCTTTGGACCTATATTCTGGCTTGGTGTGGGGATAACCCTGCTGTATTTCGCCAATCGAAAGAAAAACAATGAAGATGATAAAGAACAATAAAAACACATGGATTATGAAAAAAGAAAATTTGACACCGGAGAAAATACAGGAGTTCAACAATAAGGTTGAGTACAATGAGAGTGCCGCCAGCTGGATGATTGACATCGTCGCTACCCTTATTGCCTGGCCAATGATTATCCTCGCTATTCGCCGGAGAGCGAAATACCACGAGAAGATTAAACTGAATAATGAAGAAATACCTGTGGAACAATAATAACAGAAACAAACAATAAACATGGAGGAATCAAAAATGAAAAGAACCATTTTAATTATGTTGCTCTCAACCTTATTGCTGTCATGTAATAATAGCGAAAAGGAACTGGAGCGCGAAGGGATGAATACGGCAAATATGTCGCGGGCTATGGAGGCTCTGGAAAAAGAGGATATTGCCGAGATGACATACTGGATAGGGAAAGAGATCGATGCTAACCCAGAAAATGGCTATGCATTTGCTCAACTCGCTTGGGCAGATGTCATCAACGAGGAGTATGGGAATGCTATCGCTCATGCTACTACGGCGCTGGAACACCTTCCGAAGAAAGATAAAGAGTATGTCGGATTTGCCTATGCTTCGCGTGCTGCGGCATACAATCATCTTGAGCAATACGATAAGGCGTTAGCTGATTACAACGCTGCTGTAAAAGCAGAGCCAGACAACGCCGGACGTTTTTATCAACGTGGCGAGTTTCATTACGGTCGAAAACAATATGACCTTTCCGATAAAGATTTTAAGGAATGCATACGCATAAAGCCAGGTGAGCCTTTAGGCTATGTCGCAATGGGGCGGAACGCCAAGATGCAAGGACATCATGAAGATGCGGTAGAATTGTATAACAAAGCCATTGAATTGCAGAATGATTACTCCGTAGCGTATGCTTTCAGGGCAGAGTCGTATATCGCCCTCGGACGATTTGAAGAAGCAGCTGCGGATGTGGTCACTTCCCTCAGTATTGATGGTGGAGACAAAGCGTTCCGGCACATGCGAGAACTTGGCGACTCGTCGTATGCGACCATCGTTAGCCGTCTGAAGGTACAACTGAACATGGAACCCAACAATCCATATTGGTTCTACTGTCTGGGAGTTGTGTCGGAGGATGCCGAAAGATATGATTCAGCTATTGAGTATTATGGCCAAGCCATAGCGAAAGATAAAGATGCCGCTTTGTACGATGCAGCGGCTCGCTGCTACCAAAAAATGGGGAAATACAACGATGCGCTGCAAAATATCAATATTGCCATTGAATTAGTTCCTAATGATTTGGAGTACCGTGAAAGAAGATATGGTATCTACTACGAATTAAATAAACGTGAGGCATTGTTCAAAGAGATAGAATACTGTATTGAACAAGAACCAGATAACGCGTGGTATTATCATGAGCGTGGTTGGTTTAAAGATCTCTATGGCGATGTTAACGGTGCTATTGAGGACCTTACGGCCAGCATCACACTTGATCCCACCTACGCCTACAACTATCTCGTCAGAGGATGCGCCTATAGAAAACTTGGCAATATGACAGCAGCACAGAAAGACTTTAGCCGTTGTATTGATATGGATACTACTGATATGGAGGAACTGTCGTGCGCGCACTTCGCTTATCATTACCTGGGTGATGATGTCAATGCAATTCGGTTACTTGACACCGTACTACGTTATGATTATGTGGGGAACCTGTATGATGCCGCTTGCCTTTACTCTCTGATGGGTGATAAAGAACAGGCGATAAACTACCTACGGCTGGCACTTGAACATGGATATAACCGATTTACACATATAGAGAAGGACGATGATATGGACAATATTCGTAACGAGAAAGAATTCAAACAACTTATAGAGACGTATAGAAAGAATCAAAACCGCGATAATGCAAAAAATGGAAAGCATTCCATTCAGTATGTTCAACGGACAACTAACATTCCATTCAACCATCGTAATGGTGTAAATGAGGTGAAATGTACAGTCAATGGGCTACCGCTATACTTCATATTCGACACGGGAGCAAGCGACATTACTATCTCGTCCGTTGAGGCTGCCTTTATGTTAAAGAATGGCTACTTGTCAGACAAAGACGTTATAGGCAGCAAAACCTATCGTACCGCCTCAGGCGATATCGTTGCTGGTACAGTAGTCAATCTTAAGAAAATAACCATTGGAGAACTTGAGTTAGAGAATGTTCACGCCAGTGTTGTGAAAGGTCAAGCTGCACCATTGCTTCTCGGACAATCTGCACTCAGCCGTATTGGCAAGATAGAGATTGACAATCTCCAGCAGGCGATAAAAATAACCTATCCTACAGTTAAATAATAAAGTGAAGAATATTATGTGTTTCAAAAAAATGGCGTTAAGCAAAGAAATAATGAATGGCATAAAAGGACACCCGATGGGGCCGTCCTTTGCTGATAATGCTGCGGGGCTTAACCGTTGGCTGTAGGCCTACGAGGAAGCTGCCGCCGAGGAAGAGTAACCGGCGAGTGCCCTCGCTGGGCAATAAAGCTACGCAAAACCAACAATGGCAAAGGGTGCCCCTTATCGGGCACCCTTTCTTTTTCTTTGCGGGACTTCGACGCGCCTCTATAATAAAAAGCAGGATTCCTCGTTTCCCACTATATTAGTTTATATTCATAGGTAACACAATGAAGAAAGCACTACTCACGCTGGCTGTCATGCTGATGGCGGCAATTCCGACCCGGTTGGCGGCGCAGAGCCGGGAACTCACCAACCTCGTCATCTTCCTGCGCTTCGCCGACGACGAGGAAATTGACCACCCCTTCGCCGACATCGACTCGATGTTCAACGGCCACACGCCGGGCTACCATAGCGTCTATAACTATTTCGACGCCATGACCTACGGCCGCATCCATTATAATACGGTCTACACAAACAATATCCACGGCGGTGTTATTGTCTCGTATCAGGACCCGATGCCGCGCTGCTACTTCCAGCCATACGACAGCGTGGAGAACCCCGTCGGCTACCTCCCCGAGGAACAGCCATTCATGGGTATCTCGATGCGCGAGGCGCAGCTGCAGGCGCGGGCTTTCCGCTATGTTGACTCGCTGGGACTGGTGGACCAGAGTGTAATCCTCGACGGCGACGGTGACGGCGACATCGACAATGTCAGCTTCATCGTCAAGGGCGGCACCGGCGAGTGGGCTTCCATGCTCTGGCCCCACATGGAGTATTTTCCGCACGACTCTATCGACCACCCGGTCACGGTAAACGGCGTGCTCCCCAACACCTTCAACTTCGAGTTCGAGGGCGCTGATGGTGGCTACTTCGATGCCGGCGTTTTCTGTCATGAAATGGGCCATTCGCTGAATCTTCCCGACTTGTACCACTATATCAACTGGCACAACTATTTGCCGGCGGGCTATTGGGACATCATGTCCACCAATCCGTTTGGCCCCACGCATACCGCCGCCATCTACAAGAACAAGATTCTCCACGTGTCCGACGACCCGGTGGAGATTACCGCCGATGGTGACTACACGTTGCATAGCGTAGGCTCCAGCCCCTCGCAAAACTGCTATTATATCAAGTCGAGCATTGACACCACGCAGTGGTTCCTCTTCGAGTACCGCCGCCAGGAAGACCTCTTCGAGGATGGCCTCCCCGGCACCGGTCTTATAGTGGCCCGGTGGAACGACACGGTGCCGATGGACTACAGCGGCATGTTCGCCAACGCTTTCTTCGATTTCCACACCCAGGCCCACCAGTACTGGATCTTCCGTCCGGGAAGCGACATCGACACGGTGGACGGTTCACACATGATGGCTAGTTTCAGCCAGGCTTCGGGCCGCACCTCCTTCGGCCCCACCACCGACCCGCACCCCTACCTCACCGACGGCACGCCGGAGACCAGCTTCGAGATAACCAACATCCGGGAGAACGGCACCGAGCTCACCTTCCACGTCCACTTCTTCAACCAGCAGGGCATCGAAGAAATTGAAAATTCAGAATTGAAAATTGAAATTAACGGACTCAATATCTGTGTCGACAATCGGGACGGCGAGATCATCGGCATCTACGATATTATGGGCCGCCAGCTGGCCACCTCTCACCTTTCACCTTTCACCTATCACCTTTCAGCTCCTGGGGTCTACCTCGTCAAGGTCGGCGACCGCCAGGCACGGAAAGTAGTCATCATCAATTAAACAGAAATAGACATAAAGAATTAAAACAACTACCTTTCCCTTCTTTATGATTGATGTCTCCATTGCTCAGTCGACATATCTTACATCTCTTCCCGTGCTGTCTATTATAATATATATTCTTCTTTAGAAGAATATATGAATCAGTAAGTTATTTATATCAGCAATTCCGTACCATCCCTATACTAAGCCTATACCATCTCTATACCAAGTCTATGGTAACAAAGGAGTACCTCCGGTGTACCGCCAGTGTACCTTCGGTGTTCCTTCGTCCATCCTATACCCTAGGCATATCCTTCCCTCACTCTACACTTACCCGCTGGGTATGCCAAGAGTATGCCTGCTCCTTGGCTACTGCTTGCCTGCAGTATAGCTGTGGCACAATAAAACCGTCCTTATGCCGTTATTATCTTAAAACACAGCATTTATGGCAAGGAAACAGGGCGATTCCGAGAGCGGCAAACTCGGCAACAAGATATACTACACCTGGCATGGGCGGCAATGCGAGCGCTCCATGCCCACCTCTGTGGCCAATCCGCAAACCGAGGCACAGCAGGCCCACCGCAGCAACTTCGCGATGGTCTCCAAACTCTCGTCCTACATGAAAGAGGCCCACCTCATTGGACTTCATTGGCACGCCATCAGAGAGCACAACAGCACCTATGCCATCTTCCGCCAGCTCAACAAAGACTGCTTCACCCCCGACGGCGAGATTAA
>ONGA01000009.1 GCA_900317285.1 uncultured Bacteroidales bacterium | reverse complement strand
AAAACTTCAGTTCCACAGGCTGGAGCATGTTCTCGGGTTTGAGGATTTCGTCCAGCTGTTCCTTTGTGAGGAGCTTGTGCTCGAGCACCAGCTCATAGACGCCGCGGCCGGTCTCCGAGGCCTCCTTGGCGATCTTGGTCGAGGTCTTGTAGCCGATGATGGGGTTGAGCATGGTGACGATGCCGATGCTGTGCTCCACCAGCTGGCGGCAACGCTCCTTGTTGGCCTTGATGCCGTCGATGCAGAGGGTGCGGAGGGTGTCGAAGCCGTTCTCCAGCAGGTGGATGCTCTCAAAGAGCGTGTAGGCGATGACGGGCTCCATGACGTTGAGCTCCAGCTGGCCGTTGTCGGAAGCGAGGCTGATGGTCATGTCGTTGCCGATGATGCGGTAGCACACCTGGTTCATCACCTCGGGGATGACGGGGTTCACCTTGCCGGGCATGATGCTCGAACCGGGCTGGCGCTCGGGGAGGTGAATCTCGTTCAGGCCGCAGCGGGGACCGCTGGAGAGCAGTCGCAGGTCGTTGCAGATCTTGTTGGTCTTCACGGCCAGGCGCTTCATGGCGGCGCTGTAGGCGAGCATGCAGGTGGTGGCGCTGGTGGCCTCGATGAGGTTGTCGGCCAGGGAGATGTTCCAGCCGGTAATCTTGCGCAGAGCCTTGATGCAGGCCTCGCTGTAGCCGGGCTTCGAGCAGATGCCCGTGCCGATGGCGGTGGCACCCATGTTCACAATCAGGAACTCGTCGGCAGTGTTGCGGAGGTTCTTGTACTCGCCGCGCAGCGAGTCGGCAAAGGCGCCGAAAGTCTGGCCGAGGGTCATGGGCACGGCATCCTGCAGCTGCGTGCGGCCCATCTTGACAACATCCTTGAACTCCTCGCGCTTCTTGTCGAGGGCGGCAATCATCTGCTCCAGGTGGGGCATGAACTCCAGGTGCTCAAGGGCCAGTGCCATGTGGATGGCGCAGGGATAGGCGTCGTTGGTGCTCTGGCTGGCGTTCACCACGTCGTTGGGCGAGCAGTACTGGTACTCGCCGCGCTGGTGGCCCATGCGCTCGAGGGCCAGGTTGGCGATGACCTCGTTGGCACACATGTTGGTGCTGGTGCCGGCACCGCCCTGAATCATATCGATGGGGAACTGGTCGTGGTACTTGCCCTCGATCAGCTGGTCGCAGGCCCACATGATGGCGTCGCCCTGCTCCTTGGTAATCATCTCAACCTCGACGTTCGCCATGGCGGCGGCCTTCTTGGTGATGGCCATGCCGCGGATAAAGTTGTGGTAGTCGCTCCTGATGTGGAAATTCTCCATGGCGCGGGAAGTCTGTACGCCGTATAATGCTTCGGTCGGAACCTCCTTAGAACCAAGGAGGTCACTTTCTGTGCGGAAAACATTGCTGTTTGCCATAATGCTTGATTTTATTATAAGTTATTAATTTTTAATTATTTACGGTTAGAATTCCTGTTCAAACCGTCGGCAAAGATACAAAAAAAAAAATTCCCCACAACTTTTTTTTCACAATGGCGGTGTCTGACATAGGAGCAACTAAGAAGCATCATATACGCATCATAGGAGAACCAAAGGAGAAGTATAGGAGAATGGTAGTACAAGCATAGGAGGCGTTTTTTCCGGATTTCGTCCCACTTTCTCCTATGTTTCGTCCCAGGGGGCGCTTCTCCCCACAATTTTTTTCTTCCGCGCATGCAATATTATTATAGGGGTCGCGTTATTTAACAAAAAAATTATAAAAAGCACCCTTCTGCAATGAACCGCCGTTTGGTTATACTCCTCCTCCTGACCCTCCTCCCGAGCCTCTCCTTCGCGCAGTGGAATGTGGAGATTGCGGGCACCGCCGCCAATGCCGACGGCAAGCGCATCGAACTCTATGGCTACACCGACATGCTGACCCAGAGCGAGGAGCTCCTCGACGGCACCGCCATAGACCGCGAGAAAGGTTTCACCCTCCGCTGCTACATCACCTACCCCCGCCTCGTCTTCCTCCAGGTGGAGAACTACAGCCAGTCGTTCTACATCGAGCCCGGTCGCCGCTACGAGGTCTATATCCCCCGTTTCGACTGGGACCTCGACGAGAAACGCAACATCTTCCTCGAGCCTGAGGCTTTGCCTGTGCAGTTCCTCAACGTCGGCGAAAACGAATTGAACCTCCAGATAGGGCGCATCGAAGCCACCGTCGACAGCTGTCTGCTGCTCCACCGTGTCTGGCTCGACCGCCGCTACCATCCCCAGCGTGCCTATTTCGACACCCTTGCCGCCGCCGTCAATGCCGCCGTCCCCGACGGTGACAATGTTTTCCTGAACCGCTACAAGGAGTACCGCCTGGCCGAGATGCGGCTGGCGATGCGCTTCGACTCCCGCAAGCGCCTCATCGGAAAATACATCGACAACGCCCCCGTGCGTTATCACGACGAGAACTACATGCGATTCTTCTTCGCCCTCTATGAGCACAGCCTCTCTTCCGGCACCAAGCGCATTCCCTTCGACCGCATGCGTGCCTGGGTTGCCGCGGGCGACCTGCAGTCGTATGTCGACTCCGTGGGCCTCGACCCGCTGCTGAAGAACGAGCAGGTGCGCGAACTGGCGGTGCTTCAGGCCATGAAGGAAAGCTTCTACGACAAACGCTATCCCCGCGAGGGAGTGAAGAAGATGGTCCGCAAGCTCGGCTCCTCCACCAAGTTCGCCGAGCACCGCGAGCTGGCACGCCGCCTGCAGGACAGCTTCGCCAAAATGGAAAAAGGCGAGACAGTGCCGACCTTCGAGTTGCCCGATGTGAACAAAAAAATGGTGAGCCTCGAAAGCTTCAAGGGCAAATGGGTCTACCTCAGCTTCGTGCGCGTGGGCGACCCCAATTCGCTGAAAGAGATAGAGACGCTCGCATTCTTCCGCGACACCATCTATTCGAAGAACAAGGACGTGGTCTTCGTCAGCGTGGTCTGCGACCGCGAATTCCAGAAGATGTACCATTTCCTCAAGAACAACCGCAAGGCGGCACGCTACAACTGGACATGGCTCCACTTCGACGGCAACTACAAGCTGCTGGAGCGCTATGGCGTGACGAGCTATCCCACCTTCCTCCTGATCAACCCCGACGGCGGTCTGCAGTACGACTTCACCCCGCCGCCCGCCAGCGGCATACTCCTGCACGGACCGTGGGAGAAGCGCGAGGTGCCCGATGCCGGAGGGGAATATCTTTTCAGATAAAACACGAAACCGAAAATAAAAACAGTGAATCATAATATGAAGAAGTTTTTTGTTGTGATGGGTCTTGCCGCGATGCTGACGCCCCTCTGTGCGCAGCAGACGACCGACGGCGAGCGCCAGCGCGAGCTGATGCGCCAGGCCGACGACCTCTACAGGAAGCAGAAATACGCCTCAGCGCAGCAGCTCTACGACCAGGTGAGCGGCCAGGGCTCCGTGGTGAGCGGCCGCTGGGCCGACTACAAGGGCGACTTTGTCACCGTGAGCGATGCCGCCTACTACGCGGGCGTATGCTCCGAGAAACTTGACAACAACGATGCCGCCTACCGCCTGGAGGAGTTCCTCAGGCTCTACCCCCAGAGTTCGCGCTGCAACATGGCACGCTTCCACTTGGGCAACTTCTACTACACCCGTGGCGACTACGATAAGGCGCTGGAATACTATTCCAAAGTCGATCCCAAGGAGGTGGAGTACAACCACCGCAGCGAATACAACTTCAAGACAGGCTACTGCTGGTTCCAGAAGGGTAACACGCGGAAAGCTGCAAATTTCTTCTCGCAGCAGATCGGCGGCCAGTCGAAATACCGGAACTCGAGCCTCTACTACTACGCCCACATCCAGTACATGAACGGCGAGTATGAGTTGGCGTTGCGCAATTTCAAGGAGTTGGAGAAGGACAGGAAGTTTGCCGATATAGCACCGTCCTACATCGCGCGTATCTATTATTATCTCGGTCGCTACGACGAGCTGCTTGAGCTTGCTCCCCGCCTGTTGTCCGACAAGAACGCGTTCCGCAAGAACGAGGTGCGCCAAATGGTTGGCGAGGTCTATTTCAACCGCGGCGAATACAAGAAAGCCGTGGAGCAGTACCATGCCGTCGACGAGGCTGCGCGCCGAGAGCAGACCGAGGACTGCACGCCGCAGGACAACAGCTACCAGATGGGCTACAGCTACTATATGTTGGGCGACTACAGCCACGCTGCCGAGTATCTCATCCAGAAGACCAGCTGCAACGACAGCGTGGCGCAGAACGCCCTGTATGTGCTGGGCGACTGCTACTTGAAACTCGACCGCAAGATGGAGGCCCGCAGCATGTTCCTCCAGGCCTCGAAGATGGACTTCAATCCCCAAATCAAGGAAGAGGCCCTGTTCAACTTCGCCAAACTCAGTTGCGAACTCAACCAGAACGCCTACAACGAGAGTATCCGCTCGTTCGAGGATTACATGAAACGTTACCCCAGGAGCCGTCACCGCACGGAAGTGCAGGAGATACTCACCGAACTTTATTGCTCGACGAACAACTACAAGGATGCCATCCGCATGCTCGAGCAGATTCCCGACCGTAATGCCACCCTCGAGCAGGCCTACCAGCGTGCCGTGCTGAACCGCGGCATCGAGCTGTGCAACAGCGGCAAGCAGCAGGAAGGTGTGGAGATGTATGCAAAGGCCGTGAAGATTAACGCCGTGCCCAGAATCACGGCGGACGCGAACTACCTGTTGGGTGAGGCGCAGTACCGCGAGAAGAAATACGCGGAAGCAGAGAAGAGCCTGAACCGCCTCCTGCTTTCGTCCTATTCGAAAACCAGCCCCTATGCCGACGAGGCGCGCTACACATACGCCTACCTGCTGATGAAGAAGAAACGCTACGACGAGGCCGAAGAGGCTTTCGCCGA
The DNA here is from genome assembly GCA_900317285.1 of uncultured Bacteroidales bacterium. Classification (GTDB taxonomy): domain Bacteria; phylum Bacteroidota; class Bacteroidia; order Bacteroidales; family P3; genus Colimorpha. The sequence goes on along the minus strand of ONGA01000009.1, from coordinate 128,486 downwards.
GTTGCAGGGTCGGCTGACGGTTCCCGGCAAGGGCAAGGACGAGATGCTGCACGACGTCTGGAACCGCCTTGGCGACTGCCGCTATGTGCAGAGCCGTTTCGCCGAAAGCGTCAAGATGTACGACAAGGTCATCAACGCCAATGCGAAGGATGCCGACTACGCAACTTTCCAGAAGGCCCTGGCCTACGGGGCAATGGGCAAGAACAGCGAGAAGCTGACCTACCTGAATTACATCTTCGAGCGCTATAAAGGCTCTCCCCTGAAATCGAAGGCCATGCTTGAAATTGCGAATACGTATATGATGTGCGACAACAACGAGATGGCAATGACGTATTACAACAATTTCATCAAGCAGTACCCGAAGAGCGTGTATGTGAAGAATGCGCTGCTGAACCAGGGTCTTATCTACTACAACACCAATCGTGCCGAGGAGGCCTTGCGGACGTTCGACCGCCTGCTGACGGAATATCCCGGTACGGACGAGTCGAGGGATGCTTTGGGCACGGTGAAGAATATCTACATTGAGCAGAACCGTGTGGACGACTACTTCGCCTATGTTAAACGCACGACCAAGGTGACCATCTCGGCGGTGGAGCAGGATTCAACGACGTTCCTCGCCGTGGAAGGTCGCTACCAGGAAGGCGACTATGCAAATGCAATTGCCGGTTTCGAGGGTTATCTCTCGAAGTTCCCGCAGGGGCTGTTCGCCCTGAAGGCGCACTACCTGCTTGCCGATAGCTATTTCCGCCAGGGTCAGGGTGCACAGGCGCTGCCACACTATGAGGCTGTGGCGCAGGCCGGCACGAACAAGTACAGCGAGCGAAGCCTTTTCAATGGCGCCAATATCGCCTACAGCCTTGGTGACTATCGCAAGGCGGCGAACCTCTACAGCCGTCTGGCAGAGGGTGCGGAGAGCGACAACAGCTTGCTGCAAGGCAAGCTGGGCGCTTTGCGCTGCGCTGCCGCACTGGGAAGTCATGAAGGCGTGATGTCGGCGGGTAGAAAGCTGGCCGAAGAAGGAAAAGCCACTCCGGAGTTGAAGGAGGAGGCATACCTGACGATGGCCCGCAGCTGCTTTGTCAACAACCAGCCCGACAGTGCCTATACCTATTATGGTCGCCTGGTCCGTTCGTCAAATGGCGAGTATAACGGCGAGGCACGCTGCCGTCAGGCGGAAATCCTCATGATGAAACAGCAATACGATGCTGCGGAACGGATGATTGAGCGTATCGTGAGCGACGCTTCCAGCGATTATTGGCTTGCATACTCGTTCATCCTCTGGGCCGATATCTATTCGGCACGCGGCAATTCGCTGCAGGCGAAGCAGACGCTGCAGAGCATCATCGACAACTATGATGGAGAGGAACTGGTGAGCGTGGCGCGTGGCAAACTGGAGGCTATCGTGGCCGCCGAACAGCCTGCGCCGCTGCCCGAACAGGAAGAAATAGTGATTGAATTGTGAGGATCTGAGAGTTAAAGATAAAAGTTAAGAAAGACAATGAAAAAGACATTCTTTATAGCAGCTTTGGTTTCACTTTCCGCCTGCCACTTCTCTTTTTCCCACGCCCAGGAAAACGGAGACACCTATCATGAGAGTGTGCTGGTGAAGGGCTCCTACCGCCCGGTGATTGACGAAAGAGAGAAACTGAATTTCCCTGCCGTCATCACAGATACCATTTCGCAGATGGAACACACATTCCAGTACAGCATCAGCCCCACAAGGCTGAAGGCCCTCTACGAACCGGCACGCATCAAGGCGGCGCGTATCATCGGAGAACCGGCGACAAAATTGTACAACAACTATGTGCGTCTCGGGCTGGGACTCTATCCCAGTACGCTGGCAGACCTTTACTGGCATTCCACCCGCGACCGTTGGAAGACATACGGCGTACGCCTGAATCACCGCTATTCCTGGGGCTCCATTCCCGACTATGGGAAAAATTATTTTGGCAATACAAGCGCCACGGTCTTTGGAAAATACATTGTGAAAGACATTCTGCAGCTGTCGAGTGACCTGAGTTTTGAGCATGATCACAACTACTACTACGGTTTTAGTGACGATACCCTTGCGAGCCGTATGCCTGGAACAGACCGCGATGATTTGAAGCTGAGCGACTATCGCGCAAAATACAATGTTATTGGATGGAACTTCGGTTTGCGCAACATGGAGCTCGATGCCAACAAATTGGGCTATAGTGCGAATGTGCATTTGGGCGATTTGTGGGCAAGTTGGGGACAGAATGAGTTTAACCTGAACCTCAGCGGTGACGTCCATTATGGATTCAATATCAAAGACGAATACAAGGGTGTTGCTTACCTGCATGCCGAGTGGGACGGCTACAGCCACCGTTTCCGTAACGACGGCACCATGCCTCTTGGCTACATCCCGACGGCGACCGATACCGTCCGCGGTTCACGCAATATTGTCAAGTTCAATCCCTATGCCGATTTCATGTTCAATGGCTTGCAGTTCCACGCCGGATTCACTATGGGATGGGACGGCTTCACTGCCGACAATGCCGTCACTTTCCGCTTCTTCCCCGACCTGGTGGTCAGCAAGAAACTGATGAATGATGCGATGGTGCTCTCAGTCGGTGCTACAGGCGGTTTTGATCCCAATAACTGGGATGTTATCCGCAAGGCAAACCCGTACGTCGGACCCAATGCCGAACAGCGTGCCACACGCCGCTATGACCTCCTTGGACATATGCGTTGGAGCCTCAGCAAGAAGTTGGAGTTTAACGCAGAAATCAGCTACTCTTTCCTGCAGGACGACCTCACTTTCTCTTTGGATACCGCCTACAAGTTGCTCAATGTCTTCCGTACCCATTATTTCGACAACAACCGCTTCACCATGGGTGCCGACATCGCATTTGTCAATGACGAGATGCTGACATTGCGTGCTGCCGGACATTATTACCACTACAACCTCAAGGGTGGTGAATCTGTGGCGCTTTATCGCCCCGACTGGGATATCTCTCTTACGGCAGATGTCAATTACAAGGACAAGTGGTTCTTCCATCTTGAGGGTTTGCTGCTGGGCAGCATGGAGGGCGATTTCGGCGAGACGCTTCCTGTGCGTTTCGGTTTGAATGCAGAGGTGGAGTACCGTCACAACCGCGCATTGAGTTTCTTCCTCAAGATGGACAACCTCACCTTCCAGCGCTACAACCTCTGGGTCAACTACCCCTCCCAGCGAGCTTTGTTCCTCATTGGCTTAACCTACACCTTATGAACTATCAAGAGACTTTAGATTATATGTTTTCGCAGTTGCCGATGTATCACCGCATCGGCGCTGCCGCTTATAAGGCCGACATCCAGCCTACCATCGACATGATGGAGGCTCTCGGCAACCCCGAACTCAAGTTCAAAAGCATCCATGTGGCCGGCACCAATGGCAAGGGGTCTGTCAGCCATTTCCTCGCTTCCATCTTGCAGGAGGCGGGATATAAGGTAGGGCTTTACACCTCGCCGCATCTTGTCGACTTCCGCGAGCGCATCCGTATCAATGGCGAGATGATTCCACAGCAGGAGGTGGTGGATTTTGTGGAGCGGAACCGGCAGCTGTTTGCCGACCTTAAGCTCTCTTTCTTTGAAATGACGGTGGGAATGGCATTCGATTACTTTGCCCAGGAAAAAGCCGACATTGCCGTTGTTGAAGTGGGTATGGGCGGTCGACTTGATTCCACCAATGTCATCTTGCCAGAACTCTCCGTCATTACCAACATCGGACTTGACCACACACAGTTTCTGGGCGACACCCTGGAGAAGATTGCCGTCGAGAAGGCTGGCATTATCAAAGAGGGTGTACCTGTTGTGGTAGGGGAGACGCAGCCGGAGACAGAACCTGTCTTCCGCCGCATTGCCACCGAGCACTTTGCGCCCATCACCTTCGCCGACCAGCACTATGTCGTCGCCGATATCAGCCGCTACACGGAAGAACTGACGGGCGAATACCAGAAGAAGAACATCGCCACGGTACTGGAAGCTGTGGAGGTGCTGAATAACTGTTCGCGATTCTCGATTTCCAACTCCCAATTGCAGCGAGGCTTAAGCCGTGTCGTCACCAACACCCATCTCCATGGACGTTGGCAGACTATCGGCACAGAGCCGCTCACCATTTGCGAGACAGCCCACAATGAACCGGGTATCCGAGCCATGATGGATAAGCTAAAGAGCATGGACTTCAAACAGCTCCATCTTGTCTACGGTTGTGTCAACGACAAGGATTTCCGCAGTATCCTGCATCTGTTGGTCGCTCAATTCACGAGTTCCAACTTCCAGTTCTCATTTTATTTTACACAGCCTTCTGTGCCGCGCCGTTTGCCTGTGGCTGACCTTCAGGCTGCCGCCGGTGAGATGGGTATCGAAGGCCCGGGATACGGGAACGTGAAAGAGGCCATCGCTGCAGCCCGAAAGGTGGCTGGTCACGATGACCTCGTTCTTGTTACAGGAAGTATTTTCCTTGTGGCAGATGCTTTAGCCTAAAGCCTCGATTTGCGCCTTGAGGGCGGCAATCTTGGTTTCGGCGTCGCGCTGCTTGTTGCGTTCTTTCTCGATGACGGCGGCGGGGGCTCCGTTGACGAATTTCTCGTTGGAGAGTTTCTTCAGCACGCTGTTGAGGAATCCTTCGGCATATTTCAGCTCGTCCTGCAGCTTCTTGAGCTCTTCGTCCTTGTTGACATTCTCGGGCATGGGCACGAAGCATTCCATGGTGCCGACCATGAAGGAGAGTGCACCGGCGGGCTTGTCCTTGACTTCGCTGATGTTGCTGACATTGGCGAGCTTGCGGACGATGCCGTTGAAGCGGTCGAAGCGGTAGCGTTCATCGGAAGTGATGAACGAGACTTCGAGAGCCTCCTTGGGCGAGAGGTTGCGGGTGTTGCGGATGTTGCGCACACCGGCGATGACCTCGCGGGCTGTGTCGAACTCGTCGAGCATGCGCTGGTCGAAGAAGACGCTGGTGGGCAGATGCTGGTTCATGATGCTGAAGTTGGCATTGATGAAGGCAGTCTTTTCGTCGTCCTTGCCGATGGTCTGCAGGACATGCCAGATTTCTTCGGTGACGAAGGGCATGAAGGGATGCAGCAGGAGCATGAGGCGGGAGAAGATGGAGACGGTGGCGTCGTAGGTCTCGCGGTCGATGGGTGTGCCGTAGGCGGGCTTGACCATCTCGAGGTACCAGGAGCAGAAGTCGTCCCATACCAGCTTGTAGGTCGCCATCAGGGCTTCGCTGAGGCGGTACTGGTCGAAGTCTTTCTCGATTTCCTCGATGACCTGTGCCATGCGCTGCTCCATCCACTGGACGGAGACGGCGTTTTCCTGGCTTTGCTGTTCATCTCCGATTTGCCATCCGGAGACCAGGCGCAGGGCGTTCCACATCTTGTTGCTGAAGTTGCGGCCCTGTTCGCAGATGCTTTCGTCGAAGGGGAGGTCGTTGCCGGCAGGGGCGGTGAGGAGCATGCCCATGCGGACGCCGTCGGCGCCGTATTTCTCGATGAGCATGATAGGGTCGGGGCTGTTGCCGAGCGACTTGCTCATCTTGCGGCCCAGCTTGTCGCGCACGATGCCGGTGAAGTAGACGTTGTGGAAGGGCACCTCGTTCATGTACTCCTCGCCGGCCATGATCATGCGTGCCACCCAGAAGAAGATGATGTCGGGGGCGGTGATAAGGTCGGCAGTGGGGTAGTAGTAGTTGATTTCGGGGTTGCCGGGGTTGCGGATGCCGTCGAAGAGCGAGATGGGCCAGAGCCAGCTGCTGAACCAGGTGTCGAGGACGTCCTCGTCCTGGCGCAGGGCGCCGGTGTAGTTGTATTTCTCGGCAGCCATCTTGCGGGCTTCCTCTTCGTTGACGGCCACGATGGTCTCCACCTTGCCGTTCTGGTCGAAGTACCAGGCGGGAATGCGCTGGCCCCACCACAGCTGGCGGCTGATGCACCAGTCCTTGATGTTCTCAAGCCAGTGGCGGTAGGTGTTCTTGAACTTGGCGGGGTGGAACTTGATGGTGTCGTTCTCCACCACTTCGAGGGCTTTCTTGGCGACGCCTTCCATTTTCATGAACCACTGGGCGCTGAGCTTGGGTTCGATGACGGCGTCGGTGCGCTCGGAGTGACCCACCTTGTTGGTGTAGTCTTCGGTCTTTTCGACGAGACCGGCCTCCTCGAGGTCTTTCATGATGGCCTTGCGGCAGGCGAAACGGTCCATGCCGGCATATTTGCCGCCATGTTCATTGAGGGTGCCGTTGTCGTTGAAGATGTCGATGCTCTCGAGGCCGTATTTCATGCCGAGGTTATAGTCGTTGATGTCGTGTGCCGGGGTGATTTTCAGGGCGCCGGTACCGAACTCGCGGTCGACATATTCGTCCATGATGATGGGCACCACGCGGCCCACGCCGGGCACGATGACACGCTTGCCCTTGAGCCAGGAGTAGCGCTCGTCGTCGGGATGCACGCAGACGGCGGTGTCGCCCATGATGGTCTCGGGACGGGTGGTGGCGACGACGATGTATTTGTCTTCGCCCTCGACGTAGTAGCGGAGGTAGAAGAGTTTACCGTGGGATTCCTTGTAGATGACCTCCTCGTCGGAGACGGCGGTGAGGGCCTGGGGGTCCCAGTTGACCATGCGGACGCCACGGTAGATGAGTCCCTTGTTGTAGAGGTCGACGAAAACGCGGATGACGCTTTCGTAGCGCACCTCATCCATGGTGAAAGCTGTACGGTCCCAGTCGCAGGAAGCGCCGAGCTTGCGGAGCTGTTTGAGGATGATGCCGCCATGCTCCTCTTTCCATTCCCAGGCGTATTTCATGAATTCGTCGCGGGAGAGGGAGCGTTTGTCGATGCCGCGGTCGGCGAGCATCTTCACCACTTTGGCTTCGGTGGCGATGGAGGCGTGGTCGGTGCCGGGGACCCAGCAGGCGTTTTTGCCCTGCATGCGGGCGCGGCGGACGAGGACATCCTGAATGGTATTGTTGAGCATGTGACCCATGTGCAGCACGCCGGTGACGTTGGGCGGCGGGATGACGATGGTGTAGGGCACGCGGTGGTCGGGCTCGGAGTGGAAGAGTTTCTTCTCAAGCCAGAACTGGTACCATTTTTCCTCGATGGCCCGAGGATCGTATTTGGATGCTATCTCCATGGTGTGGGGTTGGGGTTATTTTTTCTTGGATTTGGATTTGCTCTTTCTGTTCTGCTGGTAGTTCTTGGCTTTCTGCTCCAGCTTGTCGGTGCTGGCGGGGATGGAGAAGCCAACGCCGAAGTTGATACCGTTGAGGTCTTTGAATTTGGGGACGATTTCGTAGCCCACGGAGAAGTGGACCATCCAGAGGTTGACTACCACCGTGGGGGCCATGGTGAAGTAGGTGTTGTTTTCCTTGGTCCAGGTGTTGGTGGAAGCGTCGAAAATGGCGTCTTTGGTGCGGTCGATACCCATAACGAGCATGGGACGGAAGGAGACGGCGCCCCAACCGGTGAGGTCTTTGTCGAAGGAGTAGCCAATCCAGCCGCAGCGGAGTGACCAGGTGGGCTCGCGGTATTCGGTGACGACGCCAAGGTTGTCTCTCTTTATGTCGTAGCGGGCGTCTTCTTCGGCGAAGCCAAAGGAGAGGAAGGAGCCACCGGCGAGGGAGATGCCGTAGTGGTAGCCGGGCTGGTAGCTGTAGCCGATGATTTTGGTCCAGTCATGGTCGATGGAGAAAACGTTGCTTTTTTTCTGTGCCATTGAGGGCATTGCCAGTGCCACGAGCACTGCGAGGATGATGGTCTTTTTCATTTTGTTTTAGTAGTTTATAATATTTTATATAAATTTTGTACGGGTACAATTGATTTGCAAAAATACACATTTTCCCGAAACTGGCAAAATTTTATTTGATTTTCATGCGGTTTGGGACGAAGGATAGGAGAAAGTGGGACGAAATCGGTAAAAAACGGCTCCTATGGTTGTACTACCTTTGTACTATACTTCTCCTTGGGTTCTCCTATGATGCGTATATGATGCGTATATGATGCTCCTATGTCCGGGGGTGTCAGAATCTGGAGAAGGGGTGGCGGCGCCACCAGAGGATGAGGAGTAGGCCGATGAGCATGCCGGCGAGGTGGGCGAAGTGTGCAATGCCGTCGTAGGTGAAGAAGACGCCCTCGAAGAGTTCGATGAGCGCGTAGCCGGTGACGAACCATTTGGCTTTGATGGGCATGAGGAAGTAGAGGTAGATGTATTCGTTGGGAAATGTCATGCCGAAGGCGAGGAGGAGTCCGTAGACGGCGGCGGAGGCGCCGACGGTGTGGGTCTGGGGGATGAACATCGAGATGAGTCCCGCGCCGATGCCGCAGAGGAGGTAGTAGACGAGGAACCGCTTGGTGCCCCAGAAGTTTTCGAGTGTGGTGCCGAACATCCAGAGTGCGAACATGTTGAAGAAGATGTGGGTGAGGTCGGCGTGCATGAACATGTAGGTGAGGGGCTGCCAGGGGCGGAAGAATCCGGTGTCGTAGCTCCAGAGGCCTAGGAGTGCGTTGAGGTTGATGATGCGCTGCATGCCGAGGACGTAGTAGAGTCCGTAGCAGAGTGCGTTGATGATGATGAGGTGCTTGACTGCCGTGGGCAGCATCCGGAATCCTTGGGGTTCGTATTGGGACATGTTTCGGTTTACGGTTTAGGGTTTAAGGTTTAAGGTTTACGGTTTATGTTTAGTGCAGTAGTTCTTCGGGTTTGACGATGGTGATGGTTTTCTTGCCGGAGGGGGAGGTGTCGGCCATGGGGCATGCGAAGAGGTCGGCGACGAGCTGCTGCATCTCTTCCTGCGTGAGGGGCGTGCCGGGGCGTATCGCCATCTGGCGTGCCAGGGAGGCGCAGAGGCTCTGACTGCGGTTGCTGAAACGCAGCATGACGGAGCCCTTGTAGTCGGCGAGCATCTGGTTGAGGAAGGTCTGCAACTCGCTCTCCTTGAAGTCGACAGGGGTGGCGGTGACGACGAAGGTGGTGGAGGAGAGGGTTTCGATGGCGAAGCCGTAGGGGCGCAGGTCGGGCAGCAGTTCGGCCAGGAGTTCGGCGTCGGCGGGGGAGAAGGTGCAGTTGACGGGGAAGAGAAGGGTCTGGGAATGGGAGATGGTGCTGCTGTTGGATTGCGTCAGCTTGTCGAAGAGGACACGCTCGTGGGCGCGCTGCTGGTCGATGACGGCGAGGCCGGAGGAGAGAGGTGTGACGATGTAGCGCGACTGGAGTTGGAGGCAAGTGGTGCTTGGGGGGGTGAGGTCTTTAGGGGCTATAGGGTCCTTAGGGTCTTCAGGGGCCATAAGGTTTTTAAGGGCCTTAAGGTCATTGGGCTCTTTCTGGAGGTTGAGGCGGGTCTGGGTGGAAGTGGGGCGGAAGGGGTTGTAGTCGGGGTTGTAGCTTATCTTGGGTTGCGGGGGGATGTAGCCCTTGGGGGCGGGACCGATGTTGAATTCGGCCGGTTTGTCGAATTCCAGCTCGGTGGCGAGGGTGAACTGTCCCAACGCTTTCTTCACCGCCGAACGCAGGATGGCGAACATGGCGTGCTCGTCGACGAATTTCACCTCGGTCTTGGTGGGGTGGATGTTGATGTCGATTTTGGCGGGGTCGACCTGCAGGCCGATGAAGTAGGAGGGGTAGGAATGCTCGGGCAGCATGTCGGTGTAGGCTTTCTCGACGGCGGCGCTGAGGGCGGGATGCTTGATGAAGCGCCCGTTGACGAAGAGGTACTGCTCGCCGCGGGTTTTGCGGGCGTATTCGGGCTTGCCGACGAAGCCTTTGATTTTCAGCAAGTCGGTCTCCTCCTCGACGTTGAAGAGGCGCTCCTTGCAGTGGTTGCCGAAGAGCTGGCTGATGCGCTGGAGCATGCTGCCGGCCTTGAGGTCGTAGAGCAGGCGCCCATTGGAGGTGAAGGTGAAAGCTATGTCGCTGTGGATGAGTGTGATGCGACGGAATACCTCCTCGATGTGTGAGAGCTCGACGGAGTCTTTCTTGAGGAAGTTGCGCCGTGCGGGGACATTGAAGAATAGGTTCTTGACAGAGATGGAAGTGCCTGTGGGGCAGGCCTCCGGATGCTGCGAGGTGACGTGGGAGCCTTCGATGTTGACGACGGTGCCGAGTTCGTTGCCTATGAGGTGGGTGCGGAGCTCCACCTGTGCAATGGCAGCGATGGAGGCGAGAGCCTCGCCGCGGAAGCCCATGGTGTGGATGGAGAAGAGGTCGTCGGCGTGGTGGATTTTGCTGGTGGCGTGGCGTTCGAAGCAGAGGCGGGCGTCGCTGTCGGACATGCCGCAGCCGTTGTCGATCACCTGCAGGAGGGTGCGCCCGGCGTCCTTGACGATGAGGTCGATCTGCGTCGCCCCGGCGTCCATGGCGTTTTCCAGCAGCTCCTTGACGGCGCTGGCGGGGCGGTCGACCACCTCGCCGGCGGCAATCTGGTTTGCCACGCTGTCGGGTAGTATGTTGATGATGTTAAGCTCGTCCATTCAGTTCTGTTTTTGTTTTTTCTTCTCGTAGTCTTCGAAGAACTTGAGGAGGTTCTTGGCGGGGAGGACTTTGTTCATGATGATGTCGCGGCGCTCGTTGAGGATGATCATGGTGGGCGCGCCGTGGACGTTGTAGGCTTCCTGATAGTCGATGTTGACGTTGGGACCGCCGACGTTGACCCAGCGGAAGTCGTGCTCGCGCACATACTTTTTCCATTTCTCCACGTCGCTCTCATAGCCGACGGCATAGACCTCGAAGGGGCGGTAGGGGGCTGTGAGCAGCGAGTCGTAGAGCACTTTCAGTGCCGCGCTCTGCTCCTGGCAATGGTGGCAATCGGGGTCCCAGAACCAAAGGATGACGTACTTGGTGGGGAAACGGTGGCTGCTGACCCAGTCCTTGGGGTCGGAGCTTTGGTTGGTGTCGGCCATCCAGAGCTCCTGGCCATGGGCACCGATGATGCTCTGGCGTATGCGGTTGAAGTTGTGGCGCATGTTGTAGAGGTTGCCCTCGGAGACCCAGGGGCAGCGCCCCTTTTGATAGTATTCGGCCTGGAGGTGGCACCATACGGCGTCCCAGCCGATATTGCGCGTGGAGCGGTAGTAGCGGGGCTCGATGAAGTCGAAGATATAGCGCAGCATCGCCGTGTCGTCGCCGATGCGTGCCGCCAGACGGTCGATTTCCTTGCAGATGGTGTCGCTGTCGGCATAATACATCAATCCGAAGAAGAAGTAGTTGACCTTGTTGAAGAGGTTGGGTGTGTGGCGCAGGTCGGCCAGCTTGTAGCGTGCGTTTTCCGGCTTTGGCAGCAGGCGGTCCCAGTAGTGGGTACGGAAGTAGGTGGACTTGTCCTCGATGCTGTCGGGCACCTCGGGCTCGTCGAAGAGGTTGACGAGGTCGAAGAAGAATTGCGGCTTCTTGGGGTGGCGGGCGGAGGCGTCAAAGGCTTCCATGCGTTCGATGAGCGCCTTCTCCTCCTTGTCGGCCTGCTCCTTGTCGGCAGGATTTTTCTGCCGTTTGCGTATGTCGTTCAGCTCTTTCTTGGCGCTCTCAACGGTTTTCAGATAGTTGAACATCTGCTGGTTGGCGTCGCTTCCTTTCACGGTGACACTTGCCGGCGAGAGGGTGGCGTCGCCCGTGACGGAGAATTTCTGGCTGCCGTCGATGACGAAGTCGCGGATGCCCTTGTCGCGCTTCTGTCCCACGAGGGCGTAGATGCCACGGGGCCAGGAACGTTTGCCTTTGAAGAGGTAGGTGCCCTTGACTCCGCGGGCGGAGTCGAGAATCTCCACCTGGTCGCGGAAATGGCGGGCGATGTACATCACCGAATCGGTGGCGCCCTGCAGGGTGAAGGACATGCTATAGGGCTGGGCCTGAGCGATAAAGGTGGTTCCGAGGAGGGTCAGTATGGTGAATAACTTTTTCATTCTTTTTTTAAATTGAATTCTTTTAAACGGCAGTGGGTTTGAAATATTGTGTGGGAGATGAAATTATAGGTGAAGTGATGCCGTGACGAGCCACGAGAGGTTGTCTTTGGGGTCGCTGAAATGGTAGAAAGCGCTGGCGGGAGAGAGGCGGTAGGCTACCATGCCGCCCCAGTCGATGTTGCCAAAACGTAGGAGCCCGTTGATGCCTGCGCCGACCTCGGCGATGCCTTTTGTGGGCGACATCAGGATGAGCGCGTTGTGGATTTTCAGGCCGTCGACGTCCTCATTCCACAGGCGTCCCCATGCGGCATTTAGCATCACGAAGGGCACAGGATTGGTGCCTATCTGGAACAACTCGCTGTAGAGGTCGAAAAGAGGCTTGCGGGTGGTGAGGCGCATGGCGACCATCGAGAAGACGTTGGCAGTGAACTCGTTGTGCCGGGCGGTGACCAGGCTGCGCTGGAAGTAGAGAGGGCTTCCCCAGCTGCCGCCAAGGTCGAACATGCGGCTGTAGGGGGTGTTCTCCGGAGTGATTCCCGCTTGTGCGAAAAGATGTAGCTTGAAGAAGGAGAACAGGAGTGTGTTGTCGTATTGGGAGAGGAGGCGCGCAACCAGCATGGGGTTGTCGATGCGTGTCCCGAGCAGGATTTCGGTCGACCATTTTTCCTTGTAGCTGAGGCAGAAGCGGGCTTCGGAGAAGAATGCCGACGGCAGCTCGCGCCAGACGGAGTCGCTCTCCGGGTAGATGAGACCCCAATAGTCATAGAGCCGGCGTTCGAAAGAGAGACGTCCTTCGGCGGAGAGGGTGAGGTCCTTGCTCTGCCGGCGGCTCATTCCCAGCGTCCAGCGGTAGGCATCGCTGAAGCGCCGCGCCATGAAGCTGCCGGTGGCGGTAAAGTCGGCGACGCTGTAGTCCAATAGGTTACGTCCGGCATCGGGGGTGAGGTCGTGGATAAAATCGGTGTAGAGTCTCAGACGATGCTGCGAACTGCCGTAAAGCTCGCTCCTCACGCCCCACTTGATGCGCTGGTCCTCATAGCCGTATCCCAGATATCCGCCAAACGAGAGCGTCTTGAACCTTTTCTTGGAGAAGTTGATGTCATAGCGCAGGCCGCCCCCCCAGCGGGCATGCTCGTAGAGGTTGTAGTTGAACACGCGGTCGAGGTCGAAGTACAGCGCATTTTTCGACTTCTCGCTGTTTAAACGCACCAGCTGACCGAAGGCGTTCACTGACAATAGGATAGCAGCGGTAAAGAGTATGGAGGCCTTTTTCATTTTGGGTGCAAAGATAAAAAAAAATCCCCAACTTTAAACGGTAATTCGCAAACTTTAAACTTTTTTTGTATATTTGCAAAATATTAACGTTTTAAAATAATTTAATAATAAACAGATATGCAGAGAGATAACGAGATTTTTGGCCTCATCCAGAAAGAGCGTGAGCGCCAGACCAAAGGCATCGAACTGATTGCCTCCGAGAACTTCGTCAGCGACCAGGTGATGGAAGCCATGGGCAGCGTGATGACCAACAAGTATGCCGAAGGTTACCCCGGCAAGCGCTACTACGGCGGTTGCCAGGTTGTCGACCAGAGCGAGACCATCGCCATCGAGCGTGCCAAGAAGCTCTACGGCGCCTGCTGGGCCAACGTGCAGCCCCACAGCGGTGCACAGGCCAACATGGCCGTGTTCCTGGCCTGCCTCAACAGCGGCGACACCTTCATGGGCATGGACCTCAACCACGGTGGTCACCTCTCGCACGGTAGCCCCGTCAACTTCAGCGGTATCAACTACAAGGTGGTTGGTTACCAGGTGAAGGAAGAGACCGGCATGGTTGACTACGAGGACATGGAGAAGAAGGCCCTCGAGCACCACCCGAAGCTCATCATCGGTGGCGGCAGCGCCTACAGCCGTGACTGGGATTGGGCCCGCATGCGTGAGATTGCCGACCGTATCGGCGCCATCCTCATGGGCGATATCAGCCACCCCAGCGGCATGATTGCCAAGGGCTACCTGAACAACGCCGTCAAGTATTGCCACATCGTCACCACCACCACCCACAAGACCCTCCGCGGACCTCGCGGCGGTATGATCCTCATGGGTCAGGACTTCGACAATCCTTGGGGCAAGACCACCCCGAAGGGTGAGATCAAGAAGATGAGCGCCCTGCTCGACAGCGCCGTCTTTCCCGGCACCCAGGGCGGTCCTCTGGAGCACGTCATCGCCGCTAAGGCCGTTGCCTTCGGCGAGGCTCTCACCGACAGCTACGACCAGTACATCCAGCAGGTGATGAAGAACGCCAAGGTGATGTGCGAAGCCTTCGTCAACAAGGGCTACAAGGTCATCAGCGGCGGTACCGACAACCACCTCATGCTCATCGACCTCCGCACCAAGTTCCCCGAGCTCACCGGTAAGGAAGCCGAGAACGCCCTCGTGGCCGCCGACATCACCGTCAACAAGAACATGGTGCCCTTCGACAGCCGTAGCGCCTTCAAGACCAGCGGTCTGCGCGTCGGAACGCCCGCTATCACCACCCGTGGCCTGAAGGAAGGCGACATGCAGGTGATTGTGGACATGATTGACACTGTCCTCTGCAACCCGACCGACGAGGCCGTCCGCGCCAAGATCACCGGCCAGGTCAACGAGATGATGCAGAACCGTCCTCTCTTCGCCTGGTAGTCGTTGAATGATATAGATTTTAAGGTCCTTAAAGTCCTTGGTGACCTTAAGGACCTTTTTCTATCAACCTATGACCAAAGACTACGACGAATACAAAGCCAACAAGGACAAGCACAAGGCACTCAACATCTTCATGAAGGTGATTGAAATCATCCTAATATTCGGTTGTGTCATCGGAGGGCTTTTCTTCCTCCTGATGGTTGCTTTCCCCAAAGGTCTTTGGACAGGATTTCTTCGATTATTATGGCACTAATCAAATCATACAAAGGTAAGTCTCCCCGTTGGGGCAAAGACTGCTATTTCAGCGAGAACGCCACGCTGGTGGGCGATGTGACGCTGGGCGACCAGTGCTCGGTGTGGTTCAACGCCGTGGTTCGCGGCGACGTGGCGCCCATCACCATCGGCGCCCGCACCAACGTGCAGGATGGCTCCTGCATCCATGTGACCCACGACACTGGTCCCACGCATATCGGCAACGACGTCACCATCGGCCACAACGTCACCGTCCACGCCTGCACCATCCGCGACGGCGCCCTCATCGGCATGGGTGCCACGCTGCTCGACGACTGCGAGGTTGGGGAGGGCGCCATCGTGGCTGCCGGAGCGCTGGTGCTGCAGGGGACCAAGATTCCGCCCCACGAGATCTGGGGCGGCGTCCCCGCAAAATACATCAAGCCCACACGCCCCGGACAGACGGATAACGCCGCCCATTATGTGGAGTACGCCAAAGAATACATGAAAGATGCGCAATAATGTGGCGTTTTTGCCGTTATCCCTTATAACTTTAAACTTGAACCCATGAACATCCTTGTTACCGGCGGAGCCGGATTCATTGGCTCCCACACATTGATAGAGCTCTACAAGGCGGGCCACACCGCCGTGGTCGTAGACAACCTCAGCAACAGCAATCCCGTTGCACTCCAACGCGTGGCCGAGATTATCGGTGTGCCGGAGATTCCTTTCTATAAGGTAGACATCCGCGACCGCGAAGGTCTCGAAAAAGTCTTTGCCGCTGCAGAATGTGCAGGCGGGACGCCTGCGTACCCGAAGTTCGACGCCTGCATCCATTTCGCCGGACTCAAGGCCGTGGGCGAGAGCGTGGAGAAGCCGTGGGAATACTATGAGAACAATATCGGCGGCACGCTCACGCTTGTCGACGTGATGCGCAAGCACGGCTGCAAGAACATCATCTTCTCCTCCAGCGCCACCGTCTACGGCGACCCCGTGGAGATCCCCATCACGGAGAATTGCCCCAAGGGTCAGTGCACCAACCCATATGGCTGGACCAAGTCGATGCTCGAGCAGGTGCTCATGGACATCCAGAAGGCCGACCCCGAGTGGAACGTTGTCCTTCTGCGTTACTTCAACCCCGTGGGAGCGCATCCCAGCGGCAGGATAGGGGAGAACCCCAACGGCATCCCCAACAACCTGATGCCCTACATCACACAGGTGGCCGTCGGCAAGCGCAAGGAGCTGGGCGTCTTCGGCAACGATTACCCCACACCCGACGGCACGGGCGTGCGCGACTATATCCACGTCTGCGATCTCGCCGCTGCCCACGTATGCGCTCTGCAGGCCGTCGGCCGCCGCTGCGGCATAGGTATATATAATATAGGAACAGGCCACGGCTACAGCGTCCTGGATATGGTGAAAGCCTTCGTGCGCGTCAATGGCGTCGACGTGCCCTACAGCATCAAGCCGCGCCGCGCGGGCGACATTGCCACCTGCTACTGCAACCCCTCGAAAGCAAAAGCCGAACTGGGCTGGGAAGCCAAGTATGGCATCGATGACATGGTGCGCGACAGCTGGCGCTGGCAGAAACAGAACCCTTCAGGCTATTAGGCCTGAAGGGAACCGAACACCGATGAATCAAATAAAATGTAGTGAGGAACCCTTCTGGCTATCAGGCCTGAAGGGAACCGAACACCGATGAATCAAATAAAATGTAGTGAGGAACCCTTCAGGCTATTAATTCCCGACGATCTTCCTCACCGCGCTGCCCTCGCGCGAGACCACCTGCAGCAGGAACACCCCGCTGCCGGGGAGGGCAAGCGTCGCTGTGCCGCCCTCGACCTTTTCTGACAGCATCAGCCGTCCGTCGCTGGAGTACAGCTTCAGCAGCGCCCCGTCGGCGGCACACTTCACCGTGCACTGCCCGTGGGCGGGATTGGGATAGACCACCACGTCGGTAGCCGTCACCCCTGCCGCGGGACCGTAGATGCCCACCGTCGTCGTGTCGGGGGGCTCCGGCGGGTCGACATGCCAGAGGTTGAGGTTGTCGACGCACATCCAGGACCCCTGCTGGCGGTTCTGGCTGGCCGAGGAGATGAGCATGACAATCAGCGAGTCGGGAGCCTGCTCGGCGAAACTGGCGTCGTAGTCGTGCAGCGAATGATAGTCCACCGTGAACGCCGTGTAGGAGCTGTGGTCGGTGAGGGCGATATTGTCGCCGCCGCCCACCACCTCGCGGCGATGGAGCAAGGGGTTGTAGCGTGTGCCGAGAATCACCACGCCCCCGTTGTCGCCGCCGACGGCCGAATGGTACTTGTAGCTCCCCGAGAGGTAGGTGGGTTCAAAGCTGCCCAGTGCGATGCCGCCGGAAACGAGATAGTTCACGTCGATGTCCGCAAGTGAGGAAAGCAGGGCTCCCGTATTGCCCATATTTGAAATCAGGGAACCCATCATGGGAATGAACCGGTCGATATCCACTGTGCCCGTGGTGAGGATGCTGGGAAACACCTCGCTGGTGAGCTCCGGGTCAATCGAGCCCGCCGCCACCGCGTAGACTGCGGAGCTGATAATGTCGCTCAGCTTGAACGACTGCAGCTTCACCGCCGAATTGCCGGCGGGCACCGACCCCGACTCCTGCGAGGCCTTGATCAGCGGCAGCTGCGTGTCGACCGTCACCGTGGTGATGCCGAGCGAAATCGACTGGTTCACAGGATAGGACAGGTAATCCCAGCCTGTGGGAGTGGAAAAGCTGCTGTAGACCGACACGGGGATGAAGCCCGCGGTGACGCTGTAGCCCGGATGGGAGGACCACTGCTCGAAGCTGCCGCAGGGGACAGGCATGCTGGTTTGTGCGGCAGCGGTGCCGAAAAGGAGAGAGGCAAGGAGGAGACTGGAAGCGGCGCCCCTCAGCGAGTGCAAGAATGATAGACCTTTGTTCATGATACTAAGTGAAAAAAACGCTGCAAAAATACAAAAAATTCTTGATATGAAGATTTAAGGTTTACAGTTTAAGGTTTACGGTTTAAGGTTTACAGTTTAAGGTTTACAGTTTAAGGTTTACAGTTTAAGGTTTATTGGACATTAATACATTGGGTGCACAGGCGTCCCGCCTGCAACGAGCCCTCTGGCATCAGGGTGTCGGCAATACAATGTTTTAGTCTCGCGCGCCCCGTACGAAAAGTTTATTTTGTTGATTCGAAATAATTACGTACCTTTGCACATTGAAAATGATATTAGCGGTATTGTGTCCCGCCCTAAACGAAGGTTTGTCGATACCTTGAAAAGTGAAAAGTTTTATGATAGACAGGCAGATTATTGATAAGATTATGAATACTACTCGTATTGAGGAGGTGGTGGGCTCTTTCATACCCATTAGAAAACGAGGAGCAGATTATACTGGAATCTGTCCGTTTCATAAGGGAAAACTTCCCACTTTTTATGTATCTCCTGAAAAGGGAATCTATAAATGTTTTTCATGTGGAAAAGGTGGAGATGCAATATCTTTTCTAAAAGAATACAAGGGTTTTTCATATTTAGAAGCGCTCCAATGGCTTTCCGAAAAGTATGCTATTCCGCTGAGCGATGAGAAGGCCGATAACAATCATTTTACCGGCACTAACATCCCTAAGATTCATACAATTGCATTTATTGATACAGAGGTGAGTGTTGAAACCCAGAAGGTGAAGGACTATGGTGCTGTATTGGATAATGGCGATATTCTTCACACCAATTCGCATTCTGAATTTGAGAGCTTTGTGTCTGGATGTGATATTCTGTGTGGTCATAATATCATCAAGCACGATTTAAGACACATTAACCTTCCTGGAAACTACTCTATTATTGATACTCTTCCACTATCGCCACTATTGTTCCCAAAGAAACCATATCATCGCCTGCTGAAAGACGACAAACTGCAAGTTGACGAATTGAACAATCCTGTGAACGATGCCAAGAAAGCAAGGGATTTGTTCTATGACGAGGTGGCTGCATGGAATCAAATGCCCAAGGGTAGACAGGAAATTTTTAGGCAACTACTATCAGATGTGCCAGAATTTAAGGGTTTTGTCAAATATGTAACAGATAATTCTTCTCCGTATGCAGCGTATGGTATCGGAGCGTTAATTAAGACAGAATACAAGGGACTATTATGCGAAAACTCCAATATTGAGGCCGTTGTCAAACACTACCCAGTAGAATTAGCTTACGCATTGGCTTTGATTGGGACTGACGATTTGACGTCGATGACCCCAGCTTGGGTTATGCATAGTTATCCCAAGGTGGGAAATGTGATGACATTCCTGAGAAACACCCCATGCGGAATGTGTGAGTATTGTAAGCAACGGCTTGATGCCCATAGTGGATTGAAAGAATTCTTCGGATATGATGAGTTCCGCATGTTCGACGGAGTGCCAATGCAGCAACAGGCTGTGGAGGCAGCCATTAATGGTAAGTCTTTATTGACTATTTTCCCAACTGGTGGAGGAAAATCGCTTACCTTTCAATTACCAGCATTGATGGCTGGTCGTAATGTTCATGGTTTGACAGTGGTAATCTCGCCCTTGCAAAGCCTGATGAAAGACCAGGTGGATAATCTTGCTGACCGTGGTGTGAGCGATGCTGTTACTATCAACGGATTATTAGACCCCATTGAACGTGCCGCTGCCATTGAGCAGGTAGCCAACGGTACTGCCAATTTACTCTATATTGCCCCCGAGATGTTGCGCAGCAAGACCATTGAACAACTGCTTCTCGGTCGCAACGTGGTGCGTTTCGTTATCGACGAGGCACACTGTTTCTCGGCATGGGGACAGGATTTCCGCACCGACTACCTTTACATCGGAGACTTCATCCGTCAATTGCAGGAAAAGAAACAACAGGTTCAGCCAATAGCCATCTCCTGTTTCACGGCCACTGCCAAGCAGAAAGTGGTGAGTGACATCTGCGACTATTTTAAGCAGAAACTCGGCATTGACTTGCAAATTTTCGCAGCCAATTCTGAACGTAAAAACTTGCGTTATTCTGTGCTTCACGCAGATACAGAAGATGCGAAATATTCCCAATTACGTAACCTTATTCTCGGACACCGTTGTCCAACAATAGTCTATGTAAGTCGAACCAAACGAACAAAAGACCTTGCTCAACGTTTGCGTCGTGACGGCATTTTTGCACTACCTTTCAATGGCAAGATGGAGTCGGCGGAGAAGGTGGTAAATCAAAACGCCTTCATGAGTGGTGAGGTGCAGGTCATTGTAGCCACATCGGCCTTTGGAATGGGCGTGGATAAGAAGGATGTTGGTTTGGTTGTGCATTATGACATTAGCGATTCACTGGAAAATTATGTGCAGGAGGCCGGTCGCGCCGGCCGTGACCCACAGATGCAAGCCGAGTGTTACGTGCTTTATAGCGACGACGATCTGGATAAACATTTCATCCTGCTCAACCAGACAAAACTTTCCCTCAGCGAGATACAGCAAGTATGGAAATCCATCAGGGATTTGACTAAGAAACGCGACAATGTCAGTTGCTCGCCCTTGGAAATAGCTCGGCAGGCAGGATGGAACGACGATGATGGAAACGATATCGAGACCCGTGTAAAGGGGGCCATCACCGCTTTGGAAGAAGCAGGTTACATCCGTCGGGGATGCAATGCCCCTCATGTCTTTGCCACCGGCATCATGGTGAGCTCTATGGACGAAGCCCGCAATCGCCTGACGGCTTCTACGCTCTTCGACGAAATTACACGTGAGGAATCTGCACGTGTGATAAGCTTGCTTATCAGCAGCCGTGCAACCGCAAGCGGTCGGGGAGCAGATGCGGAGAGCCGTATTGATTATTTGGCGGACATTCTTGGGATGACAAAAGAGACGGTGGTGCGCTGCGTCAACTTGATGCGGCAGGAGGGTATTTTAGCCGACGCACAGGACATGAAAGCCTATATCGACCGTGCCAATATTACGCGTAGTCTTGAAGATGTTTTGAAGATTGAGCGATTCCTGTTGGATAAAATAGTAGAAGAAGACAGCACATACAACTATAAACAACTCAATACCGAGGCGCAATCAGCTGGAAACGCCCGATGTACGATAAAAACGTTGCGGACACTACTGCATTTCCTTAGTACGAAAGGATACATTTACAAACAGGAACATCATTCTACTATAGACAGCGTCACCGTGCGTTTGCAAGTTGACCGCGAAACGACACTTGGTCGCTTCGAACGTCGCGTTGACCTATGCCGTTTTGTTGCTAAAACATTGAGTACGCTCGCCTCATCGGATAGCAACAAGATGACCACCTTCTCTATGGTTGAATTGCTGGAACAGTACAACGCAACCCTACAGGGTTTCACCTTTGACAATAAAGACAAGCCTTCATTGGCCGACATGGAGGAGGCTCTACTCTACCTTTCGCGGACTGGATTACTGAAGATCGAAGGCGGATTCATGGTAATATATAGCACCATGCAGTTGCATCGTCTTGTTGAACCACGAACCCGTTATGGTAAGGAGCAATACCGTTTGCTAGATGAATTCTACCGCCAGCGGATACAGCAGATTCACATCGTTGGCGAATATGCTAACATGATGGTGCGCGACTATGATGCTGCCCTTCAATTCGTCAGCGATTATTTCCTCATGGACTACCGCACCTTCATCGGAAAATATTTCAAAGGTGAGCGTCGTAAACAGATTGGCAAGAATATCACTCCAGCAAAATACGAGCAAATATTTGGCACTCTCAGCGAACATCAACGCCAGATAATCGACGACAAGCAAAGCAAATACATTGTTGTGGCTGCTGGACCAGGTAGTGGGAAGACCCGCGTGTTGGTACACAAACTGGCTTCACTGCTGTTGATGGAGGACGTGAAACATGAGCAACTACTGATGCTCACTTTCTCGCGGGCTGCCGCCACCGAGTTCAAGAAACGGCTCATCGAGTTGGTCGGAAACGCCGCGCACTATGTAGATATCAAAACCTTTCATTCCTATAGTTTCGACCTTATTGGCCGACAAGGGTCGCTTGAGGAGGCAGAGAGTGTGGTGGGGCGTGCGGCTGAAATGATTGAGAACGGAGAGGTGGAGGAAAGTAAGATTGCCAAGAGTGTTCTCGTTATTGATGAAGCGCAGGATATGGGCGCCGACGATTTCCGTCTGGTAAAAGCTCTTATGCAGTGCAACGAGGATATGCGTATCATTGCTGTAGGTGACGACGACCAGAATATCTATGCCTTTAGAGGAAGCGACTCTGCTCATTTGCGCTCGCTCATTACCGACCATGGTGCTACCCTCTATGAACTTACTGACAACTACCGCTCCGACCGTACAATTGTCGACTATGCCAACCGCTTCGTGCAGCAGATTCCCAATCGCATGAAGCAGACACCTATCGTTGCGGTAAGCAACGAAATGGGTGTTGTTGATACGGCTGTCCAATTTTCAATTTCAAATGGTACCCCCGCTGTGCTTACTGTCACCAATGAGCAGACCCTTCAAGTCGCCCATTTGTTGCGTCTGCAGGGAAAGCATGTCCGCATGATTCAGGCCACCGACGATTTTCGCTTCATCAATCTGGCTGAGGTACGCTATTTCTTTAAGCAACTTGGGCAATCAGAGGACGGTACCGTCAGCCCAGAGCAATGGGACAGAGCTAAACGTCGGACCGAAGAGGCCTATGCCACTAGTAATTGCCTCGATGCCGTGCGACAGTTCTTTGCCGACTTTGAGACTATCCACAAAACCTACTATCGGAGCGACTTGCGTGAGTTCGCTCTCGAATCGAGTATCGAGGATTTTGTCTCCACAGAAGACAATACTGTCTTCGTCAGTACCATTCACAAAGCTAAAGGTCGCGAGTTCAACACCGTTCATTTGCTGCTTGGAGGTATTCGCGATATGGATACGAACATGCTCCGAGCCATCTACGTCGGCATTACCCGTGCCAAGCATAATTTGTTCATCTACAACGATACTTCGTTCCTTTCCGCACAGCCGACAATAGTCCTCTCGCTCTCCATGAAAGATGTATGGCTCGATTACTTCCGCGAAAGGAAGGAACAGGTCCTCCGCTTGCGAAGTGGTGATAAACTGAACTATAAAAATGGCTATTTGATTACCCAGCAGGGGGATTATATAGCCTCTCTTTCAAAGGCCATGCGTGAACGCCTCAAAGAGTTGGAAGAAAAAGGCTATACCGTCTCTGATGCCGAAGTGAGCTACATCCTGGCTTGGCGACCCCGTGAAGAGCCCCAGGAAACAGCGGTTTGCCTTGCAAATATTGTTTTAAGGAAATAATATTTGAAAATATGGAACCGGGATTGGTTGTAACTAAAGGTTCCATGTGAACCACCCCGAATCCTAAAACACCTTCTGCGGGTGGTGTGGTCACATACTTTTTGCATAGGTGCATCATAGGAGCGACATAGGAGCGATATACTATCATCCATAGACCTACCATAGAGTTACAATAGAGGTACCATAGACCTAGTATAGAGTTACCGTCCATAGTCTTTTGTGAATTAAAGGAATGTATTGTTTTGAAAATCAGTACTGCAAATAGTTATCTTTCTGATAGTCAGCTTCTATTTTGATTTTCGAAATGATTTCCCGACTGCAAATGTACAAAACTTATTTGAACTGGCAAACTTTTTTACTGCCATCTTTTCTGCCAATTTGTCAGTCCTTCCCCTTTGGTACGGTTGTTGCAAAGGGTGAGGATGCGTGAATGTGTGAGTGATTAACCCTTAAACCGTAAACTGTAAACCTTAAACCTTATAATTATGACTTTAGACAAGTTCACAATCAAAGCGCAGGAGGCCGTGCAGAAGGCGCAGGAGGTTGCCCTGGGAGGGCAGCATCCGGCCATCGAGACGGCGCACCTGCTGAAGGGGCTCCTCTCGGAGGACGAGAATGTGACGCCCTACCTCCTGAAGAAGATGGAGGTGAACATCCCCCGCCTGACGCAGCAGGTGGACGATATCTTAAACAGTATGCCGCACGTGAGTGGAGGGCAGGTCTATCTGAGCTCCGACGCCAACCAGGCGCTGGTGGCCGCCAGCCAGCGCGCCACGAAGATGAACGACGAGTTCGTCAGCGTGGAGCATCTGCTGCTGGGTATCCTCAGCGGAAGGGACCGCGTGAGCCAGCTGCTGAAGGACGCGGGGGTGAGCGAGAAGGCGTTGCTGGCCGCCATCCAGGATCTGCGCAAGGGCAGCAAGGTGACGAGCCAGAACCAGGAGGGGACGATGAACGCCCTGGGCAAGTACGCCAAGAACCTGAACCAGCTGGCGCAGGCGGGCAAGCTGGACCCGGTGATCGGGCGCGACGAGGAGATTCGCCGCGTGCTGCAGATTCTATCGCGCCGCACGAAGAACAACCCCATCCTGATCGGCGAGCCGGGCGTGGGTAAGACGGCTATCGCCGAGGGGCTGGCGCAGCGTATCGTCAGCGGCGACGTGGCGGAGAATCTGAAGAGCAAGACTATCTACAGTCTCGACATGGGCGCCCTGATCGCTGGCGCGAAGTACAAGGGCGAGTTCGAGGAGAGGCTCAAGTCTGTCATCCGCGAGATTAACGAGGCCGACGGCGAGATTATCCTCTTTATCGACGAGATCCACACGCTGGTGGGTGCCGGTGGAGGAGAGGGTGCTATGGATGCCGCCAATATCCTGAAGCCCGCACTGGCAAGAGGCGAGCTGCGTGCCATCGGCGCAACGACGCTGGCCGAGTACCAGAAGTATTTCGAGAAGGACAAGGCCCTGGAGCGCAGGTTCCAGAGTGTGCTGATCGACGAGCCGTCGGTGCCGGACACCATCAGCATCCTGCGAGGCCTGAAGGAGCGCTACGAGGTGCACCACCGCGTGAGGATCAAGGACGAGGCCATCATTGCCGCCGCCGAGTTGAGCCACCGCTACATCAGCGACCGATTCCTGCCCGACAAGGCCATCGACCTGATCGACGAGGCGGCAGCCAAGCTGCGTCTGGAGATTGACTCGGTGCCCGAAGAGCTTGATGAGATTGAACGCCGTATCCGTCAGCTGGAGATTGAGCGGGAGGCCATCAAGAGGGAGAACGACCAGGACAAGATTGCCCAGATCGACAAGGAACTCGGCTCTCTACGCGAGCAGCGCGACCAGATGAAGGCCCGCTGGCAGAACGAGAAGAGCATCGTCGAGGAGATTCAGGCCGAGGTGAAGAATATCGAAAGCTACAAGTTCGAGGCCGAGCAGGCCGAGCGTGCGGGCGACTACGGCAAGGTGGCCGAACTGCGCTACGGCCGCATCAAGGAGGCCGAGAAGAAGGTCGAGGAGCTCAAGGCACGCCTCAAGGAGATGCAGGCCGACAACGCGATGATCAACGAGGAGGTGGACAGCGAGCAGATTGCCGAGGTGGTCTCGAAGTGGACCGGCATCCCGGTGACGCGCATGCTGCAGAGCGAGCGCGAGCGGCTGCTGCACCTCGAGGACGAGCTGCACAAGCGTGTGGTGGGTCAGGATGAGGCCATCAGCGTGATAGCCAATGCCGTTCGCCGCAGCCGTGCGGGCCTCAGTGACGGCAAGCGCCCTATCGGCAGTTTCATTTTCCTGGGCACCACGGGTGTCGGCAAGACCGAGTTGGCGAAAGCCCTCGCCGAGGTGCTCTTCGACGACGAGAACATGATGGTGCGTATCGACATGAGTGAGTATCAGGAGCGCCACAGTGTGAGTAGACTTATCGGAGCACCTCCAGGGTACGTGGGCTACGACGAGAGCGGGCAGCTGACCGAGGCTGTGCGCCGCAAACCCTACAGCATTGTGCTGTTCGATGAGATTGAGAAGGCGCATCCCGACGTGTTCAACATCCTGCTGCAGGTGCTCGAGGACGGCCGCCTGACCGACAACAAGGGCCGCACGTGCGACTTCAAGAACACCATCATCATCATGACCTCGAACATGGGCAGCGAGATTATCCGCGAGAAGCTGGAGAACGGTGTACCCTCGCAATATGACCTCGACGAGACCAAGAAGGCCGTGATGGAGATGCTGAAGCAGAGGATACGTCCCGAGTTCCTGAACCGTATCGACGAGATTATCATGTTCCAGCCGTTGACGCAGAACCAGATAAAGGACATCGTCCGCATCCAGCTGCGCAGTGTGGCGAAGATGCTCGAGCAGAACGAGATAACCATCTCGGCGACCGACGAGGCTGTGAACCGCCTGGCCGAAGTGGGCTACGACCCCGCCATGGGTGCCCGCCCGGTGAAGCGTGTCATCCAGCGCGAGATACTCAACGAGATGAGCCGCCAGCTCCTCGAAGGCAAAATCCACAGCAGCGAGACCATCATCATCGACGTCATCGACGGCCAGTTCGTGTTCTATAATCCGAACTCAAAAGGAGAACGTTAATTATCGTGAATTGACCGTTAATGAATGGCGGCCGCAGGCGAAAAAGCCTGCGGCCGCCAACTTTTTTTGGTCAGTTTGTAAATTTTTCGTATTTTTGCACTCCCAAAAAGTGTAAGAGTAAGATGGATAATTTTGTAGTATCGGCAAGGAAGTACCGTCCCACGACGTTTGCCAGCGTGGTGGGTCAGGATCATATCACGAGGACGCTGAAGAACGCCATCGCCACGGGCCAGCTGCCGCAGGCATTCCTCTTCTGCGGCCCGCGCGGCGTGGGTAAGACGACGTGTGCGCGAATCCTTGCGAAGACGATCAATTGCGAGCACCGCACCGCCGACGGTGAGGCCTGCAACGAGTGCGCGAGTTGCCGGAGTTTCAACGAGGGTGCGTCGATGAGCATCTTCGAACTCGACGCCGCCTCGAACAACTCGGTCGACAATATGCGCGAGCTGGTGAAGCAGGTGTATATTCCGCCGCAGACGGGAAAGTACAAGGTGTACATCATCGACGAGGTGCACATGCTGAGTGCAGCGGCTTTCAATGCTTTCCTGAAGACGCTCGAGGAGCCGCCGACGTATGCGAAGTTTATTTTGGCGACCACGGAGAAGCACAAGATTATCCCGACGATTTTGAGCCGTTGCCAGGTGTTCGACTTCAAGCGCATCGAGAACGAGGACATTGTGAAGCACCTGAAGTTTGTGGCCGACAGCGAGGGGGTGAAGTATGAAGAGGGTGCGCTGGAGGTGATTTCCCGCAAGGCCGAGGGTGGACTGCGCGATGCGTTGTCGATTTTCGACCAGCTGGTGAATTTCACCGGAGGAAACCTGACGTATCAGGGTGTGCTGGAGAACCTGAATGTGCTGGATTCGGACTATTATTTCCGTTTGACGGATTATTTGCGTGAGGGGAATATGAGCCAGTCGCTGCTGCTATACCAGGAGGTGATTGGCAAGGGCTTCGGTGGCCAGCATTTCCTGACGGGTCTGTGCGAGCATGTGAGGAACCTGATGGTGAGCCTGGATCCGCAGACGCTGAAGTTGATAGAGGGCGGACAGTCGCTGCAGGTGCGCTACGGCCAGCAGGCACAGGCGTGCGGTTTGCCCCTGCTGTTGAAGTTCCTGAACATTGCATCGGATTATGAATACCGTTTCCGCGAGGCGAACAACAAGAACCTGTTTGTCGAGGTCTGCCTGATGAAGATGGCGACGGTCTCGATGCCGCAGGGATAGATTGCAAGAGGCCGCGAGGCAGGCACGGAGAAAATTGAGAATTCAAAATTGAAAAATGAGAATTCGGCCGACGCAGCAGTGACCAAACCTGTTGCGGTTCCGGCTGTTGCGGCAGTGTCCAAGCCTGTTGCGCCACGAAAGGATACTGCCACGTTGCCGCCTCCCGGTATTCCGTCGATTTCGGGTATTTCGATCAAGACAACGGTGGAGGATGTTGAGGAGAGCGCCCATCGGGTGACCGATGTAGAGCCGCTGACGCAGGAGACACTGGAGCGATGGTGGAATGAAGCCGCCAAGGAGTTGAAGTTGGAGGAGGTTATGGTGAACGGGACTCCGAAGATGGGTGAGACGAACGGGATGTTTGAAGTGGATGCGACAACGGTCTATTTCGCCGAGGAGTTCAAACCCCACAAGATTGACGTGATGGAGTTCTTGCGGGAAAAGACGGGTATGCGGATGTTGGATTGCAGGGTGAACCCGCTATTTGTGAGCAAGGAGGAAGTGGTTTATTCTCCCGACGACAAGTTTGCCGCCATGATGGGGAAGAATCCCCAGATGGTGGAATTGCGGAAGCTGTTTCCGATGATTGATTATTAATTAAGGTTTAAGGTTTAAAGTTTAAGGTTTAAGGTGAAGATTCCTTTTTATAAGTTTGATGGGGCGGGTAACGATTTTGTGGTTATCGACAACCGCGACGGTTCGGTTCGACTTGATGAGGAAGAGATAGCCCGCCTGTGTCACCGGCGTTTCGGCGTGGGTGCCGACGGGTTGATGACGCTGGAGAATTCTGAGAATTCGGAATTTGATTTCGAGATGAAATATTATAACAGTGACGGGCGCCTGGGTTCGATGTGCGGGAATGGCGGAAGGTGTATTGCGGCGTTTGCCCACTGTCTCGGTATGGGAAAGGAACTTCATTTCAAGGGTTATGACGGTCCCCACGATGCCGAGATTGTGATGTGGGATGCTGAGCAGCGCGTGGGTATTGTGAAGCTGGGTATGCGCGGCGTGGCTGTGGATGAAGTGCGTCGCTGTCTGGATGGTTTCTTCCTTGATACAGGCTCGCCCCACTATGTGCAGCGGGTGAAGGACCTGGAGCATTTTGATGTGGTGGGAGAGGGCCGTCGTATACGCAATATTGCAGAGGAGTTTCCTCAAGGTACAAATGTTGATTTTATTGAGGATTTGCCCGACGGCCGCCTTTTTGTGCGCACGTACGAGCGTGGTGTGGAGGATGAGACATGGGCGTGCGGCACAGGTGTGACGGCTTGCGCCATTGTGAGCGGGAACCGTTCGCTTGTCACCCGAGGCGGCGATTTCCGCGTTACGTTTGATTCGACGGGGAGTGGCTATGAGAATGTGTGTCTGATAGGTCCCGTGGCACTTAATTTCACAGGGGAATGGATTTGTTCAGCGCGATAGATACGGAGCCTATCCGTCAGCGGATGGAGTTTTTGGCTGAAGAGCTCGACAGGCTCAATTACGAGTATTACATGAATGACCGCTCGCTTGTGAGTGACGAGGAGTTTGACGGCATGATGCGGGAGTTGCAGGACTTGGAGCGGCAGTATCCGGAGCTGGCGTCGCCATTGTCGCCCACGAAGCGAGTGGGGGGTGAGGTGAACAAGAGTTTCCGGCAGGTGGAGCACCGGTTCCCGATGCTTTCGCTGGGCAATACCTACTCGATAGAAGAGATTGAGGATTTCGAGGGTCGTACGCGCAAATTGCTGGACGGTATCCCGTTTACTTATACCTGTGAGTTGAAGTACGACGGTGTGGCTATCGGTTTAACCTACCGCCATGGGAAGTTGGTTCAGGCTGTCACCCGAGGAAACGGTAGGGTGGGTGATGATATCACGCTCAATGCCAAAACGATTCCCACGATTCCTTTGACTTTGCGAGGGGAGTACCCCGACGATTTCGAGGCTCGTGGCGAAGTGGTGTATCCGTTCGAGGCTTTCAATGCAATGAATGTGCAGCGAGAGTCGGAGGGAGAAGAGCCCTTTGCCAATCCGCGCAATGCCGCCAGTGGCAGTTTGAAACTTCAGGACAGTGCAGAATGCGCCAAGCGTAAGCTGATGTTCTGCATGTACTTCATGATGGCTCCCGACGGAGTGTCGTTGCCCGATACCCATTTCGGTCGCCTGGAGTGGGCGAAGCAGATGGGTTTCAAGGTGCAGCCGTATATCCAGGAGTGCAAGGATATTGACGAGATAAAGGCTTTTATTGACTACTGGGACCATGCCCGTTGGAATCTTCCGTTCGGTATCGACGGCATTGTTATCAAGGTGAACCAGACCCCGCTTTGGGACCGTCTCGGACTTACGGCGAAGTCGCCCCGATGGGCTATTGCCTACAAATTTAAGGCCGAGCGGGTCAGTACCCCCTTGGAGAGCATTAGTTATCAGGTGGGAAGGACAGGTGTGGTTACTCCTGTTGCCAATCTTAAACCTGTGTGGCTCGGCGGAACCACGGTGAAGCGTGCCACCCTTGTGAATGCGGACTTTATTGCCAGGATGGATATTCACATCGGCGACCACCTTTTCATTGAGAAGGGTGGCGAGATTATTCCCAAGGTGGTTGGGGTGGATATGGATAAGAGATCCGAGGGGTCGATGCCGGTGCAGTATATCGTTTGTTGCCCCGAATGTGGAACTCCTTTGGTGAGAGTGGAAGGTGAGGCGGGTCACTATTGTCCCAATGCCGACGGTTGTCATCCGCAGATTATCGGACGTTTGGAACATTTTGTTGGTCGCAAGGCGATGGACATTGAGAGTCTGGGATCCGAACGATTGGAGTTGCTCTACAAAGTCGGACTTGTGAAGAATGTGGCCGACATCTATGACTTGAAGCGTGAACAGCTGATAGGATTAGGGTCGGGGAGCGTGGAAGAGAATAAGGCAAGTACCGGAGGAACAATACAGGAGAAGGGCGCCGACAATTTGCTGGCTGCTATTGAGGCATCGAAACAGGTGCCATTCGAGCGTGTCGTCTTTGCTCTGGGCATCCGTTATGTTGGAGAAGTGGGAGCCAAGAAGCTGGCTCGCTACTTTAAGAATATCGATGCTCTTATGGATGCGGAAGAATCTGAGCTGGCACAAGTGGAGGATGTCGGTGAGGTGACGGCCCGTGCTGTCCATGACTGGTTTGCGTGTGAGGAACACAGGGGTGTCATTGCCCGTTTGAAGGCAGCGGGACTCCAGATGAATGTGGAACTTGGCTCTCAGAGTGCGGAACTGGAAGGGATGACTTTTGTGGTGAGCGGCGTTTTTGAACGTTTCTCGCGCGAAGATATCAAGGCGGATATTGAACGTCACGGAGGCAAGGTTTCGGGATCGGTCAGCAGCAAGACCACATATCTCTTGGCTGGTGAGAAGATGGGTCCCGAGAAGTTGAAGAAGGCAGAAAAACTGGGCGTGAAGATCCTTACAGAACAGGATTACCTGCAAATGACTGCGCAATGAGAAAGATTGTGTTTTTCCTTTTTGCACTCCTCATATGTCAGGTGTCGGTATTTGCCCAGCCGCGGTACTCGCTATCCCTGGATGCTGGTTACATGATGACCAACAACAGTGAATACTCCAGATACAACTCCGCTACTTTCGGTATGAGTGCTTCCGTCCTGTGGGGCACAACAGGCGATGAGTACTGGAAGCGTTATTGGAATTACCCTTCATTTGGTTTCAAAGCCTCTTTTTCCCATATTCCCAACAGCCCGGCGGGTGACCGTTTTGGGCTTGTGGGCGTGCTTTGTTTCGATGTGGCGCGTCGGTGGGAGGCCCAGATAGGTGTTGGCTTTTCCGGCTACACCCGTCCATACAGCATCACAGGCGATACCACCAATATTTTTATTGGTTCGTTCCTCAATTGTCTGATTGATGCGGGCATTGCTTATCGCATCGACGATCGTTTTGCGGTTGCCTGCCGTGTTCTCCATACCAGCAACGGTATGCTTATGCGCCCTAACCAGGGGCTAAATTTTGTCCAACTCGATATTGCCTACAATTTTGGCAATGTCAGGAGACTGGATGATATTTTTTTACATCCTAAAAGCAGCATAGAGACCCCTGCGTTCAAGACGCACGAGTGGGGCGTTGCGTTTTCCGGGGGACTGGTAATGTCGCGTAATCACTCAGAGAAGAGCTATTATCCATGTTACGATGTGACATTCTATTATCAGAAGTATACAAGTCCTGTTTTCGCTTTTGGCGGTGCCGTTGACCTCTGGTATAACGGCAAGGACTGGCGTCCGTCGCAAACGCTGCGGTATGCCTATGCGCTCCCAATCTATTTCAGCGCCATGGGGATGATGGAATTTTTCTGGGGTCCCATTAGTCTCAAGGCTGGTTTTGGTCCAGTTCTGCTAGTGTCACATCATATTTCGATACCCTATTATGAACGCGTCGGCGCGTACTATAACTTCGGTAATCAATATGTCGGAGTGGCTTTGAATGCCCATGGTGGTCGCATCGAGTTTATCGAATGGACGATAGGGCATCGGTTTTGAGGCTGTTAAGGATTGGCACGTAGGACGTCGTCAACAATGGCCTTCTTCCAAGGTGTGGAGAGGTCGAAGATTTCGTCGACGGGGCGGCTGAGTTTCTCGATGAGGAGGTGTGTGTTGTCCTGATGATCCATTTTCTCAAGCTCTTCGGCGACAGTTTCCCAGTTATGCTGCGAATAGAGAAGGGGAATGAAAGTGGTCATTTCAAAATTTTGGACGACCATGTTGTCGATGCCTTCGGTCTCGATGCGGGAATGTGCGCGAGCGAGTTTTATCTCGCCTACCTCCTGCAAAACCTGTTGGTATTTTTCGTAGAGGACATATTCGTTCATGAGAAATGCAACGACGGTATCGGAAAGGCTGTTCCACATCTTTCGTGGCAATGCGCGTGCGACGAATCGTCCTATCATGAAACTTCCGGCGGTGAGACCCGAAATGTTGCGCGAGTGGCAGAGAATGTGTAGACGTCGGAAGAGGTCTACTTTGTTGTTCACGGTAAGGAGGTCGAAGAGACGTCCTTGGTCATTATGATCGCCCATGCGGCTTTGAAGGACGCCGTCGACGTATTCGTCAGGGTGTGACTCGTACCATGAGTTGACGATGGAGGATGCTTTCTTCGGCTGGTTCTGAAGATTGCAACGGATGAGGCGTGCCAGTTTGCTGATGTCAGTGATGTACGAGGTTTCTTTGGAGGTGACAATAGACTGGTAACGTTCATAGGCGTTCTTCATACGGAGGAAGAATAGTTTTTCCTCATCGTTGAGGTCAACATCGCCACCCTCGATGTATTTGGTGAAGCGGGCGGGCTTAAAGTCGGCTTCTCCTTTGTAGATGCTTTGCCGTTTGGAACTGATGGTGAGCATGTCACCCTCGTTGATGATGGTGCCGTCAGCATTAATGATGGAATTTCCTTCAATGCGTATGCCGTAGGAATGGAGGTCCATAAAGGCGGGAATACCGTAGCCTCGACATGCGGTGACGACATGGATGGCTGCGGGCATCATGGAAAGTATGGCGTCAAGTTCGTTCAGGGTAATGGTGTCCTGAGGGACGAAATGCTCCTGACAGAGGCATACTCGCTCGCCTTTGGCCTTTAGGTGACGCGCTTTCGCTACAGAAAAGCAGAGGCGTGCAGAGATGGCGGTACGCGGCAGAACGCTGAGTCCGTGGCCGAAGAACTGAAGCTGCGAGATGGAATTGTCGTCGATGGAGGCGGAGACAATCTGGCGCAGATGATAGGGCTTGATAAGGTCGAGCACGAATTGATCCTCGATGAGCCCTTCGTTAAGCATGTCGATGGAGGAAATGAGAGCGGCACGGCCGGTCATTTCCGAGGCGTTAAGTTGGAGAACGGAGAAGAGGCTGAGCTGATGGGGACGCGACTCGACGGCAAATTCGATGGTGACGGGCGTCTTGTAGCGGGCTTCAAGTTTCTTGAGCAGAGGGTCGAAATGGTAGACGGCAGGGAACTGGCGCCGGATTTCGGTACGGTCACTATAGGCACGGTCTTCTGTGGTGACGTCGCCTGTCATGATTTCTTCACCGAAAATGTTGCGGTAACTCTCAATTTGCTTGCCTTCACCGGTACGCGAATGGCGGCTGTAGAGTACACCAGGGTACGAGTCGTTATTGCCGATGGTCCACACCATGCGTTGGAGAATGAGGCTGGGGAATGCCTGTTTGCCCTGCATGAAGGTGAGGATGAGGTCTGGGTTGTTAATGTAGAACTGGCGGACAAATTGAGTAAGTCGAAGCGCCTGGTGGTTTGCATCAGTAATTAGAAGCGGCTCAATTTCGTTGATGGCCTTTTCAAGGCTGGCAATACGACTGTGTTGCTCAGGAATGGAGAGTTTGGTGTCGGGAGTGTCGAAATGGTGCTCGATGGCAAGCATCTCGCAGATGGTATGGAGGGTGCTGAGGTAAACTCGGTTTGCCATACCGGGGTCGAAACTGGCTTTGAGGGCTTTGTATGCCTCGCGTGTGACTCCGATATTGAGGAGCGTGGGCATAAGGCCGGGAATGTACTGCGGCATAGCGCAGCGAATGGCGAAAACGAGGGGGTTGCGAGTGTCACCGAGACGGCAATTGGTCATTATCTCCAGGTTGCGGATGGCTTGCTTCAGCAGTTCTGGCAGATGGTCGGGATTATTGAATGACTTGGCGGTCAGGATAACAAAATCGGGAACGGGGTAGCAATTGCGGGTGAGGTCAAGGAGCATGTGCCCTTTGTAGCTGATGGCCTCGTCGGTAAAGTCAGCGTCTTGAGTAAGAGTGGTAATGAGTTCGTCGGAGTCGGTAAGGGTGTTGTTTTCCACAAACTCGCGACAATAGCGGTGAAAGGTGTCTCGGATGTCCTCGAGCTGTTTGCGCTGTGTTTCACTGATTTCTCCGTTATGCTCAAGGAGCAGAAGCTCGAGAAACTGGCGCTGTTCGGCATCGCGGAGTTTCAGCAGTCTGTACATGTCGTACCAACGAGGTGGAAACTCATGCGGTGTGTCATCTCCCTGGAGGCGGTAGATGACTGTGCCAGGTTTGTTTCCTTCAAGTTGGTTGTCTGGATCTTCGCTGTCGTGGTTGAATATCTCGCGTCCTTCACGGGCATAAAGGTTCACCATGAAGAAGTTGGGATAGCTGGCGCGAATGCGGAAACTGCTGATATTCATTGCGGCAATATGTTATTGCTCGACTTTCCCGTTAAGAATGGCTTCGAGTTGTTCTTCGGGGGTAAGCCCAATGAGGGGTATCATCTTGCGGGTGTCGGCGGCAAGGTAATGGTCGGGGTATTTCTCAACGAACTCGGTGTAGGCTTCGCGAGCAAGGTCATACTGTTGATTCGACTCATAAGCCTGGCCTTTCATGAATTGACAGGCGGGGAGCTCCTCAAATCCAGGGTAGAGGTCGATGATGCTGTCAAGTACAGCAACGGCATATTCCTGTTCTCCGATGTTGATGCTGATTTCGGCAGCACGGAACATGAAGATGGGGGAGAGGCTGTCGTCGGGGAATGTCTCTACATAATGACGGTAGAGGTCAATCAGGTTATGCGCTTTGTCGACATCAGCGGTGATGTTGAACTCGGAGAGTTCTTTTTCATGCTGCTCGATGTTCTCAAGCTCTTTTTCACGGTTGGGACCGCAGGCGGTCAGGAGCATGAGACCTAAAACAATGGATAGTATTTTTTTCATTGTGAATATTTATTTATTTATTTTCAATTATTTATGGTTGGATTTCATGCGGTAACGGGTGCGCACGCGTCCGGCGGCGATATCGTTCAGCCGGCGCTTGAGCATGGTGCGGCGCAGGTTGCTGAGGTGGTCGGTGAACACTTTTCCGTCAAGGTGGTCCACCTCATGCTGGGTGACGCGGGCGAAGAGTCCGTCAATCTCCTCTTCATGGAGATTCCAGTCCTCGTCATACCAGCGCAGACGCAGTGAGGTGGGGCGCAAAACGTCCTCATGGATATCGGGAACGGAAAGGCAGCCTTCGTTGAACCAGTCTTTCTTCTCGCCAAAGGAAAGTATTTCGGGATTGATGAGCGTATGCTCCTCGGTAGCTTCACCATAGGTGTCGGTTTTTTCGTCATAGGGGCGGAAGCCGATAACGACCACGCGGATGGACAGGTCGACCTGTGGGGCAGCAAGACCCACGCCGTCGGCAGCGTACATCGTTTCGTACATATTGGCAACCAACTCTTTGAGGTTGGGGTAGTCTTTGTCAATGGGTTGCGCCACTTTGCGCAGTACTGGGTGGCCGTAGCCTACAATTGGTAATATCATTTTTTTTAGTGTTTTTCTCAAATTCTTTATTTTCCAATCCCCCTCATGTAGTCTTGCAGCATGATGGTGGCGGCAATCTGGTCAATTGTGCCCTTGTTGCGGCGGTCTTTCTTTTTCAGCCCGCTGTCGATCATGGTTTGGAAAGCCATCTTTGAAGTGAAGCGCTCGTCAATTCGTGCAATTTCCTTGTTGGGAAAGGCTTCGCGCAAGGCAGCGACGAAAGGCTCGATGAGTTTCATCGATTCGGAGGGGGTGTTGTCCATGTGCTTGGCTTCGCCGACAACAAAAATGTCCACCTCTTCGCGCGCGCAATAATCTTTAATATAAGGGAGTAGGGAAGGGGTCTCCACGGTGGTGAGGGCAGTGGCAATAATACGCACGGGGTCGGTAACTGCCAACCCCGTGCGTACTTTTCCGTAGTCTATGGCCATTATTCGTCCCATAACTTTCCACTTCCACTCGTGGCCCAATATAATTGGTTCACTCGTTTCTCTTGAGACCCAATATAATTGGTTCACTCGTTTCTCTCGTGGCCCCTCTCGGGTTCGAACCAAGGACCCGCTGATTATGAGTCAGCTGCTCTAACCAACTGAGCTAAGAGGCCATTTCAGGGTTTCTCTACCACTGAAATCGGGTGCAAAAGTACTACTTTTTTCCGACATGGTAAAATTTTTTTTCATTTATCCATATTTTATTCATATCTTTGTCGAATTAAAAATAACATAAAAAACAACCTAAAAAATTAAGAATCATGAATATAGATTGGCAAAACCTCCCCTTCGGTTACGTCAAAACCGACTACAACGTACGCTGCTACTTCCGTAACGGCGAATGGGGTGAAATCGAGACTTCCAGCTCCGAACACATCGAAATCCACATGGCCGCCTCCAGCCTCCACTATGGTCAGGAAGCTTTCGAGGGTCTGAAAGCCTACCGCTGCAAAGATGGCAAGATTCGCATCTTCCGTCCCGAAGCCAACGCCGAGCGTCTGCAGAGCACCTGCCGCGGTATCATGATGCCCGAGCTGCCCACCGAGAAATTTGTCGAGATGTGCAAGAAGGTCATCAAACTCAACGAGCGCTTCATTCCTCCCTACGGCACCGGCGCCAGCCTCTACCTCCGTCCTCTGCTCATCGGTACCGGCATCACCGTGGGTGTGAAACCCGCCGACGAGTATCTGTTCGTCATCTTTGTTACCCCTGTGGGACCCTACTTCAAGGGCGGTTTCAAGGCCAACCCCTATGTCATCACCCGCAAGTACGACCGTTCCGCTCCTCTCGGCACCGGTATCTACAAGGTCGGTGGTAACTATGCCGCTTCCCTCAAAGCCCACGTCGAGGCCTGCCACGGTGGTCAGTATGCCTGCGAGTTCTATCTCGACGCCAAGGAGAAGAAGTATGTCGACGAGGCCGGCGCTGCCAACTTCTTCGGCATCAAGGACGGTGCCTACATCACCCCGAAGAGCACTTCCATCCTGCCCTCCATCACCAACAAGAGCCTCATGCAGCTCGCCGAGGATATGGGCATGAAAGTCGAGCGTCGTCCTATCGACGTTGAGGAGCTTGCCTCCTTCCAGGAAGCTGGCGCCTGCGGTACTGCCGCCGTCATCAGCCCCATCGAGCGTCTCGACGACCCCGAGACCGGCAAGAGCTACGTCTTTGGTAAGGAGCCCGGTCCCTACAGCACCAAGCTCTACAACGCCCTCCGTGCCATCCAGCTCGGCGAGGCCGAAGACAAGCACAACTGGAACACCGTCATGGACTAAGTCCTTTGACATAAACATTGGAAGCCGCTCAATCGGGCGGCTTCTTTTTTTATTATTAAATGGTTTTAATGTAAATACTAAAAAGAAACAGGGCTCCGTTATTGGAGCCCTGTCTTTGTCATTCGCCTGTTGCGATTAGGCACCGATTTTGGCTTTGTAAGCCTCGGCATCCATCAGACCGTTGATGTCGGCCATGTTCTCGGGTTTGATCTTGATGATCCAGCCATTGCCGTAAGGATCGGCGTTGACGGCGGAAGCATCCTCGAGGGCGCTGTTGAATTCAACCACCTCGCCTTTGACGGGCATCAGGAGGTCGGCAACAGTCTTCACAGCCTCGACGCTGCCGAAAGCCTCACCGGCCTCGACGGTGTCGCCTTCGCAGGTGACGTCGACGAACACGATGTCGCCGAGTTCGTGCTGAGCGTAATCAGTAATACCAACGAAAGCAAATTCGCCTTCGATACGCACCCATTCGTCATCCTGGGTGTACTTCAGATTTGCAGGAATGTTCATTTCTACTAATTTATATGTGTTTATTGATAAATTTCTGATTGCAAAAATACGCATT
The DNA here is from genome assembly GCA_900317285.1 of uncultured Bacteroidales bacterium. Taxonomy (GTDB): domain Bacteria; phylum Bacteroidota; class Bacteroidia; order Bacteroidales; family P3; genus Colimorpha. The sequence continues at coordinate 90,469 of ONGA01000009.1, read as the reverse complement.
TTTTTCATTCTACGAAAAAAAAGATTGCTAAATGGACATTTTTTTTTCTTCAATTGAAAAAAAAACACTATTTTTGCAACGTCAAAACCGGGAACAGTGCTGTGGTTTTTCGATGTGATGGTTTGACAATCAGTGATTTTATGGTTTTAAAACGCTAATCCTAATTCACCATTAGAAAGGAATTAACACTTGAATATGTATAGTAAGTCAGAACTCTCTTCCAAGGCTCACATCGAGCTCATTACTATTGCTGAGGAAATGGGCATTTCCAAAGCCAAGCGTCTTGACGCACAGGAACTCATCTATAAAATTCTCGACCATCAGGCCGCCAATCCCGACAAGTCGCAGCCCGCGGCAGCCCCTGTCGGCGAGCAGCCCCGCAAGCGCCAGCATCTCAAGCCGAAATTGTTGGCTGAATCTGCGTTGAAGAATCCCGAGGTGCACCAGCAGCGCAAGCACCCGCAGCAGGAGCACAAGCGCCCTGTCGAGTCTTCCGCCCCCAAGTCGGAGGAAATCAGCCACTTCAACATGCAGCTCTCGTCGCTCGAGATGCCTACGGTTCCCGAGGTGCCCGAGATCCTGTCCCCTTCGGGACGTCTGCTTTTCCGCAGCGAGGAACCCGCCAAGCCCGTCGAACAACCCAAGCCCGTCGAACAACCCAAGCCCGCCGACCAGCCCAAGGTCGAGGAGCAGCCCAAGCCCGATGAGCCCGTTGCTGCCCAGGAGCCCGAAGATGCCGCCTCCTCTTCCAAGCGCAAGCGTGGCCGTCCCCGCAAGTCGGCCGAGGCCAAAGCCGAGCAGAAGGTCGCCGAGCAGCCCCAGCAGCCCGCTGAGCCCAAGCCTGTCGAACAGCCCCGTGACGCCCGTCAGGAGCAGCCCGCTCCCGCGCAGCCCGCGGCAGCCCCTGCCGAGACCGAGGTGCAGCCCCAGGCCGCCGAAGTCCAGAAGCCGCAGGAGAAGCAAGAACCCCGTCGCGAATATTTCTTCGAGAAAGAGGGCATCATCGAAGCCGAGGGCGTCCTCGAGATGGTCCCCGACGGCTACGGATTCCTCCGTTCCTCGGACTATAACTATCTCTCCTCGCCCGACGATATCTACATCAGCCCGCAGCAGATTCGCAACTACGGTCTGAAGACCGGCGACACCGTCCGCGGCATGGTTCGTCCCCCCCGCGAGGGCGACAAGTTCTTCCCGATGGTCAAGTTTATCGAAATCAACGGTCTCTCTCCCGAGAAGATTCGCGACCGCATCCCCTTCGAGTCCTTGACTCCGCTCTTCCCCAACGAGAAATTCAAGCTCACCGGTCATCCCCAGGAGACCATGTCGACCCGCATCATCGACCTCTTCACCCCCATTGGAAAGGGGCAGCGCGGCCTCATCGTGGCTCAACCCAAGACCGGTAAGACCACCCTCCTCAAGGAAGTCGCCAACGCCATCGCCTACAACCACCCCGAGGTCTACCTCATGGTGCTCCTCATCGACGAGCGCCCCGAGGAGGTTACCGACATGCAGCGCAGCGTCAAGGCCGAGGTCATCGCCTCCACCTTCGACGAGCCCGCCGACCGTCATGTGCGCATCGCCAATATCGTGCTCGAGAAGGCGAAACGCCTCACCGAGTGCGGCCACGACGTGATGATCGTGCTCGACTCCATCACCCGCCTCGCCCGCGCCTACAACACCGTCCAGCCCGCCAGCGGCAAGGTGCTCTCCGGCGGCGTCGAGGCCAACGCCCTCCAGAAACCCAAGCGTTTCTTCGGCGCGGCACGTAATATCGAGAATGGCGGCAGCCTCACCATCATCGCCACCGCCCTCACCGAGACAGGTTCCAAGATGGACGACGTCATCTTCGAGGAATTCAAGGGCACCGGCAACATGGAGCTCCAACTCGACAGAAAGCTCTCCAACAAGCGCATCTATCCCGCCATCGACCTCACCGCCTCCAGCACCCGTCGCGACGACCTCCTCGTCAAGCCCGACCTGCTGACCCGCAGCGTAGTCCTCCGCAACCACCTCACCGACCTCACCCCCATCGAGGCCATGGAGTTCCTCAAGAAGACGATGGCAAACACCCGAGACAACGAGGAATTCCTATACACCATGGACAAATAATCTATCGTATCTATCGTATCTATAAAATCTATCTCTCTATGAAACGAGGATTCGGATCCGACAATCATTCGGGCGTCAGCCCCGAGATACTCCAGGCTCTGGCCGCCGCCAATGTCGACCATGCGTTGGCGTATGGCGACGACGAGTGGTGCGCCCGCACCGAGCAGCTCTTCCGCGAGCACTTCGGCCCCCAGGCAAAGCCCTACTTCGTCTTCAACGGCACAGGAGCTAACGTGCTGTGCATCGATGCCATGTGCCGCTCCCACGAGGCGGTGGTGTGTGCCGAGACGGCGCATATCAACGTCGACGAGTGCGGCGCCCCCCAGCGTGTCGTGGGCTGCCGTCTGCTGACGGTCGACACCCCCGACGGCAAGCTCACCCCCGAGCTCGTCCGCACGCGCCTCCATGGCTTCGGCTTTGAGCACCACTCCCAGCCCCGCGCCATTAGCATCTCCCAGCCCACCGAACTCGGCACCCTCTACACCCTCTCCGAAATCCGCGCCCTCGCCGACCTCGCGCATACATATAATATGTATCTCCACATGGACGGCGCACGCCTGGCGAATGCGGCAGTGGCGCTCGGATGCTCTTTCAAGGAGATGACCACCGACCTCGGCGTCGACTGTCTCTCTTTTGGCGGCACAAAGAACGGACTTCTCATGGGCGAGAGTTGTGTGCTGCTCAATCCGGCACTCGACATCGACATGAAGTACCGCCGCAAGCAGATGACGCAGCTCTGCAGCAAGATGCGCTTCATGGCGGCACAGTTCGAGGCCTACCTCATCACCGGCCTCTGGCGCCGCAACGCCGAGCACAGCAACCGCATGGCACAGCTCCTCCACTCTCAACTCTCATCTCTCGACCCTCAACTGAAAGTGATGTACCCCGTCCAGGTCAACAGCGTCTTCGTCCAGCTCCCCACCGAGGTCTGGCACGCCCTCCAGCAGGAGTACTTCTTCTACGACTGGGACGAAGCCAACGATGTCGTCCGCTGGATGTGCAGCTTCGACACCACTGAGGACGACATCCACGCCTTCCTCGCCTCTCTCAAACGTTTGTTGAACAAGTGATTCTGGAGGTAACGACCCTGCTGCTGATACTGTAATAAAAATGATTCACCATAATTGGTGACCTCCCGGGTCACCAATTTCTTGTATCTTTGCACCACTAAACCCGACTAAATGAAACGTTACAAGATAGCCGTAACAGGCAGCATAAATAGTGGAAAATCAACCCTCTGCAGTGCCCTGCAGGAGGCTGTCGCCCGTCGTGCCGACGGGGTCGAAATCGAGTGGGTAGAACTCCACGACTGCGAGGAAGTCGAGTCCGTCCAGCCCGATGTGGTGCTGCAGACCATCGATTGCTCCGACCTCGACGAGAGTTTCGTCTTCACTCCCCAGCTCATCGACATGCACCGCGGTCTCGTGCTGGCACTCACCAAATACGACCTCCTCCTCGCCACCGGACACACCATTGATGTCGACAGTCTTGAGAAGCAGATGGGTGTCCTCGCGCGTATCATTAATCCTGTTGACGGCACCGGCATCGATGACCTCCTTTCGCGCCTCATCAGCGCTGCCGAGGGTAGGGAAGGGCTCCGCCACGTCCATGTCGACTACGGCCAGGATGTCATGCATGCCGTCGAGCGTATCGTGCCGCTACTCAGTCCCACGCTGCGCTCCAAGCGCTATTTCGCCATCCGTCTCCTCGAGCGTCCTTCCAGCACCCTGCCTCTCTTCAGCGACGAGCCCTACTATCCGCAGCTGGAGGCCTTGGTCGAGCGCGAGCGCCGCCTCCTCGAGGCTGCCCACAAGCGCACCCCCGCCGACATCATCCACGAGGCCCGCCACGGCTACGTCAGCGGCGCCCTCGCTGCAGCCCTCAAGCATAGCGACGACAACAGCAACCACACCCTCCGTCAGCGCATCGACGCTCTCCTCACCAACCGCTGGACGGGCTTCCCCATCCTCGTGGCGGTGCTCTTCCTGGTGTTTGAATGCACCTTCACCCTCGGCGCCTATCCCCAGGACTGGATACAGCTGGGCATCGATAGCCTCTGCGGCTGGCTTTCGGGAGTGCTCCCCTCGGGATGGCTCTCCTCCATGATGGTCGACGGCGTCGTTCAGGGCGTGGGAGCCGTGCTCGCCTTCCTGCCCAATATCGTCATCCTCTTCTTCTTCCTCTCCATCCTCGAGGATGTGGGCTACATGGCTCGTGCCGCCTACCTCATGGACGGCATCATGCACCTCGTCGGCCTCCACGGCCGCTCCTTCATCCCCATGCTCATGGGCTTCGGATGCAACGTTCCCGCCATCATGGCGGCACGCGACATCCAGAACCGCAAGGACCGCACCCTCACCATGCTCATGATTCCCTTCATGAGCTGCTCGGCGCGCCTGCCTGTCTACCTCCTCCTCGTGTCGGCCTTCTTCCCCAGCTACAAGGCGCTGGTGATGATATCGCTCTATGTCGCGGGAGTTGTCCTCTCCATCCTCTTCGCGCTGCTCATGAAGCACACCCCCTGGTTCCGCAAGGACCGCGGCGAGGACTATGTCAGCGAGCTCCCGGCATTCCGACGCCCCACCGTCCGCAACACCGGCATGCACATCTGGGAGCGCTGTGCCGACTACCTGAAGAAGATTTCCACCGTCATCCTCCTCGCCTCCGTCATCATCTGGGCCCTAAGCTACTTCCCAAGGCCCTCTAGTATCTCTAGTGAATCTAGAGAATCTACCACCTCCCTCGACCACAGCTACCTGGCCCGTATCGGCCAATGGATGGACCCCGTCATGTCGCCCCTGGGCTTCGACTGGAAGATGAACGTCTGCATCCTCACGGGCCTCCCCGCCAAGGAAGCCATCGTCTCCACCATGGCGATATTATATAATGATCCAGAAAAAACAGAAAATTCCGAATATTCCGAAAACTCAGAAAATTCAGAAAACTCCGACGAGGAATTGGCCCTAGCCACCACCCTCCGCGAGCGCCAGGTCTTCACCCCCGCCTCGGCCATGGGCTTCATGATGTTCGTCCTCCTCTACTTCCCCTGCGTCGCCACCATCGCCACCCTCCGTCGTGAGATTGGGCGTGGTTGGGCGGCCTTCTCCGTCGTCAACTCCATCGCCCTGGCGTGGCTTGTGGCGTTCCTCATCCACCTCCTGGCGTAGCCTTTTATGCTTTTTTAAGTTATTTTTGCAGTACGAATTGAAAAAAGTATGTATCTTTGCAGTTCGAATGGGTGTGCCATGCGCTCCTGTTCCCATTGAGAATAAAGCAGATACACATCATGTCGTCTATAGACAACATAAACAATAAGCGCCCCTACGTCGCCCCCACGGTGACGGCTGTCGTCTTCCGCACCGAAAGGGGCTATGCCTCCTCCGGAGACTGGATTTCGCACAGGGCTGCCAACCTCAATGTGCAGTTTGGCGAATATATCACTCGCATGCAAAATTGGGTGCCCGAGCAGAATATCAGTGGCAGGAATACTGGTGCTGAGAACGATAACAATCTCGCTGCCGGCGAGTTCTATTTCTACAACACCAACGCCGATGATGGCGGCTGGTTCTAAACCCTTTTCGTTATGAAAAAATCCTTGCTCTATATCCTGGCGGTCCTCGTGGGTTCCCTTCTTTTTGGCGCCTGCGACAAGCACGACAGTGCCTCCGACCCCGCCCCCAACTCCTATAGCGAGTTTTTCATCAATCCTCCATCCTTCAACACCCCCTCGGGTTCCAAGGTCTATTGGAACGATGACGGTCTCTGGTGGAGCACCTCTGGCGATTTGGTACTCATTAACGGTACCCAATTCCAAATTATCAAAGGTAATGGAAATCAGTGGAAAACGCAATCCACCGAATCCGAAGAGCGTATTGATGTTGAACCCAGAGATGGTGTTTTCTATTGTTGCTATATTGGGCAGGATCCTCAGACTCCCAGTTTAGTAAAGGAAGATGGTCGTTACCTCTACAGAGGTGTTAACTTCGATACTATCGTTCCTTTGGTCGGTGCGAGTGAAGACAACAAAATGACCCTCAAACCTTGCTGCGCGGTGCTGAAGATTATTAACCTCGACCGTAATATTTCCAACATTAAAATCCCTGTGGCTCCTGTTGATAAGTTCCCTTATAGCGGAGATATTGATCCTGTTAATGCTCTTGTAGCTAATCCTGGAAATAAAAAAAACCAGTTTAGTAATATTGCTCCTATCAACAGTACAGCTTATGTTATTCTGCCTATGTTTTGCGATAGTATAAGAACAAATGGTCAGTTGGAGTTCAAGTATAAAGAAGGTGGTACTACGATAACAAAGAAAACTCGTTCCACTGTTCCCATCAACAAAGGCTATGTTTATGTAATTGATTTTGATGCGGTGCGGCAATCAGATAACTGATTGAAGGCAGGGTGATTGGAAATAAAAGCGGGAGGCTCGTTCGAGCCTCCCGCTTCCGTCTGTCAGCCCAGCTCACCGCTGCCCAGGTAGGCACTGTCGCTCGGCAGCCCCATGGTATCGGCGCCGCCACCGATGGTGAAGCCCCACACATGGACCTCCAGGCCGTTCCAGTTCGCCGGCACCGAGGCAGTCACGCTCCCGATGTTGCGCTTCACAGGCTCGCTCAACACGCTGGCGTTCAGCGCCGGGCAGTGCACGAAGAGATACACCTGGTCGTCGGCACACGTGCGGTCAAGCTCCAGGTTGCCCGCGAAGTCCGCGCTCACCTCCTGCGGCGTCGTCAGGTCGGGGCGGCGGAACAGCACCTGCGGCAGGTAGCCCCGCGAAAGCACCACCTTCGAGTAGTCCACCGTCACCACGCGCCCCTCGCTCATGCCCATCGCGGGCATGTTCAACTCGATGAAGTTCGCGTACTTCGAATAGTTGTCGCCCTTGGCACGGTACTCCAGACCCACGTGGTACGCCGCCTCGAAGTAGTGCGACACCTCGCAGAGCTTCTTGAACTTCATGCGCACCACCTGCTGCGACTCGCTGGGAGATTTCTTGCTGTGACGCACATAGCCTCGCATCAGCGGCACCCCGTGAATGAAGAAGCCAACAACTGTTCCCAATTTTCCCATGAATCCGTCGAGGATTCCTTGATTTACTTTTGCCATTTTTTTTAATTTTTAAAAGGTTAATAATTTTTGTTTGTTTTTGCTGTCGGTCGCGACGACATTTCTTTGTTTGAATTCGACGGCAAAAGTACAGCCTCCCCAACGATTCCCGACCCACCCCCATGGGCGGTGTCGTTGTGGTGTTTCGTGTGGTGTTATTTTGGTGTCATTCTGTTGATATTTTGTTGATATCTTTTCTTGCCCACGTGATGTTTATTCTCTAATTTTGCATCGCAACTATGGAGCTCTCCGATTGGTTAAAACAGCGCTGCGGCCTTGATATTCAGGACGCTGGCGAAGGCGGTACCGCCCTCGCCGCTGCCCTCTATGCCCTCCTCGTCGCCGCAGGCTACGACTACGCCCAGCAGAAAGAGCTCCTCCTCGAGGCCGCCGACCGCCGCCACGACCTTGCCTTCGGCAACGCCTGCCTCGACCGCATCGCCGACATACAGGCCTTCGAGCGCCGCCGCGCCGCCATGCAGGTGAAAAAAGTGGTCAAATGTCATTCCGGTGTAGCCAAAAACAAGCAGTGGGGCACCGGCGCCGAGTATGCCGAGCTCCGTTTTTGCGCCGCCCGGCCCGTCGACGACGACACCTGCGACCTTGTCGACGACATGCTCCGCGCCCTCGCCGCCGCGGGCTACCTCGAGGCGCGGGCCGACCTCCTCGCCGACCTCCGCCAGGGACTGGGCTACTACCGCTCCTCCGAGGACCCCTGCCGCCCCAGGCGCACCGTCCGCTGGCTGCGCGGACAGAACCTGCTCCACGCCTGGATTGCCGCCATGCTCGGCGGACGCTCCCCGCTCATCAGGGTGGGGGAGGGCGCCGCGGGATGCTGGGTCACCGCCGCCTCGCTCTTCGTCGACCGCCAGGGCAAGGCCTTCACCTACAGCCGCCTCGAGCACGGCGTGGTGCGCAACGAAGAGCAACTCCGCTGGCTCCGCCGCATCATCCCCGCTCCCCCCTCCCAATTTCCCGCTCCTCGTAATCCATAAATCCAGAGAATAATAAGATTTATAGATGACAGCCCGCAGGGCTGGGAGAATAATTTACAAGATTTACAGGATTTGACTTCGTCTACGCTTCTGCATCTCGGCAAAGCAAGCGAGCTTGCTCTGCTCTCGACTTCCGAAGCTTCCTGCCCGCAGGGCAAGGAGCCCCTTGACATAGACGCATCATATACGCATCATATACGCATCATAGGAGAACCCAAGGAGAAGTATAGTACAAAGGTAGTACAACCATAGGAGCCCATTTCACCCAAAATCCTCCTATGTTCGCCAAATGTTCAAAAAAAAATCTTGCCTTTTTATATATTATTCGTATATTTGCAAAAAGGAGTATTGTATATATTGCCATACAATACCCTGTAAACTAGTATGATAATAATAAAAACAGTAACGATATGAAACAGCAATCCCCCCGCACGGTAGCGCTCCTCAAGCGCATGCTCCTCGCCGCCGCCCTCTTCGCGGCGCCCGTCCTTGCACCTTTCGCGACGCTGCAGGCCCAGGCCATACAGGTCGAAGTAGGCTCCGATGATGTGGATTATTACACCGACGTACCCTTCGTCAACGGCTCCTCCGACGGCTATGCCCAGTTCATCTACAAATCCTCCCTCTTCTCCACCTATGGATCCATCTCCGACATTGCCTTCTATTGCGTCGACATCGAAGGCGGCATGGATCCCGAAAGCGTCACCATCTACATGGGTGTCACCAACAGCGTCTACGACGGCAATGGCGATGACTGGATTCCTGCCTCCGCCCTCACCGAGGTCTACTCCGGCACACTCACCCAGCCCGATGCCACTGGCTGGTTCAACATCACCCTCGACACCCCCTTCGACTACGACGGCTCCGGTCACTTGGTGGTCTCCATCCTCCGCACTGGCGGCACCGAATCGTGGTCCCAGACCTACTACCTCGCCGAAGATGCTGCTGGCGACTATGTCTCAATGATTTCCTACTACGCCACTGATCATCCCGACGCTACTGCCGACGATGCCCAGGGCTACTTCCCCTACACCCGCTTCACCCTCATTCCCTCCTCCACCTGCTACGCCCCCACGGCCTTATCCCTTTCCTCCATCACCACGAACTCCGCCGTGGCATCGTGGTCGGCTCCCACCGACGGCACCGCCCCCGTGGCCTACGAGGTCTCCTGCATGACAGGCACCTCCGCACCCGTCAAGACCGTCGTTACCACCACCTCCGCGCCCCTCTCGGGCCTCCTCCCCTCCAGCTACTACACCCTCTCCGTCCGCTCCATATGCGGCGTGGGCGACACCTCCCATGCTGCCACGCTCCCCTTCGCCACCCTCTGCACCGAATACACGCTTCCCTTCGCCGACCGCCTCAACGAAGCCCCAAGCTATAGTGCCTTCGACGTTGCCAACCGCCTCCCCATTTGTTGGGAATTCCCGGGCCTCGCCACCGCCAACGACGCCTACCCCCAGGCCTATGTCGACATGACCAAGAACCTTGTCCTTGCCACTACCTCCGCCGCGCCTGCCGTCGCCGTGATGCCCGCCATCGCCGGCAACCTCGACAGCACCATGCTCTCCTTCACCGTGGCACTGCACCCCTCCGTGACCCTCGAATATGGCTTCGTGACTGTCGCCGACGACTCCTCGTCGTTCGTCCCCATGGGCTCCGTCGTCAACGGTAGAAGCTACTCCTTTGACCTCTCCGAGGCCATCGAACTCATTCCCCTCGGCTCCCGCCTCGCCTTCCGCGCCACCACCGTCGACGCTGTCCGTCGCACCGCGCTCCTCTCCGCCATCTCCCTTGTCGATGCGCCCACCTGCAAGACCCCCATCAAGCTCGCCATCGACTCCCTCAACCTCACCCAGAACAGCTTCCGCATCACCTGGGGCGGCACCATGAACGACGGCGACGTCTACCGTTTCCGCTACACCGTCCTCGGTTCCAACGACACCACCACCGTCACCGACATCACTGCCCGCAACTACACCGTCTCCGGCCTGCCCGAGGTGGGTCAGTTCTATTCAGTCCTCATCGACAAGACCTGCGCCAACAACCAGACCTCCGGCGTGGCAAGACTTGTCAACAACGTTGCCACCAAAGGCATTTCTCACGTCTACGTGGCCCCCGGACAGGAACACATGGGCTATGTCACCGGTGACTCGACAGGATTCATCTCTCGCAGCGGCGCCTTCCATGCTGTCGCCAAACCCCACTACCGCTTTGTGCGCTGGGATGACAACTCCACCGTCAACCCGCAGAGTTTCCTCTATCGCAGCCACATCAACATTGAAACCCACTACGCCTACTTCGAGCCCGAGCAGTACACCGTCACTGTCCAGAGCTCCAACGACCTCTTCGGCACCGTGGCCGTCTCCACGCCCGACCCCGGCAACCACTACGACTACCTCACCGACCTCTACCTCACCGCCACCCCCGTCACCGGCCACACCTTCGTGGGCTGGAGCGACGGTAGCACCGAGCAGACCAACCACCATATCCGCGTCACCGGCAACGCCGAAATCACGGCCTACTTCTCCGACGGTACCGCCAGCGTCGTGGCGACCCTCAACGACACCTCCCTCGCCGACATCGTCACCGTCCCCGCCGACGGCATAGCCCCCAGCGGCGACCCTGTCACCGTTAGTGTCACCCTCCGCGACCCTGAGCACTACCAGTTCGCCTTCGAGCCCGCTGCCGCCACCACCCAGTCCGGCGCCACCTACACCGCCACCTTCGAGGCTATCTCCGGCGGCACCATGGTCCTCGGCAAGGTGACCCCCAAAGAATATAAAATCCGCGAAGTCGCCGTCTACCCCTCCGACGGTAGCCTCGGCACCGTGGGCGGCGTCCGCAAGAACGAATACTACCCCTACGGCACCGTCCTCAACATCTTCGCCGAACCCAAGGGGCTCGCACGCTTCGCCGCATGGAGCGGCGCCCTCGACGGCACCGCCACCCCCACCACGCTCCTCATCGACGGCCCCAAGAACATCACCGCCCGCTTTGAGCGCGACTCCATCACCGTCCGCGTCGTCACCAACCACAGCGAGCGCGGCGTCGTGAGCATCGGCATCGCCGGCAGCGGCATCACCGAGCAGCGCGTGGCCGTCGGCGACCAGGTCAACCTCGTGGCCGTGCCCAACAACAACTACGTATTCTTCGCCTGGGACAACGCCACTTCCAGCGCCACCCAGACCCTCACCGCCTACGGTGCCGACGGCGCCGTGGTCACCTACACCGCCTTCTTCTACCCCGTGCAGTTCACCATCAACGCCTCCGTGCCCGCCTCGCAGGCCGCTTGGGGTACCGCCACCGGTGGTGCCCGCTACGGCTACAACGTCCAGGCGAACCTCTACGCCACCGCCAACGAGCACTACCACTTCGACCACTGGAGCCTCATGGGTACCAACGTCAGCACCTCGACCCACTACCGTCCCCTGGTGCTCACCGATGCCGACTACGAGGCTATCTTCGCCCCCGACCCCGTCATCGTCACCTGCTCCGCCGACCCCCTCAAGGGCTCCATCTCCTACAGTGACGACACCGTCTACGGCGGCACCCTCACCGTCACCGTCGACACCATGCCCGGCTGGACCTTCCTCCGCTGCGAGTCCACCAACGGCACCCTCTATCCCCAGTCCGTCGGCAACCGCATCTTCGAAATCAGCAACCTTGTGGGCGACACCTCCATCGTGGCGATCTTCGACCAGACCGAATACCGCATCACCATCACGGCCGTCAACGGCAGCATCAACACTGTCAACGGCACCGATGTTTCGGCTGTCGGCTCCTACGACGTGGCGACACACCACTACGGCGATGTCCTCAACGTCACCGCTATCCTTGACAGCGACCCCGCCCACACAGAATACGTATGCTCCTGGAACGACCCCAACGGCACCACCGGTACCACGCTTTCCTACACCGTGACGGGCCCTGCCGACCTCGTCGCCAACTTCCAGGACCCCGCCAACAAGGTCGTCACGGCGCTCTCCAACAACAACGCCTGGGGTAGCGCCAGCGCCGACGCTCCCAGCTATGTCACTGGCGACAAGGCTGTGGTCACCGCCACCGCCAACGAGCACTACCGCTTCGACCACTGGTCGTGCCCCGGTATCACTGGCATCGACAGCACCCTCAACCCCCTCGTCATCAACACCAGCAGCAGCCACACCGTGACCGCCGTCTTCGCCCCCCAGAACTACACCCTCACCACCGTCGTCAACGACCCCGATAAGGGTCACGTCACCGCCGGCGGCAGCTACCCCTACGGCACACAGGTCACCGTCACCGCCACGCCCTTCGCCGGTCAGCATGTGGAAAGCTGGACGGGCGCCACGGGTACCACCGACGAAGTCATCGTCACCGTGAACTCCGACATGACAGTCACCGCCAACTTCGCCACCTCCGACATGCTCTTCACCGTCAACGGCACCAACGCACAAGTCAATGTCGACGGCGGCACCTACTACACCTCGCAGAACTACTCCCGCCCCTACGGCTCCACCATGACACTCTCCGCCGCCCCCAACACCCACTACCAGTTCAGCCACTGGAGCGACGGCAACGCTCAGAACCCCCGCACCGTCACCGTCGACAACACCACCATCTATAACGCCATCGCCGTCGCCCGCGAATACACCATCATCGCCGAACCCAACGACGACTTCCTTGGCGACGTCACCGGCGGCGCCCGCGGCACCTACGGCTCCGGCAACGCTCTCCTCCACGCCTATCCCGCTCCCAACTGCCACTTCGTCAGCTGGAGCGGCGCCACCACAAGCACCGAGGAGGAAATCTCCGTCGCCTTCGACGCCAACAAGACCTATATCGCCAACTTCGTGCGCGACAGCTTCGATGTCACCATTGTCAATCCCGATCCCAAGTACGGTACTGCCGAGGTCGTCAACCCCTCGGTCAACGACCGCTACGTCTACGGCGCCATGGTGCAGCTCCGCGCCACGCCTAACCTCGGTGTGCGCTTCCTCCGCTGGAGCGACGGCAACACCGACGAGTACCGCTACCTCGAGGTGAAAGCCTCGGCCAACCTCTCCGCCATCTTCGACAGCGTCGAGTACACCGTCAGCACCTACGTCAACAGCAACGCCCTCGGCTCCGTGAGCGTGGTTCCGCAGCGCACCGTCTACCGCTACGGCGACACCATCCATGTCTCCTATGCCCTCTCCAGCCCCGACACCGTCAACTTCATCTGCTGGGAGGACGGCACGCAGGAAGCCGTGCGTGAGATTGTCATCCACGACACCCTCCACCTCTGTGCCTACTTTGCCGAAGGCGACCGCTACTCGCTGGTGGGCATGTCCAATAATGACCTCTGGGGTACCGTCACCGGCACCGCCTACAACGCCCCTGCCGGTAGCTCCCACACCCTCACCGCCATCCCCAGCTCACACCATGTATTCCTCGGTTGGAGCGACAGCATGGATGCCTCCTTCAACCCCCGCACCGTGGTTCTCGACCAGGGTCACGCCATTGTGGTCACGGCCTACTTCGTCCCCGACACCCACTCGGTGGCTTTCGCAACGCCCATCGTCGGCGGTAGCCTCCTCGGCGACGGAAGCTATGCCCACGGCACCTCCGTGCTCATGGTTGCCACGCCCGACGACCACTACCACTTTGTCGAGTGGAACGACCACATCACCCTCAACCCGCGCACCGTCATCGTTGAAGGCGACTCCCTCTACGGCGTCACCTTCCGCAAGGACACCGTCAAGATTAATGTCGTGGCACCCAACTGCAGCGCCATCTCCGGCAACGGCACCTACGACTATGGCGACATCGTGAACCTCAGCGTCACCCCCGCCGCCAACTACCGCTTCGTCAACTGGACGCTCAATGGCGCCGTCGTGGGCACCGACCCCGTCCTGCCCGCCTTCTCCGCCATCGAGAACGCCACCTATATCGCCAATGTCGTCCTCGACACCGTCGCACTCACCCTCGCTGTCGACCATCCTGAATGGGGTCGTGTCGATGGTGCCGTGCTCGGCAGGACAGTCTTCGACTACGGCACTTCCGTGGCGCTCACCGCCACTCCCAACTCGCACTATGTCTTTGCGGGTTGGAGCAACGGCGTCACCACCAATACCCTCACCCTCGACATGACCCGCGACACTAACGTCACGGCGCTTTTCCTCCAGAAGGAGTATACCGTCACCGTCGCCTCGCTCGATCCCGCGAAGGGCTCTGTCAACAGCGCCGACTTTGCAGGCAATGTCTACCACTACGGCGACCTGGTGACCTTTGTCGCCACTCCCACTTTGGGTAACACCTTTTCCGGCTGGAGCAACGCCAGCATCGACAACCCCATGTCGCTTGTCGTCAACGGCAACATGAACATCACTGCCTCCTTCGCTCCCGCCTTCCACACTCTTTCGCTCTCCGCCAACAACAGCACCATGGGCTCCGTCCTCGTGACCCCCGCCCAGACCTCCTACTACCATGGTCAGCCGGTCAACGTCACCGCCCGCGTCAGCGACAAGAGCCTTTACAAGTTCATCTCCTGGAACGACGGCGTGACCGATAGCACCCGCACCGTGGTCATGGATTCCAACGTTACCCTCATAGCCATCTTCGGCGACGCAGCCCTGATGAACCTCACCGCCATCAGCAACGATACCGCCATGGGTACCGTCACTCCCGTGAGTGCTTCGGTCAACTACGGTGCCTCCGTGGCCCTCACCGCCACCGCCAAACCGCATTATCACTTCACCGGTTGGAGTGACGACGCTACCCTCGCCACCGCCTCGCGTTCCGTCGTGGTGGTCTCCGACACCCTCGTCGAGGCCCTCTTCGCCGTCGACACCCACACGATGACTCTCAATGTCGCCGGTAACGGCACCACCGAAGGCGCCGGCACCTACGACTGGAACTCGCGTGTCACCGTCTTCGCCCGTGCTGCCGAGAACCACCACTTCGTCGAGTGGAGCGACCACAGCAGCGTCAACCCGCGCGTCATCAACCTCGGCGGCGACAGCATCCTCACCGCCATCTTCGTGCCCGACACCATGACCGTTTCTGCTTCGGCAGTCAACGGCACCGTTGCCGGTTTCGGCCGCTTTGGCTACAACGACACCGTCACCCTCATCGCCCAGTCCTCCGATGCCGATTCCTACCACTTCGTCGGCTGGAGCAAGAACGGACAGGCGGTTGCCGGCACCTCCGACACCCTTGGCTTCCGCGCCACCGAGTCGGCCTACTATGTCGCACGCTACGATATCAACACCTACGCCCTCACCGCCGATGTCAACGACCCCGCCATGGGCTCCATCACCGGCACCGCCAACGGCCTCTATGAGCACGGCACTCCCGTGAGCGTCAGAGCCTATCCCGCCGCACACCACCACTTCCTCCACTGGTCGGGCGACTTCACCGACAATGCCGCCGTTAAGGCTTTCAACCTCGACAGTAATGTCACCGTCACCGCCCATTTCGCCATCGACAGCTTCCTGGTGGCCTATGCCTCCTCCGACACCACCATCGGTAGTGTCATCGCTACGGTCGACTCCGGCAGCTACCCCTACGGCACCCAGTGGACCCTCACCGCCCAGCCCAAGCCCGGCTTCCGCTTCGCTGGCTGGAGCGACGGCAACGACCAGCTCGTGCGTAACCTCACCGTTACCGCCGACGTCAACCTCATGGCCGACTTCGACACCATCGACTACAATGTCGTCATCGCCTCCAACGATCCTCTCAAGGGCACCGTCACCGGCACCCAGAGCATCTACCGCTACGGCGATGTCCTGAATCTCGAGGCTGTGCCTTCCGACACCAACCGCTTCCGCTTCGACTTCTGGAGCGACGCCGATGTCAATGCCAGCCGCACCATCGTCGTCACCGGCGACTTCTCACTCATTGCCTTCTTCTCCGACGTGACGCCCTTCACCCTGAATGTCCTCAGCAACGACACCCTCATGGGTACCGTCACCGGCTCCGGCAACTTCTTCGCTCACGACTCCGCCGACCTTGTCGCCACTCCCGCACTCCACCACCACCTCGTGCGTTGGAGCGACCTCGACGACAACACCCTCGTGCGTCGCATCGAAGTGACTGGCGACAGCACCGTCACCGCACTCTTCGCCATCGACACCGTCAGCCTGACCCTTGCCGCCAGTTCCTACGGTATCCTCAGCGGTGCCGGTCAGTACGGCTACGGCAGCCAGGTCTCTGTCTCCGCCACCGACACCCTCCAGCACTACCACTTCGACCACTGGAGCACCTCGACCGGCGACACGCTCTCCACCGACAACCCCTGGACGCTCACCCTCACCTCCGACACCGCTCTCCAGGCAGCTTTCGCCCTGAACAGCTACCTCGTCACTACCGAGGTAACCAACGGCACCGTCGTGGGTGCTGGCAGCTATCCTGCCCTCACCGACACCGTCCTCGTGGCGGCAGCCGACGACCACTACCTCTTCATGGGCTGGTCGAAGGATGATTCCGATGCCATCATCTCCACCAACGATACCCTCCGCATCTCCGTCGTTGCCGACGTCACCTACAAGGCCGTCATCGTCCCCGAGACTTACAACTACAACTACTCCGCCAACAACGCCTCCATCGGTTACGTGATGTCCAACATCACCCCGGGTGCCTACGACTACAACACCGCAGTCACCCTCACCGCCCAGGCCTATCCCCACGCTCACTTTGTAAACTGGAGCAACGGCGAGACCTCGGCAACGCTCACCTTCAACCTCGATGCCGACACCAACCTTGTCGCCAATTTCGAGGCTGACGAGTTCACTCTCACCGTCGCTTCCGCCGATACCAACATGGGCACCGTCACCGGCAGCGGCACCTACCACTACCACGACCTCGCCACCATCTCCGCCACGGCCGCCTATGGCTACCACTTCGTCAATTGGAGCGATGGCGTGACCGATGCCACTCGCGACATCTATGTCGAGCGCGACTCCAACCTCACCGCTAACTTTGCCATCAACCGCTACCAGGTCACCGCGCTTGTCAGCAACTCCCTCATGGGCACCGTCACCGGCTCCGGCTGGTACAACCATGGTGACATCGTCTACATCGATGCCTCGCCCAACGAGCACTTCGACTTCGTGGGCTTCAACGGTCGTCATGACGCCGACACCCATGCCGCATTCATCGTCACTTCCGACACCACGGTGGTTGCCTACTTCAAGCACCACTACATGAAGATGTACCTCTCCGCCGAGCACGGCACCTTCTCGGTCACCGTCGACGGCGAGCGTAAGTCGACCAACCTCATGCCCATCCTTGCCATCTACAACGACACCGTCGACCTGGTGGCTGTCCCCGACGAGCACTACCACCTCGACCACTGGGATGAGTACCGCGTCAACTACACCGTCAACTACCACGACTCTATCGTCTTCGACACCCTCACGCGCTATGTCATGGAGAACGGCAACCTCATCGAGTACCACGACTCTGTCATCCAGCACACCGTCCGGGTGTCCGAGGTCCACAGCGACACCGTCTATGTTGACACCTACTTCGACACCGACCTCTCCTTCCGCATCACCTACGACCGCTACCTCGAGGCTGTCTTCGTGCCCAACCGCTACCTTGTGACCCTCCAGGGTGAGAACGTCACCGTCAGCGGCGCCAGCGTCTACACCTACGGCACCCCCGTCACCGTCACCGCCACGCCCGCATATGGCTACACTTTCGTGGGTTGGGTCGACGACAATGGCGACACCGTCAGCCATGACGCCTCCTACACCTTCACCATCGAGGACAATGTCACTCTCACGGCTGTCGTGGCGAAGAACGTGGGCATCGAGTCCCTCGAATCAACCAGTGTCAACATCTACTCCACGGGCAACACCATCGTCGTCACAGGTGCCGAGCACCGCCAGGTGCGCCTCTTCGATGCCGTGGGCCGCCAGGTCTGCGCCACCGTGGCAACCTCCGACCGTCACAGCATCGCCGTCAATGCCGCCGGCATCTACATGGTGCAGGTCGACGGCGCTCCTGTCAAGCGTGTTTCCGTGGTACGTTAAACAATGTAATGTAACGTTATGCAAACCATCACCCTCGGCCGTACAGGCCTTGTAGTCCCCCGTAACGGGTTCGGCGCACTGCCCATCCAGCGTATCAGTCTCGACGATGCCGTCAGGCTGGTACGCCGTGCCCTTGACGGCGGCATGTATTATTTCGACACCGCCCGCTTCTACACCGACAGCGAGGAGAAGCTCGGCGTAGCCCTCAAAGGTCGCCGCAACGAAGTCATCATCAGCACCAAGACAGGTGCCACTACCCCCGAGGGCTTCTGGAACGACCTCCACACCAGCCTCTCGCTCCTCCAGACCGACTATGTCGACCTCTACCAGTTCCACAATCCCTCCTTCTGTCCAAAGCCAGGCGACGGCACAGGACTCTTCGAGGCGATGCAGGAGGCCGTCAGGCAGGGCAAGGTGCGCCACATCGGCATCACCAACCACCGCCAGAAGGTGGCGTTGGAAGCCATAGAAAGCGGCCTCTATGAGACCCTCCAGTATCCCTTCTCCTATCTCGCCTCCGAGGTTGACCTCGACATCGTGCGCCGCACCCTCGAAGCCGACATGGGCTTCATCTGCATGAAGGGACTCTCCGGCGGTCTCATCACCCACTCCGCCATAGCCTATGCCTGGCTGGCGCAGTACGACGTGGCGCCCATCTGGGGCATCCAGAAGGAAAGCGAACTCGACGAGTGGCTCTCCTATCAGGACAACCCGCCCGTGCTCACCGATGCCATGCGGGAGCAGATTGAGAAGGACCGCCGCGAGCTCAGCGGCAACTTCTGCCGCGGCTGTGGCTATTGCCAGCCCTGCACGGTGGGAATCCAGATTCAGGACTGCAACCGCATGTCGCTCTTCCTCCAGCGTGCTCCGCACAGCGTCTATGTCACTCAGGAGTGGGCCGACGAAATGGCAAAGATAGACCTCTGCGTCCATTGCGACCTCTGCAAGTCACGCTGCCCCTACGGGCTCGACATCCCCAACCTCCTCGTCAAAAACAAAGCCGATTTCGACAAAGTCTGGAATAACAAATAACATTTCACCTTTAGCTTTGACCCCCATCGCCCATATCGAGACCCCTTTCCGCAGCAAGTTCGGCGTGCCGCGGCAGGCGGGTCTTGTCGACTATGAGGCGCGTGTGGTGTTCGAACCCGACTATCGCATCCCCGAAGCCGTCCGCGGTCTCGAGGAGTTCGACTACATTTGGCTCCTCTGGCAGTTCCACCTTGCCCAGCGCGAGACGTGGAGTCCCACCGTCCGTCCGCCGCGGCTCGGTGGCAACAAGAGGGTAGGGGTCTTCGCCACCCGCAGCCCCTTCCGCCCCAACAACATCGGCCTCTCCTCTGTGCGCCTCCTGCGCGTCGCCGTCGAGCCCGCGTTGGGTCCTGTGCTCTATGTCTCGGGGGCCGACCTCGTCGACGGCACACCCGTCTTCGACATCAAGCCCTACATCCCCTATGCTGACAGCCATCCCGGTGTCCGTAGCGGCTTTGCGCCCGATTCGCCGACACCGAGGCTCACGGTCGCTGACCCGCAACAGCTCCTTTCCAAACTCAATCCAGGTCAACGGAAAGCCCTTGTCGACGCCCTAGCTCTCGACCCGCGTCCCCACTATCAGGACGACCCATCGCGCCGCTATGTGATGCCCTTTGGGGAGGTCGAAGTGGCCTTCACGGTGGATAGTAAAATGTTAAATATTGTTAACGTGTCAACAATTTGACCTCTTTTGTTGTCTATAGCAAATAATGGAAGCAGACTACGCAGCAATAGTGAAGGGATGCCGCCGCCGCGACCGCAGCGCGCAGCGCGCACTCTACGATGCCCTCGCCCCCATGGCGTTGGGCGTCTGCATGCGTTTTGCCTCCGACCGCGACGCGGCGCAGGACCTCATGCAGGACGGCTTCATCCTCGTATTCGAGAAGATAGGCTCCCTGCGCGAGCCGCAGAAGCTCCCCGCATGGGTTTACCACCTCATGCTCAACACCTGCATCAACCGCTACCGCTCCTCCTTCCGCATGGAATCCATCGACGATGTATCCTCCCAGACACTGACCCAGGAACTATCGACCGCCTTCGCCGATCCTTTCGCCAACGAGGAGATCGTCCTCGCTATGCAGAAACTCAGTCCCCAGCAGCGTATGGTTTTCAACCTTGTCGTCGTCGAGGAGTTCTCCTTCGAAGAGGCTGCCAAGGAACTGCATTGCACACCCGTCACCGTGCGCTCCATCCTTAGCCGGGCAAAAAACCGTTTGCGCGAAATTCTTACATCCGAGAAATCAGCATCATAAAATATCACAAAACTAACAGACATGAACCTGAAAGAATATAGACCCCAGCCCGACGAAGGGCTCTTCGACCAGATCAGCGGCCGCCTGCAGCGCAGACGCATGGTGCGCATCGGCACATCCGTCGCCGTGGCGATTGTCGCCATTGTCGCCGTGGTGTGGCTCGTCGTCCCTGCCGCTCGCGGCAGCGAGGATTCTGCCTCTTTGAGCCGCCAGGTGGCAATGATGCCCGACGGCAGCAGGCACAGCGAGGCAGCAACGAGCACCGCCCCTGCCGGGCAACCCGCCATTGCTGCCGAGAACGTTTCCGATGCCGTCCAGCCCACAACCGCTGAGGCAACACCCGCTGCCGCCGCACCGGTCGCCCTCGCCAGAGGCACTTATGCACCCCTCCGCGAAGAACACCTCGCGACCAGGGCTGAGGCCGTCCTGCCCGCCCTTGAGGCTTCCGCAGCCGTCCATCCCATGGCCCCTGCCGATGCCGGTGCACGTATCGCCGACCTCATCGCCGCCGAGCAGCCCGACACCGCCGTGACTCCCGCCGTCACCACGGCCAAAAGCCCCAAAGACCCCGGCGGTCCTGTTCATGTCGACAACCTGGTCTGGGCCCCCAACGTCATTGTCCCCGACGGCGACGTCGACGACAACCGCACCTTCAAGCTCAAATTCTCCTCCACCGTCAGCGAATTCAAGATTTACATCTACAACCGTGGCGGACGGCAGGTCTACGCCTCCAACGACCCCGACTTCCGTTGGGATGCCACCTACCGCGGCGAGCGCCTCCCGCAGAGCACCTACGTCTGGGTGGCGAAATTCAAAGACACTTCCGGCGACATGCGCCATGAAAAAGGCACCGTCACCGTCCTTCGCTAGGGAAAAACACCACCACCTTACAGGCCCCTGCTGCACCATGCCGCAGGGGCCTCTTCCTTCCCCAATGCCTAGCCTAATGCCAAGGTAAAACATAGGAGCGATATAGGAGCATCCATAGACCTACCATAGAGTTACCATATACCTACCATAGACCTACCATAGAGTTACCGCCCGGTGGCCTTGTTGGAAAAAATAAAACACATTCTTGCTTTTGCGACTGCAAAATTACGAATAAAAATCCATCCCACAAAATTAAATTTTGCCATGTCGATTTTTGTGTGTATTTTTGCACGCCAAAAACAGAGAGAAAAACAGCGTGGCCGTTCTATCGCCCGCCCCTTGCGGGTGGGAGGAAAGTCCGGGCAGCTCGAGCCGCCATGCTTCCTAACGGGAAGAGGTCGCGAGGGTAACCGAGTGGTTATAGATAGCGCCACAGAAAAAATACCGCCTTTGCGGTTTAAACCAAAAAGGTAAGGGTGAAAACGCGGGGTAAGAGCCCACGACGCGTCCTGGTGACAGGCGTGATGGCAAGCCTCATGGGCTGAAAGACCATGTAAACCGGCAGTTTAAGGGCTGGCTCGCCCGAGTAGAGTTGCCGGAGGGTAGGTTGATAGAGGCCGTCGGCGACGGCGGCACTAGATTGATGATAGAACACGACAGAACCCGGCTTACAGGCGCGCTGTTTTTTTGAATTAAGAACTGAAAACTAAGAAGTAGCAGAATATGGACAGCAAACACCATATCAGGACATTGAAACTAAGCCGCGTCAGCCTCTTAGCTCTTAGTTTTTACTTCTTACTTTCACTAACGGCCTGCTCCGGCGAGTACAAGGGCCTTCCGCGTGCCGAGATGGTCGCCTACCAGACGGAACCGACCTACGGCACGCTGTACAACCTGGCTCTCGCCAATGCCCGCAGCCTGAATGACGCCGTGAAAGCCGACACCCTGCATCCCGGCCTGTATGCCGAGTATGGCATCACCCTGGCACTGATGGGACACGACGGTACGGCATGCCGCATGCTGAATGCCGAAGTGCGCGCTTTTCCCGAGAGCCGCGAATTGATATTGCGTGTGAAGCGCAAGCTCCTGCCCGACATGGTGGATGACACCCTCTGCGGCGAGCGCGACACGGCCAATCTCGCGCAGCTGGCATCGTGGGCCTACGACTCCCTTGCCTCCTTGCGCCCACTGCCCGGCATCGAGGCAGTGATTGACAGCACCGACACCGTCTGGCTCAGCCAGCAGACCCCCGTTGACTCTGTGGCGGTGCCGATACGTCTCACCGCTACCCAGAAGCGTGAACTCCTGGAACAGGAACAGGCTGCCGCGGAACGGTTGCGTCAGGCACAGCAGGATTCCATCGCCGCCGCCAAGCAGGCAAAACTCGACGCCCGCAAGCAGGCGCAGGAACAGCACAAACTGGAACAGAAAGCGAAGAAACAGGCGCAGGCGGATGCGAAGAAAGAGCGTGACCGCCGTAACAAGGAGCGCCAGCGCCAGCGCGACGAAGAGAAGAAAAAGAAACAGCAGGAACGCAAGAAAAAATGAAGAAAACTCTGTTCATAATCTTGCTGGCGTTGCTGGCAGTGTCGTGCAAGACCACGAAGAAGCAGGCACAGTACGGCGACATCTACAAGGAGCGCCCGTCGACGGTGTATGTGGCGCCGCTGGCAGACATGAGCATGCGGCGCGCCTTCCGCACAACGGAGGATTCCGCCTACAACCATTCGCTCAATGTGGCGGCATGCCAGCTCTACCTGACGGCTGCCGACCCGCTGGTCTACAACGGCTACTACGTGCCGGGTCCCTTGGTGTCGGCACAGATTGCCGCCACAGAGACTCGCTCGGGTCGCCAGCTTCGCAACGATGTCATCAGCGACTATGCCGAGGAACTGGGTGTCGACGCCGTACTTTTCATCACGCTGAACGGATGGTCGTCCACCGAGAACAGCTGGACCGTGGAAGTGGAGTATGTGCTCCGTTCCACCCGCACTGGCAACGAGCTGATGCACACCTCCGTCGTGGCGACAAAGACTTTGAGCGTGGATTTCAAGAAGCGTCCCGTTCCCACTCCGGCCGACAAACTGTTTGCCGAACAGACGGGCTACGACCTCGAGACCGTGCAGCGCTGCCGTCTGGTGGAGATGCTGAACAAATATGTTTTGAAAGACCTGCCTTCGGGCAAGCGTGCCCGCGAGCATCGCACAGAGCGCTTTATTCCCTCGCATCCCGAGTATTTTTCGTTGCGCATCGAGCCCGACGAGAGTGTTGAACTGGTGAAAAACGACATGTCGCTATGAGGATTGAAGTGTCGTTGTCACCAGCCCTGTATCCTTTCCGCACGCTGAAGGACCATCATGTAACGGTGGCGATTGATGTGCTTCGTGCTACCACGGCCGTGTGCGCCGCCTTCCAGGCGGGATGCCGTCAGGTGGTGCCGCTCAACAGTCTCGAGGCTTTGGAGCCTTATCGGACCATGGGTTACGGTATCGCTGCCGAGCGCGGCGGAAAAAAACTCCCCGGCTCCGACTATGGCAATTCTCCGACGGAGTACATGGCTTGCAACATGAGTGGGGTGCGTTTGGCCTACAGCACCACCAACGGCACCGTGTCGATTCTGCGTGCTGCCGATGCCGACCTTACGCTGGTGGGTGCTTTCGCCAATCTTGATGCTTTGAGCCAGCGTCTGCGCGAAGAGGGTAGGGATGTGGTCCTGCTCTGCAGCGGATGGCAGAACGATTTCTGTCTGGAAGATACGCTGGTGGCGGGAGCTCTCGTCGAACGGCTGTCGGATTGCGCTGTGCCTCATGGCGATGCTGCCGCGATGGCGCTTGCGTTGTGGCGTGCTGCCAGTGGAGACCCCGCCGCCTATTGCCGCAATGCCACGCATGTCCACCGCCTGCAGGGGTTTGGTGCCGATGCCGACATCGATTTCGCGTTCCAGCAGAATACCTGTCCGGTGGTTCCCGTGCTTAAGGAAGGGAGGCTTACGCTGTGAAAAAGCTGTCGCTTATATTGCTTTTGCCGTTGTGCGTCGCACTTCCGTCAAGGGCGCAATGGGACACGGTGGGACACAGTTCGACATTGTGCGAGAACATCACGATGGCGGCAACCTCCACGGGTCTCATCTCGTTGGGCCTTCTGGCAGCCTACCAGCCAGATGTGAACACCTGGGCTGTCAGCCTGCGCGACGAGGTGATGTACCACAATCCGCCGAAGTTGACTTTCGACAACCAGCTGCAATATCTTACGACCATCACTCCCGCGGTGTTGAATCTCTGCGGTCTGAAGGGCCGCCACGATTTCAAGCGGCTGGCGCTCCTCGAAGGGGGCAGCTACCTTTTGGGTGCAGGATGGCTCAACGCTTTCAAGTACGGCTTCGCCAAGGAGCGTCCTGACAATTCCACCCGCAACAGTTTTCCCTCGGGCCACACCTTCACGGCTTTTGTAGGTGCCGAGGTGCTGCGTCGCGAGTATGGCAAGGAGTACCCTTGGATTGCTGTGGCTGGCTACACGGTGGCTACGATAGTGGGCATCATGCGCATCTACAACAACCGCCACTGGGCGGGCGATGTCCTTGCCGGTGCCGGTTTGGGAATTTTGAGCACAACACTGGTTTACTGGGTGTTGGATTAAATTAAGAATTAAAAATCAAGAAAGAATAAGATGAAACTGTTCAGTAATTTGAAAGGCGATATTTTCGGCGGTGTGACTGCCGGTATTGTCGCGTTGCCGTTGGCGCTGGCCTTCGGTATTCAGGCCTTCAGCGGCATCGGTAGCGACGGTGCTTCCATCGGAGCCTACGCCGGTCTTGTCGGCGCCACGCTGCTGGGCTTCTTTGCCGCTCTTTTCGGTGGCACGCACAGCCAGATCAGCGGTCCCACAGGTCCCATGACTGTCATCAGCGCCACGCTGATTTCGGGCGCCTTTGCGTCGAGTTCGGGAAATCTTTCCACCGTGCTGGTCACAATGGCCCTTGCCGCCGTCTTCTGCGGTCTGTTCCAGATTCTTTTCGGCATCATCAAGTTGGGCAAGTATGTGCGCTACATCCCGTATCCTGTCCTGTCGGGCTTCATGAGCGGTATCGGTGTCATCATCATCCTGCAGCAGCTGTATCCTCTTGTGGGTAAAAGCGCCTCGGGTTCGATGGTCGACCTGCTGATGGGTCTTCCCCAGGCTTTCGGCAGCATGTCGATGACGGCTTTGCTGTTGGGTCTCGGAACGGTGGCGATTATCTATCTTTTCCCGCTGCTCACCAAGAAGGTTCCGTCAACGCTGGTGGCACTCATTGTGATGACCGTTGTTTCGCTGTTCATCGATATGGAGGGCGTCGCCATCATCGGCGAGATTCCCTCGGGACTTCCCATGCCGTTCTTCGCCAGTGCCCAGGTGTCGCTTGCCGGTCTCGACTGGGGCGCCATCCTCTCCGCTGCCGTCATCCCGGGTCTTACGCTTGCGGGTCTTGGTTCCATCGACACTTTGCTCACTTCCGTTGTGGCCGACAATATCACCAAGACCAAGCACAACTCGAACCGTGAGTTGATAGGGCAGGGCATAGGCAATGCTGTGGCTGGACTCTTCTGTGGTCTTCCCGGCGCCGGCGCTACCATGCGTACCGTTGTCAATGTCAAATCCGGCGGTCGTACCCAGCTTTCCGGCATGGTGCATGCAATTCTTCTGCTGGCAATCATGCTCGGTTTGGGTAGCGTGGTAAAATATGTCCCGCTGTCGGTGCTCGCAGGTATCCTCCTCACCGTGGGTTGGGGTATCATCGATTTCAAGGGCTTCAAGGATTTGCCCAAGATTCCGCGTGCCGATGCCGTGGTGCTTATTGCGGTCTTCCTCATCACTGTGTTTGTCGACCTGCTCACCGCTGTGGGCATCGGCATGGTCATTGCCTGCGTGCTTTTCATGAAGCGCGCTTCCGACCTTGTCGAGGGCGGCTACTCCAGCCAGGAGATGACCAATTTCGATAAGGAAAGCCCCTGGTCCGACGAAGGCGGCATGCCCGACACTGTGGCGCACAAGATTTACATTCAGCGTCTGAACGGTCCCATTTTCTTCGGCACCATCAACAAGTTCAAGGAGGTGATGCAGACGGTTCCCGCCGATGCCAAGATTGTCATCATCCGCATGCGTCTGGTCAGCTTCATGGACCAGAGCGGACTTTATGCCATGGAAGAGGCCATCAAGGATATCCAGGCTCGTGGTGCTCAGGTGCTGATGACCATCATCCAGCCTCAGCCTATGTACATGCTCACAAAGATGAACCTCATCCCCGACCTGGTTCCCGAGGAGCATACGTTCAAGACTTTCGAAGAGTGCACAGAGTATCTTAAAAAACAATTGAATTAATTAAAAACTATAATATTATGGGTCGCGCATTTGAATATCGCAAAGCAAGAAAACTGAAACGTTGGGGCCACATGGCCCGCACCTTTACCAAGATTGGCAAGGAAATTGAATTGGCAGTTATCGCCGGTGGTCCCGATCCCTCGAGCAACCTGCGCTTGCGCCTGCTGATGCAGACTGCCAAGAGTGAGTCGATGCCCAAGGACAATGTGGAACGCGCCATCAAGCGTGCCACCGAAAAGGACAAGTCGGCCTACAAAGAGGTCGTCTATGACGGCAAGGGACCTCACGGCACCGCCATTGTTGTCGAGACTGCCACCGACAACCCCACTCGTACCGTTGCCAACCTCCGTGCCGCCTTTGTGCGTGGCAAGGGTGAACTGGGTACCATGGGTATGAACGACTTCCTCTTCGAGCGCAAGTGTTCCTTCGTTGTCGCCTGGCAGGACGGTATCGACATGGACGAGCTTGAGCTTGAACTTATCGACTGCGACATCGACGAGGTGTTCCGCGATGAGGATGAAATTCTCATCTATGCTGACTTCAAGAACTACGGTCCCATCTCCAAGTTCCTCGAGGACAAGGGTCTTGAGATTAAGAGTTTCAAGTTTGAGCGTATTCCCCTCACCATGCGTGAACTCACTCCCGAGGAGCAGGAAGACGTCAATGGTCTGATTGAACGCCTCGAGAATGACGATGATGTCGTCAATGTGTTCCATAACATGGCATAAAAATACCGTTTTTATTCCGTATTAATACGGTTTTAAAGACGTTTCTTTATTCGAACGTTAAAAATATACCCCTGTTTTTCAATGGGGTATATTTTTTTTTGAAAAATATTTTGCCAGTTCGGAAAATCTTCGTACTTTTGCACCCGATTTCGAAAGAGGAATCGTCCCAAAAAGACAAACAGCAACGCCGCATTCGTCTAGTGGTCCAGGACATCTGCCTCTCACGCAGAAGATCATCAGTTCGACTCTGATATGCGGTACAAAGCCTCACCTTAAGTGAGGCTTTTTTTGGATATGGCTCATTTCTTGCCCATAACACTGGAGGAGGTCAAGCGTCTCGGTTGGGAGCAGGTTGACGTGGTGCTGGTCACAGGCGATGCCTATGTTGACCATCCTTCGTTTGGCACTGCCGTTATTGGGCGCACGCTTGAGGCAGCAGGGTACAAGGTGGCCATTATTCCGCAGCCCAACTGGAGAGACGACCTGCGTGATTTTCGAAAGTTCGGACGTCCGCGACTCTTTTTTGGCGTTACCAGCGGTGCCATGGACAGCATGGTGAACCATTACACTGCCGCACGGCGTTTGCGCCACGACGATGCCTATACCCCTGGTGGTCAGGCTGGATTCCGACCCGACCGCGCCACTTATGTCTATTCTCGCATCCTTAAGCAGATTTATCCCGATGTGCCGGTCATTATTGCTGGCATCGAGGCTTCTATGCGTCGCCTGGCACACTACGACTACTGGGACGACAAACTTTTCCCTTCGATATTGATAGACACCCCTGCCGACCTGCTGAACTATGGCATGGGTGAGCGAACGACGCTCAAGATTGCCAAGATGCTCGACGAGGGCAAGGGCATCGAGGCCTGCAATGAACTGCCCCAAGTGGTGTGGGTTTCTCGGAATATTCAGAGTATTCGGAATAATCCGATTGAACTCCATTCTTTCGAGGAGTGTCAGAAAAGCAAGCGCTGTGAGGCGGAGAACTATCAGGTGATTGAACGAGAAAGCAACAAGATAGAGTGTGCGACGCTGGTGCAGAAGCATGGCGACCGATATGTGGTGGTAAATCCGCCAGAGCCGCCGATGACCACCGACGAGGTGGATGCTTCGTTCGATTTGCCCTACCTGCGATTGCCTCATCCCAAGTACAAGAAGCGTGGACCGATACCAGCCTTTGAAATGATACGCTGGAGCGTGAATACCCACCGCGGATGTTTCGGCGGCTGTTCCTTCTGCACTATCAGTGCCCACCAGGGGAAACAGATAGCTAGCCGCAGTGAGGCATCGATACTTAATGAAGTGAACCTTATCACTCAGGATTCCGATTTTCACGGTGTGCTGACCGATCTCGGTGGTCCCTCCGCCAACATGTGGCGCATGAAAGGGAAGAAGCCCGACCTTTGCCGCCGCTGTTCCCGCTACAGTTGTTCCATGCCCACGCTCTGCAAGAACCTCGACAGTGACCACCGACCCATGACTGCCTTGCTGCGTAAGGTGAATGCGCATCCCAAGGTGAAACACCTCTATGTCGGCAGTGGTATTCGTTGCGACCTTTTCGCCGATGGCAATGGGGGATGGGAATACTTCAAGCAGGTGGTGCTCAATCACACCTCCGGTCGCTTGAAGGTGGCACCGGAACACACCTCTGACCATGTGTTGGCACTGATGCGCAAGCCTTCGTTCTCCCTCTTTAAGGAAACTAAGCGACGCTTTGACGAGATATGCAAGCAGGCGGGACTGCGCTACCAACTCATTCCTTATTTCATCAGCAGCCATCCCGGTTGCCGCCTTGAGGATATGGCGCAGTTGGCACTCGACATGAAGCAGATGGGCTATCGGCTTGAGCAGATACAGGATTTCACTCCTACGCCCATGACCCTTGCTACTGAGATGTACTACACTGGCATCGACCCCACCACCATGAAGCCCGTTTACGTCGCCACCACTCCCGGCGACAAGGCTGACCAGCGTAGGCTTTTCTTCTTCTACAAGCCCGACCAGCAGCGCGACATCATTGCCAGCCTCCGCAAGCATAACCTCACCCATTTCATCCCGAAACTCTTCCCTGGGAAAAGATAATTCTTATAAACAAAGACATATTCTATCCTTTCCGTCTTATAGTTTGTTAAGCGGAAGAAATTTATGTAGATAAGAATTATCAATTATCACGTGAGAAGAAAATAACTTTTTCGAAAACATTAACCTTTTTTTGCAAAAAAGGCTTGGTCATACCGTTTTTTGTTTATACCTTTGCACTTGAAAGTAAAAAACTAAAAATAAATAATTGTTATGGAAAAACTCATTGAGAAACTGAAAGAATTTAATGATAATATTAATGGAGAGTCAAAATATGACGACATCCAAAAGAAGTTTGAAGAACTCGCACCTATTTTTCTTTATGGTGGTTACATTAAAGTTCGGGATGACTATAAAATATATATTCGAACTGTAGAATTTTATTTCCACAGTGAAAAGGATAATGGAATACATGACCCCATTGTATATCACCGTAATGGAAGAGACTTGAAAGATGTTCCATATTTTCCTCTTATGAGTTTACATGCACACAACTCAGGCTTTGATATTACTTTTGAAAAAGTCGGAGAATATAGGGCATCTGCGTTAATACGCTCTTACGAGGTAAAGGACAATAATGGAAGATTCTTAGTATGGAATAAAGAAAAGAAGTTTTTTGAAGAATCTAAAAAATATGGTTATAACAATCAATCAACGTATCTTTATGCATTATTGAATGGTTTCGCTTTAGGAAATAACAATGATATTACTTGGGAACCTGAGTCAAGAGTACAAACAAGATATATTACTCATAAGACTCGCCAAAATGTATTACAATCAGAAAGTGATTTTGTATACAAAAAGATAATTGGTGAGAAATGTACACGAGAATGGGGTTTCACAAGAGAAGAAGAAATATAATTTAGCATGATTACCGACAACCTGACCAACCGCGTCTATTTCTCAAGTCTTCTGCCTGAGAGATGTCCCGTGCTGAATGATCATATCGTTGATGTATTGCAGAAACATGGCATCCTATTTACCTATCTGTCTGGAACAAAGGATATTTGGTGCCGCGATTTTATGCCGATTCAGATGGATGAAAGCCGCTATATTTTCTACACGTACACTCCTAATTATCTGCAAGACAAAACAGGACTTTTGCTTCAAACCGATCCGGAAGAGGTGTTTCAAGCAGATTCAAACCGATTGCAGCCAATCCGGAATAATTGCATTGCAATAGATTTGGTGATGGATGGCGGCAACGTGGTGAAATGTGGCGACAAGATTGTTCTGACAGACAAAGTGTTTGTGGAGAATAAAGACAAGTCCCCCGAAGAAGTGCGACGGCTACTCGAAGAAACATTCCACTGTGGGGTGGTTTTCATTCCTTGGGATAGAATTGAAAAATATGGTCACAGCGATGGTATCATCCATTATTTGGGTGACAACCAGGTGCTGATGACCAACTATGACGATTTTGACAAGGCCTTTGCACATGATTACCTTCGAATTTTGGAGAAGCATTTCGATGTTGCAACCCTGAAGTATAACGTAAAGCGGAAGCATGAGCGCAGTTGGTCGTATATCAACTTCTTGCAGATTGGCAATCTTGTGCTTGTCCCGCAACTGGGAATACCAGAAGACGAACAGGCATTAGAACAAATCAGCGCTGTGATGCCCAATTGCGAGGTTGTGGGCATTCCAGCATTAGAAGCCGTGAGAAGAGGTGGCGCACTGAATTGCATTTCGTGGAATATAAAAGCATAGCGTATGGAAGATAACAAGCAAGACAAGAAAGGGTATTATGATAAATTGACGACCAAAGAGTTGGAGGTTTTGGCTGAGATGGGTGATTCTGAGGCACAGGCAAAACTCGGATACCGTTATCGTTACGGTAAAAAAGCAAAGAAGAACTACGCCAAAGCCATTGCATGGTACACCAAAGCAGCAGAACAAGGTCATATAGGAGCGCAAAACAACCTTGGGGTATGCTATGAACAAGGAAAGGGTATCGAGAAAGACCCCGTCAAAGCTGTTGAATGGTATACCAAGGCTGCGGAGCAGGGTGCAATAGGGGCGCAATGGAATCTAGGCGCATGCTATTATAAAGGAACCGGAGTTGAAAAGGACTATAAGAAAGCCTTGGTTTGGTTTATTAAAGCAGCGGAACAGGGTGATTTAAAAGCCCAAAATGATATAGGGAGTTGTTACTTTTACGGGTATGGTGTTGAAAAAAATCTTGCAAAAGCGGTAGAATGGTATACTAAAGCTGCCGAACAAGGCTACAATGGCGCACAATTCAATCTTGCCCAATGCTATAAAGATGGAGATGGAGTTGAGCAAGATTACAAGCAAGCTGTGAAATGGTTTGCCAAAGCAGCAGAACAGGGTCATCCTTGGGCACAAACAAATCTTGGAATCCGATATGAATTAGGAGAAGGCGTTCGAAAGAATTATAAAAAAGCAGTTGAGTGGTATGCAAAAGCAGCCGAACATGGTGCAGACAGAGCACAATTCCTTCTCGGTCTTTGCTTTTTTTATGGGAAAGGCGTAAAGAAAGACCTTGAAAAAGCAGTAGAATGGTACATAAAAGCTGCAAAGCAAGGGCACGCAGGTGCCCAATTCGAATTGGGAAAATGCTATAGGAATGGTAAAGGAGTTGAGAAAGATCATGCAAAAGCCGTAAAGTGGTTCTCGTTGTCGGCAAAACAAGGTGACGAACTATCGCAATTCTATCTGGGCGTATGCTATGAAAATGGAGAAGGTGTTCGAAAGAATTCTAAAAAGGCAGTAGAATGGTATATCAAAGCGGCGGAACAAGGTGTGCCAGAAGCGCAGTACAATCTTGTAGCATACTATGAAAATGGCGAAGGCGTTGAAAAGAATCAAGCCAAAGCTTTGGAATGGTGTTTAAAAGCTGCAGAAAAAGACGATGAAAGGGCACAATACCATCTTGGTCTTTACTATGAGGAGGGTAGAGGGGTGAGAAAGGACAAAAAGAAGGCTCTGGAACTATTCCGCAAAGCTGCAGAACAGAAGTATGCACCTGCTTTATGCAAATTAGGAGACTATTATTATAACGGCGTTGAGGTTGAGAAGGATGACGAAAAGGCAGAGCATTATTACAGGATGGCGGCCACGAGAGGTGACAGATGGGCTGCATACATACTCTCTGACATCTTACGGGTAAAGTATGCAAAAAAGTTATATAACAATATCATACTATCAGAAATGGAAGGCCTGGAGCCAACAGATTTAGGGGATGATTTCGATGATGTACCATTTTGATGAGACCGACAACTATCCGATTTTCGACCCACCATCGACCCACCATCGACCGACCATTTCCGTATCATCTCCGACCGTGGTCGGAGTTGGTACGGAGATGGTACGGTGTTAGGACGGTGTTGGTGCGGAGATGGTACTAGGAATGAGGTAGTTAGAAAGCACAAAAAAACCGCGATTTTTGAGAAAATCGCGGTTTTTTGACAAGAGATTATAACTCTTTGGTAATTAGACCATTTGTTCAATATTCCAGACGAAGGCCCGGATACCGACCTCTTCGTTGCGTTTGTCGAGTTTTCGGACAGAGAGGAGGAGGTCCTCGACTTTGTCATCTTCGACCACGGTCATGATGGCGTTGTTGAGTTCGGGCCAGGTGTGGGTGCCGCGGTGCGGGTCGCCGACCTCGTGGCCACGGCCCTGGACGTTCTCCCAGAAGGTGAAGCCACGGATGCCGAGAGTGTCGAGCATGTATTCAACGCGCTCGTTGTTGGCCTGGTTGTAGACTATCATTACACTTTTCATTTCTCTTCAAGGTTAATGTTCATAAATACGAATTTCTTGCGTTCTTTCTCCTTCTTCTCGATGTCGCCGCGGCGGTTGAAGACGCCGTAGAGGACGGGGACGATGATGAGGGTGATGAAGGTGGAGACCAGCAAGCCGCCGATGACGACGAGGCCCATGGTGGTCCATATTTCGGAGCCCTCGGAGGTGGAGGTGGCCATGGGGATCATGCCGAGGATGGTGGTGAAGGCGGTCATGAGCACGGGGCGCAGACGGCTCTGTCCGCTGAGGGCGATGGCCTCGTTGAGGGCAATGCCGCGTTCGCGCATAAGGTTGATGTAGTCGACCAGCACGATACCGTTTTTGACAACGATACCGATGAGGAGGATGAGGCCGAGCATGCCCACCATATCGAGGTTGTTGCCGGTGAAGAGCATCATGAGCACCACGCCGCTGATGGCGAAGGGGATGGAGAACATGATGATGAAAGGTTTGGCAAAGCTTTCGAACTGGGAAGCCATGACGATGTAGACGAGCATGAGGATAAGGAGACCCAGCATAAGCATGTCGCGAGTGGAATCCTGCTGGTCCTTGTAGTTGCCGGCGAGGGCGACGTGGACGTCGGAGGGTATCTCCATCTGGTCGAGCTCATGCTGCACGCTCTGTGCCAGCTCCTGGAGAGAGGTGTTGAAGGGCATGACGGTGAGGGTGAGGTAGCGCTGGCGGTTCTTGCGCTCGATGGTGGGCGGGCACCAGTACTCCTCGACTTTGGCCAGTTCCTCGAGCTTGATGATTTTGCCCGTGGGTGTGGGGATGGAGAGCTGCTCGATGTCGGAGATGGAGGAGCGGTACTCCTCGCGGAGGCGGACCACGATGTTGTACTCCTCGCCGTCCTCCTTGAGGAATCCGGCGGACATGCCGTTGACGCGGTTGCGGACGTAGAGGGCCACGGTGGAGCCGTTGAGGCCGTGGAGGGCAAGTTTCTGCTTGTCGAAGGTGATCTTGAGTTCGGCGCGGTCCTCGTCGCGGCTGACCTTGGTGTCGCGGGCGCCGGGGACGTTCTGTTCGACGCGCTTCTTGAGCTGCTGGGTGAAGTTGGTGGTGATGTCGAAGTCGTAGCCGTAGATTTCGACCGAGAGGGAGTTCTGGCCGCCCATTCCCATGCCGCCCTGGTTGACCTGGTAGTTGACGATTTCGGGATATTCGGCGAAGCATTTGCGAAGTTTCTCCTGCATCTGGAAGATGGACTCGTCGCGGTCGTACTTCTTGGTGCAGCGCACGGTCATGGAAATCTTGTTGTTGGTGGTGGAGTTGAAGAGTGCGGCGAAACCGGCGTCGTCGTTGGAGCCTGCCGAGGTGGAGACCACGAGGACATCGTCGCCGAGGATGCGGTAGATGTCGTCTTCCATGTGGCGTGCGGTCTTGAGGGTCTCCTCGATGCGGGTGCCTCGCTGTAGTTCGGCACTGACGCTGATCTGTCCGTTGTCCTGCTCTTTCATGAAGTCCATGCCGATGGCACCGGTCATCATGGGGATGATGGTGACGATGAAGAAAACGAAAGCGATGAGGAGGGTGACCTTCTTGTGATTGAGGCACCAGCGCAAGAGGTTGGCGTAGGCACTGTCGACGGCATTGAAGGCACGGATGACGGTGCGGTTGTAGAAGCTGTTCTCTTTCTTGCGCTTGTATTCCTCTTCCTCATCTTTCTTGAAGAAGAAGGGACGCTCCTTGAGCATCTTGGAGGAGAGCATGGGGATGAGCGTGATGGCGGCGCAGGTGGAGACGCAGACCACGATGGTGATGATCCAGCCCATTTCTTTCATGAAGATGCCCATCATGCCGGGCAGCATGGTGAGGGGCACGAAGACGGCCACGAGCACCAGTGTGGTGGCAATGACGGAGGTCCAGACCTCGTTGGTGGCGCAGATGGCTGCCTCGCGGGGGTTCTCGCCGCGGTCGATGTGCTTGGAGATGTTCTCCAAGACCACGATGGCATCGTCGACCACCATGCCGATGGCGACGGTCAACGAGGCGAGGGAGATGATGTTGAGCGAGGAGTCGGCAACGAGGAGGTAGATGAAGGATGTGACGAGGGAGATGGGGATGGTGAGCGCGATGACGAGCGTGGAACGCCAGTTGCCGAGGAAGACAAGGACCACGAGGACCACGAAGAGGAGGGCGTAGAAGATACTTTCGGCCAAGCCGTTGATGGCGTTGACAATCTCTTCGGAGCCGTCACGGATGAGCGTGGGCTTGATGTCGGGGGGCAGGTTCTTCTGGATTTCGTCCATCTTGGCGCGCACCTGACGTGCAATCTCGACGGTGTTGGCGCCGGTCTGCTTGGAGATGATGATACGGGCGCCGTCCTGACGGTTGATTTTCTCGTCGAGGGAGAGGTCCTTGATGGTGTCGCGCACGGTGGCGAGGTCGCGGACAAAGACCTGTTTGCCGGTGACGGTGGTAGCGACGGCGATGTCGGCGATTTCAGAGCTCTCGACATATTCGCCCTTGACGCGCATCTGATACTGCTCCTTACCCATCTTGACGGTGCCGGAGGCGAGGTCGAGGTTGTTGGTGGAGATGGCGTTGCCGACCTGTTCAACGCTGATGCCGTAGGCGTCGAGCTGTTTGGGGTTGAGGTCAATGTAGACGTAGCGCTGGGGAGCACCGGAGACGGTGATGTTGCCGATGCCGTCGATGCGGTTGAGCTCGTTGACGACGTTGTCCTCGAGGATACGGTCGAGTCCCGAATAGCTCTCCTTGGCGGTGAATCCGTAGATCATGACGGGCATGGCCGAGGAGTTGAGCTTGAGAATCATGGGACGCGACACACCGTCGGGCAGGTTGTCGAAGAGGAGGTCGACGTAGGAGCGTATGTCGTTCAACGCTTCGTCGATGTTTTCGCCCCATTCGAACTCGAGTGTGACGACAGAGATGTTGTCCTTCGAGGTGGAGGTGATGTTCTTCAGACCGTCGACGGAGTTGAGCGAGTTTTCAATGATTTTGGTGATGTTGGTCTCGATATCGCTGGCGTTGGCACCGGCGTAGGTGGTCATCACGGTGACGTAGGGAGGGTCCATCTCGGGCATCTGGTCGATGGGCAGACGCGTGAGGGAGAAGAGACCCAGCACGATGACGGCCACGAAAACGAGGCCTGTGGTGATGGGTTTGTTGATAGCGGTTTTGTAGATTGCCATATTCCTTAGTTTTAGTTTTTAGTTTTGGTTTTCAGTTGTTGATTTGACAGTTGACAACTGAAACTGATAACTCAAACTTATTCTACTATTTCCAGTTTGTCGCCGTCGACAAGGCGTGCCTGGCCGGTGACTACCAGCTGGTCGCCAGCCTTGATGGCGCCGGTTTCAATGGGGATGATTTCAATGCGGTCGTCGTAGCGCTGACCGAGGGTGACGGCTACGCGGCGGGCAGTGCCCTCGTCGTTGACAAAGACATAGCGGTCGTTGGAGCCGGTGAGCTTGAGCACGCTCTGGTAGGGGACGACGATGGCGTCGACCTCACCGATGGCGAGGGTGGCACGGACGTACATGCCGGGACGTATTTTCTCGTTGCCGTTGGGGATGTTGAGTTTGGCCTGGAAGGTGTGGCTGGCGGCATCGATGGTGGGGTAGACAATTTCGATGGTGGCGGGGAAGGTCTGGTTGGGGTAGATGTCGCTGACGATGTCGACTTTCATGCCCTGGCGCACGAGGGGGAAGTAGGTCTCGGGGATGTTGATGATGGCTTTGAGGCGGTTGATCTGGGTGAGGGTGAGGATGGGGGCGCCGGTGTACATCTCGCCGTCTTCAAAGTTCTTGGCGCTGATGACGCCGGGGAACTGTGCTTTGACGAAGGTGTTCTCGTTCTGGAAACGTTCGGTCTCGACGAGTTGGTCGTAGCCTGCTTTGGTCTGGTCGTAGACCTGCTGGCTGACGGAGCCGGAGGCTTTGAGGGCGGTGACGCGGTCGAGCTCGGTCTTGGTGGAGGCGAGGTTGATGCGTGTGGTGTTGAGCTGCGTCTGGTCCATGCGGACGAGCATGGTGCCTTTCTGGACACGGGAGCCCACTTCGACATAGATGTGCTCGATGTGGCCTGTGATGCTGGGAGCGATGTTCATGGTCTCGTAGCCCTCGAGGGTGGAGGAGAGTTCGAGGCTTTTGGCGATGCGCTCGCTGGCGAGGGTCAGCACTTTCACCTTCTCGGCTTCTTTCTTGGTGGTGGTGGCGGCTTTGTCGGCACCTTTACCGCCGCAGGCAGCGAGGGTGAGGGCTGCCAGGGCGAGGGTTGCAATTCGGATGGTCTTGTTCATATTGTGTATCGTTTTTTTTCTTTTTCAATGGGGTTATTTGTTCAGCAGGTCTTCGAGGGCCACCTGGGCGGAGATGACGTTCATGACGGCCTGGATGTAGTTGCCCTGTGCGGAGATGATGTCGCTGGAGGCGTTGGTTACTTCGAGGGCGAGGTCGTAGCGCAGCTGGTTGTACTGTACGCGGAGTCCGTCTTCGGCCTGTTTTCTGCTGTTCTGTGTTTCCTGGAGGGCGATGCGAGCGCTCTTTATGTTTGCTAGGCGGGTACCGGTGGTGAGCAGGGGGAGGCTGACGGAGAAGCCCACCATG
Organism: uncultured Bacteroidales bacterium; assembly: GCA_900317285.1. GTDB lineage: Bacteria > Bacteroidota > Bacteroidia > Bacteroidales > P3 > Colimorpha. The sequence continues at coordinate 52,593 of ONGA01000009.1, read as the reverse complement.
TTGGGGGGAGTCATGTCCATGCCGGTCTCACCGTAGTGGTATTTTTTGCTGTACTGGTAGTAGGCCGAGAGGGTGGGGGTGAAGTCCATCCAAGCCATGTTGACGTTGCGCTTGGCAATCTCCTCGTTTTTGGCAAGGAGCTGGTAGCTGTAGTTGTTTTCGATGTTGAAGGGTTCGCTGAGGAATGCCACGGCACCGTCGATGTTGAGTATTTCTTCGACGGGGGTGGTGAGTTCGATGGTGGCGTCGACATCGGCACCCAGCTGCAGGAGCATCGAGTTGCGGAGCATCTGGAGCGAGCGGTTGGTGGTGTTGATGCTGTTGCGCATGGACGCCACCTGCACTTGCAGCTTGTCGGCATCCAGCTGTTCGGCGGCACCCACGTCGACGGCGCTCTGGCTGGTGGCGGCGAGGCGCTCGAGGTTGGCGAGGCTGGAGTCGAGGAGACCGGCGGTCTGTTCCATGATGAGGATGCTGACGTAGACGTTTTTCACCTGTGAGCGGGTCTGCTGCACGGTCTGCTGGCGCGATATGTCGGTCATTTCGAGGGCGAGGTTCTGCAGCATGGTGCCGACAATCTGGCTGCCGGTGAGGGCGATGGCTGCGGTGACGCTAAGGCTGCCGGTGGGGTCCATGGGGATGTTGATGGCAGTGCCACCCATGTGCATCTCCATCTTGTAGCCGCACATGTTCTGGTAGTCGTAGCCTGCCTTGACGGTGGGGAGCATGGAGGAGAGGGTCTTCCAGCGGTCCCATTCGGCTTTTTTGATGTCGAGGTCGGCGTTTTTCATGGCCTGGTTGTGCTCGATGGCATACTGTTGTGCATCGGCGAGGCTGAGCCGGAGGGTCTGTTGGGCCGAGGTTGTCAGCCCCAGTGCCAGAAGCGCAAATCCTAATGTCAGTTTCTTCAGTGTCATTGTTATTATATATTTACTTATTTTATTTCTTTTTATCGCCCATTCCCAGAGTTTCGAGGAGTTGGCGGAAATGGGCCTCTTCTTTCTCATAGCGGGCGATGGTGTCGACGGTCATCAGCCCCCGCAGATAGGTGAAGCAAATCTCGCTGGTGTAGCGGGCGTATTCGCGGCTGTCGACCACTTCCGACATGCGTTTGTGCTGCACAAGGTTGCAGATGAAGTCTTCGGCCACCTCGGTGTCGGCGTCGGGTCTAAGGTACTGGTGTTGGCGTACATATTCAATGCCGCAGTGGATATAGGTGCGGAAGGATTCGGAGTGGATTTTGAAGAACCGGTCATGGAGCTCGGGGTAGCAACGTTCGGCGTCTTCGATGAGATGGTGGTAACTGTGGTTGACGATGGCATTGGCACGAATCATGTACATGGCCACCAGGAGAGGTTCGTCGACTTTGTTGAATATTTGTTTGTGGAGGGCGTCGATTTCATCATGCACCCGCATCAGACAGGCCGAAAGCAACTCCTCTTTGTTGGCAAAGGTCTCGTAGAGAGTCCGTTTGGAGATGTGCATTGAAGTGGCGATGTCGTCCATGGTCACACCCTTGCAACCGCGGGTGTTGAACATTTGCACGGCGGTTTCCACTACTTTTTCTTTCTGTTCTTCTGTTGACATTCTTTGTTTATGTGTGTCTATCAGTTGTTTGCAGTTTGTCCAGGACTTCTGCTGAAGGTGGAAAAGCGGTGCAAAGATACGAATAAAACTCGGAAAACCGGAAAAGTTTTCAGAGTTTTATCTGTTAAATAATCCTAAACTGGGTGGACATAGGAGGATTTTGGGTGAAATGTGCTCCTATGCTTGTACTACCATTTTCCTATACTTCTCCTTGGGTTCTCCTATGATGCGTATATGATGCGTATATGATGCTCCTATGTCACGGGTGCAAAGGAGGGGTGGGCGGGGAGGAATGGAGAGAGGATGGGGAAGGGGGTGATTATTTCCTCTCGGGGATGGGCTGCAGGGTGCCGATTTGCACTTTGATGCGTGTGCCCGGGGCGAGCTCGACGGTTGCCATGCCGCCTTCGCGAGAGATGAAGGTGACATGTATGCCGCCGGCGGTCATGACGCGGTCGCCGTTCTTGAGGCCGTCGCGGTAGGCGGCTTCCTTTTTTGTTTTCTGGCTCTGGGGCCGTATCAGGAAGAGGTAGAAGACGGCAATCATCAGGAGGAACATGATGGCTGTTTTCCAGCCGTTGGGAATGTCGAGGAGTAGCATTTTACTTTGTTTTTTATTGATTTTATTTGCCTAACGGGACGCGGCGGGGTTTTATTGTGTCTGTTGCACAATATTTTTGCGAAAAGTGAGTTATGGAAAGGAAAAAAGAGAAACCGACATGGCAGACAGGAACGACAAGTACAGGGAGTTGCGCGGGCGTTACCCCGTGTTTGAATACGAGGCATTCCATTGGAAATCACTGGAGGAGGGCTTGAAAGTGTGGTTTGATTTCCGCATGGGCGATGTGGAGTTTCATCCCGAGGCCCATTTCGAGGCCCGCCCGTTCCTGGACATGGAGGCCAAGGGCATTGACCGCATGGTGTTCGATATCGGCATGATTGAGCTGATAAGCTACTGGAAATGTGCATGTCCGCCACAGGTCAAGGTGTCGTGCGGCAGCCTTACGGACGAGCAGGTGGCCTTCTGGAAGAAGCTCTACTGGCATGGTCTGGGCGAGTTTTTCTATACCAATGGCATTACGGAAACGCAGGATGCTTTTCTTGAGGTGGAAAGTGGGAAGAGGGAAGAGGAAAGTTCGGTTGACGCAAATGAAAATCCTAATTCCCTATTTCCAGTTTCCAATTCTTACCTGGTCCCGGTAGGGGGCGGGAAGGACAGCGTCGTCACGCTGGAGCTTCTGCGCCGCGCCGGCAAGACAATCCGTCCGTTGATTATGAATCCCCGCGGTGCCACCGTCGAGTGCGCCCGCATCGCCGGTTTCCCGATGGAGGAGGTGCTTGTCATCCGCCGCAAGATTGACCCTACGCTGCTGAAACTCAATGCCGAGGGGTATCTGAACGGTCACACTCCTTTCTCCGCCATGCTGGCGTTCTATACGCGGCTGGCATCGGCCTTGAGCGGCATTCCCAACGTGGCATTGAGCAACGAGAGCTCCGCCAACGAGAGCACGGTGATAGGGACAAGCGTTAACCATCAGTATAGCAAGAGTTTGGAGTTTGAAGACGACTTCCGCCGCTATCGTCCTGATTTCAACTATTTCTCCTTCCTCCGCCCGTTGAGCGAATTGCAGATTGCCATGCTTTTCAGCCGTTTCACAGCCTATCACGACGTGTTCCGCTCATGCAACGTGGGAAGCAAGGAGGATATTTGGTGCGGCCATTGCGCCAAGTGCCTCTTTGCCTACATCATCCTGTCGCCGTTCATAGAGCCCAAGCGGCTGAATCAGATCTTCGGCAAGGCAATGCTGGATGATGTCTCGTTGAAGCTTGAATTTGAACAGCTTATAGGCGAGGCGGAGACCAAGCCGTTTGAGTGCGTGGGCACTGTCAGCGAGGTGTGGCAGGCGCTTGCGATGACTTTGGAACGGTGGTATGCCGACGGACGCAAACCTGCTCTCCTTGAATACCTTAAGGGCGTTGAATCCCATTGTGACACTAAGTCTCTTGGGAACCTTCTGCCTGCCGGGAACCTCACGGAAGAAGAACGTAATATCCTGCAAAAAGCATGTATAGAGAAGAACAGCTGAAATCACTTCTGTCGGGTCGGCGCATACTGATGGCCGGTTACGGTCGTGAGGGGAAGAGTGCCGAACGATTGATAAACAGATTGTTGCCGGATGCCGACTATATCATTGCCGACGGCAATGAGGAGATTGCCACCGAGGCTGCCAAAGGCTATGACTTGGTAATCAAGAGCCCCGGCGTACCGATGCGGGTGATGGGAGGAGCGGAGTGTTCGTCGTTGACGGATTTGTTTCTGCAAGTGTATGGAGACCAGGTGATTGGCATTACTGGAACCAAGGGTAAATCCACCACTGCCAGCTTGATTCACCATTTGCTGCCGGGTTCCATTCTGGCTGGCAATATCGGCATTCCGTTGTTTGATATCCTTGACGAGCTCGGAGAGGACTCTGTCGTGGTGGCGGAACTCAGTTGCCACCAGCTTGAGAATATCCATCGGGCACCGCATATCTCCGTGTTGCTCAATCTTTTCCAGGAACATCTCGACCATTATGAGAACTATCTCGGCTACAAGATGGCGAAGATGCAGATTGGGTTGAAACAGAGAAGGGGGGACCATTTCTTCTATTGCACTGACAATGAGGAACTGCGTGGGTTGGTTGACAGTTGCAGGTTGAAGATTGAGAGCGAGATGCATCCTTATTCCATCCATGAACTCACCGCCGAGGAGCGGACGCTGGTTGACGCTTGTCCGTTGGAGGGTGAGCATAATAGGAGCAACGCACTGGTTGCCTGCCGCGTGGCGGCATTGGCGGCCGGCGTGGTGGAGCCGGAACGGTTGGCGTCGTTTCAGGGATTAAGGCATCGGATGGAGAAGGTGGGGTGCTACAACGGCATTACTTGGTATGACGACAGTATCAGCACTATCCCCGCCGCCGCCATTGCCGCCGTGAAAGCTTTAGGGCGTGTGGACACGCTGATTCTCGGCGGCTTTGACCGTGGAATCGACTATTCTCCGCTGGTTGACTTTCTGAAAGAGAACCCGATAAAGAACATTGTATTTGTAGGCGCCGCAGGAAGAAGAATTTATCAGAAATTTTCAATTTTCAATTTTCAACTTTCAATTTTACTAGAGGACGACTACACCAAGATTGTCCCGTGGTGTGCCGAGCATACGCCGCAGGGCGGGGTGGTGCTGCTCTCGCCGGCGGCTGCCAGCTATGATGCCTTCAAGAATTTTGAACAGCGCGGCGATTTCTACCGCGAACAGATAATGAAACTATGACCGACTATAAGGCAATTCGTCACCAGCTGCATGAGCATCCGCAGACCGCAGGAAACGAGCAGTTTGCGCATGATTATATAATCCAATACTTGCAGTCTCTGCATCCAGACAAGGTTTATACGCATGTGGGAGGCTATGGTGTTGTCGCCGTGTGGGGAAAAGACCCTGGAAAAGAGACGATTGCTTTTCGTGCTGACACAGATGCGCTGCCTATAGGGCACCGCTGCGGACATGACGGTCATACCACCATCCTGCTCCGCCTGGCAGAACTTGTCGACTCCGTTGCAGGAGGTTCCAACAAACTGTTGCTTTGGCAGCCCGCCGAAGAGACGGGTACGGGCTCGCGAGCCGTGCTTGAGAGCGGTATCCTTCAACAGTATAACATCAAGGCATTCTATGCTTTGCATAATTTGCCAGGCTATCCGTTGGGGACAGTGGTATTGTGCCCCCGTACTTTTGCTGCCGCCTCGACCGGAGTCGTTTACCATCTCGACGGTCGTGAGACCCATGCATCTACACCGGAAATGGGTGTAAATCCGGGACTTGCGGTCAGCGAAATCATTAACAGGTTTAATGGGTTTAATGGGCGGAATGGGGAGTTCAGGCAATCGACGCTCATCTGCGTGAGGGTTGGGTCGCCGGCCTTTGGCACCTCGGCCGGGCATGGAGAGGTGATGTTCACGCTTCGCGCTTTTACCAACGACGAGATGGAGCGGCTGTTGGCTGATGCCAATAGTGCGGTGAATGAGATTGCCGAACGTTATGGTTTGACGGTGTCGCGCACGTTGGTGGAGCCTTTCCGTGCCACAGAGAACAACGGCGACTGCGTGGAGGCGATAGAAAAAGCGGCAGAAGAGGTGCCGCTTCGGGTTCAATATCAAATGGAGCCCAACCGTTGGAGCGAGGACTTCGCCGAGTATTTGCTGGAGTTTCCCGGAGCCATGTTCGGAATGGGAAGCGGCGAGAAACATGCCGAGCTGCACCACCCCGACTACGACTTTCCAGATGAACTCATCGAGCCTGCCGCCCAGCTGTTTTTCAGGCTCCTGTCTTCTTTTCCAGCTTGATATAGTTGGGGAAGGGTACCTGCGTGCTGCCGACCGAGAGGCTGGGTTTCACACGGAGACCCACTTTCGAGGAGGTGCCGTCGGAGGTGAAGCTGGAGGCGAAATTCTTCAGAGCTTCCACCCCTTTCTTCGAGAATAGTTCGCCGAGGTCGGTTTTCACGGGCAGGGGAACAGTGGTGGTTTTCTTGGGATTGATGGTGTAGCTCTTTTTGCTCACGCCGTTGGCGATATCGGTGCCGTCGATGGCAAGGATCCAATCCAAAGCAGTCATCGACGCTTTCTGCTGTGTCGGGTTCTTCACGCCCATGTTCACATTCATCGCCATGGGAACTTTCTTGCTTTGGTAGGCTGCCACTAGTTTCACAATGTCGGTGGCGCTCAACTTTCCTTGTGTCAGGTCTTTCACGTTGACATCAGCGATAGTGACGTTGCTCACATTCTTCATGCTGAACTCGCAATTTCTCAGGTTTGCCACGCTTTGCACCTGACCCGCCAGGTCGTTGATAATGTCGCATGACGACAGTGTAAATGTTCCGGCAATAAATGCTATTAATAAGATTTTCTTCATGTTATCTTGGTTTTTCTTGATTTAATTCGGTTTGCAAATATACGAATTTTATTATTCATATGAGGAAAAAGATATGATTTTATCTTTGTGAATAAATAATTTCCGCTTGTTTCAAAAAAACTTCGTATATTTGCATTTTCACACCAAGCCCTTTGTGGGGTTAAGTGTATGAATTTTAATGATTAGTAATAATTATAATATAATTAAAATGACACCTTCGCACATTGAACACATCGGCATCGCCGTGACCAACCTCGACGAGGCCATCCGTTACTGGGAAGACGTGATGGGGCTTAAATGCTATGCCATCGAGGAAGTTAAAGACCAGAAAGTCAAGACCGCATTTTTCCGTTGCGGCGACGTTAAGATAGAGCTTCTCGAGCCCACCTGCCCCGAGAGCACTATTGCCGCTTTCATTGAGAAAAACGGCGGAAAGGGCGGTATGCATCATATCGCTTTCGCCATGGAGGATACCGACCGTGCCCTTAACGAAGCCAAAGAGAAGGGCGTGCGCCTCATCGACCAGCAGAGCCGTGGTGGCGCTGAAGGTCTCCACATCGGCTTCCTGCACCCCAAATCGACCCTCGGAGTGCTTACCGAATTTTGTTGCAAATAAATAAAAACAGATAATTATGGCTTTTGAAATGAAGATTAAAGAGCTGCTCGACAAGCGTGGCGAAGCCAAGATTGGCGGCGGCCAGAAAGGCATTGACAAGCAGCACGAACAGGGCAAACTCACCGCTCGCGAGCGCATCGCCCTGCTCCTTGATGAAGGCTCCTTCGAGGAGTTTGACATGTTCGTCACCCACCGTTGCATGAACTTCGACATGCAGAAGAAGTCCTATCTTGGCGACGGTGTCGTTACGGGTTATGGCACCATCAACGGTCGTCTGGTCTATGTGTTTGCCCAAGACTTCACCGTGTTGGGTGGTTCCCTGAGCGAGACTATGGCCCTCAAGATTTGCAAGGTCATGGACCAGGCCATGAAAGTCGGTGCTCCCGTCATCGGCCTTAACGATTCGGGCGGTGCACGTATCCAGGAAGGTATCAATGCCCTTGCTGGCTTTGCAGAAATCTTCGAGCGCAATATTCTTGCTTCCGGCGTTGTGCCTCAGATCAGCGCCATCTTTGGTCCCTGTGCCGGCGGCTCGGTCTACAGCCCTGCTCTTACCGACTTTATCCTCATGTCGAAAGAGAATAGTTACATGTTCCTTACCGGCCCCAAGGTGGTTAAGACTGTTACCGGAGAGGACGTTACCGTCGATAAACTTGGCGGCGCCATGGTGCATGCCACCAAGAGCGGCGTTGCCCATTTCGTGGGCGAGACAGAAGAGGCTACACTCAATCTTATCCGTGACCTTGTGGGTTACATCCCCAGTAATAACTTTGAGGAAGCCCCCTATGTTGCCACCGAGGATCCCATCGACCGCCTCGAGGATAGCCTCAACAGCATCATTCCCGAAAACCCCAACCAGGCTTATGATGTCAAAGATGTCATCCATGCCATCGTTGACGACGGCAAGTTCCTCGAAGTGCATGAGAAGTTTGCCCAGAATCTTGTTGTCGGATTCGCACGCATGGGTGGCGTGAGCGTCGGTGTTGTCGCCAACCAGCCCAAGGCTATGGCAGGTGTTCTCGACTGCAACGCCTCCCGTAAAGGTGCACGCTTTGTGCGCTTCTGCGATGCCTTCAATATTCCCCTTGTCACCCTCGTTGACGTTCCCGGCTTCCTGCCCGGTACTGGTCAGGAGTACAATGGTGTCATCAATCATGGCGCCAAGTTCCTCTATGCCTACGGCGAGGCTACCGTTCCCAAGGTGACGGTCACCCTCCGCAAGAGCTATGGTGGCGCACATATCGTTATGAGCTGCAAACAGTTGCGTTCCGATATCAACTACGCCTGGCCTACCGCTCAGATTGCCGTGATGGGTGCCAGCGGCGCCACTGAGGTGCTTCATGGTCGTGCCCTCAAGGAAATCACCGATCCCGAAGAAAGAGCCAAATTCATCGCCGAGAAGGAGAAAGAGTACAATGATCTCTTCGCCAATCCTTACAATGCCGCAAAATACGGCTATATTGACGATGTCATCGAGCCCCGCAACACCCGCTTCCGTGTTATTCGTGCCCTGCAGGCTCTCCAGACCAAGAAGGATTCCCTGCCCATGAAGAAGCACTGCAATCTGCCTCTGTAATTCTGAACAACGAAAGGAAATTATTTTTTTAACCAATTTAATAAAAACATCAAAAAAATGAAAAAAGTTCTGTTTACCGCCGTCGCCGCCATGGCCATTGCTTTCGCCATGACTGCTTGCAACAACAACCAGCCCGCCGAGGCCGCCGAGGACACCACTGTCGCCGTCGCCGAGGAGTGCGAACACCACTGCGCTATGGACAGCACTTGCAACCATGAGTGCCAGTGTGGCGATGAGTGCAAGGCTAAGAACTGCGAGGCATGCCCCAACCATGGTACCGAAAACTGCTGCAAGGCTAAAGCCGCCGTCGAAGGTCAGGCTTGCGAGAAAGCTTGCGAGCACAAGTGCGCCAAGGAAGAAGGCAAAGAGTGCTGCAAGAAAGCCGAAGGCAAAGAGTGCGAGCACAAATGCCAGAAGTAAGCAATCATTGGGATGTGGCGCTAAAACTGTCACATCCCTTGATACTTCATTTTTTGATGTTTCAGTAAAAAAAGAACAATGAACACCATTTATAAATTTCTGTTGGCAGGTCTCTTCGGCTTCGCAATGCTGACCGCTACGGCACAGGAACCCCAGCCTCCCCAGGAGGCTCCTCACGAGGGTTGCCCCATGCACCAGCTCGCCCCGTCGCTTGACTTTGTCAGCGTGAAGACCTGCTACGCACCGCAGCTGGGTGCTTTCGTGGCTATCGACAGCGTGGAATGCTCGGTGCATTTGGTCGGATTCACCCAGGATGGCGTCGACACCGTCTTGGGCCGATACCAAACCGACAATATCCACAAACGCCACGACCTTAAGAACATTCTCCGCCCTGTGAGTGTCAGCGCTATGGGCGAATATATCATTGTGCTGGCATCCGCTGTCAACGACACCGCTTTTGTTGCCATCCTTGACAAGGATATGAATGTGAAGGCCCGCCGCGGATTCTCGAGTCCCATGTATGCCATGCGCCGCGATGGTGGCGCCCTCACCGTGGTTGGACGCAACCCTTATGGTTACGACATCAATATCCTGCCGCTCCATCGCCTCGACTTCGATGCTTTCCAGAATGGCGAAATCCTTACCCACCATTACCGTGTTGCCAAACAGAGCGAGAAAATTCGCAACTCCGACCCTGTCGGTATTGGACTTACTGCCGTCGCCGTTGCCGTTGTATTCCTCGCTCTCGTCTGCATCGCCCTCATTATTCAGGGCTCAGGAAAACTTATCGCCGGGGTGGATGAGAAGAAAAATAACAAGGGCAAAAAGAAGGCTCGCGGTGGGGCTGCTGTGGAGGCTGCCGCCCAGGCTGCCGACAAGGAAGGTGAAATCTATGCCGCCATTGCCGCTGCCATCCATCTCTACAACTCAGAACTTCACGACGAGGAGAACGCTGTCCTCACCATCCAGAAGGTTGAGCGCGAATGGACTCCCTGGAACGCTAAGTTCTATAATATGAATCATTATTTTAATAACAGACGATAGCCAAAAAAGTCAGAAGGGCTAAACGCCAAAGTGCTGTTCAAACCCGATGACTTTTAATATGGAAATAAGACAAAAAGAAAAACAATGAAGAACTACAAACTCAAGATAAACGGCAACGACTATAACGTTGATATCAACGAAGTCGAAGGTCAGGAGATAAAACTCGACGTTAATGGCACTAGCTATGTCGTCACTGTTGACCAGGAAATCAAACAGCAGCCGAAGCCCGTTGCGCGTCCCGTCGCTGCCACTTCACAGGTGGCTCCCGCCGCCAGCGGTACCGTTCAGAAGAGCAATGCCCCCGCAGCAGGCAACAAGGTTACTACACCGCTGCCCGGCACCATTCTCGACGTTTTCGTCAACGTTGGCGACAGTGTCAAGTCCGGTCAGACCGTTGTGCTCCTCGAAGCCATGAAGATGGAAAACAACATTGAGGCCGATTGCGACGGCACCGTCAAGGAAGTTAAAGTCCGCAAGGGCGACAGCGTCCTCGAGGGCGATGTGTTGGTTGTTATTGGATAACCCAGTTTAAGTTATCAGTTTAAGTTGTTAGTTGTCGAAAAATTGACAGCAAGAACTAAAAACCAAAACTAAGAACTAAAAAACTAAAGTATAATGTTTAGCTTGTTAGCAACAGGTGGCTTCATGGAGTTTATGTCCACGCAGTTGGTCCAGTTTCTGGAATACACCGGCTTCGCCAACTTCACCATGAACCATCTCTGGATGATTATTATAGGCTTGGTGTTCATCTTCCTGGGCATCAAGTATGAATTTGAACCTTTGCTGCTGGTGCCCATCGGATTCGGTATTCTCATCGGCAACATTCCGTTCTATCCCGGTCTGAAGATAGGCATCTACGAGCAAGGCTCTGTGCTCAATATCCTCTACCATGGCGTGCAGAACGGTTGGTATCCACCGCTAATCTTCCTGGGTATAGGAGCAATGACCGATTTCTCGGCGTTGCTCTCCAATCCCAAGCTTATGCTTATCGGTGCTGCCGCACAGGTGGGTATTTTTGCTGCCTACATGGGTGCTTTGCAACTTGGATTTATGCCTAATGAGGCTGGTGCCATCGGTATCATTGGCGGCGCCGACGGTCCTACGGCCATCTTTATCTCCAGCCAATTGGCTCCCGACTTGATGGGTGCTATCGCCGTTTCCGCTTACTCTTATATGGCTTTGGTCCCTGTTATCCAGCCCCCCATCATGCGCCTGCTGACCACCTCCAAAGAGCGCACCATCCGTATGAAGCCGCCGCGGCAGGTCTCCAAGCTCGAGAAGATTGCTTTCCCCATCATCGGTCTCCTCTTCTGCGCCTTTATCGTGCCGAGTGGTCTTCCTCTGTTGGGCATGCTCTTCTTCGGTAACCTGCTGAAGGAATGTGGTGTCACCAAGCGCCTTTCCGATGTGGCATCCAATGCCATCGTTAACATTTGCACGCTGCTCATCGGCATCACTGTCGGCGCCTCCACTCAGGCTTCTGTCTTCCTTACAGGTAAATCGCTGATGATTTTCGGCCTCGGTGCCGGCTCCTTTATTGTCGCCACCTTCTGCGGTGTCTTGTTTGTGAAGATTATGAACCTCTTCCTGAAGGAGGGCAACAAGATCAACCCGCTTATCGGCAACTCCGGTGTCAGCGCCGTGCCCGATGCAGCCCGCGTCTCCAACAACGTGGGCCTCGAGTACGACAAGACGAACTACCTGCTGCAGCACGCCATGGGTCCCAATGTGGCCGGTGTCGTGGGTTCGGCAGTCGCTGCCGGTATCCTGCTCGCCTTCCTCCACTAAGGATTATTCCAAAAACCGAAACATAAACCGGAAGTCTGAAAAGCTTCCGGTTTTTTTTGGCAAATCTTTCCCCCCGACATAGGAGCAACTAAGAAGCATCATATACGCATCATAGGAGAACCCAAGGAGAAGTATAGGAGAATGGTAGTACAACCATAGGAGCCACTTCTTCCGAAATTCGTCCCACTTTCTCCTATCCTTTGTCCCACCCCTCCCTCTTAACCTCCTGTCAATCAAACTGTCCCTGCTCGCTCCGCTCACGAAATCTTGTAAATCTTGTAAATAAATAGGCGAACAGCAATGGTATGTCACGATGTGGCACACCTTTGTTGTATTTTTGCAGTCGAAAACAAATAGATAAACATTATGAAAGACAACATGAAACCTTACGACTGCGACCTGAAACATTATGAAGCATGTCTTGCAACCCGTGATTTCTGGGACGACTGCGGCCATGAGTGGACATACAAAACACTGGATGAGAAACTGGTGATCCTTGGTGGTTTTGTACAAAGAGGTGGAAGCCTAAAAAGAGTAATTAAACGCTATGCAGAGAATCGCAGCGAGATTTACCGCTGCCGTATCCACTGGGTTATCTTCACCTACATTTGGCGTATGATAATGGGTAATGACCCAATAAGTAACTTCAATCCAATGTCAAGTAGAATCAAATGCCTCGATAATGATGAACTAATCAAGCTTTTGTCAGATGAACTGAAAAAATGTGTAAAACAAACATGCGATACCCGGTATAATCGTTTTGGCGAACACGAAATATACACTTGCTGGATTGTGTCAGACGAGTATCAGTACGACGACACAGCACTAGATAAGATTGAGCGCAAACATTGGCGTTCCCATCCCGACGAACCCATCACCATCTATTGGGACAAGGCAAAGCGTTGGGAACGAAAGTATAGTCTGTTCTAATAAATGCACAATAACAAACCCATTTTGTCGTTATCTTGTTGGAAATCATAGTAACAACCAAGTAAAAAAATGAATAATACTGATTTCAGTCGTCTCAAGGCAAGCAAATCTAGAGTAGGAAAACTCGGGGAGACCGCCGTAATACTGAAACTTACGGAAATGGGATGGGATGCTTTCAATCTTAATGCCACTAATCCCAATTACAAAGGTGTGGATGTTCTTGCAGTAAATCCCCAAACCCTTGAATCCTTGTTTATACAAGTAAAATCTAGTGCATCGGATGAGCCAAATTTCCCGACAGGACTAATCTCGGACACAGAAGGAAACATAATAGTCAGGGAAAACAAAGAGTGGGTAAAAGACGATAACTGGAAAGAGAAGTTTGTTGGTCCTTGGGTGTTCGTTCATATCAAGCTAGATGACGAAGACATAAAATATGACTTTTACATTCTCACAAAAGAGGATGTCGTAAAACTAATAGAAGATAGCAATAAGTGGTACTGGAACAACGTGGGTAAAGCGAAAGGGCAAGCGCAACCTGTCGGTCTTCCGCTTTGTTGGATTACTGGCGAAGGTTTAGTACAAAATGCGAACACTTTCCGTGGTTATCCACGAAACGTAGGCATAGATAAAAATAAGCTTTGCGGGAATGCGGGATGGGAAGAAAAAATAGGTACAGTAAAAAAGGGGCTTTGTTATAAAGTAGAATGCCCTTACTGCAACCATGTTTTTAAGTGGCATGAAGGTTCCGGAAAAAAACTTGACGTATTGCACTGTGACAAATGTGGTAAGGAATTGTTGACAACGGATAGGTCCCTCAAGTACTGCAATGTCAAATGTGAATGTGGTGGATTCTTTGACAAAGAGGTACCCATCATTTGCCCCAACTGTCACAAGGAGATATATCGACCGAGGCCATATATCCTTGATGCCCAAGAGTGGCATTAAAAGCCATACTTGCTGCGCAAAAAATGATGCATTTGTCGTTATAAAACACGGATAATAAAACAAAGCAATCACATGTGCAAATTTTGCACATACCACTTCGCACAATAGAATAACGTGCAAAAAACGCACGTTGAACCGTCAAGCGAAACTTGATAGTTGAAATGGATATCTGATAACACGCATTATTTGCGTGTTATTGCAAAGGAAAATGAGAAACGAAATAATATGCAAATTTTGCATATTAAAATTTGAAAAAACATGACACCTCTGAAGAAATACATCTGGCTGGTGGATACCGTGATGCGGGCAGGAGAGAAGGGGTTGACGTTGCGGCAGATTGCGGAACGCTATGAGCAAGACGAGAATATTAGCAATGGTGAGCCTTATGCACGGCGTACTTTCCAGCGGCATCGCGACGAGGTGCTCGACCTCTTCGGTATAGAGATTGAATGCTACAGCGATGGCAGCGAATATCGCTATCGAATAGCGGATAACAGCAGCAATGACTACTTCCGCCGCTGGCTGTTGGATTCCATAGCAGTGAACCGTATCGTCACTGACAGCCGCGAGGTGGCGCGGTATATCAGCATAGAGTCGACCAACAACACTGCGTTGCCGATAGTTTTGGAAGCATTAAAAGATCTGAGGCTTGTGAACTTCGACTACAAGCCCTACTGGAAGGAGTCGTCGACCCACTACTTCAACTTCCAGCCCCATGCCCTCAAGATGTTTGAACGGCGCTGGTACCTCATCGGACGCTACCACAAGACCCACCGCACTTTCGCCCTCGACCGCATGACCAATGTGGTATTGCAAGAAGAGAACTTCAAACGCGACCCGAAGTTCGACTTGGAGAAAATGTTCTCCGGCTCCTACGGTATCATTGTCGAGGACATACCAGTGGAAAGCATCTGGCTAAAAGTAGAAGCTCATCAAGCCAACTATTTGCGCTCACTCCCGTTGCATCGTTCACAAATGGAACTAAATAGCAAAAGTGAAGATTATGCTATCTTTGCATTGCGGGTACGCCCCACTTTAGACCTGCGGCAAAAAATTCTTTCTCTCGGAAGCGCCGTTGAGGTTCTGAAACCGGAATCTTTGCGAGAAGAGATGCGCGAGGAGGTCCGTCGCATGTCGAAAATGTATCAGGCAGACGCCATCTAATGACGAAATTGGCGACGTACAATTAAAAAATCCCCTGCGGTTTTTTACCGGCAGGGGAAATGTGTTTCCTTTAAGATTCAAACTATTCTACCCAGCGCACGTAGTCGGCTTTGCGGGGCAGGGGAGCAGGTATCTGTTTGGCGGGGTAGCCGACGACGAGGTGGTCGATGCCTTCGTAGTCGCCTTCGATGCCAAGCTCTTTCAGTATCTGCTTGCCCTCCTCGCTGTCAAACTCCTGTTTGGCACGGTGAATCCAGCAGGAACCTAGCCCCACGGCCTCGGCGGCATTGGCGAGGTTGGTAATCACGGCGCAGCCGTCATACAGATATGTCGGTACTTTGCGGTCGGCCAGCACCAGCAGCACCACGGGAGCCCCATAGAAGGGGTCGATGCCTTCGTGTGCCACGCCGCCACGGGCCACGGTAAGCTCATTCCAGATGCGGGCGTTCATGGCCGACAGGCGGTCGCGCAGGTCTTTTCGTGTGATGGCAACGATGAGTGGGCTCTGCTTGCCGTGTCCGGTAGGTGCCCATGTGCCGGCTTCACAGATGGTGGCAATCAATTCTTTTGACGGCATTTCCGATGAAAAAGCACGGCAGCTGCGCCGTGCTTTCATATTTTCCAAAGCTGCTGTGTTCATTGCTTGAGGGTGCTTAACAATGATATGATAGATGCTGCGGTGGAGGCTGTCTGCGTTACGTTCGACGCGTTGATGTTCGACAATCCGCTGATGGAGAGCATCTGGTTGATGAAGCTGCTGGCATTCTGGCTGGTGATGAGACCTGCCGACGAGCTGATGAGACCGCTGGTGAATGCCTTGCGGTAGCTTTTGTCTTTCTTGTTTTGTTTGAGCTGAGAGTAGGCAGTGGCAAGCTGCAGGGCGTTGGTCAGGTCGCTGCCCGAAGTGATGTCAATGCTGCCGCTTTTCTTGTAGGATTTGTAGAGACCTTGCACGGCGGAGCCGCAGGCCTGGCCCGAAGCATTTGCGGCGGTGTTGCTCGATGCGGCGCTTTGGAGGGCGCTGCAGGATGTCATTGCCAGTGCGGCAATGCACATCATAAGAAGTCCTAAACGTTTCATATTATGTGATTTTTGATGTTTTTTACTGCTGTTTACAAGATGCAAATATACGTTTTTTTTGAAAAATGGCATTGAACGCCTATTTTTTTCTCAGCACGATACGGAACGTTGTGCCCTGACCGGGGACGGAGTATTTCAGGTAGAGGCGTCCGCGATGATATTGGTTTACAATGCGTTTTGCCAGCGGTAGCCCCAGCCCCCAGCCGCGGCTCTTGGTGGTGAATCCGCTCTCGAAGATGCGCTTCTGCACCGACTGGCTCATGCCGCGTCCGGTGTCGCTGACGTCGATATAGATGTTGCGGGCGTCCTGCGAGGCTACTATCGTGATGGTTCCGTGGCCCTCCATGGCGTCGATGGCGTTCTTGCAGAGGTTCTCGATAACCCATTCGAAGAGGTAGCTGTTGAGGGGGGCGATGAATGTCTCGCCGTCCGGGAAGGAGACATTGAAGGCGACCTTGCGGGGCGCGCGGCTACGCAGATAGCCTACGGCATTCTCCACGGCCTGCTGCACGTTCTCTTCCTGAAGTTCGGGAACCGAGCCTATCTTGGAGAAGCGGTGGGTGATGGTCTCCAGCCGGTGTAGGTCTTTCTCGACTTCCGAGGCATATTCGTCGCTGAATTCCTTGCCGCGAAGGTATTGTGTCCAGCCGGTAAGCGACGAGATGGGGGTTCCCAGCTGGTGCGCCGTCTCTTTGGCGAGGCCCACCCAGATGCGGTTCTGCTCCATGGTGCGTGTGGTGCGCACAATGTAGTAGGTGACAAGAATGAGCACGAAGGCAATGAAAAGATAGAACACCGGCACCCAGCGCAGCGAGCGCAGCAGGGCCGAGTTCTCATAGTACACGTATGCATGGCAGTTGTCGGGCAGGCGGATGCTGATGGGGTCGTTGGCGCGGGCCATCTCCTCCAGGCGCGGCAGCAGTTTGGCGGGGTTGTTGATTTCCGTCGAGTCGATGTTGCCGTGGGCAATCACCTGTGTGCGTGTGCTGTCGACAATAATCACCGGCACGAACACCGAGTTGTTGGTGATTTCGGCAAGGAACGACCGTGTGAAGCCCGTGAGTACATGCCGCAGCTGTGTATAGTACTGTGATTCTTTGTAGTACAACGCCATAGGCATCCCCCAGAGGCGGTAGCGGAAAGGCGGGTTTTGTGAGTATTCCTCCAGCAGCTCGCCCTCCAGTTTCTGTCCGGCCAGCTCCCGCGGCACCGTGATGACCGAGTCGCGCGCCGTGGTGATGATGATGGGCGTTTTGGCGCTGTCAACGATGTAGTTGACGTAGGCGAGGCTGAAGCGCAGGTCGAGGTTCTGGTCGGGGTCGTTGAACGACTGCAGGATGTCTGTGTAAAGCTGCATCTTGCGGTGCTCGTCCACCGTCGCCTGCTGGAAGAATTGCTGTGTCACCTCCGCCATGCGGTTGCGTTGTCCTATGGCGTTGGCCCACAGGCGTATCTTCGCCTCTTCCGACTCTCGTATCTGGCTGGCGATGTTCTGCACCTCCCACAGGGCGAAGAGGGCCAGGACCACCGCTAGGCCCATGATGATGAGTTTTACACGCTGTTTCATTCTGATTTAATGGTTTTTGCAGGGCTTATTTTCGCTATCGACGCCGCCGGCAGCAGCAGTGCCGCGATGCAGATGCCAAGGGTTCCGGCGGTGATGGCAGCGAACATCCACGGGTCGAGGTCGACGGGCACATGGCTCATCGAATAGCTTTCGGGGTCGAGGGTCAGCACCTGCCATTTCGATTGTATCAGGCACAATGCCAATGCGATGGCGTCCCCTATGAGGATGCCGCGGAGGATAAGGTGCGAGGCTTTCATCATGAAGATGCGGCGCACCGAGCGGTTGGTGGCACCCAGGGCTTTCAGCAACCCTATGGTGGTGCGTTTCTCGAAAATCATGATGAGCAGCGCCGAGATGATGGCTATGGCGCTGACAAGACACATGATGGTGAGTATCAGCGTGATATTGCTGTTCAGCAGGTCGAGCCACGAGAACAGGGCGGGGTGGGTCTCGGTGATGGTGTGAAGCGTTAGGTGGTAGGGCAGGAGGGAGGTCACCTCGCGGGCGACGGCATTGAGGCGGTCGAAGTCGTCGACCAGTATCTCATATCCGCCAACCTCCGCGCCGTCCCACTCGTTGAGGCGCTGCACCTGCCGCAGGTCGCCCAGCACATAGTTCTCGTCAAACTCTGTGAGGTCCGTGTTGTAGATGCCGCACACCGTGAAGGCTCGCGAACGGTAGCCCTCGCCCTGCCAGAAATAGGTGCGCATCTTGTCGCCTGTCTTCAGTTTCAGGCGCGAGGCAATGGTGCTGGAAATCAGCACATCGTTCGAGGGCTTGTCGGCGACGCTGGAGTCCCCCGAAGACTCCGTGAGCTTGGGGAGCCGCCCTTCCAGGAGGCTTTGGGCGAAGAAGGTAGTGTCGTAGTTCGCGCTGACTCCGCGAAACAGGATGCCGTAGATCTGCTCACCGGTCTTCACCATGCCGCCTTTGGTGGCGTAGTATTGCAGGTGGTGCACGCCGGGCACGCGCAGTATGCTGGCAGTCAGTGCGCTGTCCTTGCTGATGGGGTTCTCCTGGTAGTTGCCGTTGGCGGTGAAGGAGGTGACGGTCATGTGGCTGCCGAATCCCACCACCTTCCCGGTAATCTCGCCTTGGAAGCCATGCAGTATGCTCACCGCCATCACCATCACTACCACTCCCAGCGCGATGCTTGCCACTGCTATAGCCGACAGGGGCCCCGAAAAGCCCCCGCCGTCTTTGCTCCGCGGCATAAACCGCCGTGCTATGAATCTCTCAAAGCTCATATTTTCCAGGCATTCCCAGGTCTTCCCGGCTTCCCTAGAAACTCAGTGCTATGGCAATGAAGTCCTCGGCCTTCAGCGAAGCGCCGCCGATGAGGCCGCCGTCGACGTCCGTGTTGGCGAAGAGCTCCTTGGCATTCGAGGGCTTGCAGCTGCCGCCGTAGAGGATGCTGATCTCCTCGGCCAGCTCCTTGCCGTATTTCTCAGTCAGCAGGGTGCGGATATAGTGGTGGATTTCCTGTGCCTGCTCGGGAGTGGCGGTTTTGCCGGTGCCGATGGCCCACACGGGCTCGTAGGCAATCACCACCTCCTTCATCTGCTCGGCGCTGAGGTGGAACAATCCTTCCTCCACCTGCTGCTTCACCACCTCAAACTGGCGGTTAGCCTCGCGCTCCTCAAGCACCTCACCCACACACACGATGGGCTTCAGGCCGTGCTTCAGCAGCTGGTCCACCTTGGCGGCGACAGTCTTGTTCGTCTCGCCATAGTAGGCGCGGCGCTCCGAATGACCTACGATGCAGTAGTCAAGCTCCATGCTCTCAAGCATTTCGGCACTCACCTCGCCGGTATAGGCGCCCTTCTCCTGGTCGCTCACATTCTGGGCGCCCACCATGAAGTAGCTGTCGTTGGCATAGTCGGTGGTCATCTCGAGATACGGGAACGGAGGGCACACGATAAGCTTCGTGTCGCGCGGAAGCTCCTTCTGCTCAAGCTGTTCCATGATGCCGTTGATGAGGTCGTCGGCCTCGTTGAAAGTGCAGTTCATTTTCCAGTTGCCTGCAACGATATGTTTTCTCATAATCAGGTGTGTTTTAAGATTAATTTTCATCATATAACGCCGTCCTCCCGAATTTATTTTGTCCACCGGCTTTTTTTTCCTCTCTCCCCCTCCTCCGACCCCCGACATAGGAGAATCATAGACGCATCATATACGCAGTATAGTAGAATCATAGGACAACCGATATAGAATGGTAGTTAAATGGTAGTACAACAATAGGAGGAAATTTTTTCGACATAGGAGAAAATTTTTCTGCCGCCACCCCGACATAGGACAAAATTTTTCTCCTACATAGGACAACCGCCCCCTCCTACATAGGAGCCCACTTCGCGCCACATAGGACAATCACTTCCTCCTATGTAGTACACCCCACCTCTCCTACATAGGAGAAAAAATCACCCCCTGGGAAAACTTTTTTTTGTAAGAATCAAATTTATTTTATATCTTTGTTGCCGTATACGCGTAAGCAAAAAAGCGTACAATTAATTAAATATAAACCATTTAAAACAAAAACAAACAATGAAGACCGCTTATAATTTCAATGCAGGTCCCTGTGTCCTGCCCAAAGAGGCCATCGAGTCCACCATCGCCGCCATCCGCGACTTTGACAACACCGGCATCGGCCTCCTCGAAATCTCTCACCGTACCCCCGGTTGGGAGCGCACCATGGAAGAAACCCGCCAGCTGTGGCGTGACTTGCTGAACATCCCCGCTGAGTACGAAATCCTCTTCCTCGGTGGTGGTGCCAGCACCGGCTTCATGGATGTCCCCGCCAACCTCCTCAACAAGAAAGCTGCCTACCTCCAGACCGGCGTCTGGGCCAAGAAGGCCGCCAAAGAGGCTAAGAACTTCGGCGAGACCGTGATCGTCGCCTCCTCCGAAGACAAGACCTACAGCTACATCCCGAAGGGTTGGACCGTCCCCGCCGACGCCGACTACTTCCACATCACCACCAACAACACCATCTACGGCACCGAGATCCGCAAGGACTTCGCCGCCAACGAGATCAACAACGTCATGCTCGTCGCCGACATGAGCTCCGACATCATGAGCCGTCCCGTCGACGTCAAGAAGTACGGTCTCATCTACGGTGGCGCCCAGAAGAACGTCGGCCCCGCCGGTGTCACCTTCTACATCGTCCGCAAAGACATCCTCGGCAAGATCACCGACCGCCA
The DNA here is from genome assembly GCA_900317285.1 of uncultured Bacteroidales bacterium. GTDB lineage: Bacteria > Bacteroidota > Bacteroidia > Bacteroidales > P3 > Colimorpha. The sequence continues at coordinate 31,734 of ONGA01000009.1, read as the reverse complement.
GTACATGAACCCCCTGCCCACCATGGTCGACTTCCGCACCCACGCCGCCGAAGAAGCCAAGAACATCTCCATGTTCAACACTCCTCCCGTGAGCGCCATCTTCGTCATGCACGAGACCCTCAAGTGGGTTAAGAACACCATCGGTGGCGTCGCCGAGATGGAGAAGATCAACCTCAAGAAGAGCGCCATGCTCTACGAGGAAATCGACCGCAACAGCATGTTCCGCGGCACCGCCGAGAAGGAAGACCGTTCCATCATGAACCACTGCTGGGTCATGGCCGAAGGCCGTGAGAACCTGCAGGACGCCTTCATGGCCTTCGCCAAGGAGCGCGGCATGGTTGGCATCAAGGGCCACCGCAGCGTCGGCGGCTTCCGCGCCAGCCTCTACAACGCTTGCCCCGTCGAGGCCGTCGAGGCCCTCGTCCAGTGCATGCAGGACTTCGAAAAAGCCAACAAATAAGATTTAAAGCCCAATCAGAACTAAAAGAACAGAAAAGAACCCGGATGGATTTCTGATAGTTCTTTTAGTTCTGATTGAAATAAAAGAAAAATATGGAAATCAGAGACAACGTCAGGGAGGGTTTCGAGAAAAAGCTTCGCAAGGAGCCCACTTGCGTCTTCTCTGATGAAATAAAGATTATCAAGAAAATGAAAGTTTTAGTTGCTACCGAAAAACCCTTCGCCAAAGTCGCCGTCGACGGCATCCGCGAAGTGGTTGAGAAGAACGGCTACGAGCTCGCTCTCCTCGAGAAATACACCGACGTGAACGACCTTTACGCCGCTGTCGCCGACGCCGACGCCCTCATCGTCCGCTCCGACAAGGTCACCAAAGAGGTCATCGACCACGCCAAGAACCTGAAGATCGTCGTGCGCGCCGGCGCCGGCTACGACAACCTCGACCTCGAGGCTTGCACCGCCCGCGGCATCGTCGCCATGAACACCCCCGGCCAGAACTCCAACGCCGTCGCCGAGCTCGTCATGGGTATGCTCGTCTACGCCGTCCGCAACTTCTACAACGGCAAGAGCGGCTCCGAGCTCATGGGCAAGAAGCTGGGTATCCTCGCCTTCGGTAACGTCGGACGCAACGTCGCCCGCATCGCCAACGGCTTCGGCATGAAGGTCTATGCCTACGATGCCTTCCTTAACGCCGAGCAGATCAACTCCAGCGGCATCGCCACTGCTGTCCCCAGCCAGGAAGCTCTCTTCGAGACCTGCGACGTCGTCTCCCTGCACATCCCCGCTACCGCCGAGACCAAGCAGAGCATCAACTACAATCTCGTGGGTAAGATGCACAAGGGTGGTATCCTCGTCAACAGCGCCCGCAAGGAAGTCATCGACGAGGCTGGTCTCCTCAAACTCATGGCCGAGCGCACCGACCTGAAGTACATCACCGACATCATGCCCGATGCCGATGCCGACTTCAAGGCTTTCGAAGGCCGCTACTTCGCCACCCCCAAGAAAATGGGTGCCCAGACCGAAGAGGCGAACATCAACGCCGGTATCGCCGCCGCCAACCAGATCGCCGACTTCTTCAAGACCGGTAACAAGAAATTCCAGGTCAACAAATAATTGATAAGGAATTAAAATGTAAAGGAGTAAAGTAGCAATGCTTTGCTCCTTTACTTGTTTCTCTATGCGTCTGTGCGTCTTCAATCCCGAACATGACCTCTGCCTCGCCAAAGGCAGATGGAACTATGTCCCGCCGCGGTCGGCTGTCGACTTCGCCCGCCGCGACGCCTCCCTCATGTCCGTGCTCTATCCCGATGCAGTGTGTACTTCCGTCTATAATTTTCAATTCTCCATTCTCCATTCTCAATTAGACGAAATCACGGCTTGGGGCTGGGACGCCGTAGTCAAGCATGAACTCCTCAAGCGCGGCATCCCCGCCGCATTGCTGCCGTCCGACGACGAAATCAATACCATCCGCGAACTCCAACATCGCTCCACTGTGCTCCCCCTGCAGCCTGACTGCCACGAGGTGCACTCCATAGAAGATATGGAATCATTATTAAAAAAGAGCGAGCACTGGGTGATGAAAGCCCCTTGGAGCGGAGCTGGTAGGGGACTGCGCTGGGTGCACGGCACCCTCTCCGCCATCGACCGCGACTGGCTCGTCAAGACTGTCGCCGCCCAGCGCTGCGTGATAGCGGAGCTAAGGCGCGAAGTGGTGGCCGATCTGGCGTTGGAATATATGGACGGCGCGTTCTTCGGCTACAGCTATTTCAAGACTGGCAGCGGCGTCTATAAAGAGAATGTCCCGTGGAAAGATGAGCAGATTGAAGCCGCATTCCCCGTGCGGGAGGCCCGCTCCCGCATCGAACCATGGCTTGCCGCCAATGTATGGCCACGCTATCACGGTCCGCTGGGTGTCGACCTCATGGTCTCTCCCGACGGTACCATCTATGTCTCAGAAATCAATTTCCGCCACACCATGGGCATGATTGCCCATGCCAAAATTAATTAACCATGTTGTTTTTAGAAGCATTCCTATTATCTCTTGCACTCTGTGTCGACACTCTGGTGGTCTCCGCCGCCACCGCTTTCCGAACCAAAATGTCTTATCGCCGCGGTCTATTGATGGCCGTAATCCTGGGTTTCTGCCAGTCCGCGTTTCCCCTCGCAGGCGCCCTCATCGGTGATGTGGCACGCTCCTTTATCGAATCTGTCGACCATTGGATAGCCTTCGGGTTACTGGCATTCATCGGTGGAAAGATGTTTTTGGACGGCGTGAAAGGCGAAGAAGAGGAAAACGAAGAAACACCCTCCACCCATCGTTCACTAATCTATACCTATTTCCTTTTGGGTGTCGCCACCAGCATCGACGCCTTCGCCGTTGGCATCGGCCTCGGACTGGACAACCCGCTGACCACCGTCCTCTGGGTTGTGACCCTCATCGGTGCCGTCACCTTTACAGTCTCCCTCGTGGGTATCTACCTTGGCAAGCGCAACATCCCGATTCCCCAGCGCACCGCCAACATCATTGCCGGCATGGTCCTCATCGCTCTCGGCCTAAAAATCCTGCTGGAGCATCTACAGGTATTTTAGACGATATGCCATAATTAATCTCGTATGTGGACGATGTTGATGGAGAGATAATTGCCACAAGCCTGACAAGAAACTCGTATTTACATGGTCGTACCCCCCATTCCAAGGGATTATAATCGTATATGTCGTGAAATCCGACTATGCGATTATCGGTATTTACATAAATTGTTGCATAACCAAAAGTTTTCTCATACATCGTGTTGTAAAACGAGATTGTGATTGGCGACACAAGACCATCGTGGGCAAGAGTGTCTGCCGACAGTTGATACCCTGGATTGTTCTGCTTGATGCAGGCCAGTATTCCTATAAATTGATTACAGGAGAGATTAATGTTACCGTTACCATGCCAATAATGAGAAAAAAAATACTTGCTGATATTGTCTCCGAGACACCAACTGATAATTTTCCCCAATCCGGTCACCTTGTCGGGAACAAGTTCTCGTCCGTAATCCGCTTGGATGCTGTCCCCTTGTCGCAATACTACTATTGTATCATCAGGAAGGGCCTGTTCAACAATCTGGTTTGTAGTATTGAGAAACAAGGCTATTTCTTCTACGGTGCAATCCCTTTGTGCGATGATATTTCCATTTTTAGAGATAATCAAGGCTTCAGCGGTTTCTTGTGCATGACATGTAAATGCAGCTGACAACAGCAGAAACATAATGATTCTTCTCATAAGGAAGACTATTCGTTGATATCAACATAAGAACTAAATGAAATACCCTTTTGTTCTTTCATCTGTATATCAGAAAGAGGGTATTGTACGGCAATGGATACATCCACAGTGAAATCACAAAGATTAAAAGGAAAGAGACACTGGACCAGTCGGAAAAAGGAAACTCCTTTACATCTTTTAACAGTACATACCGCTCCGATAGTTGACAAGCCTTGGGGAATATACAGGCTTGCCGATGTGATTTTCACGAGAGGTTGCTTGTTTTGATAGACCAGTCCAGTGAAACTTCTTATGATGAAATCTGTAGAGTCGTTCTTTATTGTCAGGCTCAAATTCAGCTTTCCCGAAAAGGCATTGTACGATATCACATCGTATTTCTTTACATGCAGGTTTCTTAATTGGCCGTATGTCTGGGAAAAAAGACCAGAAAAGATGAGTAAAAGCAAGAGAAGTATACGTTGATACCGCATTACAATAATCAGGACAAGAAATACTGACAGAAAAAAAACAACGATGTTTTACAATGTGATAGTTGTATTCGCCATAACATTTCCTGACATCTGTGTTCCTGCAGGAATTACGCCTTGTGCACCGTGAATCAGAAAACCAAAGAGACAACAGACTGTACCCACAAGAGACCATCCTAATCTACTCTTTCCATCGTTTCGAAATGTGACGCCTGAAATTGGGACCAGTGTTCCGTCGGCAGCTGTAATTGTGTTGGCATCAATGGCAATGAATCCGGGATTGCCAAATATTTTGCTTTTTTTGCATTGTGTAACTTTCCCTTTAACAATAGTTCCTGCAGGAATTACAACTTCTCCCTTGACTTGTACAGGATTAAGTAGTTTAAGGTCAACGATTGTACCAAGGGGATGGTCTTTCGATGTGATTTCATACGTTGTGGCCACCTCGATGGGGGTACCAGCCCTGACAACATATTCTTTCGTGTCTTGTGCCGATGACGATAACGGCGACATGAACAAAATAGCTGTTGCAGCAACAGCGAGGACTACCTGTGCATTCTTAAGGATTTTGTGTAACATAATTGTTTGAATTTAAAAAATTAATAATAAAAAGGATTGAGATGTTTCAATTCTGCGATAGCATCGTTTTTGATTTTCTCATTGTATCGTTTGGCACTTACTCCAGAACCAACAATGTTTCCTCCATAGAATGATACTGAAAATACACCCATGATGATACCGAGGCCCCAGTTGTGGACTTTCAGTGATGTATATACGGTGTAGGCCAGAAGACTATTAACTATAATAGAGACTATTGCATTCTTTGGTGTACATGTGTATAGATAACCAATACCGGGGACAATGCTGAGAAGCATTGCGGTAGTTGGATTTTTGTATTTGAACTTCTCCATTTTTGCGAGTACGGAAACACTATTCTCGTAACTCTTATGGTTTTTGTCAATTTCCAACTTGCATTCCAGTGCGCTACGGGATTTGTCAAATAATTCTTCTCTTGCATATAAAACAGCTAACTCCGTGAATGGATGTACATCATTGCTGTCTTTAAGCACGGATGATTGTTGATACAAACTGATGGACTTTGTGTAGTCGCCAACCAGATTGTACAAATGTGCTGCCATATAGACTATTTTATTGTTAGCTTTGAGGGTAACTGGAATACTTTGTTCGAAAAAGAGCAAACCTTCTGAATAGCGTTTTAATCCTTCGTAGCAACGCATTTTATCTAAATACAGTTCCGGAACATCTAAAAATGCTGTATCGTAGTATAATAAACGTTCGATTTCTAATAGTGCGCTTGCGTATATATGTTGGTTGATAAGATGATTAATGAATTGGACAGCATTTTGCGTGGAATCGGTCGGTATGATAGTTTCAGCGGCGACAGTGGGGGCTGAGGTCGTTATTATATTGGCGGGTACATCCCGACTGGGTGGATAGTCTAGCAATTGACCTGCAGGAGTTCCCTCGGTTATTTTTGGATAGAAATCTGCGTGATTACCACAACGGAGTAATCTGTCTGCAGTATGCACCATTGCTTTTGCAAAAGAATGGTCGGAAAAAACCATCATGCCGTATTGTGAACAGGTAGGATACATTGGACAGTGTGATGCTTTCAGCCCACTTAGGTACTTTTGGTATATCCGTATGTAGTCGCGGGCTGCGGCACCATGGTTGTTTTGTTCCACCTGTCCCATGGCATAACCATGTGCCCACAAGAGAAAGCATAAGGCTATTACGTTTATTTTATATTTTTTGTTGTCCATACCGTTGTTTCATACAACGAAGAAAGTGGAGCCATCCATTAGTGTCCCCTATTTTCAGATGTAGGGCTGGACTCCCTTGAAAACAAAATAAAGGTTTTAATGAGTCGCTCCACAAAACGGTATAGAATTGACAATAGAATACTATACACGCAACATGGAGCATTTCCAATTCCTTTATTCCACGTTTTCATTATGTAAAGTGTCCAGTTTTACATCTGAGGAATAAGGCGAAAAATGCTTCTTTCTCGGCAAACCTTTTTCTATCGGTTTGCGAGTGCAAAATTACGAACTTTTTTTCATTCGTCAAAAAAAAAATTATAATTTCTTCATTTTTTTTTCGTTTTATGTGTAATATTTCACCCCCTTTGTGCAATTATTGGGTGTAAAGGGACTACAAAACTGCCATTTGACTGCCAAGGAATATAACAAGGGAGTGCGCCTGTGGGCCGACGATGCGATGCGCTTCGCGATGCGATGCTGTCAGAGTAGGCCCGATTGTGAGGATGCCGTGCAGGAGGCTTTGGCCGCCCTTTGGAGCCACCGCGAGGAGGTGCCGCGTGAGAAAGGCAAGAGCTACCTGCTCAGTTCGGCCTACCGCAGCCTGATGATGGCTTTACGCCACGGCAAGGTGGTAAGGATGCACGAGGAGCAGTCGACGGTGGAGACCCTGCAGCAACCCGACGAGCGGTTCGACCTCCGCGAGGCCATAGAGCGCAGCCTCCAGGCGCTGCCCGAAGTGCAGAGGGCCATCCTCCAGCTCCGCGATGTCGAGGGCTACAGTTACGCCGAGATAGGGGAGACCCTCGCGCTCAGCGACTCCCAGGTGCAGGTCTACCTTTTCCGTGCCCGGGTAAATATGAGAAAACAACTGAAACAAATGGGATATGACAACGATAGATAACAACAACTACGAGTTGTGGCTCCTGCGCTATGCCGAAGGCGAGCTCACCGCCGCCGAGTGCAAGGCTGTGGAGACCTGGCTCGCCAGCCATCCAGAGGCTGCCGAGGAGCTGGCGCTCTACAGCGAGGCTCCGCGTCTGGAGCGTGACGAGAGCGTCCGGTACGCTGCTGCGCCACAGCCGCACACTCAATCCCTCTGGCCAGTCCTGCTGCGCTGGAGCGCTGCCGCTGCCGTGGTGGTGGCGCTGATGATGCCGGCTCTCCGCATGGGAACCATGGAACCCAAGGGAAGCATCAAGTCTGTCGAGACTCCACTGGTGGCTGAGGCAAGACCATTGCCGACTGAGGTCCAACCTGCACCAAAGAACATTAAAGCCATCAAGAAAGCCAGTGCTCCTAGTGTTGCTAGTATTTCTAGTGCATCTAGTATTTCTAGCGCATCTAGCACTAGAGATACCCTTACTCAGGAGGAACCCGTTTTTTCTGTCGAAATTGTTGAAATCAGCACGCTCATTGTCTTTGAGGACAGCTCTGCCAAAGCCGCGCCGGTAGAGACTGAGAGCCTCATCGTCTACGACCGCTCTGCCGACTGGGGTGATATGTTGCTGGTAGCCAACGACGCCTACCGCGATGGTCTTAGCAATCGTCCCTTAGGCCGTTTGGTCAGCCGTGCCCTGCCCGACAGCCGTCAGCTTGCCGAGAACTTCGTGGAACCTATGCGCGAAAAAATTGATAATATTAAAAGTAAAATCAAATAGTTGTCATTATGAAAAACAACCGATTTCTATTGGCTTTGGCCTTGCTGCTGATTGCTCCGACCCTTAAGGCGCAGGTGCAGCCGTTGCCCGACGATGTGATCCTTCTCACCATTGAGGACTGTAAGGTCGTCATTGTTTCCGACACCATCAGCGGTATTGAGGATGGCATTATGAATGCCGACGCAGGTGTCAGCTTTCAAGACAAAAGCATGAAGTTCTTTGGCGACCATAAGCTTCGCCTCCACCTAAGTACCGACAAGGTGAACTCTTTTTATATTCGCGGCAACTCCGAAGTCACCTTCCAGGGTACTTTCCATTACCCAGATGTATTCCATCTGATTGTCAACGACCTCTCTACGGTGACATTTGAGGGCATATCCGACACTCTCAGTGCCAAAATGATGTCGTTTACCCTTAAGGATGAGGCACGTGTTAATGTTAAGAGTCGCGTTGTCGCGGAAGCCTATGGATTCAGTGCCAAGGATAACTCGCGGTTGAAGGCATTCATCGTCGAACTGGCGTATTCGGAAAATCAGGAACAGTTGTGTCACGTTAGTCAAAGCGAACATGCCAGCATCAACATCAAACATAGGCTCTACCCTGGTTTGCCGCAGACCGTCGACCCCAAGGAGGCCGAAGGCTTCTTTGCTGAGAACGATGACGATATTGACTTCGATCTTGACGATCTCGGTGACCTTGATGCCGACGACGTGGCCGACCTGGCACGTAAGATAAAGCTGCGCCTCAATCGTCGCACTTGGAATCCCAATATCGACTTCGCCTGGGGCTTCCATAACTGGGGCAAGGAGCGCCTGAACGGCTTTGCCAGTACCGACGACGATGCCGCCGTGCGCACTTCCTTCAACCATATCATATTGACCTTCAACTACCCCGTTGTTTATTCCCGCCGTGTGGCTCTCTATGCAGGCCTCGGCTTGGAGTGGGACAAATACAAGTTCCACCGCGGTGACATCCATTTCGACCAGACCACCGAGCCCTACCACTTTGTCAACGGTACCGTGGCCAATAGCGAGAGCCGACTGCTGACGCGCTATGTCATCATGCCCATTGAGGTGAAGTTCGACCTTGGCCGCCACTGGAAGCTTGGTCTCGCTGCCATCCCCGGTCTCCATTGGAGCGGCAGTCACACGGGCCTCCGGCGCGACATCACCAGTGGCGACGACGAGACCAACATCAAGGACTTCTCCGTCAACCCCTACATTGCTCCCTATAAGCTCGATGCCCGCATCGCCGTGCAATACCGCTCCGTCGGTGTCTATTTCCAGACCTCCATGCTCCCGGCCTTCAAAGGCAACTGCGATGAATTGTTCCCAGTCAAATTCGGTATCATCTTCTAAAAACAGACAGCCTTATGAAAAAGATAGCCTTGATAGCACTAGTTTCAATTATCAATTTTCAATTTTCAATCTCCCACGCCCAGCAGACCTACACTCAGCAGGTGCCTGACCATGTGGAGGAGATACGCCTCGAAGGTACTGTTCGCCTCATGGTGAAGTCCACCGACGGCTCCACGGTGCTCCAGTCCCCCAGCCAGTACCAGGTGGCGAAGATAAAAAACAACCGCATGACCATTTCGGAAAACCATGCCGATGTTACCCTCCTCCTGCCCGCGGGCCGCTCCATGACCTTCGAGGTCGAGGACCACGCCAACCTCCTCTTTGTGGGTAGCTTCGGCAAGCGCGACCGGCTGACCATCAACACCCAGGACTATGCCACCGTCACCTTCAGTGGCAACATTACCGACTCGATGTGGGCTGTTAGCCTTACGCTCAAGGCCAAGGATCACTCGATGATATACTCCGAGATTCGCCAGGCCAACCACAATTATTACATCGGGTCATTCGACTACTCTCGCATCAGCATTGCCTGCATCAAAACCATCTATGAGCCAGGCCAGGAAAACTTGATACAGAGCATCTCCTTCGATCCTGACAACAAGTTTGCCCAGGTGGACTGGAACTACTGCGACGGCGACACCGTCCGTCCGGTAGGTCCCCAAGGGAAGGTGTTTGCCGATGCCGTGCAAGCAAAAATTGATATCAGCACGCCCCCGACAACTATGCCAGAGAAGAAGAAATCCATCTGGCGCCACCGCGACGTGGCCCTCAACTTTGCCTGGGGCTTCCATAACTGGGGCACCGGCATGTTCAACGGCTTCGAGGGCGTGGAGGGCGATGCTGCTATTCGCACTAGCTTCAACAATATCCAGCTTTCGGTGAACTACCCCATTGTCGGCACCCGCCACTTTGGATTCTACGTCGGCCTTGGTCTTGAGTGGGATAAGTTCAAGTTTGAGGGCAAAGACATTACGTTTAATACCGCCACCAATCCGCACACTTTCACCGACGGCGGCGATGCAACCTGTACTTCGTGGCTCAACACGCGCTATGTTGTTCTCCCGCTCACCTTCCGCTTCGACCTTTGGCATGACTGGAGCCTCACCCTCAGCGCCCTCCCCGGCATCCACTGGGGCGGCAGCCATACAGGTCTTCGTCGCGAGTATATCACTGACCTAGAGGAACGCATTGACTACGACCAAAGCGTCAACAAATACATCAACCCCTACAAGCTCGACCTCCGTGCCACCCTCAGCTACGAAGGCATTGGTGTCTACTTCCAGGTTCCTACCATGAGCACCATGCGCTCCAACACCCAGGACCTCTTCCCAATAAAATTCGGCATTACCCTGACAATGGATTGACCCCTGTTCCCAGTATAGAACTTCTTACCACGCCCTATCATTGTAGAAGATGATAGGGCGATGGTTTTAAAGGATGGGAGTGAGGATGCGGGCGGATGATTCGAGGAATTTCTCGATGTTGGGACGTTTTTGCCATTGTTGGGGGTCCAGAAGGGTGCATTCCTCTTGGTCCGCGAGGAATATGTCGCGTTGGCGGGTGGCAAGCACGTGGTCGTAGATGAAGGCGTTGACTTCGAAGTTCTGCTCCAGGCTTCGGGGGTCGATATTGGTGGAGCCGATGGTTAGGAAGTCGTCGTCGCAGACCATGGTCTTGGAGTGGAGGTATCCTTTGTTGTAGAGGTATATTTTTACTCCGGCAGGGAGTATGTCCCTGAAGTAGGATTTAGAGGCATAGAGTGTTATGGCGCCCCGGTCGGCGGTAGACGGCATCATGATGCGGACGTCGACGCCTGCGAGCGCCGCATTGCGGAGGGCAAGGAGTATGGGATGGGTGGGTATGAAGTAGGGGGTTTGGAGGTAGAGGTAGCGACGGCTCTGTGCAATGGCTTGGACGATTCCCTGCATGACGGTGTTCCATTCGTCCATGGGGCCGGAGGTGACTATTTGGCAGGTGGATGGCGGAATGGAGGGGTTGGAGGAGGGGGGGACGGGAGGGAAGTATTTGGGGTGGGCAAGCAGTTCTTTGGTGCAGAAACGCCAGTCGGCAAGGATGGAGACTTCGAGTTGGCTGACGGCAGGGCCTTGTATACGGACATGGGTGTCGCGCCAGGCTCCATGGTTGATGCCGTCGCGGTAGCGGCGGGCTATGTTCATGCCACCGGTGTAGCCTGTGTGTCCATCGATGACAACGATCTTACGGTGTGTGCGGCAGTTGACGTCGCGGGTGAACATGGAGGGGATGAGTTTTTGGAAGGATTGGACTTTTATACCGCCGCGTCGCATGTGTTCATAGTAGTTGTTGCGCACAAGGAGGTTTGCCCAACTGTCGAACATGAGCCTCACGTCTACGCCTTGTTGTGCTTTGCGAATGAGCAGACTGCTTAACTGACGTCCGACTTCGTCGTTCTCAATGATATAGAATTGTATGTGTATGAATGTTTTGGCACGAGCGATGTCGTCCAGCATTGACTGGAACATGGGGGTGAAATCGGTAAAGATGCGTACTTCGTTGCCCGATATCAAGGGAGTGTCGTTGGCCCCTTTCATCATGTCGGCAAGTTTCTGATATTTTTCGGTGGGTGTATGGCTCTCAATGCTGTTGCCAATGGCTTGGTTGCGTAGGGTATCAAGCAAGGCTAACTCGTCTGCCTTGATGACTCGTCGACTGCGATAGTCTTTACCGAGAAGGAGGTAGAACAGGAGTCCCACACCTGGCAGGAGGGTGATGAAGAGTATCCAGAAAAGGGAAATGTAAGGTTTTCTATTTTCTGAAATGACAATCACTAATGAACCGACAACAATGAGGGCAAGAAATATCTCGTACAACATAATTATTTTTTTTCAATTTGTTTTCTGAGGTCTGCTGCACGTGCGGTGAGTTGAGCTATCTGAAGTTGTAGGAAGTCGTCACTGTATTTTGAGTCACAGAATCCGTTTCCGCGGGCAATAAAACTATGGTCGTCAATCTGGTCGACGGCAAGTTCTTGATAGCTGTCAAGAAGTCGTAAAGTCTCTTCGAGTTCTTCTTTAAGTATATTGCTCATAACAGCTTGTTTACTGCATTTTCTATGCCTTCGTTGTCGACATCTGTAGTAATCAGGTCGGCATGTTTTTTGACTTTCTCGTCGGCGTTTCCCATTGCGATGCCGATATTTGCCCATTCCAGCATTTCGATGTCATTTGCTCCGTCACCGAAGGCAATTGTTTCCTCCTGTCGGATACCGTAGTGATGGCAAATGGCTTCCATTCCGCGTGCTTTGCTGTTGTCAAACGAAACGATGTCAGTGAAGTACGGGTGCCATCGTGGTAGGCGGCAATGGGGAAGTAGTTCGCCTACAGCGCTGTCCATTTCACCGGGCATTATGGCAATGATTTGGTAGGCAGTATGTCCTCGCATCTCATCAATATCTACCACTGGTGGCATCTCGAACTCAAGTTGGTTGCGCAATTTTAGTCCTATCTCGTTAGGTTGTGCAAGAAACATATTGTCTTTTGTGAATATCATGGTACAGAGATGCTTGTCTCTTGCCAAATTAAGCCATGCTTGAAGTTCTTTATCGCGTATGGGATTGCTTAGAAGAACCTTCTCCGGAGTAAAAACCAAACCTCCGTTCATGGTTATTTTTGCCTCGAAAGCGACTGGCATCTCAGGTATCAATACATCCGGTCGTCCGGTCGACAAAAAGGTACGGACACCAGCCTGATGTAATTTGTTAAAAGCACGTATTGTCCCAGGTGAAACTCGGTGGGTGGAGAAACTGAGTAAAGTACCGTCAATGTCGAAGAATGCTGCTTTTATCATGATTTCTCTTTTTTTATTTTTTCAGGTGGGCCAGTTGCCAGGCGTTCCATAGATTCTGCCAGACGCTGTAGAAGGCCATGAATACGGAGGAAAGGGGAGAATAAAGGAAGGTGTTGACCATCCAGATACCCATGGCGGAGTTCTTTTGTCCCATCATCTGGGCTCCGCCAATAATGTCGTTGTGATGGCGCCCATATTTCCGACCAAACCAAAACTGGAAAAAGCAGAACAACAGCGATAAGGAACTCAACCAGATGATGTTCCCCCATTGTCCTTCTCCGCGTGTGAGAATGTAATGAATGGTTTGTCCAAGAGTTAGGAAAAGCGCTATTGCCCAGACATAATAACTCCAATTAGTGCGTTTGGCTAACACATCATTGACTTTGGGCAGCCATATCTGAAGTATGAGTGCAATAAAAAAGGGTAGCGCAAGAACACTGCCGATTTTTGCCATCATCAGCATGTATGAATTACTCAAGGAGAGTTCGGGGTGATCACCGATAAGCGTGAATACTATAGGGGTGACAACGGCCATGGAAATGTTTCCAACAATGGCGAAGGTTGTTACCCGTTCCCGGTTGGCTCCCAGCATGCAGGCTACCACAGTGGAGGAAGCCGCCACAGGAGTCAGGGCTCCCATCATAACGCCTTCAGCAATGATTTTATTGACACCAAAGAGTGTGAGAAGCAGGAATAGTCCGACGCCGACCACTATTTGGTAGACAATGAGTCCTAAATCGAAAAGTGTTGGGCGCAGACGCCGAATGTCTACGGCGACAAATGAGAGCAGGAGGATGGTGAATATTAGAATGGGAACAAGAAAAGAAAGACTGACGCATAAATTATGCAGCAGAAAACCAAAGAGAATGGCTATGGGGAGTACGTATTGTTTGAATTTTGCCATGGGAATTAAATCCGGTTGATAATCCGAGAAAACAGCTTATTCATTTTATCTGCAGCTTTGTCAGCCATTTGGAGAACATCATCGCCATTGTTCACAATGCCATTCCCGAGATCGCTTGACTGATTGGTGATTACACTGATGCCGAAAATTTCCATGCCACAATGGCGAGCCACAATCACTTCGGGTATGGTTGACATGCCACAGGCGTCAGCGCCGAGAGTACGGTACATGCGATACTCGGCTGGGGTTTCGTAAGTGGGGCCTGTGCCTGCCACATAAACACCTTCCCGGAGGTAGATGCCTAAATTGTGGGCCTCTTCGTGGGCTATTTTTCTCATACGCGGGCTATATACTTCGGTCATATCAGGGAATCTGGGTCCGAATTCCTCTCTGTTTGGTCCAACTAAGGGGTTTGGCATGAAGTTGATGTGGTCGGAGATGAGCATTAAATCGCCAACGTTATAGTCGGGATTGACGGCACCGGCAGCATTGCTCACTAAAAAGCATTGTATCCCCATGCGTGCAAAGACACGCACAGGATAGGTTATCTCGTCCATCGAATAACCTTCGTAATAGTGGAAACGTCCTTGCATTACCATTATTTCTTTGCCACTCAACGTTCCTACTATGATATTTCCCTTGTGACCAATGGCGGTAGAAACTTTGAAATGAGGAATCTCGCAATATGGGATTATCAAGGGATTCTCAATCATTTCGCCAAGTTTTCCGAGACCACTTCCGAGGACCACAGCAACTTTGGGGATAGGGTGTCCTGTCGCGGAAATGCGCTCAAGCAAATAATTGGCTGTGTCGTCGTAGTTCATAGGTTTTCTTTTATTTTATTGATTTTTTCCTGAATTTCGGCTGCCCGTTCATACTCTTCGTTTTCCTCATAGGTACGCAGCTGCTCTTCCAATTCCTCAAGGCTTTTCGCGGTATCGTTTTTCAGTGTATTGTTATCTATCATTACACCAGTTTCCTCAATTACCTCTTCCGATATCATGATGGGTTTGTCGCCAAGAAGTGCAAGAGTGATGGCATCCGTTGAACGGCAGTCGAAAGTTTTGGAGGAAAATCCATCGCTTACATGAAGGGTGGCATAAAAGATGCCGTCAATCATTCGGTCAATGGTGATCTGTTCAACGCTTAGTCCATATTCATCCATAATGTGGGCAATGAGTTCGTGGGTCATGGGTCGACGAGTTTTTATTGTCTCTTTGGCAACGAGAATGCTTTGCGCCTCGTATCCACCTATGAAGATCGGAATTTGAATGCCACTTTCGGGTTCAAGAAGCATAAGGATGTAACTTTCGCTTTGCGACATCCCGCTTTGGATGGTTAATGGATATACGCGTTTCATTTTGACAGGTATTCTTTCAACTTGGCGACAGCAAGACCGCGATGACTAATGCTGTTTTTTACCTCCAAAGGCATTTCAGCAAAACTGACGGCGAAACGGTTGGGCATGAAAATGGGGTCATATCCGAATCCTTCTCCGTTGGTATGTCGCTCGGTGAGAATTTGACCGTCCACACGTCCTTCAAAATATTTTTTTTCGCCATTCTCTATTAGACAGATGACAGTCCGGAAGTCGGCGCAACGATTAGCTTGCCCATCAAGTGCTGCAAGCAGTTTGTTTATATTGTCGTCAAACGAACAATGTTCACCGGCATAGCGGGCAGAATAGACCCCAGGAGCACCACCGAGAGCGTCAACTTCCAATCCAGTGTCATCGGCAAAACAATCGGTATGTGTCCTGTCCCACACCCATTGTGCCTTTTGCAATGCATTCCCCTGCAGGGTGTCGGCGGTTTCTGGAATCTCACCAGAGAGACCAGCTTCTGCAAGACTGACGATTTCGACGTATCCCTGTAGCGCGGCTTTCACTTCTTCAACTTTGTGTTTGTTGTTAGTTGCGAAAATCAGTCGTTTCATATTGTTTGTCTTTTTGGGTTGTCAATCAAAGAAATGCCAGGTGATACCCCAATAGAGACCGAATTTTTGTCCTGGGTAGTGAGGTAGAAGGAAGTAGTTCCGCGATTTGTCCCAAATAGTGTTGATGTGTCCGGCTTTCAGATAAATGGTGGCGCGTTTCACCTGCAAATTGATAAAAAGGTCTGCCCAAATATAATCGCCAACTTTTACATCGTTCTGACGCACAAAGAGTCCTGTATAGGGGTCGTAGGTATCGGAATAAAAGGCGGAATGGTATCGCAAATCACCTCCGATTTGTACACGTAATGCATTTTTAATCAGTACGAAATCGACATAAAGGCTATTCTTGCTTGCCCATAGAGGAACGGGCATCTGCAGGCTATCGGTGGTGTACTGCAGAAGTTGCTGCATATCGAAATGTAGCCATCTCCATGCGAGGCGGAGAGTGAGCGAAGCCTGGTAAATCCAAAAGTCGTTATTTCCTTGAACTACAGCAAGTGTAGAATCATACCAATTGTTGTGACTCAGGTGCGATGCACGAAGACCAATGTCAACCATTGGCAATCCCTGATCATCATAGTGGCTACGGTTGTATAGGAATTTCAGTTCAAAATGCTCGGTTTTGATTGGGCGAAGTGAGTATCCGGCGTCATAAAGTATTCGAAGATCGGGCATTTTCTGCTGTATGATGGCTCCAATCGACAGTAATGTGTGTCGTGTTGTATCGAATGCGAACGTATAACTGCCAGCAAAAAGATAGTCGGATTTGACGTTTCGGAGTTGGCTAAAACCAGACAGGGCATTTCCCATCTCAGCTTCGCCTTTGATTAAGGAGCGCCCCATAGTTGTCTCCAATCGGACGAAAGGACTGAAACGTACCGTTGATGAAAGGGTGGCGTTTAGGGTATGCATTTTAAGATGCTCCTGGCGTAGACCGATTTTGATCTTCAAAGGGTTGCGCCATCTATGGTCGGCGTATGCGTCATTGGTCCAGAAAAGGGTTGTATGTTGGTTGAGGAATTCTTCATTGTAGGCGAACCAGCGCCGATGGTGGTCGTATCCGCCTTCAACACCGAAGACACCTGGATTCAGAATGTGGGGTTTGGTAACACGAATCGTGTCGGTAAGTTGGATGGTGTCAAACCAGATACTGTCGTGTTGCAGCGTGTCGCTGACGGCAACTATAGAGTCGCGATATCGGTAGTACTCAAACTGGCGTACCATATTGTAGCTCACCCGACCGTAGAGGTTACGACGTTCGTGACGCGAACTGCTGTCGGTGATATTTACTGGCAGACCAGCGAAGTTCGAAATGCCACCGTCGGTGAAGTAACTGTCATTCTGCAGACCCCCATTTTCACCTATGGTGTAGGATTCCATTATTAGACCGAGTACGGCTTGCAATCGCGCATCGCGAGAGAAATAATTGGTGCTGAAGTCGAGGTAATGGTTTTTCGCTGCCGAGTTGGAAAAAACGCCCTCAGGACATATCAACTGGTAGTCGGCGGCAATATTCCATCCCGGCAGGATATTTTGTGTGTGGGTGAGGTGGAGAGTGTAATCCTTCTTCAGTGAACTACCGTAGGAAAGGCTGGTGTATGGAGTCATTGTCTGGTAGAGGCGTACATTTTCTGGGCGTTTGGCATAGACAATGTTCTCGTCAGGTTGCATGCGATAGAAAAGACCCTGAGCTGGGGTGGGATAGAGGGCGAGATGTGGGTGTCCCACCACCCCTTTGCCGAGATAATAGTTTCCGTTCAGCGCATCTAGAGGGTCGTTGAATTGTGCTCCTGTGGGATCAAGGAATGGACTCCAAAGTTCTCCTATTTTTACCTCGTTAGGATGATAGGAGAAGAAAAAGACTTTGCGACGGAGCACGGAGTCCGGTATCTCGACATTGTAAATCAACCCTTTGGCTGCAGATGTGTCGACAGCCTGGTTCGCATTGGCTTCTGTGTTGACAGCACTAGTGTTCTTGACACCTCTGCGGCTTTGTGCCTGCAAAGAACAGGTGAGCAATACAAGCAGTACTGTCAATGTCAGCCTTTTCATCTTTAGTTGCTTTGCAGAAAACGTTCGACGTCCATTCCTGCCACACATCCTTTGCCTGCAGCCACAATGGCTTGTCGGTAGTTAGGATCGCATACGTCACCAGCGGCAAAAACACCAGGTATGTTAGTGGCACTTGATGGATTATCAACTTTTATGTAACCTTGTTCGTCGAGTTCTACCTGTCCTTTGAGAAAGGCTGTATTGGGCTGATGTCCGATGGCTACAAAGACACCCGTAACTTCTCGCTCACTTTTTGCCCCTGTTTGAGTGTCTTCAAGCTCGATACCAGTGACACCATCTAAGTCTGTGCCTAAAATTCGGCTGATACGGCTATTCCAGAGCATCTCAATTTTTGGATTGTTGAGCACGCGATGTTGCATGGCTTTTGATGCACGGAGCTCATTGCGTCGATGGACCAAATAGACTTTGGTGCAAAGACTGGCGAGATAATTTGCCTCCTCACAGGCAGTGTCTCCTCCTCCAACCACGGCAACTACTTGATTTTTATAGAAATAACCATCACAGGTAGCACAGGCCGAGACCCCTTGCCCATAGAATTGTTTCTCGCTTTCGAGACCAATCCATTTGGCACTGGCGCCGGTGGCGATAACAACGGTCTCTGCTTCTATCTCATTGCCATGGTCGTCTTTGAGGTGGAATGGGCGGTGGCTGAAGTCGCAGTCAACAATGTATCCACGACGGATGTCGCAGCCGAAACGCTCAGCCTGACGTCGCAGGTCATCCATCATGGACGTTCCGCTGATACCATCAGGGTAGCCAGGAAAATTTTCTATTTCAGTTGTGATGGTCAACTGACCGCCGGGTTGCTCACCCTCGTAAAGAAGAGGCTTAAGGTCGGCACGACCAGTATAGATACCTGTGGTGTAGCCTGCAGGACCGGAACCAATAATTAGGCAGCGTGTCTTTTCCATAATACTATTGTTGATTGTTTTTTCGTTTTTTTATGCTGAAATAAATCAGATAGGAGCCACCCACGACAATCACTGTGGTTTGCTGCGCCCCCCAAAGAAGCCATCCACAGGCGGTACCGACTTCCATTGAGATGCCATAGATGGCGAGAGCCATCTGCACTAAAACAGGGTATACTCCGATGCCCCCTTGCGAGAAGGTCATTCCAACCGAACCGAAAAGGTATACCACAAAGGCAGCACGAAAACTCAGCCATGAGGTTTCGCTGAAAGCATGGAAAATAACCAGTCCTCCAAGAATGTAGAGCAGATAGATTGTGACACTATATATTAAAAAGAGCAATGTGTTCTTGGCACCCATGTGGAAAACACTTTTTACCCCATCAATCACTCCAAGAGCTAGGTTATTGATCTTTTGGAAAATGCCGATGTGAAGGAGTCTTTTCCAGAAAAACTTGTAGAGAGCAAGTATAATAATTGCTAAAGCTACAAGTGTGCAGACAATCATTGTCATATTGGGCAAACTGCTGAATTTCTGGGAGAGTGTGTCGTAAAGCCAGTCTTTTGCTTGCCCGAACATGGCGAACATTCCGATGACTATTACCAAAGCAAACGCAACAAGATCGATAATACGTTCTGTTACCACAGTTCCAAGTGATTTCTCAACAGGAATTCTTTCACTACTACGGAGCGTGGCGCATCGCATGACTTCTCCTGCACGGGGAAAGGCAAGGTTTCCAAGGTAGGCGACAATGACGGAACCGAAAGTATTATTGAGTCCAGGATGATAGCCGATGGGTTTGAATAGAAGTTGCCAACGGAGTGCACGCAGCAGATGGCTCAGTAGGCTGCAGAGCACACACACCGCCACCCACATCCAGTCGGCTTCGAGAAATGACTGCCAGATGGCTCTTTTCTGTTCACCGTCGAGTTTTAGCAGAAACCAGTAGATGAAGAAACAGCCAATACCCAGAAAGAGTGCCATGCGTGCGACATCTTTCCAATTGCGTTTCGTGCTACTGGTTACTGCCTGCGGATTGCTCATACTTGGTTGTTTTTGGGAAAGATAACAGTGGGATGCCACTGTTTGGCCTCTTCAAAGTCCATCTGTGCATATGCAGCGATGATAAGCAGGTCACCTACATGTGCTTTATGGGCTGCGGCACCATTGATGCCAATGACACCGCTGCCACGTTCGCCACGGATAGCATAGGTGGCAAAGCGCTCGCCGTTGGTAATGTTGTATATCTCCACCTTCTCGTTTTCAATGATGCCGCTGGCTTCCAACAGCGCTTCGTCAATGGTGATGCTGCCGATATAATCAAGGTCGGCTTCAGTCACTGTCACACGGTGGATTTTCGATTTTAGTACTTCAATAAGCATTTTTTTTGTTTTTCTTTTCGTCTTTCGGATTCAAAAAAGTATCCAGTAAAGCAACATGCAGACCAGTAGGGTGTAAAGCATGATACGTCCTGCTGGCATAGGCTTCATGTAGTCTTTGTCAGCAATGTCGTAGCGCCGTTTGATTTTGAGATTGCGTTTTTTGAAAGCTGCAATGTGCTCGCCAGTACCTTGGATTTCCTTGGGTTGGGAATCGGAACTGAAGCGGGGTTGATATTTGAAGGTTGGCATCTCTCGTTTGCGGAACATGTCCTTCCAAGTCAAACCACCTTTGCTGTGCCGCTCGCGATGCTCTATTTCACGCACACGACGTTCAAAATAGGCAAGGTCAGCATCGTCAGGCGCCCCATTGTTGTCAAGGATTTCTGATTTTCCTGAATCAGGCTCCGAGAGAGAACCGTGCTCAATCGCATATTTCATTTTCAACGCTTCCCAGCGCTCTTTTTCTGGATCGTAGAAGCGTGGCTGGTAGTGAAACTGGCGCGGTTTAGGAGTGTAGAAGAACGGCATGGCTTATTCGCTGATTACATGGTCCATTTTAACATCAAAAGGTTCTGTAGGAATGGAGTCGAGTATTTGAAAACTGAACGCCACGCCCACTTTGACGGCATGTGGTGTGCTCTTTAGTAGACGGTCGTAGAA
The DNA here is from genome assembly GCA_900317285.1 of uncultured Bacteroidales bacterium. GTDB lineage: Bacteria > Bacteroidota > Bacteroidia > Bacteroidales > P3 > Colimorpha. The sequence continues at coordinate 11,058 of ONGA01000009.1, read as the reverse complement.
ACCACGGCCGCGACCCATGCGGTTGCATGAATGGTCGAACGCTACCCCTGGTACAATGATAAGATCAATGTTTTCCAGTGCTGTGAATGCAGGTAGGCTGGCGTCCGGTTCTCCGATTCCAAATTGCTCACCTGCGACCATGCATTCGGGACCCGAGTATTGCCTCAAAACCAAATCGTTACCTTGTACGCAGGGCAGTAGTAACGTCTTGCCTTTGTACCATTTGTTGACAAAGGCATGAGTTTGCACTTCGTCGTCCATCGACCAGTAGAGCAGCACGGTGTGTGCCATTTCGAAAGCTGGCAGTGCTTCTACTTTGTGCATGATGGGCTCTGAACGCTGCATTTTTTGCTCCAGCGTCAATTCGCGTTTCAGCACACGGATACGTTTTCTGACCTCCTGCTTGCTCTCCACGGCAAATTATCCTGTTTAGATTAGAATGGTAGGTCGTCGTCGGGGTTGGACTCCATGACTGGAGGTGTGGCGAAGTTGGCGGGCTGGTCTTGGGTTGTCGCGGGAGTAGGTGCTGCCGGTGTGCTTGCGGGAGCCGCTGCAGGGGCAGGAGCTGCACCCGTCCAGGCGTATCCAGCTGCTGTTGTGGGCATCTGACCGGGGACAAATGGTTGGATTCGTGAGGCACGGAGATCAGTGTACCATTTTTCATTGAATTCACGACTCTCGGGATTGAATGTCACTTGCACGGGAGAACCCATGGGAATGTTCTTCGCCATCGCTACGCGCTCTTCACCAAATGCAGTGAACGCCACTTTGCGAGGATATTCACCATCGGTCTCAATCACAAAACCTCCGCGCACCCAGTGACCGCGGGGAGAATCGCCCTCTACGTCGGGCAACAACTGAATTAGTCTTCCTGTAATGTCCATATTATTTTTATATTTTTAATATTATCAAATACTTATACGTCCAACACATGCTGGATATAATCGTACAAAAGTAGCCTTTTTTTTCTTATTGGCAAAAAATATTTTTCAACAGCGCAGCCATTTCCACTTTTTTTCTTATCTTTGCAATTCAAACACAAACTGTTACTCGAATGTAGACCGCTGGTTTTCAAATTTCAAGGAGGTGCAATCATGATTGAGACAATCCAATTTAAGTCGATAAAATGGCTTGACATCACGAACCCAAGTGAGGACGATTACCGTCTGCTTCTGGAAGATTATCAGTTCCACCCCCTTGATATCGAAGACTGTCGCGGGACAAACCAGCGTCCTAAAATTGACGAGTACGACGACTATTATTTCCTTATTCTTCATTTCCCCTATTTTGACAAAGGAAATAAATTCATCCGTATCCGTGAAGTGAAAATCTTTTGGGGTCGTGACTATATTATCACTGTGGGCAAGGCTCATTGGGTGGTAAAGAAGTTTTTTGATGAGATTCAGGAAGATCTTCAGGACGGCGACGAGGAGACACAGGAAATGATGGCCTCGAGCGATCAGTTGCTATACCACATTCTCAACCGTCTCATGCTTGAGACCAATACTTTGGTGCAGCGCGTAGGTTCTGAAGTGGACCTTATCAACTATGATATCTTCAACAAGCGTGCCCGCAGCATTATCGAACAGATTTCAGTGACGCGGCGCAACACAATTCTGCTGAACACCACATTTAAACCCCAACTGCGAGTGTTGCACATGTTTGAGAGTGGTGGTATCAAAGGTTTTGTTGACCCGGAGGTTATCGATATGGAAGACTACTGGGGCAATATCCTGGACCAGTACCAGAAAATGTTCGACTCCATCGAAGATTACGGTGAGTTGATTGAGGGTCTCTCTCAGACGTTTGATTCTTTGTTGACCAACCGCACCAACGACATTATGCGTGTGCTGACCTATTTCTCGACCATCATGCTCCCCTTGACGGTGGTGGCGAGTTTGTTCGGCATGAATGTCGAATTCCCGTTCCTTACCAGCACCACAGCCTTCTGGGTCATTGTTGGTGTCATGGCGTTGATGATTGTCGCATTGGTCTTCTTCTTTCGACGCATGACGGGAAACAGATAGATCCCTTTTATAAAAAAAATATGAAAGCCACCCCGTAAGGAGTGGCTTTCTTTAGTAGGGTAGGCTACACCGTTTTATCTGCGGGAGCCTTTGCTGGCATTGTAGAAGATTTTCAGTGCACCGGCTTTGCGGAGCTCCTGCTTGATGTCTGACACCATACCCATGCGCACCTGTTTGTCAGCCTTGATGGCTGTGGTGATGAAGGGGCGGTCGGCTTCGGAACGCTGCTGGCGCTCTTGTTCGACGAAGGTGATGAGATCAGACACCTCAGAAATCTGGTCGTTGAGCTGGATACGGGGTTCGGTACCGTATTTCTTCTGCTGGTCGGGCAGAGGCACACCGACGTTGATGTAGCTCACGAGGCTCTTCTTTTCCAGTTTGGTGACTTCGGAACCCTGGGGAGGAATAATCTTCACGTAGAGGGAGCTCTCGCGCATGGTGGTGATAACCATGAAGAAGAACAGAAGCATGAAGATAATATCGCTCATTGATCCCATGTTGAGGGCGGGCGTTTCTTTAGCTTTCTTACCTGTAAAACGTGCCATTATTTACCTCCAATCTTTGTGGGCTCGGCCTCGGAGATGGCCATCGGGATGGCCTGCTCTACGGCTTTGCGTTGGGTTTCGTTAAGGTCGACATATTTTTTGCCGAAACGGGTAGTGGACAGTTCGTCGCGCATTTCGTTGATGGCGGCGGTAAGTTCGTTCTGCACCTGCAGGTACATGTCGTAGGATGTACCACGGTCGTTGCGGAGCGAGATAACGCCTTTCGAGACATCGTAAGTGCCGAGACCTGGAATATCAGTGGGAGTCTTTTCTGGCATGTGGATGTCGTTGTTGGGGTTGCCGAGGAATTCCTTGGCACGGTCCTTCAAGTCTTCGATGCGACCGTACTCCGTGTTAAAGAGCAACCGGTCGTCTTTGTTGACCATCACAACGAAGATATTGCGCTCGCGAACTTCTGGCGGATCGACATTCTCCGGCAGGGGAGGCGGGAGCTTGCGCGCGATACCCATATCGCTGTTGATGTTGGAGACCATCAGGAAGAAGGCCAGCAACAGGAACGAGATATCGGACATCGAGCTTGTGTTCAGTCCAGGAGTTTTTCTAGCCATACCTTATTTCTTTTTAAGCGATTTGGCAACTTCGGAGTAGATAATGCAGCATGCTGCACCGCCCACAAGGAAGTAGACAAGGATACATGCGGCACCGATGAGTTTGGAGGTGCCTTCAGTAATGTCGTTTTTCTCCATCAGGGCCAGGGTTACGTCGTTGCCTTTGGCAAGCAGGAAGCTGGCGGCGCAAACAACGATGGCAACACCAAGGATGATGAAGAACTTCTTGGCATAACCGGGGACATTCTTGAAGCGGTCGGCAAGTTTGATGCACAGGAAGATGATGATGGCGACGATGGAAATGCACACCAGGGCCATGAGAATCCAGTAGATGGTGTCAAACAGACCACCTTTCTGAACCATGTCGAGGGTTTTCACATCGCTGCCGTTGGCCATGGCGAAGAGGATCGCGAGCACAAGGCACACGAGGGCAACGCCTAAACCAACATAGGTGATGAGTTTATCGGTTATCTCTTTCATAATGGTTCTTTTTTTTAGTTTAAGTTTAAGGGTTTAACTCCTAATCTAATTCCTAAATTTTAGGAATCGGAACCATTATTTGTGGTACTTCACGAGGATGTCCATGAAGGAGATGCTACCGTCTTCCATCTGGTCGACAAGGCTCTCGATCTTGGTGAGGATGTAGTTGTAGAAAATCTGAAGGATGATAGCGACAACGAGACCGAAGATGGTGGTCAACAGAGCCACTTTCATACCGCCAGCAACGACGGTCGGGCTGATATCACCAGCGACTTCGATGTCATCGAAGGCCTGCACCATACCGACAACGGTGCCAAGGAATCCGAAGGAAGGAGCAAGGGCGATGAACAGGCCAATCCAGGTGAGGTTGTTCTCAAGGCGGGCCATCTGGACACCACCGTAGCTGGTGACAGCCTTCTCAACGTTCTCAAGACCCTGATCCATACGGTCAAGACCCTGGTAGAAGATGCTGGCAACGGGACCGCGGGTGTTGCGGCAGAGCTCTTTGGCACCCTCGTAGTTGCCGCCCTTGACGTTCTCCTCAATGCCGTCGAGGAGTTTCTTGACGTTGGTTGTGGCCATGTTCAGGTAAAGGATACGCTCGATAATCAGAGCCATACCGAAGATAAGGCAGAGGAGCACGGGGGTCATCCAACCGGCACCACCCTGGATGTACTTCTCTTTCAGCACCTGGTGGAACGACTTGGTGTCGTCGACGGGAGCAGCGGCGGTCTCCTCAGCGGTGGCTTCAGCCTCGACGGCCTCGGCGGCAGCGCTGTCGGTGGTGGCGGCTACCTGTTCGGTGGCTTCAGCGTTGGCGGCATCCTGGGCCATCACGCCGTTGAAGTTGGCAAATGTCAATAAACCTACTATTGACATCAAAGCGATTACTTTTTTCATAATGTGTTAGTGTGTTGATTATTAATTGTTTATTTAAATTTCGTTGTCTGCCAATTATTTGCAAATATACACCAATTTTTTAAACTAACCAAAAAAAGTCATTTTTTTCGTCCATTTAACGTTTCGAGCATCTCCCGGAGGGGTGTTTTCTTCTCCTCATCAACCTTGATTTCATCCAGCGTGCGGATGCTTTTCGCAAACTCCTCTGCAATGGCTTTCTCGATTTCCGGTTTTAAATGGATTTCCTCGTAGAGGGCAAGCACCTGGCGCACTTTCTCCTCTTCGTCGTCGACTTTTCCGCCAAAGAAGTCGGCAAGGCGTTGCCGTTGGCTGGCGTTGCACAGTTGCATGGCTCTCAATGGCAGGTAAGTTTTCTTGTTGTCACGGATGTCCTGCCCGGTCTTTTTGCCGAATACTGCCGTGTCGCCGTAGCCGTCGAGCAGGTCGTCCTGCAGTTGGAAGGCAAGCCCCATGTGGATGCCGAAACGGTAGAGCTTCTCAGTCTCCCCATCAGGGGCACCTGCATAGAGGGCGCCAATCTTCAGCGCTCCGGCAAGCAGCACCGCCGTTTTCTTTCTAATCATCATCATGTATTCGTCGATGGTGACGTCGCTGCGTCTCTCGAAGTTCATGTCGTACTGCTGTCCCTCGCACACCTCGATGGCGGTTTCGTTGAAGCAGTTCAGAATGTCACGCAGGCGCGGAGTCGGTTGTCGCAGGAAATAGCGCCAGGCAAGGGCGAACATGGTGTCGCCGCTCAATATGGCGGTGTTCTCGTCCCATTTGGCATAGACCGTGGGCTGTCCGCGGCGCAGGGGCGAACGGTCCATCAGGTCGTCGTGCAGAAGGGTGAAGTTGTGGAAGGTCTCGATGCCAAGGGCTGCGTCACGCACCAGACTCTCGTCGCCGCCAAACATGCCGTTGGCTGCCAGCAGCAGGGTAGGGCGGATGCGTTTGCCGCCAAGCCGCAGCGTGTAGTCTATGGGGTCATACAATTCCGCAGGTTCGGCACAGAATTTCTCTTCGGCGAAGATCTGCGATACTTTGTCCAAATAATATTTTATATTGTACATTATATATATTATTGTTGTCAATAGGCTATGCCTCGTTGGGTGCACCATTTCTGCGCTTCGGCATGCCCCAGTTTGGCGGCACGCTTGTAGTTCGCCTGCTCGCGTTTGGGTTGCTTCTGCTTGGCGTAGAGTTCGGCTATCTTGCAGTAGGTCTCGGCGTCTTTTTTGTTGATTTCCACTGCCTTCTGGTAGTTTCTCAGCGCTTTCCCGAATTCGCCCTTCTCGGCGTAGGTGCGTCCCATCAGGCGGTAGGGCTCGCTGAGGGTGGGGGCTATCTGGCTGGCTTTGCGGTAGCAGGCAATGGCCTGGTTGTAGTCGGCATTCCCATAATGGATGTCTCCCAGGCGGTTGTAGGCATTCACGTAGCTGCTGTCGTAGCGAATCACCGTCTCCAGGCATTCGATGGCATGCTCTTTCTCGCCTTTCAGCAGGTAGGCCCAGCCGAGGCAGTAGATGAGTTTGATGGAGTTCCGTTCTACTTTCAGTCCGTTCTTAAGGGTGCTGATTGCCAGCTCATAACGGTTCCGGTAGCAGTAGACGGTTCCCAGGTTGAAGTATGCGTCGATGTTTTTCGGGTCCACTTGCAGGGCTTTCTTGAAGCTCTGAATGGCTTCGTTTTCGTTGCCTTTGTAAAAGCTGATGATTCCCACTACGTTATGCGCCCTTGCCGATTTGGGGTCCTCTCGCTGTGCCTTGTGTGCCCAACTGAGGGCGTTGGTGTAGTTCTCGTCGGTGCAGTAGGTCAGTGCGAGGGTCGCCATGGCTGAGGCACGCAGCAGACTGTCGTGGCTACCGGCGCTCTCGATGGCTATCTCGGCGGCACGTCGCGCTTCCGGCCACCGGTACTGCTCCGCCAGGCATACTGCCAAGTGTGTCATTGCCAGCGTGCTGCTGTCGCTTTTGGCAAGCCATTGCGAGGCTTCTTTGAAGTGCTCCTTGCGTTCCAGCAGCAATCCCAGCCGCAGGCGTGCCTGCGCATTGGTGTCCACGGCCTCGCGGTAGTACTTCTCTGCCAGCTCGTTGAGTCCTTTGGCGTCGGCACTGAGTCCCTTCTCCAGGCTCCCCTGCGCTAGGGCGCACAGCCCCGCCGCAAGCAGGCATCCGAGTATGCTCAGTTTCTTCTTCATTCTTTCCCATAACGGCGCCGCGCCTCTTTTATTGCTTTTGGCAAAATTATTTTCCCATGTCGCCATTTTTTTGTATTTTTGCACCCTCAAACACGCGAAAAAAGATGAAAGTAAAAGTGGGAATTGCGCAGATGAGCTGCGTCGAAAACAAATCACAAAACATTGAGCGCTACACAGAAAAAGTACGGCAGTTGGCTGCCGACGGCGCCCAGATCATATGTCTCCAGGAGCTTTTTGCTTCGCTCTATTTTTGCGACGAGGAGCGCTATCAGAATTTCGCACTCGCCGAGCCCATCCCCGACGGTCCCACCACCCGCCATTTCATGGCCCTCGCCAAGGAACTTGGCGTCGTGATAGTCTGCTCCATGTTCGAGAAACGCGCTGAGGGACTGTACCATAACACCACGGCAGTCATCGATGCCGACGGCTCCTACCTCGGCAAATACCGCAAGATGCACATCCCCGACGACCCTGGCTATTACGAGAAGTTCTACTTCACCCCGGGAGACCTCGGCTACAAGGTTTTCAAGACCAAGTTCGCAACCATCGGCGTGCTCATCTGCTGGGACCAGTGGTACCCCGAAGCCTCCCGCATCACCGCTCTCATGGGCGCGCAGATTCTCTTCTATCCCACTGCCATTGGTTGGGATGTGCGTCAGAATGAGCATGATAACCGCGAGCAATACGACGCCTGGCAGACCATCCAGCGCAGCCACGCCGTCGCCAACGGTGTCCCTGTGGTGAGCGTCAACCGCACTGGTCTCGAGGGCGGCATGCAGTTCTGGGGTGGCAGCTTCATCACCAACGCTTTCGGACGCATCCTCTATCAGGCTCCCCACCTCGAGGAAGCCCTGCATGTCGAAGAGCTTGACCTCGACGAGACCGACCACTACCGCCGCCACTGGCCCTATTTCCGCGACCGCCGCATCGACTCTTATCAACCCATTCTCAATCGCTATATCGACTGACTCTTAACCTTTTAACTCTTAACTTTTAGTTGAAAATGACCCCCAAAGAACAAGGTTTTTTCATGCCCGCCGAATGGGCACGCCACGAGGCAACTTGGCTCACCTATCCCAAGAATCCCGACTCCTGGCCGGGCAAGATTGAGACCATCTACCCCTCGTATCATCTCTTCGTCAAAACCCTTGCCGAGGGCGAGAGGGTGCACATCAATGTCGATGATGAGGCTATGCTCAAGCATGTTAAAGCAGAACTTGAAAAAATAGATTGCAATATGCAGAATATCAGTCTGCATATCATTCCAAGCAACGATGCTTGGTGCCGCGATCACGGTCCTGCTTTCCTTCTCAATCACAACGACTCTAAGTCGCGTGCCATCGTCAACTGGAACCACAACGCATGGGGCGGTAAATATTCCTATGAGCTTGATACTGAGGTGCCCGTGCACATCCATAACCTCATGCCCGACCTCCCGCTCTTCTCTCCCGGTATCGTGATGGAAGGCGGCAGCATCGATGTCAACGGCTGTGGCGACCTCCTCACCACCACCTCCTGCCTGCTCAATCCCAACCGAAACCCCCACTTGAATCAAGACCAGATAGAAGGCTATCTTAGAGATTATTACGGTGTTGAAAATATCATCTGGCTTGGCGAGGGAATCGTGGGTGACGACACCGACGGACATGTCGACGACCTCACCCGTTTCGTCTCTCCCGACACCATCCTCACTGTCGTCGAGGAAGACACCTGGGACGAGAACTACGAGCCCCTTCAGAAGAACCTCCGCATGCTCAAGCGCTGCCGCCTCGCCAACGGCAAGCAGCCCACCATCGTCGAGATGCCCATGCCCGACGTGGTATTCTATGACAATCAGCGACTTCCGGCCTCCTACGCCAACTTCTACATCGCCAACGATAAGGTGATATTCCCCACCTATCGTTGCCTCGCCGACAATGAAGCCGCCTACATCCTTGAGGCTTGCTTCCCCGATCGTGAAATCATCGGCATCGACTCCACCGACATCATCTGGGGCCTTGGCTCCTTCCACTGCCTCTCCCAGCAAATGCCAGCCATTATTAAATGAAAATTGGAAATTGAAAATTGAAATTCAAAATGTTACATAAAAACCACACTACCAAAATCCTGCTCTGCGTCAGCATAATCCTCACTTCTCAATTTTCAATTCTCAATTCCCTTCGCGCCCAGAAGCCCGTCATCCCCGACACCGCCAGCGCCGGACAGCTCCGTGTCGACGAGGTCATGTCCCTCATCGACGGCAACTACGTCGATGCCCCCGACATGGACCGCATGGGCGAGGAAGCCATCAAGGCCATGCTCAAGGCCCTCGACCCTCACAGCATGTACATCCCCGCCAAGGACGTCCAACGGGCCAACGAGGGGCTCGAGGGTAACTTCGAAGGCGTCGGCATCTCCTTCCAAATCATTGACGATACGATAGTTGTGGGCTCCGTCATCGATGGAGGCCCCTCCGAGAAAGTCGGCATCATGGTGGGCGACAAGCTCATCCGCATCGACGGCAGTCCTGCCACAGGCGACAGTATCAACAATAACTTCGTTTTCAAGCACCTGCGCGGCAAGAAAGGCACCGTCGTCTCCATCGACATCCTCCGCCAGGGCACCGTCTACAACTTCGAAATCACGCGCGACAAGGTCCCCATCTATTCCATCGACACCTACTTCATGGCCGACGACACCATCGGCTACATCCGCCTCGTTCGCTTCGCGCGCACCTCTGTCGACGAATTCCGCAAGGCGCTGAAATCTTTGAAGAAACAAGGCATGACGGCACTCATCCTCGATCTCCGCGGCAACACCGGCGGCTACCTTGACATCGCCTACGGCATGGCCAACGAGTTCCTCTCGCGCGGACAGTTGATTGTCTACACCGAAGGGCGCCGCTCACCCCGTCAGGACTTCCGTGCCAACTCGCGCGGCAACTTCCGCGACGGGCGCCTCGCCGTCCTCATCGACGAAGGCTCCGCCTCGGCATCCGAAATCCTCTCCGGCGCCATCCAGGACTGGGACCGCGGCATCGTCATCGGTCGCCGCTCCTTCGGCAAAGGATTGGTACAGCGTATGATGCAGCTCAAAGACGGCGGTCAGGTGCGCCTCACCACCGCACGCTACTACACCCCCTCCGGCCGCTGCATCCAGCGCCCCTACGACGGCGGCTCCGACGCCTACCGCGACGACCTCTCGCAGCGCTACAAACATGGCGAACTCGTCAATGCCGACTCCATACATTTTGCTGATTCCTTGCGTTATAGAACGGCTCACGGCCGCACTGTCTATGGCGGCGGTGGCATCATGCCCGACATCTTTGTGCCCATTGACACCATGCGCCTCTCCGACTACTACATCTCCCTCCGCGGCAAGGGTCTCCTCAACACCTTCCCCATGCAGTGGGCCGACACCCACAGAGGCATGCCCCAGGTGAAGACCTTCAACGACTTCCTTGCCAACTACGACTCCTTCGGCCTCGACAGCCTTCTCGCCGCCGCAGCCATCGAGAAGGGCGTCGTGCGCGACACCGAAAAGGAAGCCCTCGAACCCGAGCGCACCGCCCATAGCGACAACTACTTGCGCCTCATGCTCAAAGCCCAGGTCGCCCGCGACCTCTTCGGCATCGACTACTACTACATGGTCATGAAAGACTTCGACGACGGCTACAACGCCGCCCTCCTCCAGCTCCGCCGCTAACCCACCCAATCCATCCTTTCAAAAAAAATCCAACCCTGGGCACAACATCCGCGCCCAGGGTTATTGTTATACACATCAGTGACTGAGACAGGTGCCAGTCCCCGTCCCGCTCACCAACAAACAATCTTTTTGCCATTCCGGAAATATTTCGTATCTTTGCACCACGAAAACGACAACTGACAATGACTAAACCAACTAATTACAGCACTTTCCCGATACCTGTCCGCCGGAGGGCGGGGGAGGCGGCCGACGTCAACGCCGACTTCATGACCACTGGCACCCTCCTCAACACCCCCACCCTCTACCCCTCGCCCTACCTGGTGCTGACAAGCAAAGGCTACACCAAGCACTACTACGCCGGAACGGAACGGGTGGCGGCACGCATCGGCAGCGGCGGCCTGAGCTACGATGCGACCTGCGTCACCGGCAACGGTGAGGTTGCGAAGCGCAGCGACGAACTCTTTTGGAATGGTGTCAAGCTGCTGAATGAGCACAAGACCAAGCCCGAGGATTTCGCGGGGATGAGCCTAGTGGATGCCAGGGGCAAGGAAGTCGACTGGCTGAAAAAGATCGACCTGGACAAGCTGGCGATGAGCTGGCAGCTCGAGGCGAAGATCGACCCCGGGAAGATACATTTCATCATCGACGACAAC
>ONGA01000005.1 GCA_900317285.1 uncultured Bacteroidales bacterium | reverse complement strand
AAACGCCTCCTATGGTTGTACTACCATTCTCCTATACTTCTCCTTGGGTTCTCCTATGATGCGTATATGATGCGTATATGATGCTCCTATGTCGTGGTCCGGGGGGTAGAAAAAGTTTTTGTGGTGTATAATATTTGTTTTTTTTTTGCGTTACAAGACAGAAAAATTTTCAAAAAAGATGCTACAACTGCAATATATCAAAGATCATCGCGAGGAGATTATCTCCCGCTTGAAAATCAAGAATGTCCAGAATGTGGAGGAGCGCATCGACGAGATTCTGAAGCTCGACGAGCAGCGCCGCGCCCTGCAGGTGAAGGCCGACGCCGTGAAGGCGGAGCAGAACAGGATTGCCAAGGAGATTGGCGGCCTGATGAAGCAGGGCAAGAAGGAGGAGGCTGAGGCCGCCAAGGCCCGTACTGCCGAACTGAAGGGTGAGGAGAAGTCGCTCGGCGAGCAGCAGTCGGCTACCGAAAAGGAGCTGAACGAGAAGCTTATCTCGCTGCCCAATGCGCCGCATCCGAGTGTGCCTTGCGGCAAGAGCGAGGCCGACAATGTGGTGGTTGGCGAGTTCGGCGTGAAGCCCGACCTGCCTGCCGACGCACTGCCCCACTGGGAGCTCTGCGCAAAATACGATATCATTGATTTCGAGCTGGGTAACAAGGTGACTGGTGCCGGCTTCCCCTTCTACAAGGGCAAGGGTGCCCGCCTGCAGCGTGCCCTCATCAATTTCTTCCTCAACGAGGCCGCCGATGCCGGCTTTATCGAGATCCAGCCCCCGCTGATGGTCAACGAGGCCAGCGGTCTGGGTACCGGCCAGTTGCCCGACAAGGAGGGCCAGATGTATGCCATTCCGCTCGACGGTTTCTATATGATTCCCACCGCCGAGGTGCCTATCACCAATATTTTCCGCGGCGAGGTGGTCGACGCCAAGCAGTTCCCCATCAAACGCGTGGGCTACAGCGAGTGTTTCCGCCGCGAGGCCGGCAGCTACGGCAAGGACGTGCGCGGCTTGAACCGCCTGCACGAGTTCAGCAAGGTGGAAATCGTTGTGATTGAGCATCCTGACCGGAGCTACGACCAGCTGGAAGAGATGAAGAAGCATGTGGGCGGCCTGCTCGACAAACTTGGGCTGCCGTACCATATTCTCAAGCTTTGCGGCGGCGACATCAGCTTCACTTCCGCCATGACCTTCGACTTCGAGGTGTGGAGCGCCGCCCAGAAACGCTGGCTCGAAGTGAGCTCGGTGTCCAATTTCGAGACTTTCCAGGCTAACCGCATGAAGCTGCGCTTCAAGGACGAGAACGGCAAGATGCAGCTCTGCCACACGCTGAACGGCTCGGCGCTTGCCCTGCCGCGCATCGTGGCTGCCCTGCTGGAGAACAACCAGACGGCTGACGGCATCGTGATGCCCGAATGCCTGCGACCCTACCTCGGTTTCGACAAGATTAACTAAGAGGTAAGAGCTTAGAACTAAGAATAAGGCCGACATATCTTTTCGATGTGTCGGCCTTATTAATTCTTGTTATTTCTTTTAGAAGTGGAAGCCGATGCGGAGCATGACGCTGCCGACGGAGCGCTGCTGGCGGCCTTTGCCTGCCAGGTCGTTGGCACGCACCTGGGCGTCGGCATAGTCGTTGTCCTCGCGGGTGCCGGAAGTGTAATCGATGGTGTGTTTGCCAAGGCCATAGTAGTAGAGGCCGGCGCTGACGTGGTGGCCGAAGTAGGCACCGGCGCCAATCATCCAGGCGAAGGCGAAGGTGCTCTTGTAGGCGAAGCGCTCGTTGCCGCTGCCCTTGCCTTCGGAGGTGATCCAGAAGAAGTCGGTGCCGACGCCGAACTCGCCATAGGCGGAGATGTCGTTCCAGGGGAGCTCGTCGTAGATGTAGGTGACACCGCCCATCAGGGGGATGTTGAAGTAGGTGGGGGCGCTGTAGTAGGCGTCGTTGTATTTGTCGCGCCAGGTGCCGGCGATGGTGTTCCAGAGGATGTCGATGTTGGCGAAGGGAGCCACCTCGCCGACGCCGACGTCGAAGCGGTAGCTGGCGCGGTAGCCGAGACCGAAGCCCACGGAGGCGTCCTTGCCGACCTGCTCATAGGTCAGGGGCACACCGGTGGTGGGGTAGACGGTGGTGCCGAGGGTGGGGAAGGCAACGTTGAGGTTGGGACCGTTGGATGCCGAGGAGGCGAAGGCTCCTGTGGGGATATTTCCGTTGAGGAAGATGGATTGACGGAACTGGGCATGTGCGGCGGAGCCGATGCCGAAGAGCATGGCGGCGAGGCACAGAATGGTAAAGGTCTTTTTCATCTTGATGTATGTTTTTGTTGGTTTATTTCTGTGTTTTCTTCTTGCGTCCGCGTTTCTTGGGGGCGCTGGCTTCCGCCATTTCCTCTTCGGGGATGGTGGCGTCGAGCGGGGGAATCTCGGCGTCGAGATACTCCTCCTCGATGTTGCGGAGGTCTTCGTCGGAGGGTTCGAAATCCTCGTCGGCGGGCTCGTCGTCGTCGCCGATTTTCTCGTAGCTGTCGAGCTCGTCGACCTCTTCCTCGCCGAAGGCGGCCTTGATTTCCTCCTTGTTGATGCCGAGTGTGAGCTTTTTCTTGCGCTCGTCGTCCTCGGCGAGCACGGCCTCGAAGTCGCCGTGGCGCAGGACGCGTTCCTTGTGGGAGGAGTCGGCCTCGTCCTTTTCGAGAGCCTCGCTGAGGGGGGCGAACTCGTCCTCCTTGGAGTCGTCGTCCTCGTCGAAGAGAGCCTTGTCGAGGTCCTCGCCAAGGGTGTCGATGACGACTTCGAATTTGACCATATAGGCGGTGTCGTCGGTCTCGAAGGGGACGACAAAAATTGTTTCTCCGTTGGGCTTGACGAATCTCTGCATATAGTTGTCATAACCGTCCGGATAGGATTCTTTGAACAATTCCTTCAGGTCGTCAGAAAGGTTTTTGTAGCTGACAATCAGGTTCTTCTTATGTCTTTTTGCAGTGCTCATCGTAGTGTGAATTTGTTGCAATATTAGGAAGTTATTTTGAATTGGCAAAATTTTTTTTTCAAGATGCAATAAAAAGGGGTGAGGTGCGTTAATAAGAAGTTATAAATTGTATATAATGAAGAAAATCTTGACACTGGCCCTGCTTCTCCTGGCTATCGGGAGCGCTAATTCACAACAGGTGGCGTCGCGTGCGAAGGCGATGCGGATGATGAGTTTCAGCCGTCCGGAGTACCAAATCAAGGACATCAAGGTGTATACCGACACCATGACGCTGTATTCGCTGTCGAACTATGTTATCTACCCCTTTGGGGAGTGGAGTTCGATGGAGCAGTATATCACCGACAATCAGCTGCACTGGTATCGCGAGAGCGGGTACAGACAATACTTCGATTCGATGGAAGTGTCGGTCAACCGCATGAAAAGGCTGGACGACAGCTATATCGACATGTTCTATTCCATCTGGACGAAGAAGGTGGAGCTGCTTGGCGGCCGTATCAATGACCCGGAGATAGTGCTCGACAACGGCATCCATGTGGGGATGTCGAAAGATGACGTGTTCAAGGTGTTCTTCAAGAAATACCCGAAATCGTACACTTCCGATGTGGCGGTGCTGAAAGTTATCAGCGGTGCCGGCGAAGTGGCGGAGATCTACACCTTCAAGGGTACGAAGCTGCGCCATGTGAAAATCGAAACGGCGTACAAGTACTATTGATGAAACGCACAGCGCTCTTTTTCGGTTCTTTCAACCCGATACATGTAGGGCATCTCATCATCGCCAATACCATGCTGCAGCAGGAGGGCGTTGATGAGCTTTGGTTTGTGGTGTCGCCCCAGAACCCGTTGAAGGAGAGAGCTACCCTGCTTGCCGACCACCATAGGATGCAGATGGTGAGGAGGGCTATCGAGGACAACTACAAGATGCAGGCGTGCGACATTGAGATGCACCTACCGCTGCCGAGTTACACGGCAGTTACCCTTGCGGCGCTCGGGGAGAAATATCCCGAGCGCAAGTTTTGTCTTGTCATGGGGAGCGACAACCTCGCCACATTCGAGAGGTGGCGCAACTATGAGTACATACTGGAACACTACAGGCTGCTGGTGTATCCCCGTCCCGGAACGCAGCGGTGCAAGCTGGCAACGCATCCTCATGTGACGATGGTGGATGTGCCGATGATGGATATCTCGTCGAGCTACATACGTCAACAGATAGCGGCACGCAAGGACGTGCGCTACCTGCTCACGGAGCCCGTGCATAAATACTTAACCGAAATGCATTTCTACGAATGAAAAAAGGAATAAAGATAACATTGTGGATAGTGGGCTCGCTGCTGGGGCTTATAGTGCTGGCAACGCTGCTGGTGTCGCCCATCGCCAAGAGCTATATCAACAACCACGGCGAGGAGTTGGTTGGGCGCAAGGTGCATGTGGACGAGCTGAAGGTGAATATCTACACAGGCCATGTCGCTATCCGGCGTCTGAATCTTTATGAAGACAACGGCAGCGATGTGTTCGTCAGCTTCGACACCCTGGATGTGAAAGCCAAGCTGCTGAAACTGCTCGGACACACGGTGTATCTGAAACATATCACGCTGGCGGGACTGAATGCCAATATCGAGAAGGATGGAGAGATGTTCAACTTCAAGAGCCTCGTGGACCATTTTGCCAGCGACGAGCCCAGGGAAGAAAAGGACACCACCCCCAGCGACTGGGTGCTGAAATTTTACAATATCCGTCTGAGCCACGCACAGATACATTATCGCGACGTGCGTGAGAAGAAATACTGGCACCTGCCCGACATCAACCTGCGTGTGCCGGGCTTTGTGCTTGGAGGAGAAGAGTCGAGCGAGGGCGGCCTGAATATCGGATTTGCCGAAGGCGGGCACCTCAACATTGCGGCGGGGATGGATTCGAAGATGGATTCGTACACCCTCACCGCCAAACTGGAGGCTTTTGCACTTAAGAACATCCAGCCGCTGGTGGCTGATTTTGTGAAGATAGACAAGATGAACGGCACGTTCGAGGCCCATCTGAAAGCCGAAGGTACGCTGGGAGAAATCCTGAAGAGCCGCATCGGCGGCACGCTGGCACTTAAGAATGTCGACCTTGCCAACGCCAGCGGACCGTTGGCATCGCTGAACGCGCTGACGGTCAAGGTGAAAAATATCAATCTGGATGATAACAGCTATGACATTTCCAGTGTGAAGATTGACGGTCTGACCGCCCAATACGAGCAGTGGAAAGACCACAGCACGATAGACAACCTGCTGGTCCCATCGAAGCCGCAAACTGCGTCGGAACCGACGGCTGCCACCGACAGCGTTGCTCCCGCGAAGCCGATGCAGTTGAGGGTAGGGGAGTTGGTGGTGACCAACGGCAACCTCACCTATGCCGACCACACGTTGCCCGACGACTTCGTCTTCCCCATCACCAATCTGGGCATAGAAACCACCGACCTGACACTCAACGGCAGCAACAATGCGAAGCTGCATGCCGGATTGCCCGGTGGCGGTCATCTGCTGGTGAGCTGGAAGGGTAACCTCGACCACTGGAAACAGCATCAGGACATATTCCTCTCCATCAAGGGACTCGACATGAAGAAACTGAGCCCCTGGACGGTGTACTACACAGGACAGCCCATCGAGGACGGTATCTTCAGCCTCACCACCCGCGCCTCCATCCGCAACAGCCAGCTGGACAACCAGAACAAGCTCGACATCTACAAGGCCAAGGTGGGTAGCCGCCGCAAGGATGTGGAACCCCAGCAGAAGCTGCCCCTCAAGACCGCCCTGTATATCCTGAAGGACAAAGATGACAAGATATTGATAGACATGCCCGTCAAGGGCGACATCGACAATCCGGAGTTCAACTATATGAAACTTGTCTGGAAGACGCTGGGCAACCTGCTGGTGAAGGTCGCCACCTCGCCTGTGCGTGCCCTCGGCAACGCCATGGGGATGGGGAAAGACGACCTCGACTTCATCGACATTGCCGCCAACCAGCGCGGATTGACTTCGGAACAGTATCATATCCTCTCCGACCTTGCCACCATAGCCAAGAGCGACTCGCTTGTCGTCATCGGACTGGAACAGCGTATGCCTGCTCCCGCCAACGACACTGTGGCACGCGGCTATTCCATGCGCAACGACATCGTGCGGCGCTACATGATTGAGCAAGGGGTGAGGGAGAGCCAGATAAAAGTCACTACCGGCGAACCGCTTGCCGAAGGCGAGCGTAGCGGCTACGCCATCACATCGGAAATGAAAATAGACTAAACACCATGGAGGAAGACCTGCTGAACACTGCGGCAACAGACTATAACGACGAGAGTATCATCCATCTCGAGGACATGGAGCACATACGGCTCCGTCCGGGTATGTACATCGGTAAACTGGGCGACGGCTCGAGCCACGACGACGGCATCTACGTGCTCATCAAGGAGGTGATTGATAATGCCATCGATGAGTTCACTTCCGGATTCGGCAAGAAAATAGAGGTGAAGGTTAACTTCGCCGAGCGCCGCGTATCCATCCGCGACTACGGTCGCGGCATCCCCCTCGGCAAACTCGTCGAGGCGGTGTCGAAGCTCAATACCGGCGCCAAATACGACAGCAAGGTTTTCCAGAAGTCGGTGGGATTGAACGGCGTGGGTACCAAGGCCGTGAATGCCCTCAGCAGCTACTTCAAGGTGCAGGCGTTCCGTGACGGAAAGAGCCGTTGCGCCGAATTCGCCGACGGCAAGCTGACCAGCGACAGCGGCATCCAGCCCGACAGCAGTCCCGATACCGGCACCCTCGTCGAGTTTGTCCCCGACAGCAAGCTTTTCGGCAACTACCACTTCATTGGCGAGTATGTCGAGAAGCGCATCTGGAACTACTGCTACCTGAACCGGGGCTTGACGATGTACTACAACGACAAGCGCTACTACTCCAAGAACGGTCTCCTCGACCTGCTGGAGAACAACCTGCAGAGTGACCCCCTCTACCCGATCATCCACATCAAGGAGGGCGACTTCGAGGCGGCGTTCACCCATGTCAACGGCCAGTCCAACGACTACTACTACTCCTTCGTCAACGGCCAGCACACCACCGAGGGCGGCACCCATCAGAGCGCCTTCCGCGAAGCCTACGCCCGTGTTGTCAAAGAGTTCATCAAGAAGGACTACTCGCCCGAGGTTATCCGTCAGGGTCTCGTCTGCGCCCTCTGCGTGCGCATCCAGGAACCCGTCTTCGAGGCTCAGACCAAGACCAAGCTCGGCTCCACACACCTCGAACCCAACAAGGTCGACGGCACCAACGACAGCCCGCTGCTGAAGACATACGTGCTCGACATCCTCAAGCGCAACCTCGACAACTACCTCCACATGCATGCCGAAACCGCCGACGCCCTACTCGCCAAAATCAACGCCAACGAGAAAGAGCGCAAGGACATCGCCGGTATCAAGAAAGTGGCCCGCGAGGCTGGCAAGAAAGCCTCACTCAACAACCGCAAGCTGCGCGACTGCCACGTGCACTACAACACCAACCACGCCCGCCGCCTCGAGAGCACCATCTTCATCACCGAGGGTGACTCCGCCTCGGGCTCCATCACCAAGTCGAGGGACGTCGACACCCAGGCCGTCTTCTCCCTTCGTGGCAAGCCGAAGAACACCTACAGCATCAGCAAGGTCGATGTCTACAAGAACGAGGAGCTCAACCTTCTCCACAACGCACTCGACATCGACGACGGCATTGAGAACCTGCGTTACAACAACGTCGTCATAGCCACCGATGCCGATGTCGACGGCATGCACATCCGCCTGCTGCTCCTCACCTTCTTCCTCCGTTTCTACCCCGAACTCATCCAGACGGGCCACGTCTACATCCTCCAGACGCCCCTCTTCCGCGTGCGCAACAAGCAGAAAACCACCTACTGCTATACCGACGACGAGCGCATCGCCGCCATCCACGACACCCCCAAGGCCGAAATCACCCGATTCAAAGGTCTCGGCGAAATCTCCCCCGACGAGTTCAAGAACTTCATCGGCAAGGACATGCGCCTCGACCCTGTGCTGCTGCACAAGGACTTCGACACCCAGGGAGTGCTCTCCTTCTACATGGGCGAGAACACCCTCGAGCGCCGCGAGTTCATCATGAGCAACCTCCGCATCGAGGATGACGAGTCCATCGTCGTTGCATAAAAATCCCCACATATGAACTATGCCACAGTCATTGCCAGCCGGCTGGAACTGAATGTCCGGCAGGTTGAGAAGACAATAGAACTGCTTGAACAGGGCGCCACCGTGCCCTTCATCGCCCGTTACCGCAAGGAGGTGACCGGCAGCCTCAACGAGGTGCAGATTGCCGCCATCCGCGATCTCCTGCTGCGCCTCAAGGAACTCGACAAACGCCGCGAAGCCATCCTCTCCAGCATCGGGGAGCAGGGGAAACTGACCCCCGAGCTGCGTCAGCAGATAGAAAAGGCCGACAACATGACCGACCTCGAGGACCTCTATCTGCCCTACCGTCCCAAGCGTCGCACCCGCGCCACCATCGCCATCGAAAAGGGTCTGGAACCCTTGGCGGATGCGATCATGAGTGGAAGGTGGAGGGCGGAAAGCGGGAAGTGGAGTGACGAGGACCTGCAGGGTGCCCGCGACATCATTGCCGAACGCATCAGCGAGAATGCCGCCAGCCGCAACCGTGTGCGCAACATCTTCCGCCGCAAGGCGATGCTCAGCTCGGCACTGGCGCGTGGTGTTGACCCCAACGATGAGAAAGTGGGGAAATTCGAGTCGTGGATTGACTGGAAAGAACCCATAAACCGTGCCCCGTCGCATCGCATCCTGGCTCTCTTCCGCGGCGAGGAGGCGGGGGTGCTCAAAGTGCATGTGCGTCCCGACAGCGACGACGACTGCATCGCAAACATCTCCCGCCCTACGGGCGAAATCCATAAATCTAAACAGATACCCCCCTCATCTGGATTTATGGATTACACCGCAGGCGGGAGCAAAGAAGCCAGCGAGCAGATACAGCTGGCCATCAAGGACTCATACAAGCGGCTGATTGAGCCGTCCATTGAGACCGAGTTCCGGAACATACTTAAGGAGAAAGCCGACCGCGAGGCTATCCGTGTCTTTGCCGAGAATCTGCGCCAGCTGCTGCTTGCCGCACCCCTCGGACAGAAGCGCACCCTCGCCATCGATCCGGGCTTCCGCACCGGATGCAAGGTGGTCTGCCTCGACGCCCAGGGGCAGCTGCTCCACAACGAGACCATCTATCCCTTCACCTCCGTCAGGGAGGAGCATGCCGCTGTCAACAAACTCGAGGCCCTCGTCGAGGCGTTCCAGATAGAAGCCATCGCCATCGGCAACGGCACCGCCGGACGCGAGACCGAGGAGGTGGTGCAGAAATGCCGCTTCAAGAACAAGGTGATAGCCGTGAGCGTGAGCGAGGCGGGAGCCTCGGTCTACAGCGCCAGCGATGTGGCGCGCCGCGAGTTTCCCGACTACGACGTCACCGTGCGTGGCGCCGTCAGCATCGGCCGCCGCCTCATGGACCCCCTCTCCGAGCTCGTCAAGATCGACCCCAAGAGCATTGGCGTGGGGCAGTACCAGCACGACGTGGACCAGAAGATGCTCTCCGAGAGCCTGAGCGACACTGTGGTGAGCTGCGTCAACAGCGTGGGCGTCGAACTCAACACCGCCTCGCGCGAACTCCTCTCCTACGTCAGCGGCATTGGTCCCGCGCTGGCCGACAAAATCGTGGAGCACCGCAACAAGAACGGCGCTTTCGCCGACCGTCAGGCATTGAGGAAGGTGAAGGGCTTGGGCGACAAAGCCTTCGAGCAGTGTGCCGGATTCCTGCGCGTGCGCGAATCAAATAATCCACTCGACCGCAGTGCCGTCCACCCCGAGCGCTACGCCCTGGTGGAGAAGATGGCGCAGAGCGTCGGCGCCGACGTGCAGACGCTGATGCGGGACAAGGAGCTGCGGTCGCGCATCAGGCTCGACCAGTTCGTGACCCCCGACTGCGGACTGCCCACCCTCCAGGACATCATGAAGGAGCTTGAGAAACCGGGACTGGACCCCCGCGCGAAGTTCGAGGTCTTCGAGTTCGACAAGAACGTTACCCGTATCGAGGATGTGCGCGAGGGAATGGTGCTGCCTGGCATCGTCACCAACATCACTGCTTTCGGCGCCTTTGTCGACATCGGCGTGCACCAGGACGGACTGGTGCATGTGAGCCAGATGGCAAGCCGCCGCGTCAGCGACCCCTCGGAGGTGGTGCACCTCCACCAGCACCTGAAAGTCAAGGTGCTCGACGTCGACCTCCGGCGTCACCGAATCAGCCTAACATTAAAAGGAATAGAATAAAATGAACAAACCCCTTTCTTTCGGAATGACCATGCTCGCCTCGGCGCTGGGCGTGGTTGTTGTATCTGTCGTCAGCGGTCTGCTGATGTTCATCATGCTGATTTCTATGGTCGTTGCGCTGAGCAGCATGGACGACGACGGCTCCACGGTGGCGAAGAAGAACACCTTCCTCGTTGTCGACCTCGACCGTATCAGCGGCGACCGCACCGCCTCAGGGCTCATGCAGAGCTTCGGCGATGGCAAGACCGTGGGCCTTATCGACGCCATCGACGCCATCAATGCCGCTGCCGACGACCAAAATGTGAGCGGCCTGCTGCTCAAGGGCGACGGAAGCCTGTCGTGGGCTTCGCTCGAGGAGCTGCGTGCCGCCATCAGCGCTTTTGCCAGTGGCGACAAGCCGGTCGTAAGCTATGCCACCTCCTACAGTCAGGGCGGCTACTACCTCTGCTCGGCGGCCGACATGATGTGTCTGCACCCCAGCGGCATGGTGGACTTCCGCGGCATTGGCGGTGAGGTGATGTACTACAAGGACCTCTTCGACAAGCTGGGGGTGGAGATGAACCTCATCCGTCCCGAGAGCTGCTCCTACAAGAGCGCCGGCGAGGTGTACACGCTGAACCACATGAGCGCTGCCAACCGCGAGCAGATTCGCGCCTACATCGGCAGCGTGTGGCGCACGGCGACAGCCGACATTGCCGCCAGCCGCGGCATCAGCGTGGGCGAGCTCAACACCATTGCCGACAACCTCAGCGGCTACCTTGCCGACGACGCCCGCAGCTCGCGCCTGGTCGACACCCTCTGCTTCGAGGAGGATGTGCGCGCCATGCTCAAGGAGCACTACGACGGCAAGCACCTGCTGCCGCTTGAGAAATATGCCAAAAGCAAGAAGGAGATTGGCGGCGACGACCGCGATGCGGTTGCCGTCATCTATGCCGAGGGCAACGTCGTCGACGGCTCCGCCAAAGGCATGAACAGCGGCGTCTACGGCGACGATATCGTGAAGGCGCTGCGCGAGGCTGCCGAGGACGACGACGTGAAAGCCATCGTGCTGCGCGTCAATTCGCCCGGCGGCCAGGCTACCGCCAGCGAGAGCATGACGCATGCCGTCATTGCCGCGCGCCAGAAGAAACCCGTGGTGGTGAGCATGGGCGACCTTGCCGCGTCGGCGGGCTACGAGATGAGCTGCATGGCCGACGTCATCGTGGCGCAGCCCATGACCATCACCGGCTCCATCGGCGTGTTCGGCACCATCCCCAACATGGGCAAGCTGATGCGCCAGAAGCTGGGCGTCAACGCCGACACGGTGAGCACCAACCACAACGCCTCGGCGCTCAGTGTCTTCCGCCCCCTGTCGTCCACGGCGATGGCTATGATGAACCGCAATGTGGAGGACTTCTACAAGGTGTTTGTGGGGCGCGTGGCCGAGGGACGCCACATGAGCTACGACGAGGTGCACAAGGTGGCCCGCGGCCGCGTGTGGACAGGTGCCGATGCCCTCGGCATCGGGCTGGTGGACACCCTCGGCGGCATGGACCTGGCCCTGCGCATCGCTGCCGACAAGGCGGGCGTGGAGCGCTACCGCATCAAGGAGTACCCCAAGGAGAAGGACGCCTGGACGCAGCTTGCCGAGCTCTTCGGCGAGAGCGAGGACGACGACCTGTCGCTGCTTGCCAAGATGCGGCTGGCGCTGAAATGGCGCGTGAAACGCGGCGAGTGGAAGGCGCTGTCGCGCATCGAGCAGGACGTGCTCTTCGTCTCGCAGAGCCAGGGTGTGCAGGCCCGCATCCCCTTCGTGCTGGTTGACGAGTGAAAATACGGTTATAATAAAGTGAATGCCAGAAATTTATGATTTCTGGCATTTTTTTGTTTGCGGAATGAAAATTTTTCGTACTTTTGTCGGAGCAAAACAGGGTAAATCTGCTATCCTTTATTTGAAATA
Organism: uncultured Bacteroidales bacterium; assembly: GCA_900317285.1. Classification (GTDB taxonomy): domain Bacteria; phylum Bacteroidota; class Bacteroidia; order Bacteroidales; family P3; genus Colimorpha. The sequence goes on along the minus strand of ONGA01000005.1, from coordinate 90,581 downwards.
GGCGCTGATATACAGGCGGTTGGTATTTTCGGCAGCAGCATCGGAGCGCTTTTTCAATTGTTTTTGTTCGTTAACTCCCAGGGGATTCCGGACGGTAGGTCTATGCTAGGTCTATGGTACCTCTATTGTAACTCTATGGTAGGTCTATGGATGCGTATATGTCGCAACTATGTTGCACCTATCCCGGCCCTATGCAGGGAGATTTCGGGGTGGGGGAGAGACGGCGAAGGGAACTCCAAAAGGAGTTCCCCTCGCCTCTGTACTATGTGTAAAAAAGTTTTTTTACGGGGGGGTTAGTTGCTTTGGCACCAGCGGTACTCTTGAAGGGACTCCGTCTCGGCGTTGTAGTTGCTGCTTTCCGAATTCACAGAGTCGATATACCCGCAGCTAGCACTGGGCTCTCCTTCCTTCAGCTCTGCTCCGTCAGTGTAGCGGTATACATAGCCGCTGACAAGATCAATCTTGTCGGGGTTGTTGTCCCTGATGGTCGCCCAGCTGTCGCCGTCCTTGCCAATGAGCTGGAGGCCGGCCACGGTGATGTAGCTGACGTCGTTTTGGAGCGTGACGCTCTTGACGCGGCGGGGATCGGTGGGGACGAGGGTCACGCTGTCGGTCTCGGTGATGAGCAGCGAGTCGCCCACGATGGCGTTGGTCTTGTCGGTGCCGTTGACCTTCACCTGCCAGCCCGCGGGGATATCCTTCAGGGCGAACTTCTGGTAGTACTCCACCTGCAGCTCCAGGTCATAGTCCGGCGTCTGGCCGAGCGTCCACTGGTTGGCGCCCGACTTCGTCAGCTCGATGGCCTGGGCGGCGGGGCGCAGCACCTTGAGTGTGGTGACATGAGTACTGCTGGAGGTTGAACTGCTACAGCCAATCAGTAAGGAGTCGGCATCCTGTTCCAGCACAAACTTCTCGACCACGGGATCGCCGCTCTCCGTTTGCCCGTTGATGCCGGGAGCTGTGGTGAAAAGCTTCGTCGTTCCATTGGCGGCGTAGATGTCGACTTGTGCCGTTTTTGTAATGAAGCCGTTATAGCACACGGCAATCAACAGCGTGTCGCCCGTTTGGAACGAGCCCGTTTCCGGCTTGATGGAGACATAACGGTAGGCTGTGTAATCATATGGAGATGTCAGCTTGATGGTGTTAATATCGTTCTCGTTTTCGTTAATCGAAACAGTGGAAGGAGATACAGTACTGCCAATCAGCATCGAGCCGGTAGTGGCTGTGGCGGGGTTCGACGAGAAGTCGACCTCGAATACTTTTGTCGGGCCTTGCGCCCAGGCTCCCGCGCCGCCGAAGAGCGTCAGCGCCAGGAGCGTCAAAAAACTATTTCTTAAACTTTTCATAGTTTATATGTTTTTAACTTGTTTTGTTTCCTTTTCTGAACACGAATCTCACTAATCTAACGAATCATTATTCGTGTCCATTCGTGCAATTCGTGTTCGCTTATGTTTCCTTTTCTGAACACGAATCTCACTAATCTAACGAATCATTATTCGTGTCCATTCGTGCAATTCGTGTTCGCTTATCTTCCCTTTTCTGAACACGAATCTCACTAATCTAACGAATCATTATTCGTGTCCATTCGTGCAATTCGTGTTCGCTTATCTTTCCTTTTCTGAACACGAATCTCACTAATCTAACGAATCATTATTCGTGTCCATTCGTGCAATTCGTGTTCGCTTATCTTACAGAGCTTTAAGCCGCGAGGCGAGTTAGTCGTTTGTTCAACGGTTATCGGTCACGGTTCCTGCGACAGCCTTACCGCCTGTACCTGCAGTACAATCTTCACAATCTTCGCCGATAGAACCGTTAGAGCCGTTATTGACTGACGTTGAGCCGCCGTTTATGGTCAGAGTGCCGCTGATGGCATCGCCGCCGTTGCCTCCAGAACAATCATCACTCGCTTCGCCGACACTACCTCCGTTGCCTCCTCTGGCTGTCAGCGTGCCGCCGCTGACGATCACTGAGCCGTTGATGGCATTGCCGCCGTTGCCTCCATGAGAATGATCATTAAAATCGCCGACACTACCGCCGTTGCCTCCTCTGGCTGTCAGCGTGCCGCTGGTCAGTATCAGTGTTCCTGTGCTGCCGGCAACGGTGGAAGCGGTGCTGTTGTTCGTGCCGTTGACGTTCATCGTGCCGTTGCCCTGGATGGTGAGCGTTGCGCCTTCGGCCAAGCTGATGCCCTTGTTCAGGGTGAGCGTCGTGCCGTCGGTCAGCGTGAGTGTCACGTCGCCGCTCACGGTGATGGCATCGCTGTAGGTCAGGCCGCCCTCGGGCACGGCGAAGGTGCCTGCCGTCCATGCGGTGGTGGTGTTGTCAAGCGGGGTGGGCGGCGCCACATACTTCACAGCCTTCACGCTCTTCACCTTCTTGGTGGTGCCGTTGTAGGTAGCGGTGACCTGCGAGCCCGACATCACATTCTCCAGCACCTGGTTGCCCGTCACAGAGGCGTTGCCCGAAGCGATGCTCCAGTTAGCAGCATCCTCGGTCCCCTCGGCCATGCGCACGGTGATGGGCACGGGAGGAAGGGCGCAGGCGACGGTGATGTCGCGGCTGACGGCATTCTCTTGAGAATCACTACCCACGACATGGATAGTCGCCGTGCCCTCGAAGGTACCGCTGACGGTGATGGTCATTCGGTTCCATTCGGGTATGTTGACGCTCACCTTGCCCTCGCCGCCGCTGGTGACGCTTGCGCTGGTGAAGTCGCCACCGTTGCTAATCACCGCATAGGGAACAAAATTAAAGGTCTGTGGCAGCGAAGCCACGCTGAGCGTGGTGTTCATGCCCGACTCGGCGAACCCGCCGAACGTCACGTTGTAGGTTGTCTGTCCCCATGCGGGGCCGGCAGCCGCCGCCGCTATCGCCAGCACGGCCACAAATGTCTTTAGTAAATGTTTTGTCATAGTTGGATATTTTTAATTTTTTTCGATTTTCGTAGTTGGTTTTTCGGGTGCAAAGGTACAACTTTTTTTTCATATACGGCAATTTTTTTTGTTTCCCTGCTCGCTTTGCTCACGAAATCTTGTAAATTTTGTTGGTGAAAAAAGAAAAAGCCAACCGACGGGGCGGTTGGCTGGAGGTTTTTCGTGTGGTTCTTTTTTCTAAAGCTTGTCGTTGCTTCCGAGCACGTTGACGATTTTGTGGATGTACATCTTCTTCATGCTCTCGCGGGCGGGCTTGAGGTACTGGCGCGGGTCGAAGTGGTCGGGGTGCTCGGCGAGGTGCTTGCGGATGGCGGCGGTCATGGCGAGACGGCTGTCGGAGTCGATGTTGATCTTGCAGACGGCGCTCTTGGCAGCCTTGCGCAGCTGCTCCTCGGGGATGCCGACAGCGGCTTTCAGTGCGCCACCGTTGGCGTTGATGGTGTCCACCTCATCCTGGGGCACGGAGCTGGAGCCGTGGAGCACGATGGGGAAGCCGGGGAGCTTCTTCTCGATGGCTTCGAGGACGTCGAAGGCGAGGGGAGGAGGCAGGAGGCGGCCCGTCTGCGGGTCGACGGTGCACTGCTCGGGTTTGAACTTGTAGGCGCCGTGGGAGGTGCCGATGGAGATGGCGAGGGAGTCGCAGCCCGTGCGGGTGGCGAAGTCGATGACCTCCTCGGGCTTGGTGTAGTGGCTGACCTCGGAGGCTACCTCGTCCTCGACGCCTGCCAGCACGCCGAGCTCGCACTCGACGGTGACGTCGTATTTGTGGGCATATTCCACCACCTGGCGCGAAATCTTGATATTCTCCTCGTAGGGGAGTGCGGAGCCGTCGTACATGACGGAGGAGAAGCCCATGTCGATGCAGGACTTGCAGGTCTCGAAGCTGTCGCCGTGGTCGAGGTGGAGGACGATCTGGGGGTTGGGGCAGCCGAGTTCCTTGGCGTACTCGACGGCGCCTTCGGCCATATAGCGCAGGAGGGTGGGGTTGGCGTAGTCGCGCGCGCCCTTGCTGACCTGCAGGATGACGGGGCTCTTGGTTTCGACGGCGGCCTGGATGATGGCCTGCATCTGCTCCATGTTGTTGAAGTTGAAGGCGGGGATGGCGTAGCCGCCGTTGACAGCCTTGCGGAACATCTCGCGGGTGTTCACGAGACCTATTTTCTTATAGTCTACCATGTTGTTGTAATGTTTAATGTTTAACGATGATTTTGAATTTGCAAAATTACAAATTATATTTGACGTGACCAAATATTTTTTTATTTCCACCGGCTGTTGAAAAAAATATTTGCATTTTACGGCAAGTGTTTGTATTTTTGCAAAAATTTTTAAGGCATAAAGAATTATCACAAAAAACAAACACTGTTATGGCATTACATATTGTTAACCACCCGATGGTGCAGCACAAGCTGACCCTGATGCGGCAGAAGGACACGTCGACCCACAATTTCCGCAAGCTGCTGCGCGAAATAGGCATGCTGATGGGGTATGAGGTGACGAGCGACTTCCCCCTGCGCGACATAGAGATTGAGACGCCCATGGAGAAGATGGTCGCCAAGGAGATAGCCACCCGCAAGGTGGTGGTGGTGCCCATCCTGCGCGCCGGGCTGGGCATGGTGGAGGGCCTGCTGGACCTTATGCCGTCGGCACGCGTGGGCCATATCGGCATGTACCGCGACGAGAGCACCCACGAGCCGGTGTTCTACTACTACAAGATGCCCGAGGGCAAGGACCGCACGGTGATTCTCACCGACCCGATGCTTGCCACCGGCGGCAGCGCCTGCGACGCCGTGCGCCGCCTGAAGGCCGACGGATACACGAAAATCCGCATGATGTGCCTCGTGGCCGCCCCCGAGGGCGTGAAACGCCTCCAGACCGAGCACCCCGACGTGGAGATCTACACCGCCGCCCTCGACCGCGGCCTCAACGAAAACGCCTACATCCTTCCCGGACTGGGCGATGCCGGCGACCGCATTTTCGGAACCAAGTAGCAAGGTTCCAGGGGACTGGAAATTAATATTCTTTAAATAGTATACATTATGGATAATAGTACTGCTGTTTATGATGCGCGTACTCTCGGCAAGGGACGTATGCTCGTGTTGGGATTCCAGCACATGTTCGCCATGTTCGGTGCCACAATCCTGGTGCCCACCATCACGGGGCTCTCGGTGAGCGCCACGCTGCTGTTTGCCGGACTCGGCACGCTGCTGTTCCACTGGTTCACCAAGTGGAAAGTGCCCGCCTTCCTGGGTTCGAGCTTTGCCTTCCTGGGCGGTTATGCCACCGTCGTTGCCATGGGCAAGGAACTTGGCATGAGCCAGATGGAGGCGCTGCCCTATGCCTGTGTGGGCGTCGTTGCCGCGGGTCTGCTCTATTTCGTGCTTGCCGCCGCCGTAAAGGCTTTCGGCGTGAGGCGCGTGATGAGGCTCTTCCCACCGGTGGTGACGGGTCCCATCATCATCTCCATCGGCCTCATCCTGGCCGGTACCGCCGTGGGCAGCATCCTGAGCTGCTGGTGGGTGGCCCTGATCGCCATCCTCGTGGTGGTGGTGTGCAATATCTGGGGCAAAGGGATGATCAAGATTATCCCCATCCTGCTGGGTGTGCTGGCGAGCTATGTCGTCGCCGCCATTGCCGGGCAGGTGGACGGCACCGCCATCCGCGAGGCTGCCTGGATTGGACTGCCGTTCCAGTGGAGCGACACCGGCATGTATGCCCTCACGACAGGCCGCTGGGATTTCCTGCTCACCGCCATCATCGCCATCATGCCTATCGCCATTGCCACGATGATTGAGCATATCGGCGACATCTGCGCCATCGGCAGTACCACCGACCGCAACTACCTGGAAGACCCGGGTCTGCACCGCACCCTGATGGGCGACGGTGCCGCCACAGTGCTTGCCTCCCTCTTCGGCGCTCCCGCCAACACCACCTACGGCGAGAACACCGGCGTGCTGAACCTTACGCGTGTGTTCGACGCTCGTGTGGTGCGCATCGCCGCTGTCGTCGCCATCCTCTTCAGCTTCTCGCCGAAGTTTGCCGCCCTCATCGGCTGCATGCCTGCCGCCACCATCGGCGGTGTGTCTCTCATCCTCTACGGCATGATTTCCTCGGTGGGTATCCGTTCGCTGGTGGAGAACCACGTGGACCTTACCGACAGCCGCAACCTCATCATCACCGCCCTCACCATCACGCTGGCCGTGGGTATCCACTACGGCTGCGACGGCGGTGCGCTGCAGTTCGGCAGCATCGCCATCAGCGGCCTCGCCTGTGCCGCCATCATCGGTATCCTTGCCGCCGTCATCCTGCCCGAGTCGGAGAAGAGGGAATACTCAAGCATTACGAGCTACGCCGAGATGACCAAAGCCGAGTACCAGATACTCCTTATGCTGTATGTTGCCAATATCGACGGCAAGATTCAGGACAGCGAGCTGGCTGTCATGCTGCAGAAGGCCGACCCCGATACCCTCGCCAAGATGCGCGACCTCTTTGCCCGCATGAGCGAACACGAGGTGCTGGAGTGCATCCGCGTGAACAACGGACGCTTTGCCTCCAAGCCTGCCGACCGCGAGCAGATACTGGTCGACCTCCGTGCCATTGTCGGTGCCGACGAGCGTATCGCTCCCCAGGCGGACTACCTTTGCGCCACTATCGAAAAACTGCTTGTGTAAAGCAAATTTCTGGATTTCAATGGTGTCCCTGTTTTTCGGGGACACCTTTTTTTATCTGCAGCAGGGACGTTCAGTGGGTCGTTTCTAGTTACTGAAACATTTGTCGACGTCGAACGACAATCCCAGTGCCACGGTACGGCCTACGGTTGCTGGTGAATTGTTGTAGTAATAGTCGGGGCGGTAGTTGAAGAGATTGTCTATAGTGGCCGTGAGACACACTCCTCGTGAAAAGGTGTGCCGGAGAGAGAGACGCCACATGGTGTAGCCGGGGTATGTGATTTCCTCGAACTGTGAGAGATCGCTATAGGAGGTGTATTCGTCGCATGTGACAGCCGAGAGAACTCTCCCGTTGAGAGCCAGGGTGGTGCGACCCAGACGCCAGTTGCGGCTGTAGTCGATGTGCAGGGTGGCGGTATGCGGACGGGTGGAGGAAGAGCGCATACCGTCCGCTTCGGTACGTTCGTGGGTGAAAATATAGGAGAGACGAAGACCGAGTCCGTTGTTCCAGTGTATGGCGAGGGAAAGGTCGAGACCTGAGATGCTGACGGGACTCATGTTGGAATAGAGCATGCCATTTTTCTCCTGTCGCCAGAATGTGGTGATGCGGTTTTTGACATGGTTGTGGAAAGCCATGCAGGTGAGGTTGTATTGATTGTGAATCCACTCGAAGGATGCGTTGAAGTTGTCGCTCACCTCGGGTTGCAGGTCAGGGTTGCCGTAGATGGTAAAGATATTCGCCATGTCGAAGTTCATGAACATCTCTTTGAGGGTGGGGGCGCGGAAGCCGTTGGCATAGCCGACGCGGAGATTCACCCGAGGTAGTTTGTACATGAGGTTGACTTTCGGGGAGAGGTGCGATCTGGAGGCCTCGGAATAGAAGTCGTAGCGCAGCACTGCAACGATGTTGAGGCGAGAGGTCGGCAGCCAGTCCCATTGTGCGAAAGCGTCGGCCGTATACTGAATGTGATTGCCGTCGGTGAACTGGTATGACATGAGATAGTCGCGCATGAAGTCGCCGCCCAAAGTCAGGGTGCCGAGGAAGACGGTGGTGTCCGACGACGATTTGACGGAATGGTTGTACAGCGTGCGGAGCGTGTGCTGGACATTGCTATAGTTGCGAACATCGAGATGTGAGGCGATGCTGTAGTCGCTCTTGTCGTATTGATCGAAGGCGTATGAAATCAGGAGGTCGGAGCTTTGCCCAAACTCTAGGTTTCCTTTGAGACCTGCGGAGAAGTCGCGGTAGCGGTCGTTGGCTTCCTCCGATTTTTCGCGTTGGCGGAAGAAATAGCCAGCCCGTCCCGTGACGGATATCTTGTCGGATAGCTTGACGTGGAGCTTCTCGCTGGCGTTGAACGAGCTGTTGGCGAAGATGGTGCGCAAATCACCAGTGTCGGACAGATGGACAGCGGCGGCATCTGTGTAATGCAGGTCGGTGAGGCTGTTCCATCGCTGTCGCTTGATTCCAAAGGAACCGTAGTGCTGTCTGTCCTTGAGTGACGATGTGCGTGAGCCGAGACGGAGGCTCCACGGCTTGTCGGAGGTGCGGGTGACGATGTTGACTACACCACCCACGGCGTTGGAACCATAGAGCGACGAGGCGGCACCCTTGATGATTTCTACCCTTTGCACCGCATCGAGATTGAGGCGCGAATAGTCGATGTTGTCGAGCGTTTCTCCCGCCAGACGTTCGCCGTCGACAAGGAAGAGTACCGAGCTGCCGCCAAAGCCCTGCATGTTGAGGCTGACCTGTTGGTTCATTGAGTAGGTGAACTCGATGCCTGGTAACTCGGTTTGCAGAAGCTCCTGTAGGGTCGGGACATCGGCGTTCCGGATGTCCTGTTCGGTGATAACTCGAGTGACCACCGGTGCGTCCGTGAGGAGCTTTGGAGTGCGTGTGGCTGTGACAACTACCATGTTGAGCAACCGCGGATTGGTTTGAGTGGAATCGGGTGGGGTGTTTTGGCCCCACACAGAGAAGGTTGATAGGAAGGCTAGTAGGAGTGTTAGGACGTGTTTCATTTCGGGGTGTTGATGATGCGGTAGTGCAAGGTGACGATGCCTTTGGCGAAGGATTCGTCCATGAAGGAGGTGAATTGCAGTGCCACGAGAGTGCCATCGCCGAGGCGGAGGAGATAGACTTTGTTGGAAAGGACGTAAATGGGCGGCATGGTGGAGAGGTCGACGTCGAGCCAATGCGAGAGTACCGGATTGACAGGCGACGGGGTGTATCCCAGATAGCCTTCCATCATGGTCGACATGTCGATTACAACCTGGCTGTCGACGTCGGCAACGAAATTCAGTTCTTCGAGTTCGATGGCCATGCCGACGTTGTCGAAGGGGCTTTCGGTAGCGGTGCCGTCGTGGGTCTTTACGTCGTAGTGGTGGATAGCGAAGTCCCACTCGAAAGGAGCGTCCTGCCCCAAGGTGATGTTGGCGGTGTCGATGTGCTGGTGATGGAGGTCGATGTAGGACCAGCGAGTGTAGCTGGTGGCATCGAGGCGTATCGTACCACCGTGACCGTCGTCGTCGCGTTGAATGAAACCGAAAGAATTTTTGGCGGGCTCATCATAGAGCCCGCCAAAAATTCCATCGCAGGAAACTAACACCAGCAATGCTGGAAGTAGTATTAACTGTTTTAGTTTCACCGAGAAAAGTGATGCTTACTTGGTGGTGAAGTCAAGGTTAACAGCCATCGGCATGGCACCCGGGATGACAGGGCTGGTGAAGGTGAGCTTGCCGTCTTTCACGATACCGTTGACGGAACCTTTATAGGGAACCTCGTTCACAGTGATAGTGAACTGGTCTTTCTCCAAGGTATAGGTGCTGCCGTCTTTATCGACATCGATATTGGTAATGGTCAGTTCGGGCATTGCCATGTGGCCTTCGCCGAAAGCGGGAATGGTCATGCTGACCTGGTCGTCGGATGTCGATTCGACATTTACAACCAAATCGAAGGTGCCGTAGTTGGTGCCGGAAACAGACATAACGAGGGTTCCGTCATAGTTTCCGACGACATCTTTTGCGTACTCTTTGCCGTCTTTGCTGCACGAAATTGAGAGGAGTGTGAGGACAGAAAACACTGCTGTTAACAGAATTTTGCTTCTTTTCATTGTGGTTTTTTTGTTTTTTTTGTTTGATATTAGGTTAATTAACAAGAGTCTTGGGTGGTAAATCCAAGGGCAAAGGTACAAAAAAATAAAAAATTATCGATAGCCAAATGTGGTGATTTTCCTCAGCCGAGTTTTTTTATACGGCGAAGAGACCGAAAACGGCGGCGCCGCTGCCGGTCATGGAGGCGTAGAGCGCTCCGCGGCGGTACATGTCCTCCTTGAGGGTGGCGATGGCGGGATGGATGGGGAATACCGACTGCTCGAAGTCGTTGACAATCAGGTGGCTCCATTCGTTGACGGGCTGCCTGACGGCCTGACGGAGGTCGGGACGCGTGGTGCCGAAAAGACTGTGGTCCAATCCGGAATAGGCTTCCTTTGTCGACACATGTTCGCCGTCGGGAATCTCAATCTGAATAGAGAATTGAGAATTGAGGATTGATAATTCGGGCAGGGGTTGGAGTTGGTCGCCGATGCCGGTGGCGTAGGCGGGTTGGTTCTTGATGAAGAAGGCGCAGTCGGCACCCAGGCGGGCGGCGCGTTGCTCCAGCTGGGTGTCGTCGAGATGGAGCGAGAACATGTCGTTGAGCATCTTGAGGGTGAAGGCGGCGTCGCTGCTGCCGCCACCGAGACCGGCGCCGAAGGGGATGCCTTTCCGCAGGCGGATGGTGACCGGCGGGATGCCGAACTCGGCGTGCAGGAGGTTGTAGGCTTTCATGCAGAGGTTGTCCTCGGGGCTGTTGTCGAGGACGATGCCGTCCTGCTGCATGGAGGTCTCATGGCCCGCTTCCTCAATCTCGAGGGTGTCGCACAGGTCCATCACGGGGATGAAGAGGGTCTCGAGGTTGTGGTAACCGTCGGGGCGTTTGCCGATGACGTGCAGGCCGAGGTTAATCTTGCAGTTTGGATACGTTATCATAGGCGCGGATAATGTCGGTGACGAGGCGGTGGCGGATGACGTCGCTGTTGTCCAGCTCAATCACCTCGATGCCCTTCACATCTTTCAGAATCTGGACGGCTTGGAGGAGGCCGCTTTGCTGGTTGCGTGGCAGGTCGACCTGCGTGAGGTCGCCGGTGATGACGAATTTGGCGTTGCGGCCCATACGTGTGAGGAACATCTTGAGCTGGGCGGAGGTGGCGTTCTGTGCCTCGTCGAGGATGACGAAGGCGTTGTCGAGCGTGCGTCCGCGCATGAAAGCCAGGGGTGCAATCTCGATGGTGTTGTCTTCCCAGTAGTTCAGCAGTTTCTGCTGCGGTATCATGTCGCGCAGGGCGTCGTAGAGCGGCTGGAGGTAGGGGTCGAGCTTGTCGCGCAGGTCGCCCGGCAGGAAGCCGAGGTTCTCGCCAGCCTCGACGGCGGGGCGGGTGAGGATGATGCGCCGGATCTCTTTGTTCTTCAGGGCTCTGACGGCGAGGGCCACGGCGGTATAGGTCTTGCCCGTACCGGCGGGACCGATGGCGAAGACCATGTCGTTTTCGAACACCGAGCGGACGAGTCGCTGCTGGTTGGGGGTGCGTGCCTTGATGAGGAGCCCGTTGCGCCCGTGCACCAGCACTTCGTCGCTCACTTCCGCCTCGGGGCTGCCGCCGCCACTTTCCATGATTTGCATGATGGCGTTTTCGTTGATGCGGCCGAACTTCTCGTAGTAGGTCATCATGGCCTGCAGCTTGCCCTCAAACCAGGCAATGTCCTCTTCGGAGCCGATGGCCTTGAGCATGTCGCCCCGGGCAATGAGTTTCAGCTTCGGGAAGAGCATCTTTACAAACTCCAGCATGCGGTCGTTGGCGCCCCAAAAGCGCGCATAATCAATTTCTTCAAGAGAGAAAATTTTTTCTGTCGACAATTCATTACTCATTGACACAAATATATTTATAAGGTATCTGTGACCTTCGGTTCATGCTGCAAAGATACGAAAAAATGGTTTACGGATTGAGGTTTAGGGTTGAAAGTTGAAAAAAAATGTGTATTTTTGCAAATTATTTCTTGACAAAAAATCATATCAGATGAATAACCATATCGTAATCATGGCCGGCGGCATCGGGAGCCGTTTCTGGCCGCTGAGCACCCCCGAGTTTCCCAAACAGTTTATCGATATCCTGGGCTGTGGCCGCACGCTGATACAGCTGACGGTGGACCGCTTCAAGGGGCTGTGTCCGATGCAGAATTTCTGGGTGGTGACCAATGCCGCCTATGTGGATATCGTGCGTGAACAGTTGCCCGATATGCCCGTCGAACACATACTTGCTGAGCCTGCTGCGCGTAATACCGCCCCCTGCATTGCATGGGCTTGCTGGCGCATCAAGGAGGAGGATGCCGACGCCAATGTGGTGGTGACGCCTGCCGACGCTGTGGTGATGAATCCCGAGGAGTTTCGCCGTGTGATTGGCAACGCGCTGGCTTTCACTGCCAAGAGCGACGCCATCGTAACTATCGGCATCAAGCCGTCGCGTCCCGAGACGGGCTACGGATACGTAGAGACGCAGCCTGCTGCGTCTCCCGCCGAAAGAGAAATACTCAAAGTCGCTTCCTTCAAGGAGAAGCCTGATTTAGAGACAGCTGAGAAATATCTCAAAGCTGGGAATTATTTGTGGAATGCCGGCATTTTCGTGTGGAATGTGAAGACCATCACGGATGCCATCTCCACCTACAAGCCCAACATTGCCAGCGATATGGAACGCATGAAGAGTGACGCCGATGTGCAGGAAGTGTTCCCGCAGTGCGAAAAGATCAGCATCGACTATGCTGTCATGGAGCCTGCCGCTGCCGACGGCAAGGTGTACACCCATCCGGCGGACTTCGGATGGAGCGACCTCGGCAACTGGGCCTCGCTGCACGACAAATTACAAAAAGACAGTGCCAACAATGGCGCTGTGGGTAAGGTGCATCTCTACGAGTGCTCCAATTGTGTGGTGCATGCCGAGGAGGCCTCGAAGGTTGTCCTGCAGGGTCTTGACGGCTACATCGTCTCCGCCAAGGGCGACCGCCTGCTTGTCTGCAAACGCTCGGAAGAGCAGAGGATTAAAGAGTTCTCTCAGAACTAGTTCTCTTTTTCCCGCAGGTGCAGTTGGCGCAACGGCCGGTCTTGGGGTCGGCATTGGCGCAAGGGCGCTTGAATTCCTTTTCTTTATGCATCAGCATCTTGATGCCCAATGCAGCCATCATCAGGGCGATGACCCCGACGGCGATGGCAAGCACGATGAGTATTGTCTTCATTGATTAATAATTCTTTAAATAATTAAGGGCGGCATCGAGTTGAGGCTTGAAACTGTTGGAGGGGGCATTTTTGCGGAGTACCTCCTCGTCGGGGACGAGTCCTATGCCTTCGCGCACCTGTCCGTCCATGAGTGCCTCGAAGGTGGAGGTGTAAACGTAGTGGTTGTATTCGTTGGCGTTGCCGAAGGGGCCGCCGTAGTTGAGTTCTTCTGCGTCGTTCTGCAAGGGGCCAGTGCCGCCGTAGGTACGTTCGCCGATGATATGGGCGGTGGGGAAGACCTTCCGGATGACCATGGGCTCTATTTCAGCCATGCTCACTGAGTTGATGTCGACCAGTACCACGTAGGGGATGTTCTCGGCGGTTATGTCGCGGTGGTAGTTGGGATTGGGGTCTTGGTAGTAGGGGCACCAGGCGGAGTACTCCAGGCGTCCGGGACCTTCCTTGTAGCGAGTCTTGAAGATCTCGGTGCGTTGGTTGATGAATGGGCCAATGAGATAGTCAAGGTCGTCCTGGTAGCCGCCCCCGTTGGAACGGGTGTCGAGGATGAGGCCTGCCAGCTGGTTGCGTGGCGTGCTGCAGGCGACAGTGAGCCAGCGGTCGATAAGCACCTGTGCCGTGCTTCCTGCCATGTCGCGCATCACGGGGGTGATAGCGGCGTTGGTGGTCCAGAGATAGGGCACATTGCGCCCGTCGGCGAGGGTGAAGAGACAATATTCGTAGTGGACGGTCCGGCCGAGCTCCGTGATATAGGCATCGGTGCTGCTGTGCTCGGCAACGGTGTATTGTCCCTCGATGCCGACTAGGAAAGCCCGCAGGCCTGCCTGGGCTATGGTCCGGTTTTCGATATAGTAGTTGCGGCTCTGAACCTCAAGCAAGCCGGGCTGGATGGTAATGTAAGGAGTGTAGTCGCTAGCGGCGGGATGGAGGTTCTTGACAAGGAAGGTCATGTGGTGATCGCGCATGTGACCTACCAAGCCCTTGTATAGCTTCTCCAACTCGGCAGTGCGCACATAGCCGCTATCCTTGTATTTCTGGTCGAGGACCTCGAATTGCGGCAGGTAGCGGTTGTAGGCGGCGTCCCAGTTGACGGTGTCGACATCCCAGAAGACGTAGCCCGTGCTCAAGCATTTCCAGAGGTACTGGAACTGCTCGGTATAGTTGTTGTAGGCCAGTTTGCTGTTCTCTCCCACGAAAGGGATATAATCGGCCTCCTTGCGGCAGGAGGAGAAGAGAAGCATGAGATAAGAGCCAAGAACTAAGAGGTATGCGGTCTTTTTCATTTTCATAGGTTTACAGGTTATAGTTGAGGTTAAGGTTGATTGCCAGGGTGTTGAGGTGGCGTGGGTCGGCAAGGTTGTCGTAGCCGGTGTGGTGCGAGGTGAGGTCGTAGTAGTAGAGAGCGTCGAGCCCCAGTTCCCATTTGCTGCCGATGGGGCAGGAGATGCCCACGCCGAATACCAGACCGGCATTGAGGCGGCTGTCCTCGTCGGTGAAGTCGCGCGTCTCGTCGAAATCCTCGAAATAGACGTAGTAGTCGGTCATCCAGTAGGTGGTGCCCTTGCGTCGCTCGCTGAGCCAATAGCCTGTATAGCCGCCGGCCAGCAGGTGTCCGCGGAGGTGTTCGCTGCCGAACGAGAAGTCGGCCACCATAGGCAGCATGAGGTAGGAATTGCGGTGTTCGGTGTAGACGGGGTCCAGGTAGTTGAGGTTGCGGTCCATGCGGTGAGAGCGTTGCATGAAGCTGATATTGGCGCGGAGGGCGAACCATGAGTTGAAACGGTAGCTGCCCTGGATGCCAGCCTCGAGGCCGCCGAGGGCGGAGTAGACTTCATCCATGCGCCCTGCGTCGTAGCGACTGATGGTGGTGGAGGCCCAGCCGCCGCGCAGACCTATAGTCCAGAGCGACGTTGTCCCGTTGTTTTGCGCCTGTAGGCCGATGGCTGACAGCGTGCAGGCGATGCAGATAATGATGCGTTTCATTGGGTTATCTGTTTATCAAAAAAAGAGCGCTGATGTTTCAGCGCTCTTTGCTCCCCCTGAAGGACTTGAACCTTCGACCCCCTGATTAACAGTCAGGTGCTCTAACCAACTGAGCTAAGGAGGAATCTCTCTTGATTCTTTCGAAATCGGGTGCAAAGATACAACCTTTTTGCGAACCGACCAAATATTTTTTGAAATATTTTTCTTTGGTTCCTTTAATTGCCTGTTATTTCGATGGATACATTGCGAAGATTTTCCACCAGGTCAGAGGCGATGAGGCTCGATTCCGACTGTTTTTCTATGGCGAGGTCGCCAATTTGTCCGTGTATGCGCACAGCCATGCAGACTGACTCGTATAAGTCTTTGTGGTTCTGTGAGATGATACCAAGGAGGATCCCCGTCAGCACGTCGCCGCTGCCGGCGGTCGCCATGCCGGCGTTGCCCGTAAGGTTCTCATACACACGGCCGTCGGGGGAATAGACGCGGGTGCGGTGGGCTTTCTTGACGATGATGACGTTGTGCCGGCGTGCCATCTCGGCGGGGTCGGCGTCGCCAAAGAGGCGCTGGTACTCGCGGGCGTGGGGGGTGAGTATTGAATTCGGAATTATGAATTCGGAATTATGATTTTCTTTGGCGAGGATGTTCAGGGCGTCGGCATCGAGCACCAAGGGAGTCCCGGCAGGCCGTTCGGCAAGCAACTGCATGAGGGCTTCGGCGGTGACGGGGTCGGTGCCGATGCCCGGGCCGACAGCGATGGCGGAGTAGCGGTCGAGGTGGGGCGGGACGGTGGAGAAGAGGGTGGGTGAGGGGTCGATGCTCACCATGGCTTCGGGGAAGGCTGCCTGCATAGGGTCGACGCAACGCGAGGGCTGGTGCACGCTGACCAGGCCACAGCCGCTGCGCAGTGCGGCTTTGGCGGCCAGGATGGCGCAGCCCATGCGCCCGTAGGCACCGGCGATGAGCAGGGCGTGGCCGTAGTCGTGCTTGGTGGTTTCCTGGTTACGCATGGGGATTAGAGTTGCTGTACGGGGAAGGTGAAGTAGGTGTCGGGGAAGGGCTCGTTGCGGAGGGTGAAGTGCCACCATTCGCAGTCGTAGGGCTTGAAGCCGTGGGCCATCATGGCACGGCGGAGGATCATGCGGTTCTCGAACTGCTGTGCGGTGAGGGTGTCGTTCTGGCGGTAGGTGCCGGTCTCGGGGTCGCCGCCGCAGTCGGGATGGCTTTCGCGGCCGAACCAGTCGAATGTGCCGCCCATGTCGACTTCCTTCTCGGTGCGCATGTCGAAGAGGGTGAGGTCGAGCGTGGAGCCGCGCGAATGGCTGCTGTGGGTGGCGATGTATTCCTTGATGAAGAGGCTGTCCTTGACCTCGCCGGGGTAGAAGTAGGGCTTCATCAGCGTGTCGTCGAGGTCTTTGCCCCAACGCACGAAGTGGTCGACGGCCATCTGGGGGCGGTAGGCGTCGTAGATTTTGAGGCGGTAGCCCTGGGCTTTGAGCTCGTCGCTGACCTGGCGCAGGCTTTCGGCGGCCTGGCGGGTGAGGAGCGCCGTGGGCTGGAGGTAGCCCTCGATGCGAGAGCCGATGAAGTTGTAGGTGCTGTAGTAGCGTATTTCGAGTATGGCGTCGGGCACGGCCTCGGTGAGGGTGACGAAATCGCTGCTGTCGGCTTCGGGCAGGGTGCTGCTTTCGCTGTCTGATGCTTGTTTGGTGCTGCAGGCTGCGAAGAGCAGCGCGGCGGCGGCGAGGAAAAAGAACTTTTGTTTCATGACGTTTGTGGGGTTGATTTGCGATTGCAAAGATACGAAAATTTCCGGTAGGGAAAGTAGTTAAAAGAAGTTAAAGGGCAAATTGGATGAAAAATCTTTCGTACCTTTGCAGTGCAAAACGGGATTGAAAAGCCTTGTGGAAATCAGAATACGTGTTGGTTATCAGTTGATTGTGTATTTGTAGTACTGATTTTCAATTCAATACATTCCTTTAATTCACAGAAGTCTATGGACGGTAGGTCTATGCTAGGTCTATGGTACCTCTATTGTAACTCTATGGTAGGTCTATGGATGATAGTATATCGCTCCTATGTCGCTCCTATGATTTGCCTATGTCATTGTGGAGGGAAAAAGGGGAGGGGTCCGCAGCGCGCTGCGGACCCCTCCCTCCTGTGTTGCCGATGTTAGCGGATCACCACCACCTTGCGGGCGGGGTGGTTGCCGATCTTAATCATGTAGGTGCCGCTGGCGTGGACGTCGAAGCGCAGGGGCGCGTAGTCGTCCTGCTTGGTGGCGAGGATGCGGCCGTTGATGTCGTAGAGCCGCACGGTGTTGCTGCCGGCGCCTTCCACGACGATGTGCCTGTTGCTGGAGTAGATTTTGGCGTCGATGGTCTCGATGTCGTCGATGCCCACCACGATGGTGTCGTGGATGACGATAGTGTCGTGGACGAAGATGGTGTTGACGGTGGTGTCGTGGATGAAGATGGTGTAGTGGATGGTGTCGTGCAACCACTGGGTGTCGTGCAGCCAGAGGGTGTCGACGACGGGCACCAGCGTGCTGTCAACGACGACGGTGTCGACGACCGTGAAATTGTACACCGTGGTGTCGACATCGGTGACGTTGTAGACGACGGAATCCAGATATACCGGGACGTGGATGGTGGTATCGATATAGGTTGGCACGTAGATGGTGGTGTCGACGTTGGTGACGTTGTAAATCGTGGTATCGACGTAGGTTGGCACGAAGACGGTTGTGTCCACGTGGGTGATGTTGTACACCGTGGTATCGACATTGGTGATGTTATAGACTGTTGTGTCGACGTTTGAGATGTTGTAGACGACGGAGTCCAGATATACCGGGACGTGGATGGTGGTATCGATATAGGTTGGCACGTAGATGGTAGTGTCCACGTTGGTGACGTTGTAAATCGTGGTATCGACGTAGGTTGGCACAAAGACGGTTGTATCCACGTGGGTGATGTTGTACACCGTGGTATCGACGTTGGTGACGTTATAGATTGTTGTGTCGACGTTTGAGATGTTGTAGACGACGGAGTCCACATATAGAGGGACGTGGATGGTGGTGTCGATGTAGGTTGGCACATAGATTGTGGTGTCTACGTTGGTAATATTGTACACCGTGGTGTCGACCTGAGCGATGTTGTAGATGGTTGTGTCGACGTAAGTTGGCAGATAAATGGTGGTGTCGATGTTGGTAATGTTGTAGACCGTGGTATCGACTTGAGCGATGTTGTAGATGGTTGTGTCGACGTAAGTTGGCAGATAGATGGTGGTGTCGACATTGGTAATGTTGTAGACCGTGGTATCGACTTGGGCGATGTTGTAGATGGTAGTGTCGACATAAGTCGGCAGATAAATGGTGGTATCGACGTTGGTGATATTATAGACTGTGGTGTCCCGATACGTGAAATCGTAGACGATAGAGTCTTGGGGAATAAGGGTGTAGACGATGGAGTCTTTTGGGATGAGGGTATAGACGATACTGTCGCGAGGGATAAGGGTATAGGTGATAGAGTCTCTGGGGATGAGGGTATAGACAATACTGTCTTTCGGAATCAGGGTGTATATCACAGAATCTCTGGGAATGAGAGTGTAGACGATGGAGTCTTGAGGAATGAAAGTATAGACTATACTGTCTTGAGGGATGATGTGGTAGACGAGAGTGTCGCGGAGGGTGGTGTCGTAGACGATGACGGGGGTGAGGTTTGTGTCGGGGATGTAGGTGGTGTCGTGAACCTCTATGTATGTGGTGTCGAGCCGCACGCGGATGGCGAACCATTCGGTGGACTGGATGCTGGTCAGGCGGTCGATGCCGTCGACGCAACCCGATGTCACGTTGCTCAACGTGATGGGATAGCTATCCGTGGAGAGGCTGTCGTGGGCATGCAGCCGCAGGCGTGCCACGCTGCCGCTGTGGCCGCTGAAGGGCTGGTTCTGCATCGAGAGTACCAGCACGCGCAGCGTGGAGTCGTTCTGGCGGGCGGCGCTGACGATGTGGCCGTTGCCACGGCTGCTGACGCTGATGTCGGAAGGTTCCAGGCTGAAATCGTTGTGCGGGTATTGCACGTCCATCTGCAGGGCGGTGACGGCGGAGTAGTTGTCGAGCATGATGTCCACCTCGGGTGTGGCGGCTTGAGCCTCGGCGTTGCCCTTCATGTAGAGGCTGTTGGGTTCGTAGCGCTGTGATGTGAGGTTGATACGCTTGAGGTCATTGCGGGGGTCGTTGGTGTAGAGTAGCAGCTGGGCTCTGTTGTTGCCTTCGGTGGTGCCGGTGTAGCTAAGCTGCAGGGTGGTATTGCCGTAGTTCTGCACGGTCACCGGCAGGCTGGTTGTCATCCGCCAGCCGTCCTGTGTGAACGCCACGTGGTCTATCACCAGCGGTGCATTGCCATAGTTGCTTATTTGCAGTTCAGCGGTGGCGGTTTCGGTGACGGGTGTGTTGCCGAAGTCGAGGCTGCTGTTGCAGCTCAGGGAGGGGCTGTAGATGCTCACAGTCCCAGTGTAGACGGCTGAAAGCACGTTGCGACCGTGCTCGTTGCTCAGCGAGGTGTTGAGCAGCTGCAGGGTGTGGCTGCTATAGCCGTGCAGGCGCAGCTGGAAGCGTGCCACCACGCCGTCGGCGCCGTGTATCGGGGTACCTGTCATGCTGGTCATCAGCAGCGTCAGCGTGTCGCCCTGCACCCCAGCTGTCGCCAAATAGCCAGCGGCACGCGTGGCGTCGGGGGTGAAGCTGCCCGGCACATAGGTGAGTGCTTCCGGCAGGCGGATGCTGGTCTGCAGACCCACGATGCTGTCCATGTTGTTCATGCGCAGCTCGACGGTGACAGTGCTGTCGGTGTAGCCGCTGACGCTCAGCGGACGCAGCTCGTTGACCGAGTAGGGATCGGCGGCGATGGTTACGATGCTGTCACCCACCTGGGCGTTGGTGTGGAACACTGCGCGGTAGGTGGTGGCGCCAGCCACGGTGGGGCTGTAGGTTAAGGTGATATTCTGCTGTCCACTCGCTGCGATGGTTGCAGGCAGGGATGCCTGCGTACCCAGTGAGCCGTCGGACAGACTCACGGCCGCAAGGGTCAGTGGCTCGTTGCCGATGTTCCTTACTGTTACGTTGCGGGTGTAGCTGCTGCGTATGGGCACATGGCCGTAGTCGATGGTGGCGGGGGTTACCTGCACCTTGGGGGACAGGATGGTGATGGCAGACGAGGACGTCTGCGTACCCAGGGCGGCGCCGGTTTCCGACGACAGCACGGTTTGTGAGGGCATGAGGCTGTAGCTGCCAGGCTCACGGCCCAGCCGCACACGGAAGGTGAGCAGGGCGCCGCTGGTGCCGTTGTAGCTGTTCAGCGCGAGGCTGTAGCTGTAGAGGCGCAGGGTGTCGCGCATCACTGTGGCCGACAGCTGGTGGCCGTTGCTGCGGGTGGTGAGGGCGGCACTGCCGGGCACATAGGACAACTGGCTGCCCAGCGGAATGAAGGTCTGCAGGGCGGTGACGGCGTCGCTGTTGGCGAGCGAGAGGGTGACGGTTACCTCATCGCCGGGATGACCGCTGGCGCTGCTCAGGCTCAGGGTATTCTGCCCCTGCGCCGTCATCCCCACGACAATCATTATCAGTATAATCAGTCTTTTCATGGTCAGGCCTCCTTATTTCACGATGAGTTTGATGGTCTGGGCCTTCATGCCGTCGGCGTAGAGGGTGGCGAAGTAGATGCCGCGGGGCTTGCCGGTGGCGTCCCAGGTCATGGAGTACTTGCCGGCTTCCGGGGTGGCGAGCGTGCGGCTGTCCACCTGACGACCCGTCATGTCGGTGAAGACGACGGAGACAGAGCGGTAGTTACCCACGGTCAACTCCAAGCGGGTCTTGCCGGAGAAGGGGTTGGGATAGGCGGTGGAGAACTGGGCCTGCACGGTCTCGATGTCGACAAGACCCAGCAGGTTGCCATTCATGGCGATGACGTTGCTGCCCTGCGCATCACTCAGCGCAATGCTCTGAATTCCGAATTCCGGATTCTGAATTTTGAGCAGCGGGGTTTTGCCGACGGGGACGGTCATGCCGCTCATGCTGTAGAAGATCATGGTGAGATTGCCGTCCTGTTCCACTGTGGCGCATTCGAAGCCAGCCAGGGCGGGCAGCACGGTGACGTCGCTGCGCGAGCAGCCCGTGAGGGTGAACTGCAGGCCTGCCAGCGGGGTGGGCGTATCGATAAAGAGGGTGTCGTTCTCAAGGGTATAGACGGCGGTCTGGGGCTCGGGGATGCCCTGTGTGCCGGGACGGCCGTTGGGATAGAGAATGATGTTGATGATGCTCACGATGTCGAGCACATTGATGGTGCCGTCGCCGTTGACGTCGGCAGCCTCGAAGAGGAAGGGCTGCGGGTTCTGGCCGGTGACGTAGTTGATGGTGGTGATGACGTCGGCCACGTCGACGTTCATGCTGCCGTTGGCGTCGCCCGGGATGGTGCTGTAAGGCACGCAGCTGACGGTCTTACTTGGGCTGTTCTCTGTCAGCGAGGTGCTGAGAATCTTGTAGAAATAGTAGTAGCGTTCACCGGGGATGACGTTGAAGTCCGTGAACATGGTGTCCTGCACCAGCGAGTTGTTGATGCGGATGGTGTCGCCCGGCACGGTGACGGTGTCGTAGACATAGCGGCCCTGTTCGCTGTTGTAGTGACGGTTCGTCAATTGTTGTATATACTGGTAGCGGTAGATGTTGAAACCGAGGAAGTCCTCGTAGTTCACCTCCTGGTCGTTCCATTCGAGCTCCACCTTGCCGATGCCCGGGGTGGCTTGGAAGCCGGCGCTCATACTGCCTGACGAGGCCACATGAACATTGAATCTTTGGTTCTCGTAGGGAATTTCAAAATGCTCATTGTCCTGTGCGCCGTTTACATAGATACGGTTGAGGCCGTCAATGGGCATACGACCGGTGAGATTGAGGTGGGCGGTA
Source organism: uncultured Bacteroidales bacterium (assembly GCA_900317285.1). GTDB lineage: Bacteria > Bacteroidota > Bacteroidia > Bacteroidales > P3 > Colimorpha. The sequence continues at coordinate 68,723 of ONGA01000005.1, read as the reverse complement.
TAGATGGTCGAGTCGGCACTCCAGTGGGCGTTCTCGCTGATGGCGGTCTGTGTGTAGGGAGGACGCACACCCATGGCCAGCATCGGAGTGATGCTAGTATCCATCGCACGGTTGAAGTAGACTTTGAACTCGTGAGTACCTACACCCAGCGGAATAATACTGTCGAACTCATCCTGCGCATCGTAGCCATTCACTTCAACCTTCCATACAATGCCGTGAGCCAATGAAGAAGGGTGAATCATTCGTCTACTTAAATCAACGGATAAAAAGGTATTCGCCAATGGATTTTCAAAGTCTTCAATGTATTGACGAATTGTACTTTCTTTTATCGTGCCAAAGTAATTCGAATCCAATTTTATTATTCCAACAGCATAGTCATTATAAACATAGACATACCTATTGTTATTAAAAATATTGAGTTTGTCATATTTGTATACTGTGTCATATATGTTTTGCCCATTTTGCATTCCACTATATCTCAATTCGTAGCAAGAACTGACACTCGATAAATACATTACCCCGCTACATATTGTCATGGTATTATTAACAACATTACTGTTTGTTGTTGTATTTGCGCCTGTTACTATTGAATTATGACTAGATTCGGAGTACATTGAAAAAATATTTGTTTTACTAACGTTCACTCCGTTAGAAAAAACTGAATATGAAAAACGAGAGTTCCTAAATACCGAATTGTCAATTTGAACAGATGAACCCGTGATAGGATAAGATGGACTAACATAAGGATCTTGATATTCAAAGATACAATAATCAAACTTTCCACCATTACTGATAATTCCACCCCACTTTCCACCTAAATCTGTTTTTGTGAAGGTAATCATGCTATCGCATGTTCCAATAGCCATTATTGTAGCATTAATATTACAGCCATCCTTCAATTTGAGTGTCGTGCCAGGTCTAATAAATAGTGTATCTCCTTCTGGCATGGCAAGATTCTGTGTGACAATATATTGAACATTAGGATAGAGTATATGGTTTCCTTGTAGCATTCCATGTAATTTCACGCCATTAGTGACATTTATTGTAAAGTCGTGTCGCAGAGTGTCGGTGGCCGTGGGGGCGGTAGCGCACAACATCAGCTGAATATGACGACCATCTACCACATTGTTGGCAACGCGTATGTCGATAGGATTTATTGATTTGGCTTTGGCATAGGAAGAGATGGGATGTCCCAGCTGCACATGGTTTTGTAGTATCTGAAGGGTGGTGGTATCTTCAATCTCCTGGAATTCCAGCCACATCTCCACGCTGTCGGCGGGACCCCACACGGTGCGGATGGTGGGGTAGAGTTGCACCCGCTCACCGGCATCGGCATACATGCTGCTGTCGCCGTAGGCAGTGTCATTGATTTCGATGGCCACCATTTCCAATTTAGCCGGGGCAATGCTGTCGGCATTGTAAACTGCCCAGAAATCGACAGGCATAAACTCTTGTGAGTAATTTATCAAGTCACCGAAGAGTATCTCTTTAGTCAAGTACTCGCGGCGCTGCAAAAGCGAGGCTACGCCACCAGCCACTAGCGGGCAGGCCATGGAGGTACCATTGTAATTGCGGTAGCTACCATTTGGCACAGTGCTCATAATGCCCACACCCGGAGCCGAGAGTTCGTAGTTGTATAATTGTTCCTCTCCAAAGAGAGAAAAAGAGGGACCACTGCAATCCACATTAGAGAAACCCGCCAATCCTCCGCCCTGTTGCGTGGCCTGCACACCAAACACAAATGTAAATGCGCCCGGATAGCAAGTACCCTGCATATAACGGCAAGGTTGATCTAAAAATAATTCGTCATTTCCTGCTGCTGCCACCAGCACGGCGGTTTGATAGGCGACGGCGAGGGCTTGCTCCATAGCGGCGCTGTAGGCGTAGGTGCCGATACTCATGCTGATGATGTTGGCGCCGTTTTGGGCAGCGTAGTTGATGCCGCGGACAATGGTGGCGATGTCGCCCGTGCCGTCGCTCTGCATCACGCAGACGGGCATAATCCATGCATCGGGGCAGGCGCCGGCAATACCGATGCCATTATTGGTGACTGCGCCCGCGATACCTGCACAGTGGGTGCCGTGGCTGTTGAAGTCGTGCATGTCGCCGGTCTGGTTGACGAAGTCCCAGCCGTGGACGTCATCGCGGAAGCCGTTGTTGTCGTCGTCCTGACCTGCCGCACCATTCTGCTCGGCAGGATTGGTCCAGATATTGGCGTTGAGGTCGGGGTGGTCAATATCTACACCGGTGTCGAGAATGCAGATGACGGGGCGCCAGGAGGCGTTGCGCTTGGGGGCGGTGAGCAGGCTGTCGATGCCGCAAGCGGGGATGCCCCACTGGAGGGAGTACATGGGGTCGTTGGGCGGCGCGACTGCGCCGCTCTTGCTAGAGGCTCTAGAATAACTAGATAAACTAGAAGATCTAGAAAAACTAGGAAGACTAGGAAGACTAGTGTAAGTGGCGTCAGCTACCATGGTCGCCGGTTCGGCGGCACCCAAGGCGAAGCAGAGGTAGTTGGGTTCGGCATACTCCACTTCGGCCAGAGCCGAGAGAGCCTCAATCAGCTCGTGCTCCCGCTTGGGACTCTCGGGGCTGAGGGTGATGAGGTAGAGCTGGCTGAGGTCGTGGTCGCGCACCTCACCGCCGCCGTAGCTGGACGAGCGGCGCGGCTCCTTGGGCATCACGAAGGTGGGACAGAGCTGCTCCACACGCTCCACGATGTAGTCGTCGAGCACTGCCTGGATGGCGGGGCATTCCACCCTAGAAGAACTGGATGCTTTGGATTTACTGGATTTTTCCAGAATGGTGAAATTGCTGTAGTCCTGCAGTTTGACAATGGCCTGCAGGGGTTGCGCGGCATGTTGCTGCCACTGCTCGAGGTGCACTACCTCGTCCTCATTGTTCACCGAGGACAGATAGGGGTATTGTGCCGACATTGTCAGTCCGGCCAATACAACGGCAAAAAGAATAATGACTTTCTTCATAGTATAGTAATTTATTGTTGTTTCATAATTTGCTGATATTCAATATTGCCCACTGTTTTGCGGGGAGTGTGGCATCAGTGCAAATATAGAAAAAAAATTAATATGACAACAAAAAAACCTGTCGCGAGGACAGGTTTTTTTTGTTGAGGGCTAATTCCTTTTGGAGAATCAGTCGGCGGTTGAGACGGCGCCGTCCTCCGGGCGGAGCTTGACGCTGACGTAGTTGTTCAGGTTGATGTACTTGTTGGCAACTGCTTTGATGTCGGCGGGGGTGATGGACTTGACCAGTTCGTCATACTCGTTCACGTGGAAGTCGCGGCTCTCGCCAAATATGTAGCTGGACTGGAGCTGGCCCATCCAGAAGCTGTTGTTCTGGACGCTCTTGGCATGCTGGACGCACATCTGCTCCTGCACCTTGCTGAGGGTCTTCTGGTCGCAGCCTTTCTTCATGTACTGCTTCATGATGTTGATGCAGTCTTTTTCAATTTTCTTGGCTTTCTCGGGGTCGCAGCCGAGGTAGAACTCCCAGGTGACGGTGGCGGGGCCAACGATGGAGAGATTGTAGTCAACGCCGGCGGAGGGGTTGTAGGCGTCGCCGTTCTTCTCGCGGATAATCTCGGTGACAGTGATGGCGAGGGCACTGCCGAACTGCTGGAGTGCCATACGGGTCTTGGGGTCAAGGTCCTCGTTGGTGACATCCATTTGGCCGCTGACGATGAGCATGCCCTGTTTCTCGATGCCCTTGACGGCTTCGGCGTGCTGGATGCCTGTGACGAACTTGGCGCTGCGGTCGAGGGCGTAGTCCTTGGTGACAGCCTGGATGGTGGGCAGGTGGTTCAGATACTTGGCGATGAGATTGATGGCGGTGTCGCTGATGTTACCCACGAAGAAGAAGGTCTGGTTGTTGGCAAAGGCAAAGCGCTCTTTGTAGATTTCGAACATACGGTCGAGGTTGAGGCTGCGCACCTTCTCCTCGCTGGGGATGAAGACAGTACGTTTGTCGTTGGGGTAGGCGGTCTTGTAGTAGGTCTCGAGGAAGACCATCTGGGGGTTCTCCCGGACGAGTTTGATCTGCTGGACGGTGTTCTCGATGTTGCGCTCGTAGGCTTCCTGGTCCTTGCGTGGAGCGGTGTAGTAGAGGTTGATGAGCTGGAGTGTGGTCTCGAGGTCCTTGGGCGAGCAGCTGCCGGAGAAGCCTTGGGTGGTGCCGCCGATGTAGGGGCTGATGTGGAGGCTCTTGCCTTTGAGTTTCTTGCTGAGCTGGGTGGCGCTGAAGTCGGCGATGCCGCCTTCGTCGATGAAGTTGCCGGCACTCTGGGCCTGGTAGCTGTCGGCGTCGCCGTAGAGCGTGGTGCCGCCGAGGGAGTAGGAGTTGATGAGGATTTCGTCAGCCTTGAGTTTGGTTTTCTTCACCACGAAACGGACACCGTTGGGGCAGGTGTACTCGGTGTAGCCTAGGGTGCTGTTGCTGGCGGTCTGGATGGGGGTGACGTCGGCCACGGTCTCGTTGAAGAGGGGAGCATCGTTGAAGTTGTCGACCCAAGGTTTGGTGACGACGTTCTTGGCGTTCTTGATGATGGCGAGGGCTTCCTGCTCGGTGGGCACCTTGAAGCCTTCCTTTTCGGGGGCGGTGAGGTAGAAGATGAAGTTGTTGTCGGTAACCCAGGTCTTGACCATGGCGTTGCACTCCTCGAGGGTTATTTCGGGAATGAACTCCTTGGCGTAGCGCCATTCCTGCTTGATACCGGGGCAGGGGTCGTTCTTAAGATAGTGGTCGGTGTACTCGTCGGCGAGGCTGTTGGTCTGGGTCTTGTTCTCTTCCTTGGCCTGTTTGGTGTAGATGTCGAGGAGCTCCTCTTTCTGGCGGTCGAGTTCGGCCTGGAGGAAGCCGTGGTCAGTCATCTGCTTGACGGTTTTGAAAAGCAGTTCCGCGGTCTCTTCGATGCGGTTCTCCTTGGGGGAAGCGTTGAGGGTGAAGACGTCGATTTCGCGGCCGAGGAATCCACCGTAGCCGCCACCGGCATGCATCATGGGGGCAGTGGGCTTCTGGCAGAGTTCGCTGAAGCGCTCGTTGATCATCATGCTGATGAGGCTGCGAACGATGCTTTGGCGGTAGGCGCCGATGGTGCCGTTGGGGCTCTTCTTGTGTTTCCAGTTGAATGTGAGAGAGGTGCTGGTGGCCTCCTTGTCGGTGGCGATGCAGATGAGGGGTTCCTTGTTGTCGGGGATGGCATAGCTCTGACGGGGCAGTTTCTCCTTGCCGAGGAACTTGTGGCTGCTGAAGACGTCTTTGACTTTTTGCTCCATGGCGGCGGCACCTTTCTTGCCTGCATACTCGTAGTTGTCCATGTCGCCAACGATGACGATGGCCTGGAGGTCGGGACGGTACCAGTCGTTGAAGAAGTCGACGATGCTCTGGCGCTCGAAGTTCATGATAACCTCTTCCTTGCCGATTGGAAGACGGTCGGCGTAGAGGGAGCCTTTGAGCATGATGGGCCAGGTTTTCTTGCGGAGACGGTCGCCATGGCCGACGCCACCGCGCCACTCCTCGTGGATGACGCCGCGCTCTTCCTCAATCTCCTTCTGGTCGAAGAGGATGTTGCCGGCCCAGCCGTCGAGGATCTCGATACCCATTTTGACCATTTCGGGGTCGTCGGCGGGCATGTTGACATGGTAGACGGTCTGGTCGAACCACGTGTAGGCGTTGATGTCGCGGCCGAACTCCACACCGTGCTTCTGCAGCTTGTCAATCATAGCGTTGCCGGGGTAGCCCTTGATTCCGTTGAAGGCCATGTGCTCGCAGAAGTGGGCGAGACCCTGCTGGTCGTCGCGCTCCATGATGGAACCAGCGTTGGAGACCAGGCGGAACTGGATCATGTTCTCCGGCTTCTTGTTGTTGCGGACATAGTAGGTGAAACCGTTTTCGAGCTTGCCGTAGCGGATTTTCTTGTCCAGCGGCACCTGGGCATTCAGGTCGCTCTTTTTTGCCGGTTTGTCAGCACCCAGGTTGAGCTGGGCGAAGGCAGTGCCGCCCATGAAGAGGAGCAGCAGCGCAAACAAAACGCTTTTTTTCATTTTTTTAGTGTTTAAGGTGTTAATTAATTTATTGAATTATTGTATTCTTCGATAAGAATTGTGTAAAGTGTTATTAACCTGTTGATTGTGACCTCATGTGTTGTGTTTTCTTCTTGTCTTTTCTCGACTGCAAAAGTACAACTAATTTTTAATTCGACAAAATTTTTTTAATGAAAAACGAAAAAAAATTATCGTCTTTCGATAAAAATTAATTGTAAAACATTAAAAGTGACTGAGGTTGGCACTTGTGGTGCCAGAGGGATGGGCGGAGCTCGACGGAGGGTGATGTCGAGGTGGATTTATTTCAATATGTCCCCAATAAAAAGAGCAGGGGCCCGCAGCATGCTGCGGGCCCCTGCGAAGGGTTGCTTATTTCGACTGGAATCAGTCGGCGGTTCCGACGGCACCGTCTTCGGGACGAAGGGTGACGACGATGTAGTTGTCGAGGTTGACATACTTCTTGGCGAGGGCTTTGATGTCTTTGGGGGTGACATTTTTGACCATCTCGTTGTACTGCTCGACGTAGTCGCGGCTCTCGTTGTACATGTAGCTGCCCTGGATCTGGCCCATCCAGAAGCCGTTGTTCTGGCGAGCTTTGCCGCGGTTGACAATCATCTGCTCCTGGACTTTGCTGAGTGTCTTCTTGTCGCAGCCTTTCTTCATGTACTGCTTCATGATCTTGATGCAGTCTTTCTCGATTTTCTGTGCTTTCTCGGGGTCGCAGCCGATGTAGAACATCCAGCTGACCTGGCCTTCGGGCATGAGTTCATAGCTGACACTGGCGGAGGGGCTGTAGGCGTCGCCGTTCTTCTCGCGGATGATCTCGAGGGTGGTGATGCCGAGGGCATCGCCGAATTCCTGGAGAGCGATACGGGTCTGGGGGTCAAGTTCGTTGGCGTTGACGTTCATCTGACCGGTGACGATGAGCATGCCCTGTTTCTCGATGCCCTTGACGGCCTCAGCGTGCTGGATGCCTTTGGCGAATTCGGGGTTGCGGTTGATGAATTTCTCATTCTTCTGCTTGCCGTTGACGGGGAGGTTGTTGAGGTATTTGGCGATGAGCTTGATGTCGTCGTCGCTGACGTTGCCGACGAAGAAGAAGGTCTGGGCGGAGGCGTCGTTGAAGCGCTCACGGTAGATGGTGTACATCTTTTCGAGGTCGAGGCTGCGGACTTGCTCCTCGGTGGGGATGAGGACGCGGCGTTTGTCGTTGGGGTAGGCGGTCTGGTAGTATTTCAGGCTGAAAGCGACCTGGGGGTTGTCCTGGACGAATTTGATCTGCTGGACGGTGTTCTCGATGTTGCGCTCATAAGCTTCCTGGTCCTTGCGGGGAGCGGTGTAGTAGAGGTTGATGAGCTGGAGGGTGGTCTCGAGGTCCTTGGGTGAGCAGTTGCCAGAGAAGCCCTGGGTTTCGTCGCTGATGTAGGGGCTGATGCTGAGGTTCATGCCTTTGAGCTTCTTGCTGAGCTGGGTGGCGCTGAAGTTGGCGATACCGCCTGCGTCGATGAAGCCGTCAGCGTTCTGGGCCTGGTAGGCGTCCTTGTCGTTGTAGAGGGAGGTGCCGCCGAAGGCGAAGGAGGAAATCTGGATTTCGTCAGCCTTGTAGTCGGTTTTCTTGACGATGAAGCGGACGCCGTTGGGACAGGTGTACTCGGTGTAGTCGAGCACCTTGTTGCTGTTGGTGACCTTGGGGGTGACTTCGTTGAGCTGCTCGCTGAAGAGGGGCTCGTCTTTGAAGTTGTCGACCCAGGGCTCGGTGACGACGTTCTTGCTGTTGGCGATGATGTTGAGGGCCTCTTTCTCGGTGGTGACCTTGAAGCCTTCCTTCTCGGGGGCGGTGAGGTAGAAAATCAGGTTCTCGTCGGTAATCCAGGTCTTGACCATGGCGTTGCACTCTTCGAGGGTGATTTCAGGCATGAATTCCTTGGCGTATTTCCACTCCTGACGGATGCCGGGGCAGGGGGAGTTCTCGAGGTAGTGGTCGGTGTATTCGTCGGCGAGGGAGTTGGTCTGGGTCTTGTTCTCTTCCTTGGCGAGTTTGGTGTAGGTGGAGAGGAGGTCTTCTTTCTGGCGGTCTAGTTCGGCCTGCAGGAAGCCGTGGTCGTCGATCTGTTTCATGACCTTGAGGAGGAGCTCGGCGGTCTCGTTGATGCGGTTCTCTTTGGGGGAGGCGCTGACGGCGAAGACGTCGATTTCACGGCCGAGGAATCCGCTGTAGCCGCCACCGGCATACATCATGGGGGCGGTGGGCTTTTGGCAGAGTTCGCTGAAGCGCTCGTTGATCATCATGCTGATGAGGCTGCGGACGATGCCCTGGCGGTAGGCGCCGATGGTGCCGTTGGGACTCTTTTTGTGTTTCCAGTAGAGGGCGAGAGAGGTGCTGGTGGCCTCCTTGTCGGTGGCGATGCAGATGAGGGGTTCCTTGTTGTCGGGAATCTGGTAGGAGAGGCGGGGCAGTTTCTCTTTGCCGATGACCTGATGGCTGCTGAAGACGTCTTTGACTTTCTGCTCCATGGCGATGGCGCCTTTTTTGCCTGCATACTCGTAGTTGTCCATGTCACCAACGATGACGATGGCCTGGAGGTCGGGACGGTACCAGTCGTTGAAGAAGTCGACGATGCTCTGGCGCTCGAAGTTCATGATAACCTCTTCCTTACCGATGGGGAGGCGGTCGGCGTAGAGAGAGCCTTTGAGCATGATGGGCCAGGTCTTCTTGCGGAGACGGTCGCCGTGGCCGACGCCACCGCGCCACTCCTCGTGGATGACGCCGCGCTCGCTCTCAATCTCCTTCTGGTCGAAGAGGATGTTGCCAGCCCAGCCGTCGAGGATCTCGATACCCATCTTGACCATCTCGGGGTCGTCGGCGGGCATGTTGACATAGTAAACGGTCTGGTCGAAGGAGGTGTAGGCGTTGATGTCACGACCGAATTCCACACCGTGTTCCTGAAGTTTCTGGATCATGGTGTTGTGGGGGTAGCCCTTGATTCCGTTGAAGGCCATGTGCTCGCAGAAGTGGGCGAGACCCTGCTGGTCGTCGCGCTCCATGATGGAACCGGCGTTGGAGACCAGGCGGAACTGGATCATGTTCTCCGGCTTCTTGTTGTTGCGGACATAGTAGGTGAAACCGTTTTCGAGCTTGCCATAGCGGATTTTCTTGTCCAGGGGCACCTGGGCATTCAGGTCGCTCTTTTTTGCCGGTTTGTCAGCACCCAGGTTGAGCTGGGCGAAGGCAGTGCCGCCCATGAAGAGGAGCAGCAGTGCAAACAAAACGCTTTTTCTCATTTTTTAAGTGTTTAAAATGTTAATAAATTTATTGAATTATTGTATTTTCTTTTTGGTCGTTTCTGTATTCGAGCAGGTCGGCGGGCTGGCAGTCGAGCACTTCGCAGAGGCGCTCGAGGGTGCTGAAGCGGACGGCACGGGCCTTGCCGGTTTTGAAAATCGACAGGTTGGCGGGTGTGATTTCCACCCGTTCGGCAAGTTCGTTGAGCGATATCTTGCGCTTCGCCATCATCATATCAAGGTTCACTACTATCATATCGTAAGATCCTGATCCTCCTGCATATCGCGTCCGATATAGAATATCTGCGCCATGAAAATGATTGTCAGTCCAAAGAAGATGCGCGTGGTGTGCAGCTGCATGGCTGTCGAGGGTTCCCACTCGCTGCCGGCAAGCAGTGTCGCCGCAAGCGACTGCTCAATCCAGATGCTCACGTCCATGCTGAGCGACATGACAATCATGAGCACTCCAGCCCAAGTGAGCCAGCGGATGCGTTTCTTGGGGAATACCGTCCCGCGCCGCACATTGATATAGAGTGAGATAAGTGTCATTACGACGAGTACCAGCATGGCGAGGAACGCCAGCGCGCTGAAGAGCTGCAGACCGATGCACCAGGTGGTTTTGCCCGGGGCGAGCAGGTTCTCGCTGTCGGAGGCGATGGTCACCTCGTAGCGGTTCACGCTGACGTGCGCCGACAGGCTGTCGCCTAGGCCGTCCACGGCGATGATGTCGTCGGAAACAGGCTTCCGCTGCAGGTCGGTGATGGTGATGCTGTAGTCCTTGCTCTGCTCACCGAGCCCGGAGACACCAATGGGGTCGGCGGCTGTCACCACGTTCAGGATGAACAGTGCAATGAACGCTGCAATTACTCCGATGAAAATCGTGTAAAGTGTTCTTAACCTGTTGATTCTGCTCTTCTGGGCCATGTTTTTCTTGTCTTTTATCGACTGCAAAAATACAACTATTTTTGAATCTGATAAAGTTCTTTTACGAAAAACGAAAAAAAAATATCGTTTTTCGATAAAAATCAATTATAAAACAATGAAAAAAGCGGGACGCTAGCATTCGTAGCGCTCAAGGGCCTGGCGGAGTTCGACGGGGGTGATGTCGTGGTGGATTTCGCCGTCGATGGCATAGGATATGGCGCCGGTTTCCTCGCTGACGATGACGCTGAGCACGTCGAGCTGTTCGGTGACGCCGATGGCGCTGCGGTGGCGCAGGCCGAGGTTGGGGTCGATGTCGAGGCGTGAGGTGACGGGCAGGATGCAGCGTGCGGCGAGGATGGTATTGCCATGGGCGATGACGGCACCGTCGTGCAGGGGTGAGTTTTTGAAAAACAGCGCCTCAAGCAGTGCCGACGAGGCGAGGGCGTCGATGCGCTCTCCCGTGTTGATGAGGTCGTCAACCTCGTTTTTGCGCTTGAAGACGATGAGGGCGCCGGTTTTCGACTGCGACATGTGCATGCAGGCGTTGATGTAGGCTTCGTAGTTGATAGTCTGTTTGTTCTGGATGTTGTGTTTCCAGAATTGGAAGCGTTTGAACCATGATTCGTCAATCTGCGTCTTGGTGCCCAGGAAGAGCAGGAAACGTCGTATCTCGGGCTGGAAGATGACGATGAGCGCCAGCAGGCCAACGCTTGCCACCGCGCTGAGCAGTGCACCCAAGAGCCTCATTCCCAACAGGTCGGCGGCTCGCCAGGCGATGAGCAGGATGATGAGCGCCCAGAAGATGAGCATGACGTTGGAGCCCTTGACCATGCGGTAGATGTAGAATACCAGCGCGGCTACAAGTACCACATCGATGATGTCGATGAGATGGACGGCGGGCAGTCCGAGGATGGCAGAAAGTATCATGGCGGAATGTATTTACTTGTTGAACAGCAGTTTGATGGTCTCTCTGGCGGGCTTGGGGTCGTGCACGCGGAGGAGGCGGCTGCCTTTGGCCAGGGCGATGGCGTCGAGCGCTATGGTGCCCTCTAGGGCTTGGTTGGGGGTGGTGCCGAGACGTTTGTAAATCATGCTCTTGCGGCTCAGGGCGGTGAGCAGCGGCTCGCGGAAGAGGGTGGTCAGTTCGTCGAGGCGGTTCAGCAGTTCGTAGTTCTCGTCAACGCTCTTGGCAAAGCCGAATCCCGGGTCAATCCATATGTCTTTGACTCCCAGTCGGTAGAGGGTGTCGAGGCGGGCGGAGAAGTATTTTGTCAGGTCGTCCACGATGTCGTCGTAGCCGGTGAGTTGTTGCATCTGTCCCGGCAGGCCGCGGGTGTGCATGAGGATGTAGGGGACTTGCAGGTCGGCGACGGTGGCAAACATCTTCTCGTCGAACTGTCCGCCGCTGATATCGTTGATGATGTCGGCACCGGCCTCGATGGAGCGGCGTGCGGGGAGGCTGTAGCAGGTGTCGATGGAGAGGATGGCTTTCGGTATTTCTTTGCGAATCAGCCGGATGGCATCCTCGAGCCGTTGCGCCTCCACTTCGGGATCCAGCAGTTCGGCTCCCGGGCGCGAAGAGGAGGCTCCCAGGTCGATGATGTCGGCACCTTCGTCGATGAGTTTGTGTGCCTGCGCCAGCATGGCGTCGGCTGTGGTGTAGCGGCCGCCGTCGTAGAAAGAGTCGGGGGTGATGTTGAGTATGCCCATCACGGCGGGACGGTCGAAGGTGACCAGGCGCCCCTGCACGGTGATGCTGAAGGGTTCGAATTTGAGTTTTTCCATGCCTCTCTAACGCGTTGCCACAGGTTTTATTGTACGGATGAATTTTTTTATATTTTATACAATAAAAGATACGGTATCGCGTTTTGGGATAGATATGAATGAAAACGGACAAATCAAACGCGATACGCGAGCCGAGATGGAAGCCGAGGTGGCGGTCTGCCGCTCCCTCTTCGAGAAGAAAACCCGCGACTACGGCACCTCCTGGCGCATCCTCAGGCTCCCGTCGCTGACAGACCAGATATTTATCAAGGCCAACAGAATCAGAAGCGTGCAGGAGAGCGGTGAGAACCGTGTGGGTGACGGCGTCCGCGGCGAGTTCGTCGCCATGGTCAACTATGCCGTCATGGGTTTGATTCTGAATGATGAGCGCGGAATGAAGATTGACGATTTGGAGCTGCCGCTGGAAAAAGCCATGGCACTCTATGACAGGCAGATGAAGCGCGTGCTGGACCTCATGATGGACAAGAACCACGATTATGGCGAGGCCTGGCGTCAGATGCGCATCAGCTCGATGGTCGACCTTATCTTGATGAAACTCCTTCGTATCAAGCAGATAGAGGATAACGACGGCAAGACGCTGGTGAGCGAGGGCGTGGAAGGCGGCTACATGGACATAATCAACTATTCCCTCTTCAGCCTCGTCCGTCTTACCGAAGAAGGTGAATAATCCTTAAAACCAGACAATCAGATATGAAAGATACTAAACTGAACTATTCGCTGAATGTCGCCGCCCGTTGGGTGGTGGGTTTGGTCTTCCTCTTCTCCTCTTTCGTGAAGGGGGTCGACCCCATGGGCACCATGTTCAAGGTGCAGGACTACATGTCCAGTTGGCAGCTCTTCGGCATGACCTTCGAATGGGCGCATCCCCTGGCGGGATTCCTCGCCGTGTCGCTCATCTGTGCCGAGTTTCTGGTCGGCGTATTGCTGATTGCCAACGCGTTCCGCGTCTTTGCCTCGTGGCTGCTGGCGCTGATGATGGCGTTCTTCACCGTCACCACCTTTGTCGACGCCACCACCAACCTCGTGAACGACTGCGGTTGCTTCGGCGACGCTGTGAAACTGACAAATTGGCAGACTTTCTGGAAGAATATTGCTCTCGACGTGCCCACCGTCTGGATTGTGCTCACCCGCAACCTGCGCCGCCGCCGCCGCTTCGAGCGCGACGGTATCTGGTTCGTCTTCGCCATTGCCGCCATGCTTATCTTCTGTATCTACAACATTAACCATGAGCCTGTTATCGATTTTCGCCCCTGGAAAATCGGCAACAAGATGATGGACATGGATGCCAATGAGAGCCCCCGGAGCTACGTCACCTACAAGAGCAACAAGACGGGCGAGCAGATGGAATTCGAGTCTGCCAAGCTGATGGACTACATGTCCGACCCCGCATGGGCGGAGGAGTGGGAGTGGCAGTCCAGCCGCGTCGAGATGCCCGACGTCAAAGCCCCTGGTTTCTCGATGCTTGACCTCTCCGGCGAGGACCACGCCGTCGAACTCGTCCCCGCGCCCGACGGACTCCTTGTCGTCACCGTCCACCATCTCGCCGACCTCGACGAACAGGGTATCGGCGAAATCAACGACGCCGTGACCTTCGCCTCCGAGAATGGCATGGAAATTGTTCTCCTCACTTCGGCGCTCGCCGAGGACCTCCAGCCGTGGCTTGAGGAACAGGGACTTGAAAACCTCGAGTACTACTTCGCCGACGCCACGGCCATCGAGACCATCATGCGCGGCAACCCCGGCTTCATGTACCTCAAGGATGCCGTCGTTGTCGACAAGGGCCGCAAGGTCAGCGAATTGAAAATAGAAAACTAACATATCATTATCAAACCCGCAATGATTCAACGTATCCAAACCCTTTGGCTCGCCCTGGCGGCGCTTTGCATGGCGCTCTGCTTCGCTTTCCCAGTGGCACACTACACCATCGACCAACCCACCGGACAGCAGATTGCCGCCCGCCTCGACCTCGTCGGCAGGGACAACCCCGACATGATGACACAGCTCAACAACATGGAACCTGTGGTTGACTACAGCCAGCGCATGTCCGGCATGTCCACCTGGCCCCTTGTCGTCCTCGCCATCCTCTGTGCCGCCGTCGCCGTTGCCTGCATCTTCCTCTTCCGCAACCGCACCGCACAGGTACGCATCGTCTCCATGTGCTTCCTCTTCAACGTCGTCTATGCCTTCCTGCTCTTCTTCTGGGCTGTCGACAGCTATGCCGACCTCGTGGCATCCGGCTTTGGCGGCGCCAAGGCCGCGGTGACATGGGCCCTCGGAGCCTACCTCCCCCTCGCATCGCTCATCTTCCTCTTCCTCGCCCAGCGCGCCATCAAGAAAGACGAGGCGCTGGTGCGTGCCGCCGACCGCCTGAGAGGATAGACCCCAACAGCCCAAAAGATCAAAAAGTGAAAGTCGAGATTTCAGAATTAGGACAATTGCCCGAGGTGGCAAAGGAACTGCTCGAGGCCTTCCCCCAGGAACGCTTCTTCGCCTTCTTCGGCAAGATGGGGGTGGGGAAGACCACGCTCATCAAGCAGCTCTGCCTCCACCTTGGCGTCGACGACAACGTCTGCAGCCCCACCTTCGCCATCGTCAACGAATACCGCATCGGCGGCCGCAACGCCTCCATGGAAGGCGACCCCGTCTACCACTTCGACTTCTACCGCCTCAAGAACCTCGCCGAAGCCTACGATATCGGCTACGAGGAATACTTCTACAGCGGATGCTACTGCTTCACCGAGTGGACCGAGAAAGTCGAGGAACTCCTCCCCGAACACCATGTCAGGGTCGAAATCGAGGAACGCGACGGGCATCGAACCCTCACCGCCCACCTCACCTGACCCCGACATAGGAGCATCATATACGCATCATATACGCATCATAGGAGAACCCAAGGAGAAGTGTAGGAAAATGGTAGTACAAGCATAGGAGCCCGTTTTCCCGGGGATAGGACACCAAACCCCTCCTATCTCTCCTATCAAGACAAAAAAACGACTCTATATAATATAAATAGAACAATAATATAAAATGAACAATAAAGAAAAAGAATCCGAAATCCTCGCGCGACTCGTCGCGCAGACCCTCGACACCAAGAAAGGCGAAGACGTCAAAGTGCTCGACCTCCGCAAGGTCCACGGCGCCCCCGCCGAATTCTTCGTCATAGCCTCCGGCAACGTCCCCTCACATGTCAGCGCCCTCAGCGACGCCGTCTTCGAGACCGTCAAGAAAGCCACAGGCCTCAACCCCCACAAAATCGAAGGCTACAACAATGCCGAATGGATTCTCATGGACTACTTCGACGTAGTCGTCCACATTTTCCAGCGCGACAAACGCGCCTTCTTCCGCCTCGACGAACTCTGGTCCGACGGCGAGGAACTCACCCCCACCACCAAATAACACCGACCCATGCCAAAACAACAAAACAACCAGCGTCCGCAACAGCCCAAGCAGTCCAAGGGTGGCAAGCCCATAGGCTCGCGCATACTCTACATCGTCTACGGTGTCATCCTCCTTCTGCTCGTCTTCAACCTCTTCGGCAACGACGGTGCCGCCAAGCAGCAGATTACCTGGGAGCGCCTCGAACCCATCCTCGAGCGTCACGACTACGAGTCCATCACCGTTATCAACCAGGAAACTGCCGAAATCAAAATCAAGGACGAGGCAATCAAGAACGACCCCAAGCGCTACCGCGACCTTGAGCAGCCGTCACGCTTCGGCCAGCCTCCCGCCACGGGTGTCTACACCTACAATATCGGCAACTTCGAGCACTTCGACAAGGAACTGGCCGTCGTCGAGTCGCGCACCGGTCATCACATCAGCTACAAAATCGAAAACCATTCCAACTCATTGGAAAAGCTTCTGTTATGGTTCGGTCCCCTGCTCATCATGATTGTCTTCTTCTGGCTCATGAGCGCCTATGCCCGCAAGCAGATGGGCGGTGACGGCGGTGGCTTCGGCGGCATGTTCGGCTTTGGCGGCTCCCGCGCCAAGCAGTACGACGCCACCAAGCAGGTCAACGTCACCTTCAAGGATGTCGCAGGCCTCGCCGGTGCCAAGGAAGAGGTGATGGAAGTCGTCGACTTCCTCAAGAACCCCAAGCACTACACCGAACTCGGCGGCAAGATTCCCAAGGGTGTCCTTCTCGTCGGCCCTCCGGGCACCGGCAAGACGCTCCTTGCCAAAGCCGTCGCAGGCGAAGCGGGCGTGCCCTTCTTCAGCATGAGTGGCTCCGATTTCGTCGAGATGTTCGTCGGTGTCGGCGCCAGCCGTGTCCGCGGCCTTTTCGACGAAGCCAAGAAGAAATCCCCCTGCATCGTCTTCATCGACGAGATTGACGCCGTGGGTCGTGCCCGCGGTGGTCGCGGTCTCGCTGGCAGCAACGACGAGCGCGAGAACACCCTCAACCAGCTCCTCACCGAGATGGACGGCTTCTCCTCCACCACCAACGTCATCGTCCTCGCCGCCACCAACCGTGCCGACGTCCTCGACAAGGCCCTCCTCCGTGCCGGCCGTTTCGACCGTCAGATCTACGTCGAACTCCCCGACCTCGAGGAGCGCAAGGCCATTTTCGCCGTCCACATGAAGAGCCTCAAACTCAATGCCGACAAGGACAGCGAGGGCTTCGTTGACCGCGAGTTCCTTGCCAAGCAGACCCCCGGCTTCTCCGGCGCCGACATCGCCAATGTGTGCAACGAGGCTGCCCTCTGCGCAGCACGCAAGAATAAGAAACTGATTGAGAAACAGGACTTCCTCGATGCCGTCGACCGCATCGTCGGCGGTCTTGAGAAGCGCACCAAGGTGCTCTCCGACCAGGAGAAGCACACCATCGCCTACCACGAGTCGGGCCACGCTTCCGTCTCCTGGCTCCTCCGTTGGGCAAATCCGCTGGTGAAAGTCACCATTGTGCCGCGTGGCAAAGCCCTCGGTGCCGCCTGGTACCTCCCCGAGGAACGTCAGATTACCACCTACGAGCAGATGTTCGACGAGATGACCTCCCTCATGGCGGGTCGTGCCTCCGAGGAGATTGTCTTCGGCCGCATCTCCACCGGCGCCCTCAACGATATCGAGCGCGCCACCAAGATGGCGAAGGCTCTCGTCACCTACTACGGCATGAGTCCCGAGGTGGGCAACATCAGCTTCTATGACTCCACGGGCCAGTCCGACTTCGGCATCACCAAGCCTTTCTCCGAGAAGACAGCCGAAACCATCGACCGCGAAGTGCGCCGCATGGTTGAGGAGGCATACTCCAAGGCAAAGGAACTCCTCGAGAGCCATCGCGAACAACTCGATGAGCTCGCCTCCCAGCTCTATGAAAAGGAGGTGCTCTTCCGCGAAGACCTCGAGCGCATCTACGGCCCCCGTCCCTGGGAGGAGGCCTCCAAGGAACTCCCCGAAAGCTCCGAGGAACCTGAAGAACAACCTGAACAAACCGAAAAACCTGATACCGTATGAGAACATTTTTGATTCGCACCGCCAGTGCCACGGTCTATGCCCTGCTTTTCCTCGGCACGCTCCTCAGTGGGCATTTCCTGCATAATGCCCAGCTCGGCTTGGTTATTTTCGCCGCCTTCCTCATGTTTGTCAACGTCGGCTGCACTTTCGAGTTCTTCCGTATGGTCGGCCAGCAGGGGGCAGTCCCCAGCAAGGTCCTCGGCTATATCTTCGCCGTTGCCATGCTGGCTATGGTGGCAGTAGCCCCGCTGATGGATGTTTTGGTTGGCTTCAAACTGGTGCTTTTTGCCATCATTCTGCTGCCCACGCTCTTCGCCCTTTCCGCCATCGTGCAGCTTTGGAAGCACAGCGAGCAGCCTTTCCGCGATGCCGCCTATACGATGGTTCCGATGCTCTACATCGCTGTTCCGTTGAGTCTTATGCTGGCGATGGTGCCCGAGGTGGGTGCCCGTGTGGTGCTGATGGTCATCCTCATGGTGTGGATTAACGATTCCGGCGCCTACATCGGCGGTTCGCTCTTCGGCAAGCATAAGATGTGGGTGCGCCACTCTCCTGGCAAGACCTGGGAGGGTACCGCTTTCGGTGTCGTCGTCACCATCCTTGTAGCCATCTTCCTTGGCTCCTGGCTGCAGCCCGCGCTGGCATGGTACCACTGGGCTGCGCTTGGTGTCATCTGCAGTGTGGTCGACACTCTGGGCGATTTGGTGGAGAGCATGCTCAAGCGTTCCGTCGGTGTCAAGGACAGTGGCAACATCATGCCCGGTCACGGCGGTTTCCTCGACCGTTTCGACAGTCTCCTCATCATTCTGCCATTTGTTTTTGTTTATCTCAATATTTTTGCAAGTTTATAAAACAATCCGATACTAACTATTATAAAGAATAAGATATGAAAATTCATCGCGAAGGTAAGAAAATCATATTCCTCACGGCAGGTACCATCTTCCTGCTCGTCTTCTTGATGCTGCTCTTTGTCTCCAACTGGACGGTGCTGCACTATCTCTTCGTTGCCGCCCTGGTGGTCTTCGGCTTTATGGTGACAGCTTTCTTCCGCATTCCGCGGCGCATCTTCACCGAGAGCCCCACCGAGCTCATCTCCCCTGCCGACGGTACCATCGTCACCATCGAGCAGGTGACAGAGAACACCTACATCAGGGGTGAGTGCATGCAGGTCTCCATCTTCATGAGTGGCACCGACGTGCATGTGAACCGTTATCCCTGTGACGGCTTGGTGGAATATGTCAAATTCCGTCGCGGCAACTATTTTGTCGCTTCCTACCCCAAGAGCAGCGACCTCAACGAGCGCACCGAGATTGGTATGCTCCTCGACAATGGCAAGCGCATCCTCATCCGTCAGGTGGCGGGAGTGATGGCACGCCGCATTGTATGCTACTCCAAGGAGGGTGAGCGTGTCAAGCAGAACCAGGAACTCGGATTCATCCGCTTTGGTTCCCGCGTCGACCTTTTCCTTCCGCTCGACTTCCCCATCAACGTGGGCTTGCAGGACAAGGTCCGCAACGGCATCAGCCCCATCGCTGAAATTGTTTAACAGCTATGATTGGCGACCAAATTCTCTACGAAGACAACCATCTGCTGGCAATCAACAAATTGCCGGGACAAATAACGCAGGGCGACAAGACCGGCGACCCTTCGCTTGCCGACCTTGTCAAGGAGTTTCTTAAAGAACGCGACAACAAGCCCGGCAACGTCTTCTGTGGGGTTATCCATCGTCTCGACCGCCCCGTCTCCGGTGTGGTGCTCCTTGCCAAAACATCCAAGGCGTTGAGCCGCATGGTGGAGAAAGTGCGCACCCGCGACTTTGAGAAACACTATTGGGCAGTGGTCAAGAATGCCCCTCCCAAATCGGCAGACATTCTCGAGAACTGGCTCATCAAAGTGGAGGAGCGCAACAAGTCTTATGTGGTCTCCTCTGGGCGCCCCAATGCCAAACTGGCACGTCTTGAATACCACGACATCGCGGTGTCCGATGGCGGCTACCACCTGCTTGACATCAACCTCCACACCGGCCGTCATCACCAGATACGCTGCCAGCTTGCCAATATCGGATGCCCCATCAAGGGCGACCTGAAGTATGGCGCTCCCCGCAGCAACGACGACGGCTCCATTAGCCTCCATGCGCACGAGGTCAGCTTCGAGCATCCGGTGACTCATCTGCCCATCACTATCCAGGCTCCCTGCCCATCCATCGAAAAAATGTTTAATATCCAATAATAAATGAAAAAATCAGCTTTTGTGTTGTTTGCAATGCTGCTTGCTGGCGGTGCCATTCACGCCCAGCAAGTGAAAGTGGACACTTTTGATAGTCTCGTGGTCCGTTATGCCACACCCGAGGTCTCGGTAGCGACCGTCCCCTTTGCCGATGGAAAGGCGGAGGTGCTTGAGATGGAGGGCTATCTCCTCGGTGGTGAAGTGGGCTCCCCTGCTTTGCCGATGCTCTCCAGCCAGGTGACTGTCCCCTTCTGCCAGTCCTTCAAGGTGGAGGTTCGCAATGCCGTTTATGACACCATTGACGCCCTTCTTTCTTCGAAAGCCGTGATGCCTCTGCAACCCAGCCGTTCCAAGTCCGACACCTCCCACCGTACACCCGTAGTCAATAACGACCGTTATGCCACTTCCGAACTTTGGGGTCTTCCTTTGGCTCGGATGGAGTATCAGGGTATCGCACGTGACCGCCGTCTGGCGAATCTTGTCTTCAGCCCCGTACAGGTGAACCCCGTCACCGGTCAAGTGGTTGTGTGCCGCTACGCCGATGTCGTGGTGCGCTATGTCGGTGCCGACCGTGAAGCCACAATCGAGCATTTCCAGCGCTACTATACGCCCGCTTTCTCGGCAGGCAAAAGCATCAATGACCTCTTCTCTGCAAAAGAAATCAGGACCTCCGCACCTGTCCGTATGGTCATTGTCTCCAACTCCAGTCTCCGTTGCGACGCCCTGCAGCGCTTTGCCGACTGGAAGCGTACCCAAGGTATGATGGTCGACGTGGTGTACTACAATGAGCAGGGAATAGCCTCCAATACTGCCATTGCCAACTACATCAAGGCGATGTATACCAATGCTACCGAGGAGTCTCCCGCTCCCACCTATCTTGTCCTTGTTGGCGACAAAGCACAGATGCCCTCTTTCAATAGCAAGCTGCCTTCGGCATCTTATTGGAGTAGCGACCCTGGCAACGACCATGTTACCGACCTCTACTATGCCACCTGGACCAGCGGAGACAACATCCCCGACTGCTATCAGGGTCGTCTTTCCGTTACAAGCGTGAGCATGCTTACCTCTGTCATCGACAAAATTCTTCTCTATGAGAAATACGCCTTTGCCGACGACTCTTACCTCTCTCGTGCCGCCCTCGTTTCAGGCGAACACAATGGCTCTCATAGAACCACGGGCTATAGTCAGGACTATGCCTGGATTTACTGTGATCCTTCCATGGACTATGTCGCCTACAACTACATCAACGCCGCTAACGGATTCACCAATGTTACCTACTACAAGAACGATATCAGTTATGCCCCCACGGGTGTCACTGTTACGGGCTACTGCAGCGATGCAAATGCCTCCGATGAGCTCCTGAACCTCTATGATACCGGCATCGGCTGGATCAACTACACTGCCCATGGAGACACCAACAAGTGGCATCAGCCCGAATTTACAAACTCCGATGTCAATGGCATGTCCAACAACGGCAAACCCTCCTTCATGATTGGCAACTGCTGTCTCACAAACCATTTCAACAGTCCCACCTGCTTCGGTGAAGCTCTTCTCCGCAAAGGCAACAATGCTGGCGCTGTCGCCTATATCGGCGGCACCAACTCCACCTATTGGGAGGAAGATGTATATTGGTCTGTCGGCTTCCGTTCCAACATCACCCATAATCTCTCACCAGACTACAATGCCTCCAATACGGGCATCTACGACCATCTCTTCCATACCCATGGTGAAGCTCTCGGCAACCAGATTGCCACTGCAGGTGCCATCGTCATGTACGGCGACATGTCGGTCAACAACAACACGTCGTCTTCCGACAACATGAAGAAATACTACTGGGAAATCTACGAACTCATGGGCGACCCCTCGCTTATGCCTTGGTTGGGTACTGCCAGTACACTGGATTTCGACTATGCTTATACCGACGGCTGCATCCATGTTGCCACCGCTCCCAATGCCTATGTCGCCATCGTCGACTCTGTCAGCCTCGAACTGAAAGCGTCGGGATTCGTCGGTGACGATGGTACCCTCGACTTCTGTATCGACACCACCGGATTCTCAACAGCCATCTTTACCGCGACCTCCCAGGGCCACCGTCCTTTCTTTACTCCCTTCAAGAGCATCGCCGTTGGTGTCCAGGATACTCCTGCTCCCGAACTGACACTTGCCCCCAACCCCGCCACTGCAGAATGCAGGGTGACTGCAGAAGGACTCCGCCAGGTCGACCTCCTCGATATGACTGGACGTATCCTCTCCTCGCAGAAAACTTCGCAGTCGGATGCTACTCTCGACCTCCGTCAAATGCCTCAGGGAATCTACCTCGTCCGGGTTCTTACCTCGAGTGGTGTGGCAGTGCGTAAACTCGTTGTAAACAAATAACCGTTGTAAACATAATGAAACAGAAACTCGCATCGTTTGCCCTTCTCCTGCCCCTCCTTCTGGCAGTATCGTGTGGCAACAAACAACATGGGCCTGTGACCCTGAACAAGGAAGGCATGCCCGAACTGAATTCCGTCCTCGACACTCTTTCGTGGGCTTATGGACAGAACATCGCCGATGTGCTGATGAACCAGCCAGTATTCGATTCCCTCGACGCAGCCGTCGTGCTGCAGTCAGCACAACACGCCATTGCCGGTGGCAAGCAACCGCTTACCGTCGAAGAGACCAAGGCGGCCCTCAACTATCTCCTCGCCATGCACAACGCCGCTGTACAGCAGCAGGTGGAGGCACAGGAACAGACTGTCAGCCAGCAGCAGCAGAAAATCATGGACGAGGCCATGAAGAGCAATCCCAAGCTCAAAAAACACCCCTCGGGCTTCCTCTACGAATGCCTTAAGGAAGGTAAAGGACCGAAAGTGCAGTACGCCCAGCGTATCCGTTTTGACTATAAGAGCTTCCTCATGCTCACGGGTGAACCCTATGACCAGACCTACGGTAAGCGTGACCCCATCGTGCATGTTGTCGGCGAACCCATGTTCCCCGGCCTTATCGAGGCTTTTCAGTTGATGAATGCCGGTAGCATCTACCGCTTCTACTTCCCCTACCAGGTTGCATTCGGAGCGCAGGGTTCGGGCAATATCCCCGGCTACACCCCCCTGATTTACGAGGTGGAAGTCCACGAACTCTATCCGGATTGATGAATATCAACCAACCAAACGTATTCGCCTCCGACAAATTTGTCGGAGGCGATTTTTTAATGGTTCGACTGATAAGAGCGATGCTTTGTCAGTAGCCGAGGATTTTGAGCATTGACTTGTAGCTCTGCTCTTTGGCGAAGAGTTTGGTGGTGTATTCGCCGTTCTCGTCTTTGTCGATGATGACGTGCTTGGGGGCGGGGATGAGGCAGTGCTGAATGCCACCATAGCCGCCGATGCTTTCCTGGTAGGCACCGGTGTGGAAGAAGCCGATGTACAGAGGCTCATCGTTCTGCAACTTGGGCAGGAAGATGGCGTTGGCGTGGGAGTCGGCATTGTAGTAGTCCTCGCTGTCGCAGGTGAGCCCGCCGAGGAATACGCGCTGGTATTCGCTGTCCCAGTGGTTGATGGGAAGCATGATGAAGCGCTGGTTGATGCCCCAGGTATCGGGCAGTGTGGTGATGAAACTGGAGTCAATCATATACCAGAGCTCGCGGTCGTTCTGCTGTTTCTGGTCGAGTATGCTGTACAGCGTTGCGCCGCTCTCGCCCACGGTAAAGCTGCCGAATTCAGTGAAGATATTGGGTTCGTCGACACCCCGTTGGGTGCAGATGTTTTTGATCTGGGCGAGGATTTCCTCTGCCATGTATTCGTAGTCGTAGGAGGCTGCGAGACTCACTTTACAGGGGAATCCACCACCGATGTTGAGTGAGTCGAGTTCAGGGCATACGCGCTTGAGGTCGCAGTAGACATTGACGCACTTCGCCAGTTCGTTCCAATAATAGGCTGTGTCGCGGATGCCGGTGTTGATGAAGAAGTGGAGCATCTTGAAACGGAACTTCGGGTTGGGTTTCACCTGCCCCTCATAGAACGAGACGATGTCGTTGTAGCGGATTCCGAGGCGCGAAGTGTAGAAGTCGAACTTGGGTTCCTCTTCCGAAGCGATGCGGATGCCGAGGTTCATCTGTTCTCCGTTGGCGATATTCTCCAGGGTGGTGTCGAGGGTGTGGAACTCGTTTTTGTTGTCGAGGATGGGGATGACATTCTTGAATCCCTCGTTGTAGAGGTTGACGATGTTTTCGATGTAGATGTCTTTCTTGAATCCGTTACAAACGATCACTTTCTCCTTGTCAATCAGCCCCTGGGAGTAGAGTTCCTGGATGAGGTTGATGTCGAAAGCCGAGGAGGTTTCGAGGTTGATGTCGTTCTTGAGGGCCTCTTCGAGCACGAAGGCGAAGTGGCTCGACTTGGTGCAGTAGCAGTAGTTGTAGGTGCCCCGGTAGTCGGTCTTTGCGATGGCGACGTTGAAGAGACGTTTGGCGCGTTGTATCTGCGAACTTATTTTGGGCAGGTAGGTGATTTTGAGCGGTGTTCCATATTGTTTGATGATTTCCATCAACGGAATGTCATGGAAATAGAGTTCGCCGTCCTCGGTGCGGAATTCGTCCTGAGGGAAGTCGAAAGTCTGGTCAATTAGATCGTAATATTTGTTTTTCATCGCATGTAAGTGTTTTAAATTGTAATTTTTATGTTAATTCGGCTTACTTGGATTGGATTGCAAATATACAACTAATTTTACTACTTTGACAAAAATAATAAAAAAACCATGCGGAAGGCATGGGTTTAGGAAGGGTAAAGGGGTGTGGCAGAGGGGTTACTTGCCGCGACCCTGGATGATAATCTTGGCGGTGTAAACCATGATCTTCATGTCCATGATGAGCGACATGTTGTCGATGTAGAGGAGGTCGTAGCGCAGGCGCTCGACCATCTCGTCGACGTTGGAGGCGTAGCCGTATTTGACCTGCCCCCAAGAGGTTATGCCGGGTTTGACACGCTGGAGGAGGAGGTACTCGGGGGCGCGTTTGACAATCTGGTCGATGTAGAATTGGCGTTCGGGACGGGGACCGACGATGGACATGGTGCCTTTCAAGACGTTGTAGAACTGGGGTATTTCGTCGAGGCGCACCTTGCGCATGAAGCGCCCGAAGGGAGTAATGCGCGGGTCGTCGTCCTTAGAGAGGGCGGGACCTGCATCCTCGGCGTCGATGTACATGGAGCGGAACTTGTGCATGCGGAAGGGACGGCCGTGGTAGCCGATGCGTTCCTGGGCGTAGAAGACGGGTCCGGGGGAGGTGGTTTTGACGATGATGGCGGTGACGAGATAGACGGGGGAGAGCAGGGTCATGGCGAGGAGCGACAGGGCGATGTCGGCGATGCGCTTGACGGAGTACTGCCACTCGGGCATGAGGCGGTTGTTGATGACGATGAAGGGGGAGTGGAAGATGGAGTCCTGCTTGACGGAACCGACGATGAGGTCGCGTGCGTCGGGAGTGATTTTGATGATGAGGTCGGCGCAGGTGTTGAGTGTGCGGAGCAGTTCGGCTGTGAGCTGCTTCTGGTTGTCCTCGAGGGCGATGATGACCTCCTGGATGCCGTGTTGCTCGACGATGTTGCGGAGCTGGTCGGCGGAGCCGAGGCAGGGCATCACTTTCGACAGCTCGGTGTTGGGAGTTGCGGACTCGGTGTCGAGACGGACGTAGCCCATGAAGAGGTTGCCGGAGTAGGTCTCCTGGTTTTCGAGGTCGAGGTAGGTGTGGA
This sequence comes from uncultured Bacteroidales bacterium, assembly GCA_900317285.1. Lineage (GTDB taxonomy): Bacteria > Bacteroidota > Bacteroidia > Bacteroidales > P3 > Colimorpha. The sequence goes on along the minus strand of ONGA01000005.1, from coordinate 43,267 downwards.
GGGCTTTGGCGCCGCTGCCAATCATGAGTGTGGGGAATCCGATTTGTCGGGTGTGGACGCGGCGCACCGTCTGGGTGGTGACCAGGAGGCGGAAGAAGTAGGTGAGGGAGAACTGCACGGCGAGGAGGAAGAGGAACGAGCGGTAGTACTGGCGGTAGGTGCTCGTTTGGTCGTCGATGAGCAGGAGGAAGAAGATTGCCACTACGCCGATGATGGTGGCGAGGAGGGTGTCGAGCAGTTCCTTGAGGCGCGCCTTGCGCAGCACATTGCGGTAGGTGCCCATGATGGTGTAGAGCGCGAGCCATCCGAGGGGCACGATGATGAGGCCGAACCAGAGGTTGTTGTCACCGAAGAGGTTGGCGGTGTCGTGGAAGTCGGTGTGTTCGAGGTAAATCTTCCTGAAGAGGAAGAGCAGGCCCCACGCCAGCATGGCGCTGAGGGTGTCGAGGAGTATGTATTTGATTGTTTGTTTGCGTTCCATGAGGTGTGGGTTATAAGAACATCTTGGTGGTGCTCATGAGTTTGACATTGTCGAGGCGCACGGTGCCGCCGGTGCCGTCCTCGTTGAGGGCGGAGAAAGAAATCTTGAGCGAGGAGGGGTGGTTGAACCAGCTCCAGGTGCGGCCGAGGTTGATGTAGAGGTGCTTCCAGTCGCTGGAGGGGTTGACCATGACAATGCCGCGTGTGTCTTCGCTGCCGCCGGTGGTGTAGGCGGCGGTCATATAAATCTCGAAGGGTATGTCGCTTCGGGTGTCAAGTTCGAGGTAGAGGTTGGAGTAGGCGGTGTAGGGGACGGTGAAAGTCTTCTTGATGGCGAAGTCGACGTATGCCACCGAGTCTGGCACGGTGACGGAGCCGTAGCCCGAGCCGGAGCATGCCTCGTCGGGGGCGTTGGTGTTCCAGGTGATGACGGAGTCGAAGGCGAGACCCTCGTAGTGCTCGAAGTGCTCGAAGAGGTGCAGCGTGATGTAGCGCATGTCGTAGGCGGTGTGGAGTGTGTCAAAGCGCAGGGTGTCGCCCGGGACAAAGCGGAGGGTGTCGGTGGGGTTTTTCTTTTTGATGCAGATGCGGTCGAGGAAGGGGTAGGCGGGCTGGGTTCCGTAGATGCCGCTTTGGGCGATGGCAGGGTAGACCTCGAGGGAGTCGATGTCGGAGTCGGAGAGCACGGGGATGGTGAAGGGCATCTCGAAGTGGCCGAGGAACTCGGCTTTGCGGCCGCCGGTGTAGTAGGCGTAGACATTGCAGAAGGGAATGTCGGAGCGGGTGAAGCCCGGACGGCGGGTCTCGTTGAAGCCTGTGGTGATTTGTGCGTCGGCGGTGGTGTCGACGACGATGGCGTCGATGTGGAGGAACGCCGGAGCGACGAAGTCGTCGTCCTGGCAGGCGGCGAGGCTGGCGGTGGCGGCGAGGGCCACTATAATATATATGTATTTCCTTATTATATTCATACTTCATGTAACGCCGCCTTGCCATATTTATTTTGCCGTTTCGAAAATAATTCCTATTTTTGCACCGTCAAATCAATAGAACACAGTATGAAAGAACTCGCCATGCATGTCTACGACCTGATGGAGAACTCCACCGCCGCGAACTCGAAGGATGTGAAGCTGACTATCGTGGACAGTTTGAAGAACAATGATTTCCATTTTGTTATAGAGGATAACGGCAAGGGCATGAGCCCTGAATTCCTGGCGAAAGTGACCGACCCCTACACCACGTCGCGCACCACGCGCAAGGTGGGGCTGGGTCTTCCGCTGATCAAGATGAACACCGAAAACTGCGGCGGCGGCATGAAACTGACCTCCGAGGTGGGGGTGGGCACGAGGCTCGAGTTCTGGTTCCAGCACAACCATTGGGACCGCCCGCCCATGGGCGACCTGCCCGGCACGCTTGTCATGCTGCTCTCGGCGCATGAGGATATCCATTTCGTCATCACCTACCGCACGGATGAGGGCGAGTTTGTGCTCGACACCGACGACCTGAAGGAGGCGCTGGACGGCATGTCGCTCAACGACATCCACATCATCAACTACCTGAAGGAGATGATCAGCGAGAACCTGGCGGCTATTCATGCCAATGAGTGAAAAATAGAGAGGTGAGATGCGCAGAATCGGGGTTTTGAGCGACACGCATGGTGTTGTGCCGCCACAGGTGTTCTCTTTTTTCAAGGACTGCGACGAGCTGTGGCACGCCGGCGACATCGGGCCGGGGGTGCTGGAGGAGTTGCGCGCCTTCAAGCCGGTGAGGGCGGTGTGGGGGAACTGCGACAGTTTCGCGCTGCACTATGAGCTGGAGGAGGTGTCGTTTTTCGAGGTGGAGGGGAAGCGTGTGCTGATGACGCATATCGGGGGTTGGCCCGGCCATTATCCCTACGAGTTGCGGCGGCGGCTGGAGTTGGCGCAGCCCGACATCTTTGTTTGCGGGCACAGCCATATACTGCGCGTGATGTATGACAAGGATTACGGTTTCCTGCATATCAACCCCGGTGCCGCTGGTCGGCAGGGTTTCCACCGCGTGGGGACGCTGGTGCGTTTCACGCTGAAACCCGAGCCCGGCGACCTCGAAGTGCTCGATTTTCCGAAATTGGGTACCCTCTGAGGCGGAATATGGGCGGAAACGGAAGTGTTAAAATGGGGGTCTAGAAATGTTAAATTAAGTAAATTTTAACATTTGGAGAAATTTTTCTCCTATGTCCGGCTCGGAAATGTCCTATGGTTTACCTATAGTTGTACTACCATTCTCCTATGGTTCTCCTTTTGTTCTCCTATACTGCTACTATGATGCGTCTATGATGCTCCTATGTCAGGGTCTTTTTCGGGGGTTGTTGGAAAAAAAAATTTGGTCAGTCGGAAAATTGTTTGTAATTTTGCACTCGAATAGCAGGGCTATCAGAACCGAATTATTAATCAAATTTTTATAGCATGAAGAAAATTATCCTTTCGCTTATCGTTGTTTTTGCGGCTTTTGCATTCCAGAGCTGCGAGAAAATCAAGGAGATTATTCTTGATTCGAACGAGATCACGGTGACCGTGAATGTGGACCGCGGCACGCTTGGAACCAACGGTCTGCACGTGCAGTCGCTCATCGAGGACGTCGAATTGAACGGCACCCAGTGCCAGATCAAGGTGTATCTGAACGACCGTCCGCAGGTCATTGCCGTGACGGACGCCGAGAACCACGTGTATATGCTCTTCCGCGGTGTTGTTGCCGAGAACGGCAGCTACACTATCAACGCCGAGAGCACCACGCAGGCTTTGGTGACGTTCAACCCGCTGCTCGGTCCTGTGCCCAGCAGTGAGTACAGCACGCTGATCAGCAAGGTGACCGCTGCCCAGGGCTACAACGCTCTCCGCACGCTCACCACCTCCTACATCAACAACGGCACCAATCTGGCTGACGCCAACAACACCACCCTCTTTGCCGCCATGGCCGCCGTTATCGGCACCCTTACCGACCAGGCTGCCAACGCACAGGCTGCCATCGACAACGCCGTCATCGCCCAGAACAGCCTCGTGAATGCCTTCCCGATGCTTGTTACCACCGAGAGCGGCGAGCTGTGCCTCCGCGCCTCTGCCAACTGCCCCACTTACACCGGTGTCATCACCGCCGGCGAGGGTGAGCAGGTGGGCACCGTCAGGGTTCCCGCTTCCGAAAAGTACGGTTTCATGAACTATTTCAGCAGCGATGCCGCCAGCACCGCCTACTATGGTCCGAAGACCTACTTCGACTTTGCGGAAGAGGGTAACGGCAATTACAATTTCCTCATGACCTGCACCAGCCAGAGCGCCCTGAATGACCTCTGCACCCGCATGATGAACTACACCGCCGCCACCCTCGGCGTGCGTGTGAACAGCACCATCATGAGCATTGTGGCCGAGGCCGTGCTCAACGTTCTCAACCAGCATGGCTTCTCCTTCGACGATGCCCAGGGCATTGATGTCGCCTCCATCATCTCGGATTCCTACGACGCTGTGCTGAACGCCCTCATCCAGCAGGGTCAGATCCTCCAGGAGGATGCCAACTGGGACCTTGCCGGCGACCTTGTGAGCGTGTACGCCAGCAATGCCAACGTCATCGCCCCGATGGTCTGCCGCGTGTGGAACATCGCCAGCGAAGCCCTGACGCAGTACGACACTGTGAGCTTCAGCGTGAACTACAACAACGGCACCATCACCGCTGCCAAGTAGTAAACTTTTTAATTAAAGCATAGAAAAAGAGGAGGTGCACAAGCGCCTCCTCTTCTGTTGTATATTGGGTGGATGGTCAGTCGCGCTGGGCGATGACGACGCCGGCGATGACCGTGACGATGCCGATGGCTTTGCTCCAGGCGAAGACTTCCTGGCCGATGAGGATGGCGGCTATGAGCGAGAAGACGGGGATGGCGTTGTTGAAGATGCATGCCTGCGAGGCACCGAGGCGCTTGACGCCGAGGTTGTAGAAGGCATAGGCGAGGGTGGAGCAGCAGATGCCGAGGACGAGGATGAGGAGCAGCATCTTGGGCGACCAGGAGAGCAACGAGAGGTTGCCGCCGTCGAAGAGCAGCACCAGGGGGAGAAAATAGACGAGGCCGATGAGGTTCTGGTAGGTGGTGATGACCAACGGGTTGTAGTGGTCGACGACTTTGACGAGGAGGAGGGTGTAGACCACGGCGATGACCACGGCTCCCGCGAGGCAGAGCATGCCCTTGAGGTTGCCCGCGAGACCTTCGCCGCCAGCGAGGAGGAGTCCCACGCCGCCCAGGGAGAGGAGCACGCCGACAATCATGGTGCCGCTGATGCGCTCGCGGTAGGCAATCCACATGCCGAAAGGCACGAAGAGGGGGATGGTGGCGATGACCACGGATGCCAGGCTACCGCTCACGAGCTGCACTCCCGAGGTCTCGCAGAGGTGGTAGATGAAGGGTTCGCAGAAGGTGAGGAGGAGGAACCACTTGAGGTCGCCCTTGCGCGGCTTGGGCAGCCAGGAGGCGTCGCGACGTAGGTGGCGCATCAGTGCCATGGAGGGGAACATGACGGCGGTGGCGACGGCCAGACGGAGGAAGATAAGAAGGGTGACGGACATGTGCTCTTCGCTGAGGAAAAGCTCTTTGGTCAGGATGAAACTGAGCCCCCAGAACACGACGGAGAGGCTGATGAGAAAATAGGTGATACCTTTGCCTTTGAACATTGGCTGTTGAAGATTTTAGAACGGATAGTTGATGCCGAAGTTGGCGATGACATGGCTGAAGCGCCAATGTGGCAGGCGCCAGCGGAGACTCGGGGAATAGCCCGGGTCGAAGAGGGGGATGGCGAAGTCGAGACGCAGGGTGGCGATGGAGATGTTGACGCGCAGGCCAACGCCGATGCCTACCGCCAGCTCTTTCAGTGCGCTTTCCCATTTGAACTCGCCCCCGGGGTACTGGTCGGAGGGGTGGAGCAGCCAGACGTTGCCGATGTCGGCGAAGAGTGCGCCCTCGAAGATGCCGGCGATGGGGAAGCGGTCTTCGATGTTTGCCACGAACTGGAGGTCGCCGACACGCTCGAGCATATTGTCGCCGCCCTCGTAGCTGCCGGGACCGAGATGGCGCAGCTGCCAGGCACGCATGGAGGTGGGGCCGCCGCCAAAGAAGCTTTTCTCATAGGGCATGGAGACGGAGTTGCCGTAGGGGATGCCGATGCCGAGGAGCAGTCGCGTGACCAGGGTGCTCTTGTGCCCGAAGTAGAAATAGCGGCTGAATTCGCCGTTGAAGCGTACATACTGCGCGAAGGGGACGCCGAAGATTTGGCGCACGCTGTTGCTGTCGGAGTTGCCTTGGGCGATGTTGCTGAGGAAATGCAGCAGGTTGCCAGCGCTTTCAACAGAGAGGTGCAGGAAGGAGAAGTCGTTGCGGCTGCCGTAGAGTTGGTTGGAGAAGGAGTAGTCGTAGCGGGCATCCATGATGAAGTGGCTGCTGTATTGATACTTCATTCTCAAGTCGTTGACGGCCTCGAGTCGTGCGGCGAAGTTGTCGTCGAGGTCGATGAGGCGTACGAAGGTGAGCTCGATGGGCAGCAGCTGGTGGTGTGTGCGGCGGTTCTGGCTCCAGGTGTAACCGAAGGAGGTGTTGGCGAGGATGCGCTCGAACCAGTAGCGGTACTGATAGCTGCCGCCGACGGAGAAAAGTGTGTGGGGCTGAGTGCGTTGCCACACGAATCCGGAGGAGAGCGGCAGCAGGAAGACGGGCATGTCGAGCGATGCGTCGAGGTTCACCTCGAAGGCGCTGAAATTGTCGTAGAAACTGTTGCCCCGCTGGGAGAAGATGAATTTGGGCAGCTCGAGCAGCACGGAGCTCCTCACTTTGAGAAGTTCGGCACCGCCGAAGATGTTTTTGTGCTGGTACTCAAGGGATGTCTCGAGACCGAGGTTGCCGTTGGAGAAGAAGTTGCCGCTGTCCTTGGAACCGAGGGGCGAGGCGTTGGTGAGCTCGAAGGAGAGCGAGAGCCGCTGAGGGGTGTTGTTGATGAGGCGCACGTGGGCGTCGACCAGCGGCAGCGAGATGTCGGATGCCGGCGACTCGCTGAATTCCACATTGATGTATTTGAAATTGCGCAGGTTGAGCAGTGAGTTGTAGGTATTCTGGATGTAGCTCGGACGGTAGGTCATGCCGGGGAAGAGCATCATGGAGCGGCTGATGGTCTGCGGACGCAGGGTCATGGGCTTGTCGTAGACGAAATTGTAGTCGATGCGGCGCGAGGTACCGGGATAGTTGAAAATCAGTGTGTCATAGACCGATTCACCGCTTTGCAGGCCGACGGTGCTGTTGGGGTAGATATAGATGTTGTTGATGTGGTAGACTTGCAGGTTGCGGCTGTCGACATTGACATCGATGGAGAGGCGGCGGTTGTGGTAGGTGGTGTCGACCGTGAAGGTGACGAGTCCTGGATTGGCGTGGTAGTAGCCCTCTTCGAGCAGTTTGCTGACGATGCGCGAGCGTTCGGAGGCGATTTTCTCCTGGTCGTAGGGGTCGCCGGCTTTCAGCGGCGAACTCTCGCTCCAGCGGTCGAGCAGGCGTCGGATGGTGTCGTTCTGTGTGTGGTAGATGACCTCGTCGACGATGTAGCGCTGCGACGCCTTGATATGGTAGCCGATGGTAATTTTCTTTTTGCGGATTTCGAGGGTGTCGAAGGTGACGGTGGAATGGAAACAGCCCTTCGATTCCATCAGTTTCTGCAGCTGCTGCGCCGTCTGGGCCGCCTTGTTCTCGTCGTAGATGACCGGTGCCTGACCCAGCCGCCGCCAATAGTTGCCCCAGATGGTGTGGTCTTTGGGACTTGCTATGCCATAGAGCCATAGGCCTACGGGCATCTTTTTGATACCGAATAGCTTGGAGTTTCTTCGCTGCACATAGTAGTCACCCGATTTCTTCAAGGCATCCCGCACCTCGTTGGTCACACCACTGCTGTCGGCCATCTCCACCGTCTGCACAGTGTTGTAGAGCAGGTGGCTGCCGTCGGGCACATAGCGGTAAGTGTAGCAGCCTGTGAACAACAGGGCGCCCAGAAGCGTGAGGATAATATGTGGAAGCTTATTTCTCAATGTTGTTCAGGATGATAGAAGTGCTTCCGAGGTTCTGCTGCATGTATTGGGTGCAGGCTTGCGAGGCTTTCTGGTGGGCGTCGGGCTGCATGAGGAGGGTGTCGAGGTGTGCCTTCAGCTGGTCGAAAGTGCTGTGGCTCCATCCGCCTTCGAGAGCGATGATGTCGCGGGCTTCCTTGAATTTGTGGAAGTTGGGACCGAATAATACCGGCTTTCCAAACGTTACCGCCTCCAGGATGTTGTGAATGCCCACGCCGAAGCCGCCTCCGATATAGGCTACGTCGGCATAGCGGTAGAGCTGCGAGAGCATGCCCATGTTGTCGATAATCAATATTTTGGCAGAGGGGGAGGCGTTGTCGGCAAGCTGTGAGTAGCGCACGCTGTCGGAGAATCGTCCTTCGATCTGCTTGATGTGTTCCTCGCTGATGACGTGGGGCGCCAAAATGACGCGCAAGGGGAGGGGAGAGGTTTCAATATATTTGGAAATCAACTCTTCGTCGGGAGGCCAACTGCTGCCGGCGATAATCACCTTGGTGCCGCTTTCGGCTGTGGAGAGCCATTGTTCCACTTTTTCGTTGCGGGCAGCCGCTTCGGCAATCTGGTGCACACGGTCAAAACGGGTGTCGCCTGCCAGAGAGCACTGCGTGATGCCGTGGCTCTTAAGCAGTTGCAGCGATTCTTCGTTCTGCACGAAAAGGTGGGTGAATCCAAGCGCAAGTTGTTTTCTGAAGAAGCTGCCGTACCATTTGAAGAAGTACTGGTTGGGGCGGAAAATGGTGGAGAAAATGTAGGTGGGTATGTGTTTTCTTCGCAGAATCCTCAGGTAGTTAAACCAGAACTCATATTTCACGAAGAATACCACTTTGGGGTGAGCGATGTTGATCAGGCGGCGTATTTTGCGCGGCAGGTCGGGTGGCAGGTAGCACACCGCCTCGGCCTGTGCGTAATTTTTGCGGATTTCGTACCCCGAGGGGGAGAAGAAGGTGACCAGCACCTGATGTCCGGGATGCTGCTGGCGGTAGGCCTCGATGACGGGTCGAGCCTGCTCGAATTCGCCGAGACTTGCCGCATGAAACCATGCCGTGGGGCGTCCCGGCTGCAGCTGCATAAGCTTTTCCTTGGTTTCGCTCCATCCTTTCACCATCAGCCCTGCGTTGCGGTGACCGAGAAGAGCCGCCAAGCGTATGCCCAGCGTATAGAACCAGATTCCTATAGTGTATAAAATTCTCATAATCAATAGTAATAGTAGTCGTATGACGTTCTGCCCGTGATGGGGAACATCCAGGTTAGCCGCAAGCCCACCATGTGGTCGATGTAGCGACTGTTGTCTTTCCCTTTGATATCCATCAGGTTGTCGATGATGTAGGGGCGTGAGGACCAGCTGATGCACTGGCTGAGTTCGAGCATCAGCTTCACGTTGATGTAGGTGCGGTAGTTGCTCATGTAGGCGAAACCTATGCCTTCGGTGAGAATCATGCCATTGCGCAAGTGGTCGTAGAGTTTGCCATAGTCGCCGCTGAGCTGTGCTATCTCGCCCTCGTTCATATCTTGGGTGAAGACGGTTTTGTGCATGAACCATCCACCGCTGAGTTTCAGCATGATGCCCGAATTGGGGTCTTTGGGTAGCACGGGGATGATTTTTCCGAATCCCGCTCGAACGGCGATGCCGCGATTCTGCGCCAGCACCACGCCGTCCAGGCCGCTTTCGCTCATCAGGGTGCCTCGACTATTGTATATGCCCATGCGTTCGGCCCTGTCACGCAGGTTGTCGGAGTTGAACCAGAGGTCGGCGTCGCATGTCAGCAGCCAGTTGTTCTGGAATTTATACATCCATTCGAGAGCGAAGTCGAGGTATGGGCCGTCGTAGAGGTCCTTCATGTTGCCACCCTTCAGTCCTTCGCTATTGCTACCCCCTAGGGGCATCAGACCTGCGACGGAGAAGCTCACGATGTGGCACTGCAACGTGTCCACGTTCAGTTTTACCTGTCCCCACACGGTCGTTGGCAGCAGAAGAAAAGCTGTCGCCAGTACCCCTTTTATCCAATTTTTTGCCATCTAATCGCCTAATTCTTAATTTTTATTGCCAATTCAAAAAAAAATTGTATTTTTGCATTTCGTTTTGTGAAACGAAAAACGGCATAATTTATTGTATACATTGTATAAAAAATGGCAAAAGACTTTGTAAAACGCACCGAGAACTACTCCGAATGGTACAACGAGCTCGTCGTTCGCGCCGACCTCGCCGAACAGTCCGCTGTTCGCGGATGTATGGTTATAAAACCCTATGGCTATGCCATCTGGGAGAAAATGCAGCATCAGCTGGACATGATGTTCAAGCAGACGGGACATGTGAACGCTTACTTCCCTCTCTTCATACCCAAAAGCTTCCTCAGCCGTGAGGCCGAGCATGTGGAAGGCTTCGCCAAGGAGTGCGCCGTGGTGACTCACCACCGCCTGATGAACGACCCCAACGGAAACGGTGTTGTGGTTGACCCCGCCGCCAAACTTGAGGAAGAGCTTATCGTGCGTCCTACCTCCGAGACCATTATCTGGAGTACTTATAAGAACTGGATCAAGTCGTACCGCGACCTCCCCATCCTCTGCAACCAGTGGGCCAATGTGGTGCGCTGGGAGATGCGTACCCGTATGTTCCTCCGCACAGCCGAGTTCCTGTGGCAGGAGGGCCATACCGCTCATGCTACCCGCGAAGAGGCAGAGGCCGAGGCTCGCAAGATGCTTGATGTCTATGGAGATTTTGTGGAGAACTACATGGCTGTGCCCGTTATCAAGGGCCATAAGAGCCCCAATGAGCGCTTCGCCGGTGCTCTTGATACCCTCTGCATCGAGGCTATGATGCAGGATGGCAAGGCGTTGCAGGCCGGTACCTCGCATTTCCTGGGTCAGAACTTTGCCAAGGCCTTTGAGGTGCAGTTCCTCAACAAACAGAACCAGTTGGAGTATGTCTGGGCTACTTCGTGGGGTGTCAGTACCCGTCTGATGGGTGCCCTCATCATGACCCACTCCGATGACAACGGTCTTGTGCTGCCGCCGCGTCTGGCTCCCATCCATGTGGCAATAGTGCCCATCTGCAAGAGCGATGAGCAGCAGCGCCAGCTTGACGAGCATATCGCCCCCATTGTCAAGGCTCTCGAAGCCAAAGGACTCACCGTCAAGTATGACAACCGTCCGGAATACAAACCGGGTTGGAAATTCACTGAATATGAGTTCAAGGGTGTTCCCGTGCGTCTCGCTATCGGTCCTCGCGACCTCGAAAACGGTACCTGTGAGGTCTGCCGTCGCGACACGCTGGAGAAAGTTACCATGCCTATCGAAGGCATTGCTGACCACGTCTATGAACTTATGGAGCAGATTCAGCAGAACCTCTTTAAAAAGGCTGCAGACTTCCGTGCCTCGATGACCCGCAAGGTCGACACCTGGGACGATTTCAAGGTCGAAATTGAGAAGAACGGTTTCCTGCTCTGCCATTGGGACGGCACCCCCGAGACCGAGGAGCGCATCAAGGAGGAAACCAAGGCTACCATCCGCTGCATCCCCTACGATGCCCCCGAAGAGGAAGGCAAGTGCATCTATAGTGGCAAGCCCTCGCACCGCCGTGTGGTGTTTGCACGCAGCTACTAGAAATAGATTATAAAGTAGTTGATAAATTGATGTCTATGGGGTCGCGCTTTCGCGCGGCCCCATATTGTTATAAAGAATTATTCGGTGTCGCGGACGATATTGTTTGTGGAAACGACCTCTTCGGTGATGGAGTTTACGAGAGTGGGGTCGTAAGGGCGTGTGAGGCGGATATAATTGTCGGTCCAGCCTTGCATCATGCCATTGTGGTTTGTGTGTTCCCAGAGAACGGGGCGACATTTACCGAGTTGAGAGGCGATGAAAACGTTGTGTTTTTTCTCACTGAGTTCGAGGAGACGGGCAGTGTGCTCATGGCGGATGGGAATGGGTATTTTCTCGCCGAGTTTCAATGCGGCTGTGCCAGGGCGGTCGCTGTAGGTGAAGACATGGAGGTAGGAGATGGGGAGCGAATCAATGAAGGCGAGCACCTTGGCGAATTCCTCCTCGGTTTCACCATTGAAACCGGCCATGACGTCGGCTGCGATGCAGGCGTCGGGCATCACTTGTGTGATGCGTTCCAGTTTAGTGCGGTAAAGGGCTGTGTCGTAGCGGCGGTGCATAAGGCTCAGCACATGGTCGGAACCCGCTTGTAGGGGTATATGGAAGTGGGGGAGAAAGGCACGAGAGTGGGCGGTGAAGTCTATAATCTCGTCTGTCAATAAGTTAGGCTCTATACTTGAGATGCGGTAGCGCAGGATGCCATCGATGGTGTCGAGTCCCCGCAGCAGGTCGAGGAAACTTTCGCCATGTTGTTGGCCAAAAGTTCCTGTGTTTACCCCCGTCAACACAACCTCCTTGGCACCTGATGCAGCAATACGGCGAGCGGCGTAGAGGGTTTCCTCAATGCTTGCCGATCGCGAGCGCCCTCGGGCGTAGGGAATTGCACAGTATGTGCAGAAGTAATCGCAGCCATCCTGAATCTTGAAAAAGGTTCGAGTACGGTCTGTTGAAGAGGTTCCCCCATTTACACTTGAGTATGAAAGCAATCGCTTCGTGCTGTTTCCCAGCACCTGAGTGACACCTGGGATTCGTTTTACTGCTTCCGCGTCAGCTTCGGCAAAGCAACCCATTACCACTATTTGCGCTTCCGGGTTTTGACGGTGGGCCTGACGAATGACATTGCGGCATTTCTTCTCGGCAACGGCAGTGACGGTGCAGGTGTTGACGATATAGACATCCGCCTCTTCGTGAAAGTCCACAATTGAGTGGCCTTCTTCAGAGAGTCTACGAAGTGTGTCGGAAGTTTCAGCGTAATTCAACTTGCAGCCAAGAGTATATGCGGCTATTTTCACCTACCTTAAATGTTAAAATTTAGTTAAAAATCAAAAAACTCTTTCTGGTATTAAAAAATCTTTGTATTTTTGCACCTGTTTTCAAGAGAGAAAAAGTCGGTAATGTTACTGATAATTAATAAGAAAGGTTTTTGATGATACCTTCTGAATTTTGGATTTTGTAATAGTGTTTAATGGAGGAAACGGGTTGCTGAAGAGCAGCCTGTTTCTTTTTTTTATTGTCGCTCCCTGAGCATATCTTCCAATGGAGAGTGTTCGTCATAGCGACGCATATTTGCCATTTTTTTGCCGTCCTCATCGGGGAAAACGGTGAATTTGGGCTGTGGCTCCATGATGAGGATTTCGCGTCCATCATTGTCTTTTCCAATGCCTTGTACGCAGTCGCGAGCCACCATAACGCGGCTTTTGCGGTTGGCGCTGACGAGGATTTCATTGCCCACGCGGTTGTAGACAATGTCGGCACTTTCGTGGCCTGTCAGTCGGCTACCGTCCTTCAGAAATACAACCACCTTGTTTTTCCCCTGTGCAGCCATGCATTCGATGTCGAAGACGGAGACGAACTTTTCTTCGGGGGTCATGAGGAGAATGAGGCGCTCATTCATGCTGCCGTGGTTCCAGCGCTCGTCAATGGTTAAACGACCGTTCTCGAAGTAACGGTAGGAACCGTGTTTTAGGCCGCCTTCATAGAAACCTTCGCGGGAGATTTGGCCGTTTTCGTTGTATTCCACCAAGCGACCCTCCATGGCGCCGTTTACGTAGTTGCCCGTGATATATCCATTGTCACCGATGCGCTTCCACCAACGCCCGTGGTGACGGTTGTTGCTGAAATTCGCTACTTCGGCGGTGTCTCCGTTGCGTTCGAAAACCACCTGAGGTCCGTCCTTGATACCCATGTTGTACGTTGTCTCCTTCAGCAGATGTCCGTCTACGGCATAGAAACTCCACTTTCCGTCGCGATTGCGCTGGCTGTATTCGCCGCGTGCGAGTAGATGCCCCTCCTCGTCGTACGCCTCATGTGTACAACGTTTACCTGGAATAGTGTAGGTGTTGCGCATGCGCACGGTGCCGTTACCGTAGTAATAGGTGAAAACGCCCGTTTCAAGACCGTCGACGAAGTCGCCCTCAAATATTTTGCTGCCGTCTTTGTCTGTGCGGACCCAATGCCCTTGACGGCGCCCCTGTTTGTCTATCTGGTTTTGCGCTGCGGCGTTGAACGAATTCAGCACAAGCGTCGCAATGAGGATGATGGTGGTGTGTCTCATGTTGTTGATGTTTTATATGCTATAATTACGCAAAATTTCTTTAAATATTATGATGGGTGCGAATTTTTTTATAAATTGATACAATATTTTATTTGTTTTTGAGTTACCAAATTTAAATATAAAAAAGAAACCATGATGCAAGTTCAAACCAAATCCCTCGCGTGGCTGGTGGCGGTCGATATGACTCTGGTGACTGTAGCATGTCTGATTCCTGCAGTCTCGCACCTCTTCGCCTTGCCTTTATATATGCTCAATCCTATGTTGGCGTTGCTGCTGGTGGGAATGGCTCTTGGCCGTGACTGGCGCAACGCTCTGCTTTTGGCCATTCTTATGCCGCTACTTTCTTCGCTGCTTACGGGTATGCCTGCAGGAGGGAAAGTGGTCTGCATGATGGCGGAACTGGCTGTGGTGGCAGGACTCTTTCATGTGTTAATCAACAGGTGGAATGCGGTATTATCTGTCTTTGCAGCTATTTTTGCAGGCAAAGTGGTATATTACCTTCTTAAGGCTTTTGTCCTTGCTCCGGTTGCCTTGGTAGGCACCGAGTGGTGGATTCAATTGTGCGCCGTGCTTCTTTGGGGCGGATTGTTCGCAATGATTTATAAAAGCAGGAAATGAGAAATATTGCGGTAATACTGGCTGGTGGTGTAGGAAGTCGTATGGGTGCGACGGTACCTAAGCAATTCTTGCCTCTAGCTGGACGTGCTGTGATTGAGTATTCTGTAGAGACTTTTAATAATCATCCAGCCATCGATGAGGTGGCAATAGTGGTACACCCTGGTTGGCGGCAAGAACTGCAGACAATCATTAATCATAATCGTTGGGACAAGCTGACTAAAGTGATTGATGGTGGGAGCGAACGCTATATGTCCTCACTTAACGCCATCATGACCTTTATTGATGAGTCTGACGATACTAATTTGTTGTTTCATGATGCGGCTCGTCCTCTTGTGACGGCAGAGATTGTCGGCTGTGTGACAGCTGCTCTTGTCCGTCATGAGGCTGTCGGTGTGGCTGTACCTAGCACGGATACTGTGTGGGAAGTGCATCCGGATTTCGACGTTGATGAGGTTGGGCGTTTTGTGGCCCGTATCCCTGAACGACGTCTGATGTGGCGTGCACAGACACCGCAGGCATTCCGTCTTCCGCTCATCCGCGACGCCTATCAGCGTGCCTTGCAGGACCCACAGTTCCAAGCTTCCGATGACTGTGGTGTGGTACGCAAATACATGCCCGGTACTAAGATAACGGTGATAGAAGGCAGTAATCGCAACATAAAGATTACCACCCCGCAGGACATTGCTACGCTAGAACAATGGATAGTGAAAAAGTTATAAAACAATAATATGGATAAGAAAACTGTATATGTCGGCATGAGTGCCGATATGATTCATCCGGGTCATCTGAATATCATACATGAGGCTGTCAAACTTGGCAGTGTCACGGTGGGACTGCTAACAGATGCGGCTATTGCTAGCTATAAACGTTTGCCTTACCTCACTTACGAGCAGCGTGCGGAAATTGTAGGCAATATTAAGGGGGTGGACCGTGTGGTTCCACAAACGACATTGGACTATGTGCCAAACCTTCGAGAGTTAAAGCCTGACTATGTAGTACATGGTGATGATTGGAAAGAGGGAGTGCAGCAGAAAACGCGTCAGCGTATTATCGATGCTATGGCTGAATGGGGCGGTAAGGTGATAGATATCCCATATACACAGGGTATCAGTAGCACCGCCATGAATCAGCGATTGAAGGAGATTGGTACCACTCCAGAAATTCGAATGAAACGACTCCGCCGCCTAATTGGAGCCAAGAAGATAGTCCGCGTTTTGGAAAGCCACAGCGGCTTGACGGGTCTTATTATTGAAAATACAAGTGTTGAAGTTAATGGCAAGAAAGAGGAGTTTGATGGTATGTGGGCCTCTTCTCTCACCGATAGTACCAGCAAAGGCAAGCCCGATATCGAGGCTGTAGACATCACTACCCGTCTGCATGACCTTAATGATGCTTTGGAGGTTACTACCAAACCCGTTATTTTTGATGGAGACACAGGTGGCAAGGTAGAGCATTTTGTCTTTACTGTGCGCACACTGGAACGTTTGGGAATCTCGGCTGTTATCATTGAGGATAAGGTAGGTTTGAAGCAGAACTCGTTGTTTGGTACCGATGCCGTGCAGACACAGGACACTATTGAAGGGTTTTGCGCCAAGATTAAGGCTGGAAAGAATGCACAAATTACAGATGACTTTATGGTTATTGCCCGCATTGAGAGTCTTATTGCTGGCAAGCCTGTCGAGGATGCTTTGGTGCGTGCGTTTGCCTATGTGACTGCGGGTGCCGACGGTATAATGATACACAGCAAGAATAAAGATGGCATGGATATCAAGGAGTTCTGCCAACGTTTCCGTGAAAAAGATGTGGAAACACCCATCGTGGCTGTACCCACTACCTATAACCAGTTTACCGAGGGCGAGTTGGCAGAATGGGGAATTAATGTGGTTATTTATGCCAACCATATGCTCCGCGCTGCTTATCCAGCCATGGTGAACTGTGCCAAGAGTATCCTGATGCACCAGCGCAGTCTGGAGGCTAGCAATGACTACTGCATGCCCATCAAAGAGATTCTTACGCTCATACCCGGAACCAAGAAATGATTACACCTCATTTTTTTATAGAAAAGCTTCAGAGAGAAGGTATTGAGTTCTATGCGGGTGTTCCCGACTCGCTGCTGAAGAACGTCTGCGCCTATATTACCGACCATTTTGATTTGAGGCATAATATAATTGCAGCAAACGAAGGCGGCGCTGTAGCGCTTGCCGCTGGTTACTATCTTGCCACCGGTAAGGTGGGCTGTGTCTATATGCAGAATAGTGGCGAAGGGAATATCATTAATCCGTTGGCGTCATTGACAGATAAGGAGGTGTATAACATTCCCGTGCTGTTGTTGATAGGTTGGCGTGGCCGCCCAGGTGTTCACGACGAGCCTCAGCACGTCAAGCAAGGTAAGGTGACCACGGGGTTGCTAAATGTGATGGGCGTGAACTATGAGGTTCTCTCTAAAGAAGAGGATAAAGCTGCCAAGCAGATAGAGAAAGCAGCAAAAGCTCTTGCCAACAAAGAGGTTTTTGCACTGGTTATTGAGAAGGATACCTTTGAGGATTACAACCTCCAGAATGTGGAAGTAAATAATCTCACGATGTCGCGTGAAGAGGCAATCCAGACAGTTGCAGCAGCCCTTTGTGAGAATGATTGCATTGTAAGCACAACCGGTATGATTAGCCGTGAGTTGTTTGAGTACCGTACAGCTTTGAATCAAGGGCATGCACGTGATTTCTTGACAGTGGGTAGTATGGGACATGCTTCTCAGATTGCATTAGGTATTGCTCTTGCGCAGCCAGAACGCAGAGTATGGTGCTTTGACGGTGATGGCGCTGCCATTATGCACATGGGCAGTATGGCTATAGTGGCCAACAATGCCCCCAAGAACTATGTACATGTGGTATTCAACAATGGTGCTCATGACTCTGTTGGCGGTCAGCCTACCGTTGGACTGAAGATAGATTTGCCTGTTGTGGCAAGAGCTGTCGGATACAAGGCTTCTTTCAGCGTGGATAGCAAGGCTGAACTAGAAAGTGTTCTTGCTAAGGTCAATGAATTTGAAGGCCTTGTTTTTCTCGAGATTAAAGTGAAGAAAGGCAATCGAAAAGATCTTGGCAGACCGACTACCACGCCCATTCAGAACAAAAAGGATTTGATGTGTTTTTTGAATCAAAATAGTTTATTATGATAGCAATAACACATAAACAGAAAATACTGAATGGCGAGGGCGGATTAGAAGAGGCGTTGAGAGAGGTGGGCCCTTGTCGTTACATGCTTGTGTGCGATGCGTCGTTCCAGTATTTGCCTCTCAAAGATACTTTAAAGCCAACAGTTACTTTTAATGAATTTACCTCGAATCCATTATATGAGCAGGTATGTGCAGGTGTAAAGTTGTTTAATGAAAACCAGTGTGATGCCATTGTGGCAGTAGGTGGAGGATCAACCATAGATGTGGCTAAGTGCATCAAACTCTATTGCAAGATGAATCCACAAGAGAACTATCTGCAGCAGGAATATAAGGATAGTGGGATACCCTTGATTGCGGTGCCTACTACCGCGGGTACCGGCAGTGAGAGCACTCGCTACGCTGTCATTTACTTTGAGGGCAAGAAGCAAAGTGTTACACATGAAAGTATCATCCCCACTTATGCTGTATTGGAACCCTCTTTACTGAAGTCTTTGCCGCTCTACCAAAAGAAATGTACCATGCTGGACGCCATGTGCCAGTGCATTGAGTCTCTCTGGAGTGTTAATTCCACCGATGAAAGCCAGCTTTATGCCAAAATTGGTTTGCAGATGATAATGGACCATTGGCATGGGTACATAGAGGATAATAGTGGGGAGGATGCCCAGTACATTATGATGGCTGCTAACTCCGGAGGAAGGGCTATCAATATCTCGCAAACCACGGCACCTCATGCCATGAGTTACAAGCTGACCTCCATGTATGGATTGCCCCACGGTCATGCTGTTGCGCTTTGTCTGCCGGAGATATGGATGTATATGATGGAGCATCCTGAGAAATGTATCGACCCACGAGGCAAAGACCACCTGGAGTTTATCTTCGAATGGTTGGGACAGATTATGCAATGCGACAGCGCCTATAAAGGATTGATGATGTTCCGTGCTATAATGTTCAGTTTGGGTATGTCGCAACCGCAAACCAAAGACCGTGAGGCAGAGTTGGATATCCTGACACGGTCTGTTAACCCTGAACGGTTGAGGAATAATCCGGTGAAACTGGATGAAGAAATGATACATACTATATTTGACCGAATCTTAAAGTAACTCATCATGGAAGAAGACTTTTCAAAATACAATGGGGAAGGCACAATGCTACGCAAGGCTCAACTTAGGATGGTTGACATTCTTGTGGCAATAGACAAGGTGTGTAGAGATAATGGTATCAATTATTGGATTGATTATGGAACTTTGTTGGGTGCTGTGCGCCATAAAGGTTTTATTCCATGGGATGACGATATTGACATTTGTGTGTTGACAGAGGATTATCCAAAAATACGGGAAGCACTTTTGCTAGAACTACCAGAGCAGTTTGTGTTGCAGGACAGTAAAACAGATAAGAGGGCTTTTTTTAGATACGGACGTGTTCGTGATTGTAACTCCTATTGCTATTATCCATATTTTATAAAACTAAAAAAACAAGGACTGTGGGTCGATATATTTAAAACAGACAGAGTCCTCTCCAAAAAGTCTAAACAACTTATAGATTATTTTTATCGTCGAACTTACCGTGAGACCCATCATTATGGGGATGTGGCTTACTCTTCGTTATTCAAGCGTATTATTTGGAAATTATGCGCGTACTTAGCACATCCTTTTTTTGCGTCTGTGATGCACATATATACTTTTGGCGCAAAAATTGGGGGCAGAGGGCTTCTGTCACATTTTGCATATAATTATTCTTGTATGTGGGCCAATGAGAGAAATATCTTCCCTTTATCGGAAGTTGAGTTTGAAGGGCATAAATTCTTTGCCCCACATGATTGTGATTCTCATCTAAAAATGCGTTATGGTGATTATATGCAGCTACCACCCGAAGACAAGAGAAAACCAATGCTTGATCTTGAGAAGATAAAAATATGGTAAAGAGCAATCATGCTGTTCTTCTTATCGGCCCCAATTTCCATGATTTTAACCGTTTTGTTTCGTCGGCCCTGGAGAGGTTGGGACGAAAGGTGGTCGTAGAATCCTATGATACACCCATATCTCCGTACACGAGATGGAACAAGGTTGCATATAAGGTTGCGGGTGACAAGGAAGGGATGAGGGATAAGTCGCGGAAGTGTTTTTCGGCGCAAGCGGTGGGGACATTCGACAAGGTCCGTCCTCAGGTTGTTTTTCTCCTCAACGGCGAGATGCTGACACCGGATGCGGTACAGCATTTCCGGAAGTCGGCAATGGTTGTTGCCTGGCTCTATGATAGTATTACTCGCGTGTCTCAATGTTGGAATATTGTTCCGTTTTGCCACAAGGTTTTTTGTTATGAGCAGGAGGATATTCGCTTAATTAGGGACCGCTTAGGGATTGTTGCCGAGTTCCTCCCTCAGGCAGTGGACCCCTCGGCTTATTTTAATATCCCTGACGTCAAAAAGGAGTGGGACATTGTTTTTGCTGCCGATATGTGGAAGTCGCCTAAACGTATGCGATTGATTCAGTCAGTAGTGGCTGCTTTCCCTGACAAGAAGATTCGGGTATGGGGAATCTATAAACCATGGTACAAAGATTTATGGAAATCTGTCACGCGTGAGAGACGTGACATATATACAAATCGGAATACCTCTTCTCGGCAGTTGAATCTGGACTATAATATGGCACGTGTGGTACTCAATATCCACAATGAGCAGCAGGTTGTAGGTGCCAATCCAAAATTATATGAGATTTCCGCCACAGGCTCCTATCAAGTATGCGACACCAATCCCTATATTCAAAGTCTATTTCAGAATTCTGAGGTCGGATTATATAAAGATGAGGCAGATTTGATAGAGCAAATAGCATGGGCTCTTGATCCGAAGAACGAAACGGAACGAGAGCAAAGGGCTCAACAAGCACGCGCTCTTATTCTATCGGCTCACACCTATGAATGCAGGATGAGGAATGTTCTTGAGAATCTTTAATCTAGCGTAGTACTTGTTAATACTGTGCGGAACTTGTCGACCATGCGGTCGGCGGAGTATTGGTTGATAAAGATTTCACGGCTGTAAGCGTTGAATCGGGGTCGCGGTCTCTCGCAAAAATCATTGATGGCGGCGACAAACTCGTCCTCTGTCAGGCAGCAGGCTCCGGCTTTTGCATAGTCGAGCTCATAGCCGCTCCAGGCTTCGGGAGTACCAATTATATTCTTGCCGTACATCAGGCTCTCGCAGGTCTTTACCTTCATGCCACTGCCTTTGAAGATGGGTAGCACCATTATGTCTGCAGCCTCAAACAAGGGTCCCAGGTCTGGGACGTTGCTTAATACCTCGATATCCGGCCGCATCCAGTCGGCTTCTTTCAGTTTTTCCATTCCTTTACCGACAATCTGCATGCGAATGTTCACCCTTGGCAGCACATTCTTTACAAACCACTCTATCCCTTCCACGTTGGCAGGGAAGTAGGCTCCGAGGAACATGCAGAGCGGTGGGTTCCCGATGGACTCGGAGGGGTAGGTGTCGTGTCTGTAACGGTCAACAAAAGCCACAGGAATCAGTACATCGGCATGCCGCCCGTAGCGGCGGAAAAGTTCGTCGTCGTCGCGTGTGCTGAGGGCTATTGTCCGGTCTGCATGGCGGCAGCTCCAGCGGTCGTTGCGGTTGGCACAGGGAACCACCAGCCATCGCATTGGATTGAACTTGTTGGAATATTTGGCTGAGAAGTATACGGCCTCGACGTTATGGAAGAAGCAGACCACATGTCCACGGTAGCCCCCCTCTTTGAGCCGTTTTGCCACGATGCCAAATACCGAGCGGTCGACGAAGACCACATCGTAGGCTTGTGCCATAGCTACAATCTCGCGCACGCGGCGCGGTGTCAGACCAAAGTAATAGCCCAAGGGCATGTACACGATGCCCTGCAGGTATTCCCCCATTGTGCGACGGTGGGCTTCATCGTGGATGAAGTAGGTGTCTACGTTTGCCTCACCGGCAATCTGACGCAGGACGATGAGGTTTTTCTCACTTCCCTGTTCGCCGCCTTCGGGCACGCCGAGAGTTTTCTTATATCTGATGATGAGGATCTTCATTTCTTTTTCTTACGGTAGACAAAGAAGATGCCGCCGCCGATGGCTATCACCAGCGCCACACCGAAGATGATGTTGACGGTGATGAGGCGGTGCAGTGTAGGAGCCTCGCAGCGGAACTCGATGACGTGGTCGCCCGCAGGGATAACCATGGCGCGGAGGATATAGTTGGCGCGGATGTATTCGGCAGGCTTGCCGTCGATATAGGCACGCCAGTCCGGAGAATAGTACACCTCGCTGAAGACGGCCAGCTGGTCACTTGCCGAGTGGCTGCGGTACTTCACATAGTCGGTCCTGTAGGGCTGCTGATGTTCCATGACGATGGTGGCGGTGGAGTCGAAGATGGGCTTGAGACCAGTGGCGTCGAACTCGGTACTGTTGACTACCGCCGTGGTGGCGGGGTTCAGCTCGTTGAGCGCCAGAATCTCCTCGTTGGCATTCTGCACCAGCTTCACTTCGTTCACAAACCAGCAGTTGCCTAGCGCCTCGGGGTTTCTCTGTATCTGTCGGTTTTGCATCACAATATAGCGGGCATTCAGCATGTTCAGCACCCCCATGTTGATGTGACGGCTGAGGTAGAAATCAATAATGTCCTGGTAGCGGCGCAACTTCGCAGCGTGGTAGCCTCCAATCTGGTGATGGAATGCTGAGGGCCGCGAGTCATTGAAAGTGTTTACCGAAAGATCAAAGACGCGGTAGTCAACGTCGCCGTTCTGCGCAGCCAAGGCGTCCAGCGCGTCGTCCGTCTGGTTGCGGTGCAGTGCCATGTGGCCGGGCTCGGAAAAGTTGTTCTCGTCGAGGTAGCGGCGGTCCACGCGCCACAGGTCGACAATCACCAGCACCGTCAGCGCTCCGGCAATGATGCCTACCTTCTTTACTTTCTCGTTCACATAGAGCCACAAGGCTACGGCGGCCAGCAGCACAAAGGTGAGGCTACGCCATGAGTCGCTGCGCAACAGGGCCGCGCGGTCGCTAACGAGCACATTCTTTATCATGTCCCACTGAGAACCGTACTGTGCGGCCATCTGATTGTCGCTTGCGCCTGTATAGCCGAGCGATCCGCTCATCAGCAACACCACCAGAATGAGTCCGCCTACCACGCCAGTGGCTATGTATAGGCTACGGTTCAGCACCTTGCGGTCTATCGGATTCTTCTTGTCCATCACCGTCTTCAGCGCCAGCACGGCCATTACCACCATTGTCACGTTGGCTATCACCAGACTCATGCTCGGGGTGCGGAACTTGTTGTACATGGGTAGATGATTGAAGAGAAACTCGTTGAAGGCCATAAAGTTGCTGCCCCACGACATGAGCAGTGCCAGCACAGTGGCGATAATCAGCCACCAGCGTTCTGGTCCTTTCACCACGAGACACCCCAGCACGAAGAGGAAAATGATGATGGCACCGAAGTAGACGGGACCGCTTGTGAAGGGCTGGTTGCCCCAATAGAGGGGGGCATGGTCGCTGTGGAAGGTCTTGTAGAACGAGCTTTCGGTGCTCATTTTCTCGCCGCTACCGCCACCCATAGAGCCGGGCACCAGTAGGGTGTAGGTTTCGCCCACGCCGTAGCTCCAGCTGAAGGCGTAATCGATGTCGAGGCCCGTGTTCTTGCCTCCCATTGAGGCGGGCTCACTGTCATGGTAGAGGTCTTCGGGCGTCACGGTGATGTCGTTGCCACCACGCATGGTGTATTTCGAGTATTCTTGGTTGACAAACAGGTGTGTTGCGTTGCCTCCAATGGCTAAAGCGCTACCCGCCAGTAGTATACCCATTGCGATTAGGAATCCCTTCACCTCCTTTTCCTTGACGGCAAACACTGCATAGACCACCCCCAGGATAACTCCCGCCAGCATAGTGTAATAGGTTATCTGGATGTGGTTGAAGGCAATCTGGATACCCAACGAGAGGGTAAATAGTATGCCGCCCCAGAGCCATTTGTGCCTGAACAGCAGCACCATACCCGCCAGTATTGGTGCCATCATGGCCAAGGACCATGCCTTGGTGATGTGGCCAGCCTCGATGATAATGATGTTATAGCTTCCCAAACCGAAGGCCAGTGCCCCTAGCAGGCTCATCCACGGGCCCGCGCCCAGGGCCAACAGGCAGATATAGAATCCAATGAAGTAGAGAAACAGCACTCCGATGTCGCGTCCCCAGCCTGCAAACTGCAGATTGAGAATGTTTTTCAATCGCACGAAGACCGAGTGCGTCTGCACGCCGGTGGTGATTTGGTAGCCAGGCATGCCGCTGAACATCGAGCTGTTCCAGATGGTGGGATCGCCGGTTTTCTCATGCAGGTCGAGCTGCTCTTTGGCCATGGCCTCCCACTTCTGCGAGTCGCCTTGCACCATTTCTTTTCCTTTCAGTGCCGGCGACATGAAGATGCAGGCCACTGCAAACAGTGCCGCCACAATACCCAAATGAATCCAAACGTTCTTTTTCATTAGTATGTTAGTTCTTTTTTCTATATTTGCTATTAATTTTTCACCGTCGGATATTCGATGCGCACATGGTATATGCTCATCATCTTGGCTTTCAGTAGCTTCCGTATCTTGGCGATATCGCCGTAGGTGAGGTCGCAGTTGTCCAGCTGTCCGGCGGCAATCTTCCCGTCTATCAGCTTGTCAATCATTTCTTCCGTGGTCTCTTTTGTGTGCACCTTCATGCTGTGGCAAGCCGCCTCGACGGTGTCCACAATCATCACCACTGCTGTCTCGCGGCTGTAGGGACGCGGTCCCGGATAGCGGAAGGCACTCTCGTCGAATCCTCCGTCGGGATGCAGCTCTTTCTCTTTGGCATAGAAATAGCCTGTGTAGGTGGTGCCGTGATGTGTGCGGATGAAGTCCTGCACCTCCGCAGGCAGATGGTATTCGCGTGCCAGCTCCAGTCCGTCGGTGATATGACGGGTGATGATGCGGGCGCTCTCGTTATAGTCCAGTTCGTTGTGCGGGTTGAACCCATTGGTTTGGTTCTCGGTGAAGTAGAGTGGGTTGCGCATCTTTCCGATGTCGTGGTACAGTGCTCCAACCCTTCCCAACAGCACATGTCCGCCAAGTTCACTCAGCAGGTCTTCCGCCAGATTTGCCACCTGCATAGAGTGCTGGAAGGTGCCGGGGGCGCGACGGCTCAGTTCGCGCAGGGCTTTGGTGCTGGTCGAGGAAAGTTCCAGCAGCGTGAGGTCGGTAGTGATGCCGAAAAGGTTTTCGAACAAGTATATCAGCGGGTACGCCAGCAGGGTCATCACGGCATTCAGGAAGAACATCAGGTATTTGGTTGCTTCCAGACCATGCAGGTTCGTCTCCTGGCTCAGTACGCCCGCCGTGTAGATGAACGAGTAGCTGCCGAATATCACCAGCGCCAGCACGAAGAACTGGCTGCGCTTCTCCAGGCTGCGGGTGGCGATAATGCTCATCATGCCCGTCACCAGCTGGTAGAAGATGAACTCGAACGAGTTGGGCACCAGGTTTGCCAGGATGATGACCGTCGTCAGGTGGATGTACAGGGCCACACGCATGTCGAAGAACACCCTCATCAGGATGGGTACTATGCACAGCGGCACTATCAGCACCCATTCGGGCGCATACCACACCATCAGCGCCTCGAAAGCCGACATTAGCAGTATCAGCATCATCACGAAGGAAACTTTCCGGTTGTCCTCCAGCAGCGCGTGGCGTGTATTTTTCAGGAACATATACAAGGCGACAAACGCAATCACCGCCAGCAGGAACTGTCCGCCCATCTGTCCCCAGACGCTGTATTCGTCCGAGAAACGGCGGTCGTTCTCGGCTTCCAGGCTTTTCAGTATCTGTGCTTTGTCTTCCGTTACCTCTTCTCCTTTGCTCACAATGCGCTCGCCGGCCATCACGAGTTCGCTGCTGTAGCTCAGTTGCGACAGGCGGCTTTCCAGCTCCAGTGCCGTGCGTTCGCGGTCAAGTACCAAACTGGGAACCAGTATACTGTCGCGCAGCAGGCCCGGTTCCAGGTCCTCTTGCCGCACAAAGTCGCCCATTCTCCGCTCGCTGCCGATGTTGCCCTCCAGCACCACCACTCGACGCTCGCCGTCGGCATAGTCTTCGCTCTCGATGTAACCGATGCGGTAGATGCTGTCAATTTGCTTCCTCAGGCGGGTGCGCTCGGCATTCCCGATGCCCCACTGGTGCTCTTCCACGCGTTGGATGGCGCGGGCACGGGCGTCGGGGTCGGCATGGTAGTACAGGATGGCGGCACGCCGCTCGGCAGCCTCTTCCTGCGCCATCTCGCCCTCGGTTTTCATCACCGCAAAATCATACGGCGCATCCAGGTCGGCACCTCTCCAGATGGCGCCCACTTTGTAGTCGTAGCGCTCCCCGTGGTGCGAATGCGGGAAAATCACCACAATCAACGCTGCAGTCAGCAGCATCGCGAATATCTTGTATATCAAGCTTAAACGCTTGACGGTCGACGATAAAACGTTACTCATGTCGCATACTTATGACTATGCAAAAGTACAAAATAACTCCGACATGGCAAAAAAATATTTCCGTTTGAAAAATATTTTCACTGCGGCACAATTTTTTTCGCCCTTCCGCGTAATTATATGAAATTTGATTAGTAATAAATTTAAAAAGAGATAAAAAATGATGAAAAAGATTCTTACCGTGGCTTTCGCCATGATGTTCTCCTTCAGCGCTCTCATGGCCCAGAACACATTCAAGGGCATCGTGAAGTACAAGGTTGAGTCCACCGGCTCCGTCTCCATGACCATTCCCGAGGAGGCCGCCAACGCCGAAATCAAGGTCGACGGCAACAACCTCTTCACCAAGAGCGCCATCTTCCTCGGCGGCATGGGCGCCGAATGCGTCCTCATCAATAACCTCCGCACCACCCAGTGCATGGACCTCAGCGGTCTTCTGGGATACCTCCGCAGCAACGGCTCCGAGTTCGCCTACCAGGGCAGCGGCAAGCTCATTGTCAAGCAGGAAGCCAAACCTGAGGATTTCGACTCCCTCTCCATCGTCGACACCGAGCCCGGCCACTTCTACTATGAGTATGTCGACGGCGAGACCAAGCAGATCGCCGGTCAGACCGCCAACAAGATGATCCGCCACATGTATGACGAGGAAGGCAACGACCACCCCATGGTCATGTGGTACTCCAAGGAAATAGGCCCCGCCATCAACGTCCTCTTCAGCGGCATCAAGGGTATGCCCCTCGAGTGCACCATCGACGCCGGCGAGGGTAGGGCTATTACCTACACCGCCGTTGAGGTCGTCAAGGGCAAGGTCAAGGAAGCCGACTTCCTCCTCCCCGACGGCTATGACAGCCTCTCCGATGACGAACTCACCGAGCTTTTCCAGCAGCTCCAGGAAGAAATCGAACTCCTCCAGGGCGAATAATCCCTCATCTCTTCGCCGATTCTGAATCCTAAAACCCGACTACGTGGCTGACGCAAAGAAGAAACCTTCCCCCAAGTCCAAAGGCAAGTCCAAGGGCGCCTCACGGAGCAACCGTTCCGCCGCCTTTGTGGCTTTCCTCAAGAGTGAGCGCTTCGCACACATCCGCGGCGCCGCCTATGTCCTTTTCTCGATTTTCCTCGTCATCTCCCTGGCAGGCTACTACGCCACCGACTGCGGCTCCCGCGGCCATTGGCTCGGCACCCTCGGACAGGGTTTGGCGGAGTTTTTCGCGGTGAGGCTTTTCGGCATCGGCAGCCTGGGATTCGGTCTCCTCTTCTTTGTCTATGGCATGCGCCTCTGGCGTGTGCAGGTCATGCCCTGGTGGAAGACCTTCGGCAGCACCCTCTTCTGGATGCTGTGGCTCTCCCTGATGCTGGGCTACATCGGCGGCGCTTGGGTCAAGAGCGCCAGCGGATTCGAGCATTTCGCCGGCATCGGTCTCCGCCTCGCCGAGCCTCTCCACGAGCTCATGTCCTGGTGGACCATCGTCCTCCTGCTCTTCGTGGCGGTGCTCTTCCTGGTGCTTGTCCACAAGATGGAGCTCCCCGAGGTCCACATGCCCAAGGTTGACATCCGCAAGGCCGTCAGCGAGTTCGAGCAGGTCGCCACCGAGGATGACAAGGCGCTCGAGCAGGAGCGTAAGAAACACGAGGAAGAGGAGTTTATCGACCTCTCCGCAGGCTCCCTGGCACCCCTTGCCGCCGCCACCGCGCTCTCCGAATCGCAGGCCGCAGCACAGGAGGAGGACGAGGGCGCCGACTTCGACGAGGAGGCCATGAAGCTCTTCCACAGGCCCTCGGCTCTCGACGAGCAGGAAACTCCCGAGGAAGACGCCACGGTCACTTTCGACATCGACGACGAGTTCGCGCGTGTGAATGCGCGTGCGCAAAAGAATAATGACGAGACCGGCGACGGCATCAACTTCGTCATCGAGGGGCTTGACGAGCAGGCCCCGGCCGAGCCCTCGGAACCCGAGGAAGAGCCCGAAGAGTCAGATGCTTCCGACGAGTCCGACCTCGACGAGCTCGACCCCGACGACTACCGCCGCCACTACGGGCTCGACGAACCCTACGACCCCCATCTCGACCTCTCCGACTACATCATGCCCGAGACCGACCTCCTCGAGAACTGGGAGGTTGCCAACACCAATGTTACCAAAGAGGAACTCATCGCCAACAAGGACCGCATCGTCCAGACCCTCAGGGACTACGGCATCGAGATTACCGACATCTCCGCCACCCCGGGACCCACGGTGACCCTCTACAAGATCAAGCCCGCTCCGGGCGTCCGCATCAGCAAAATCAAGGGTCTCGAGGACGACATCGCCCTCTCCCTGGCTGCCCTCGGCATCCGCATCATCGCACCCATCCCCGGCGAGAGCAACGTCGGTATCGAGGTGCCCAATGCCAAGCCCCAGATTGTCAGCATGAAAACCATGCTCGAGAGCCCCGCCTACAAGGACGCCAAGATGGAGCTCCCCATCGCCTTCGGCAAGACCATCTCCAACGAGGTCTTCGTCACCGACCTCGCCAAGATGCCCCACCTCCTCATGGCTGGTGCTACCGGTACCGGTAAGTCGGTGGGTCTCAACGCTGTGCTCGCTTCGCTGCTCTACCGCAAGCATCCCTCCGAGCTCAAGCTCGTGCTTGTCGACCCCAAGAAGGTCGAGTTCTCCCTCTATTCCGCCATCGACCGCCACTACCTCGCCAAAATGCCCGACGAGGAGGAGGCCGTCATCACCGACGTCAAGAAGGTCGTCCGCACCCTCAACTCGCTCTGCATTGAGATGGATTCCCGCTACGACCTCCTCAAGCAGGCGAAGGTGCGCAAGATTACGGAATACAACGAGAAGTTCTGCAAGCGTATGCTCAACCCCGAGCATGGTCACCGCTACCTGCCTTACATCGTGGTCGTCATCGACGAGTTCGGCGACCTCATTATGACCGCCGGCAAGGAGGTCGAGCTCCCCATCGCGCGCCTCGCGCAGCTTGCGCGTGCCGTGGGTATCCACCTCATCATCGCCACCCAGCGACCCACCACCAACATCATCACCGGCACCATCAAGGCGAACTTCCCCGCCCGTGTGGCGTTCCGCGTCACCTCCGGCATCGACTCCAAGACCATCCTCGACACCGGCGGCGCACAGCAGCTCATCGGTCGCGGCGACATGCTTATCTCCCTCGCCGGCAAGGATATGGTGCGTCTCCAGTGTGCGCTCATCGACACCCCCGAGATTGAAAAGCTCGTCCGCTTCATCGGCGACCAGCGCGGATACCCCGAGGGATTCGAACTGCCCGAATATCTTGACGAAAACGAGGAACCCAACAAGGAATTCGACGCCAAGTCGAAAGACGAGTTCTTCAACGACGCCGCACGCCTCGTTGTCTCCTCGCAGTTCGGCTCCACCTCCCTCCTCCAGCGCAAGCTCCAGCTCGGCTACAACCGCGCCGGACGCATCATCGACCAGCTTGAGGCGGCAGGCATCGTCGGTCCGAGCAACGGCTCCAAGCCCCGCGACGTTCTCATCCACGATGAGGTCTCGCTCGAAGAGCTGCTGAAATCATTGTAAAATAATAACGCGATAACATACAGGACCTTATGAAGAAAATAAATATCCGTTCCATCATCGCCTTTGCCGCAGTGCTGTGCTTCTCCACGGCCCTGCTCGTCGGTTGCTCCAAGCAGAAGACCTGCCGCTGCTCCGTCCTTTCCGAGACTCGCGGCTCCACTGTCCGCATCATCAAAATCGAGTCCGGCTCCTGCGACGACATCAATGTCTACGCCTACCACGACCCGCAGGACAACCGCATCAACGACACTCTCCTCTGCACCGACTACGAATTCGACATCGACAGATAATCACGTTAACAAATAAAACACCATACAGCCATGATAGCCAAGAAACTTTCGCCTGTCGTCCTGGTCCTCAGCCTCACCCTCTGCGCTTTCGCCTTCACCTCCTGCCATAAGGACACCCAGTGCAAGTGCGTCTTCACCGACCTCCCCGGCGACGGCCAGACCGACGAGACCCTCCGCATCATCGGCACCGACGGCATCGACTGCGACGACATCACCGAGATGGCCGAGGAACGCCACGTCACCGACCCCTCCACAGGCGAACACACCCTCGAGCGCGTCGAAGTACACAAGGTAAGCTGCCGCTCCTATGGCCACTAAAAGAGTCCTTGTCATCCTCCTTCGACTCCTCCTGCCGGCGGTCTTCATCCTCTCCGCCCTCTCCAAGTTGGTCGCCATCGACCAGTTCGAGCTCTACATCTTCTCCTACGGCCTCCTGCCACTCAACCTCTGCTACATCGCCGCACGCCTCTGCATCGGCGCCGAAATCGTCATAGGCGTCTTCACGCTCTTCAACCTCTGGCCGCGCACCATGCGCATAGCCACCCTCTCGCTCCTCATCCTCTTCTCACTTTTCCTCTGCTATGCACTCCTCGTTGGCCGCAGCGACTCCTGCCAGTGCTTCGGCAACCTCGCCGACTTCCCCCCCGCAGCCTCCCTCCTCAAAAACTCCCTCCTCATCCTGCTCTTCCTCCTCTACTACAAACTCGACGGCACCCCCGACTCCTACCGCCTGACACGCGTCGTGGGCTCCTGCCTTGTCGCTCCGCTCCTCGTCCTGCCCTTCCTGATTTCCGTGCCCGACAGCTGGTACTTCCGGGCCTCCCATGAGCCCTACGACAGCCAGGCCCTCGAGGAGGTGCTTCAACTCCAGCATCTCGAGCGCCGCGATGCCCACCTCGTTGCCTTCGTCACGCGGGGCTGCCCCTACTGCCGCATGACGCAGCAGAAAATCAACAGCATAGCCTCCCGCCACGACATCGACACCACCCGCATACACTACATCGAGCCCGCCGACCTCCCCGGCGACCTCTTTCTCCGCGTCACCTATGGCGCACGCCCCCTCGTCCTTCTTCTCGACGCCGACACCGTCGTCGCCACCTACCATTTCCGCAACATCGACGAGACTCAAATCGCCTCCCTCCTCGCCACCCATTGACATAGGTCCACCTAAGGTACGACATAGGAGAGACATACTATCATCCATAGACCTACCATAGAGTTACCATAGAGGTACCATAGACCTAGCATAGACCTACCGTCCATAGACTTCTGTGAATTAAAGCAGTGTATTGAATTGAAAATCAGTGCTGGTAATAATTATCCTATTGATAATCAGCCTCTATTTTGATTTTCGCATGGAATCTTCTCCTTGTTTTGCACTTGCAAAGGTACGAAGATTTTTCTATTTCTTTTGACCTTTAACGACTTTTAACTACCTTTAACTTCTCCAACTGCCTCCTCTACAGGAAAAAAGTTGTATTTTTGTCCTTTCAAATTCGGGGTGTGAACCTTACAACGTAATAGTTATCAATATATTAATATTATCATTTAAAAACAAAAAAACATTATGAGTGGTTTCTTTGGCATCGTTTCCGAACGACCCTGTATCTCCGATCTGTTCTACGGAACGGATTATCATTCTCACCTTGGCACCAAGCGTGCCGGCATGGCAACCTTCGACAACGGTCAGGCGCACCAGAACATTCACAACATCCAGAACTCCCATTTCCGCCCCAAATTCTCCAAGGATCTTGCGGAAATGACCGGCAACGTCGGCATCGGCGTCATCAGCGACACCGAGGCCCAGCCCGTCATGGTGAACTCCCACCTCGGTCGCTTCGCCATCGCCACCGTCTCAAAAATCAACAACATCAATGAGCTTGAGCAGGACTGCCTCAACAAGAACCAGCAGTTCACCGACCTCTCCATCGGCCGCACCAACCCCACCGAGCTCGTCGCCCTCCTCATCTCGCAGGGCAAGGACTTCGTCTCCGGCATCGAGAATGTCTACAACCAGGTGAAGGGCAGCTGCACCATGCTCATCCTCACCCCCGACGGCATCATCGCCGCACGCGACCGCTATGGCCGCACCCCCATCGTCGTGGGACGCCGTGGCCGCGACTTCGCCGTTGCAAGCGAGAGCCACTCTTACGTCAACCTTGGCTATGAGACCGAGTATTTCGTCGGCCCCGGCGAAATCGTCAAAATCACCGTCGACGGCGGCATCCAGGTGCTCCGCAAGGCAGAAGAGAAACTGCAGATTTGCTCCTTCCTCTGGATCTACTACGGCTATCCCTGCACCGAATACGAAGGCATCAACGCCGAAGAGGTGCGCTACAACCTCGGCCGCATCATGGGTCAGCGCGACGATATCACCCCCGACTTCGTGAGCCCCATCCCCGACAGCGGTATCGGCATGGCCCTCGGCTACTCCAACGGCCGTCAGATTCCCTACAAGCGCGGTCTGCTGAAGTACACCCCCACCTGGAGCCGTTCCTTCATGCCCGTCAGCCAGAGCGACCGTTTCCTCGTCGCCAAGATGAAACTCATCCCCAGCCGCGCCATGCTGCAGGGCAAGGAGGTGGTCTTCTGCGACGACTCCATCGTCCGCGGCACCCAGCTGCGCGACAACGTGAAGATGCTCTACGACTACGGCGCCAAGAAGGTCCACGTCCGCATCTCCTGCCCCCCGCTGGTCCACGGCTGCACCTTCCTCAACTTCTCCGAGTCCAAGACCGACCGTGAGCTCATCACCCGCCGCGTCATCGAAGAGCTGGAGGGCATCCCCGCCAACGCTCTCGCTCCAGAGAAACTCCGCGCCTACCAGACCGCCTATACACCCGAATACGACCGCATGGTCGAGGTGATTCGCCAGCACGTGGGTGTGGATACCCTGAAATTCAACACCGTGGAAGATGTCTGCGAGGCCATCGGCATGCCCAAGGAGCGCATCTGCACACACTGCTTCGACGCTTCCTCCTACGGTGACTGATTTGTAAATTCATTAAAACAATACGGAACTGATGAAAAGGTTTGTTTTAGTTGCAATTCTGTTCCTGACGCCTCTGGCCTTGATGGCCCAGCGCCCCTCGAAGAAGACCCCCGTCGTGATGTCGGTGGGTGAGATTCTTCCCAACTACGGTCTCGACACCGCCATCGTGAACGACACGGCTGCCGCTGTCGAGTTTGTCGAGTCGCAGAACGGTAATTATGTGGAACTGACAAACCTTTGTGTCTCCCTTCGTACCAAGGCGCAACAGGCGATTTCGTCCATCGAGAACGACTATCCGCACCGCGACAGCCTGGTGTGGATTGATTCCAACACGGTGCTGGCCGACTATCCCATCTTCGAGTACCGCCTGCGCCGTCTCGCCGACCTCATGGGCCGCATGAGCATCAAGTACAGCCGCCTGGAGCAGCAGCGCGTGGAAGCCGAGAAAGAGGCTGCACGCCTGCGCGCCATCGAGGAGGCTCGTCGCCAGCAGGAAGCTCGCGACAAGCAGGCTGCAGACCTGAAAGGCAACATCGACCGTCACCACCGCACCATCATCTCCGCCTGCGACGGCGCCGGTATCACCGACAAGGTGAAGCTGAAGACCCTGAAGGATTTGTACTACAGCTACCTGATGGTCTACAACAAGTACGACCTCTCGACGACCCACGCCACCGACGAGTCTCTCGCGCAGTTGGACGAGCTGAATTCTTTCCAGAACGACCTCATCGAGAACGTCTTGGGCGAGAATTCGCTCCCGTCGCAAATCGATGGTTTCAAAGCCCGCCTGAAGGTGCGCTGCGAGAAAGAGAACAGCGATGTGCTGCGCTCCTATTCCCGCGTGTTCAAGCAGACCTCCGTGCCTGTGTCGTTCGCCGATGTCAAGGAGTACGAGAGCTACATCAACCGCCTCCGCACTGTCATCAATGTGCAGGAGCGTTACATGCAGACGCTCGACCTCCGTGCAGCTATTGCCAAGGGCAACGAGTCCATCGTCAGCCTCTATGGCAAGAAGTACCGCGACGTGGTGAACTCGTACAAGGAGGTGGTGCGCAACCTGGACCAGGTGCCGGCATTCACCACTAACGCCGAGAGCCTGAACTTCATCCAGAATCTTGAGGACTTCATTGAAGCGCAGCAGCTCTACATGGAGGACTATGCCTTGCTGGAGGAGATCACGCTCCGCAGCGATTCTATCCTCAGTGGCAGGCTGGGCAACTTCCGCGATGTGACTGCCGCCTACCGCGACATCCAGCCCTCGCTGGTGCCTGTGCCCTCGTTCAAGGACAAGGAGGGCGCCGCACGCTACGAGTCGCAGCTCGACGAGGTGATGAAGGTGCAGCAGTGCTACATGAATGTCTTTGCTCTCCGCAATGACATCGAGCGCAACGACGATTCCCTCAACGCCGCCCGCAAGGTTGACCGCACGCTCACCAACGGTTACCGTCTGCTGCGCAAGCAGAACGACATCACGCCCAGCTTCTCGACCGTTGAGCGCGGCAACAGTTTCCTCGCCGTCCTCAACAACCACATCGAGATGCAGGCACTGTGCTTGAACACGCTGCGCAAACTGCGTATGATGGAGCGCAACGAGAATCGTATCGAGTCGAAGGACATTCCCTTCCGCAATATCCAGAAGGCGTACTCGCGCATGATCAAGGCGTATCAGGGAGTGGACGAGATTACGAACAACGAGGATCTGAGGCGTTATTCGCGTCAGTGCGACCGTATCCTGGTGATGCAGGAGGCTTTCCTCAATGTCATCGCTGGCGAGCTTGCATCGGATACGGACAACAAGCTGCGCCGCGAGAGCGATATCGAGAAGATTCGCCTCATCATCGGTATCCAGTAAAGAGTATTAAGTAAAAAAAGAGAGACGCCCGCTTCTGCGGGCGTCTCTCTTTGTATGCCTGTGAATGATTATTTCTTCTTCACGGGGATAGCTGCCAAGGTGGCCACGAGGTAGTCGTAGAATTTCTTGGAGCTGGGGATGTTGCAGCGCTCGTCGGGGCTGTGGGGGCTCTGCAGGGTGGGACCGAAGGAAATCATCTCCATGTCGGGGTATTTGCCTCCGAGCAGACCGCACTCGAGACCGGCGTGGATGGCCATGACGGCGGGCTCTTTCTTGTAGAGCTTTTTGTAGGTGGCCTTCATGGTCTTCAGGAGCTGGCTTTCCATGTTGGGTTTCCATCCGGGATAGGCGCCGCTGAGCTGGCATTTGCCACCGCAGAGTTCGGCGAGGCAGACAAGACGCTCGGCAAGGGCTTCCTTGGCGGTGTCGACGCTCGAACGCAACAGGGCTTTGACGCTGAAGGTCTTGCCGGAAGTGGTCTTGGTAATGGCGATGTTGAGCGAGGTCTCGACGAGGCCTTCCATGTCTTTGCTCATGCGGATGACGCCGTTGGGGATAACCATCATGAGGTTGATGATTTTCTGGGTGTCCTCTTCCGAGATGACGGTGGGGTTCATGCGCACTTTCTCATATTTCATGAAGAAGTCGGGCTCAACGGAGCCAAGTTCTTTCTTCACCCATCCGGCAACTTTGTCGAATTCCTTCAGGATGCAGCTTTCATGCTCCTTGGGCATGGCGAGCACCACCTCGGCGTCGCGCGGGATGGCGTTGCGCATGTTGCCGCCCTCGACGCTGATAAGACGGATGCCGCATTCGGCAACCCAGCGCAGGTGGCGGAACATCAGTTTGTTGGCATTGGCGCGGCCAGTGTTGATTTCCATGCCGGAGTGACCGCCTTTGAGACCGCCGATGGTGAGCTTGTAGGCAACCATGCCTTTGGGGGCTTTCTCGGTGGTGTAGGGGATGGACATGGTGGCGTCGATACCGCCGGCGCAGCCCACGTAGAGTTCGCCCTCGGTCTCGGAGTCGAGGTTGAGGAGGTAGTCACCGTGAAGTTCACCCTTCTTCAGACCGAAGGCGCCGGTCATGCCGGTCTCTTCGTCAGTGGTGATGAGGGCCTCAAGGGGTCCGTGCTTGACGGTCTTGCTGGTGAAGACAGCCATGATGGCGGCAACACCCATGCCGTCGTCGGCACCGAGGGTGGTGTCGTCGGCATACACCCACTCACCAACGATTTTGGTTTTGATGGGGTCTTTCAGGAAGTCGTGCTTCTTGCCGGCACGGGCCTGGGGAACCATGTCCATGTGGGCCTGCAGCACCACGGGGTGCACGTTCTCCATGCCTTTGGTGGCGGGTTTGCTCATGATGACGTTGCCCACGCCGTCGACACGGCAGGCAATTTTGTTCTTTTTAGCCCAATTGACGAGGAAATCGCGCACAACCTCTTCGTGTTTCGAGGGACGGGGGCATTTGGTCAGAGCGTCGAAATTGCTCCACAACTCTTTGGGTTCAAGGTCTTTAATTGTCATAGTGTGTACTGGTTTTTATGTTAATAATTATTAATCTTTTGAAGTTGCAAAGGTACGTAATTATTTTTAAATGACCAAAAAAAACTATTCTTCGGGCTCAGTCGTCGAGAAGTTGCAGGTCGAAGTGGTCGATGATGGCAGTGAAGAGGTTTTCGAGTTCAGTGCGTTCGCGGAGGGTTTTGCGCTGTGGCTGTGCGCCGTCGGGAAGCTGGGTGTCGTAGAGGGTGACCGATGCAAAGCTCTGCTGGAAGTTGGTGATGATGTCGTTGCGTTCGGAATTCTGTGTTTGTGGGTCGGCGTTGGGTAGGGTGGTGAAGTCGCGGTAGATGGCGCGTGCAGTCTCCTCGGCATCCTGCCCCTGAAGGAGGAGCAGCTTGTGGAGGTGCCCCCAGTGGAGCGCCGTGTTGCCCGAGGCAACTGGACGTTCGATAAGGTAGTAGTTGAGCTGCCGCAGGGTGTTGCGATAGGTGTAGACAGGCCATGCGGCATCGAGGAGCGGCATGTCGTCGACTCTTGTGAGGGCGAGCCCGTAGAGGTGGTTCAGGTCGTCGGCAAAGGCGTAGTTGGGGTCGGTGGAGTGGAAGAAGAGGAAGGCGAGATCCTCGAAGGGGTCGCTGTCGAATTCGATGTCGAGTTTGAAGGTCTGCTTTTTCAAGGCGTTGAGGGATTTAACGGGTTTGGAACGGGTTGGGGAGGGAGAAGTCGGGGCGGTAGTTGCTTTGGGAAGTGAGCTCCTGCAGCCAGCCATTGAATCCGAGCTGGCTGAAGCGGTCGGCGGCTTGCCGGTATTCTTCTTCGCTGAGCGTGCGGTCGAAGGGCGCTGGGAGGTCGGGTCGCGGCGGGAAGTATTGTGCCATGAGTGACACATGGAGCGGGCTGAAGGGGGAGAGGTCGGCGAGAGTTTCGAGGACTTCGAGGGTGTTGCCGATGTTGCCCGGAAGGACGAGGTGGCGGACGATGATGCCGCGGTAGGCGGCGCCGTTCTCGTCAAGCTTCAGTCCTGTGCCTACCTGCCGAATCATTTCGCGTATGGCGGCCTGCGCCACTTCCGGGTAGTCGGGCGCGTGGCTGCAGAGGCCGGCGAGGGCGGGATCTATGTATTTGAAGTCGGGAAGGTAGATGTCGACCAGTCCCTCAAGGCTGCGGAGGGTGTCGACGCTCTCGTAGCCCGACGAGTTGTAGACAAAGGTGGGGGTGGCTCCGTGCCGGTGTATGGCATCGAGAATGTCGGGAATGCGGTTTGCGTAATGGGTGGGTGTGACGAATCCCAGGAGTGACGATTCCTGCTTCTCGAGTTGCAGGCAGATTTGGTCGGCAACCTGGTCTGTTGTCCGGTAGTGGATGAATTCGGGATTGACTTCGGCAGCGGAGATGTCGTTGTTCTGGCAGAAGATGCAATGGAGGCTGCAGTGCGCAAAGAAGACGTTGACGATGGGGTTGAGGGGAGGCTCCTCGCCGGTATGTGTGCAGATGGCGGCAACTTCAAGGTCGTCGGGCGCACCGCATACGGCGCCACGGACGGCGCACCGGCGTGGGCAGAGTGTGCAGCTGTTCATTCCCATGTGCATCTGACTTTGTGGTCGGCTACGGGATAGTCTGCCATGCGTGTGCAGGAGACATCGAATTTGTCGAGCTCATCCTCGGTGTAGGTCCGTTCCGAACCGTCGCGCATCTGGCACACGCAGTTCTTGTGGCAGGCGCAAAACAGTGCCGGAAGACAAGAAAGGACAAGTATGGCAAATATTTTTCTTGATTTATTCATGAGTTGTAGGATTTCATTTCCACATGGTCGCCGCGGTCGTCGGGGACTTCCATGCCGATGGCGTGGAGCCTGAGCCTGATGTCGGCGGCGCTTTCTGCCGCTTCGCTGCCGGTGGCAAGTTTGTTGTTGTATATCGAATAGAGCGCGCGGGTGTCCTGCGGGGAGAGGTTGGGCATGACGACGTTGGCGCCTGCCATGATGGCGCGCTCGCGCCCTTTGGGGTGCATGGTGCCGAGTGCCGAGGTGGCGGGCAGGAGCACGCTGGGGTGCAGCAGCCGGATGATGGCCAGAAGCCGTACGGTCATGTCGACACTGCCTGCGACCTGGTTTTCGAAGGGGGTGTCGGCGGCAGGGATGAAGGGCCCGATGCCCACCATTTCGGGTCGGAAGTCGGCAATGAAGGCGAGGTCTTTCATGAGGGTGTCGAGCGTCTGACCCGGCGAGCCCACCATGAATCCCGCACCCACCTGGAAGCCGAGGCTGCGCAGGTCGCGGAGGCATTGCATGCGGTGCTCGAAACTCATGTCGGCAGGGTGGAGGTAGCTGTAGTGGGTGGCGTCGGCAGTCTCGTGGCGCAGCAGGTAGCGGTCGGCTCCGGCCTCGCGGAGGCGGCGGAAGCTGTCGTAGCCTCTTTCACCAAGCGAGAGCGTGATGGCGCAGTCGGGAAACTGCCGCTTGATGTCGCGCACGATGTCGCACACAATATCGTCGGTAAACCAGGCATCCTCGCCGCCCTGCAGCACAAAGGTGCGGAAGCCGAGCTCGCGCCCCGTGCGGCAGCAGTCGAGAATCTGCTCCTTGCTGAGGCGGTAGCGCTTCACCGACAGGTTGCTGCGCCGTATTCCGCAGTAGAGGCAGTCGTTCTTGCAGTGGTTGCTGATTTCGATAAGGCCGCGCATGAATACCTTCCGCCCGTACACCTTGTCGCGCACGCGGCAGGCTTCGGCGAAGAGTTCGTCGACGGCCTGCGGGTCCGAGGTGGTGAGCAGGTGCTCTATGTTATTTGATGATAAATTCATAGATGGAGTCGCGTTCGGTATCGTTGTACACGGGGAGTATCTTGATGTGGGTGCCGCGCCGCAGGTTCACGGGTCCGAGGTAGATGGCCGACTGGCGCGTGGGGAGGGTGAGGTCGGTGGTGTAGAAGATGTAGGTGTTGGGCACCTCGGTCTCGATGGCGACATTGACGGTGTTCTCGTTGACGGGCGTGACGTGGAAGTGGGGCGTGAAGGAACCATCGCAGTAGTTGTAGCCCTTGGCGGTCAGGCGCTCCTTCTGGTCCTCGACATTCTTGCGGAAGCGTTGCCAGCTCTTGCTTTCGCGCGGGCTCCACAGGCTTTCGCTGATGGCAAGCATGCGCGGCAGCAGCATGTATTCGGCATCCGACGGCGAGGTGATGTATTCGGTCCACAGCTCGCAGCGTCCGCCGGCGATGCGGTCGGCGACGTATCGGTTCGTCCCTTTGGGTATGGGGTCGAACTGGTAGGCTTTGGCAAGGGTGATGAGTCCCCCGATGGCGGCGGGCTGGTAGCGCGGGTCGGCCTGGTAGCAGTCAAGGTAGCAGTAGTCGGAGGGGCAGGCGACGATGATGCCGTTGTCCCATCCCAGCGGCGTCTTGCCTTGTGCGATGAGCGAGTCGGCAAGGGCATGCAGCTCCTCTTCCGAGGCGTCGTCGCCGATAATCTGGATGTAGGGCGAGGGGAAGAGCTGGGTGAGGACGTGGATGATTTCGTCGGCACTGATGCACGAGGAGTCGGAGTATTCCACCTCCGGCACCACCGTGATGCCCAGGTCGGCGGCATAGGCTGTCACCTCGGCAATCTCCTCGGCCGTGTAGCACTGCTCGTCGCTGTCGTCCTCCCGCGGGAGCCGGTTGGCATGGATGTCGGCAAGGTGCCACTGGAAGCGGTTCATCTTGTAGGCGGCCATCAAGTCGAGGTATTTCTTGACAAACTTCACGGGGAAGAAGTTACGGCAGACGTCGAGGTGCACGGCGCGCCATTCGAAGCGGGGATAGTCGAGAATGGTGCATTCGGGGAAGATGATGTGCCTGTAGCGCGTGGAGATGATGTCGGGCGGCGCCAGCTGCAGCAGCGTCTGGTAGGCGTAGAAGAGCCCCGTCTCGGTGTTGGAGGAAAGGCGGATGCCTGTGGACCGTATCTCCAGCAGGTAGCCCTCCTCGCCAATCTCGTCGTTGGCGGTGTCGTTGACCATCAGCACAAGGTCGCATTCCTCCGAAGGTCCCACAAGGGTGGGGCGGAAGTGGGCTTGCCGCAGCGACTTCAGGATATGCTTCACCACCGGCGAGTTCTGCCCCAGTCCCGACACGGCTACCGAGACACTGTGGTTCAGGGTGAAGCTACCCTCCTTCTGCAGTTTGAACACCGGTTCGGGCACTATGTCGAGCCCCGTCACCGTAGCCGTGCGTCCGCAGCCTGCCAACAGCAGCACTGCCACTATTATCCATACATTTCTTTTCATGCCTCCCTTAACGCGAAACAACGCCTTTTATTATATTATTTCTTTACTTTTAGGCAATATAATTTCCACCGCCGCGTTAATGGAACTGTTATGGCATCATTGAAAAAACTCCTTTCCGACTCGGTCGTCTACGGCCTTAGCAGCATCGTGGGGCGTTTCCTGAACTACCTTCTCGTGCCCCTCTACACCTACCACATCTCCGCTGCCTCCGGCGGCTATGGCGTGGTGACCAACATCTACGCCTACACGGCTCTACTCCTGGTCATCCTCACCTTCGGCATGGAGACCACCTTCTTCTACTTCGCCAACAAGGAGGGCGCCAACGGCAGGCAGGTCTTCTCCACAGCCCTCACCTCGGTAGGCTCCGTCAGCCTCCTCTTCGTCCTCTCCGTCCTCCTCTTCCTCGGCCCCATTGCCGCCGCCATGGGTTATGAGTCCCACCCCGAGTACATCGCCGTCATGGCCGTCGTCGTGGCGCTCGACGCCTTCCAGGCCATCCTCTTCGCACGCCTGCGTTTCGAAAACAAAGCCTGGAAATTCGCCGCACTCAAACTCGCCTTTATCGTCCTCAACATCGGGCTCAACCTCTTCGTCTTCCTCGTGGCCCCCAAGTGCCAGCACCTCCCCTTCATGCAGTGGTACGACGAGCAGAACAACGTCGGCTACATCTTCTATATCAACCTCCTCTGCACCGCCCTGGTGACCTTTGGCTTCTGGCGCGAACTCAAAGATTTCCGATTCTCGATTTTCAATTTCCAATTGCTGAAGCGCATGCTTAAGTACGCCTGGCCCCTGCTCATCTTCGGTATCGTGGGCATCCTCAACCAGGTGCTCGACAAAATCCTCTTCCCCTTCCTCTATCCCGGCGCCGACATGCACGAACAGCTCGGCATCTATGGCGCCTGCGTCAAAATCGCCATGATTATGGCAATGATCACCCAGGCCTTCCGCTACGCTTATGAGCCCTTTGTGTTTGCCGGAGGGAAGGGCGAGAAGAGCAAAGAAAGCCAGGCACTTGTAATGAAATACTTCGTTATGTTCACCCTCCTGGCGTTCATGGTCGTCGTCTGCTACATGGACCTCTTCCGCTACATCATCAAGAGCGACTACTGGGACGGCCTCCGCGCTGTGCCCATCGTCATGATGGCGGAAATTCTCATGGGCGTCTACTTCAACCTCTCCTTCTGGTACAAGCTCACGGCCAAAACCTACTGGGGCGCCATCATGAGCGCCATCGGCTGCGCCGTGCTCGTCCTTGTCAATGTACTCCTCGTCCCGCGCATCGGCTACATGGCCTGCGCCTGGGGCGGCCTCGCCGGCTACGGCACCTGCGTCCTCCTCAGCTACTTCATCGGCCAGCGCCACTACCGCGTGCCCTATCCCGTCCCGTCCATCCTCGGCTGGTTCGCCCTCGCCCTCGCGCTGTATGCCGCCAGCACCCTTGTCCACATCGACAACCTCTGGCTCCGCCTGGCGTACAACACCCTCTTGCTGCTGGTCTTCCTCGCAGCCCTCCTCTACAGCGAGCGGGTTTTGGTTAGTAAGGTAGTGGGTAAGCTGTCGAAGAGGAAATAAAAAGACAGAACTATGAATCAGAATAATCAGAATAATCAGAATAATCCGAGTACTCCGAGTACTCTGAGTAATCCGAGTACTCAGAATACTCCGAATACTCCGAAAATTCAGAATACTCAGAGTACTCAGAGTACTCAGAATCCCCCCTACACCTTCCTCCCCAAGCACGGCCACTACCGCCACCTCCGGGTCTATCAGGTCACCGAGATGATTTACGACATCACCTACTACTTTACCCAGCACTATCTCCAGCGTGGCTTCATTATGAAAAAAGAATTAATTGTAATAATTGCTATTTGTTTTTGCAATCTAATAACAAGTTGTAGTGGTACAGAATTTCTCACTCCGGACAATTGTTATACATGTGGGCATGTCATTTACAGTAACGAAGAATATTCAGAAGAGGAATTCGGATATAAGAAAAGACTACAAGATTCTTCAATTGCAGAGATGAAAAGAACACATCCAGAATTGTCCGCTTCAGTATCGCGAAAGGGACTCTTCCGTGTCAAAGAAATCTGGAGAGAATTTGACGTTGCAGTGTTTTTCTTAGAGGATATATCCAAACCCATGGATGTTTCAAGGGTTAAACAAGTTATCTCTCTGGTAGATAAATCCACATATAAGGGAGAAGTGTTGAAAGTTGGTAAAGAGTATTATTTTGAACTATCACCTCTTTGTCCATTTGATATAACTCCATCATATGATGGTTTGTATGTAGAGGAGTTGCTTTTTGAAAACCGATGGCTTTTGATACAACTACACAGCGGAGATAACATATATTCATCTGTTAATCTCAACGGGGACAAGTATATTAAAACCACCCACGGAGAATGAAAGAGAGGGGCAAGGAACTCTTTTGCGCCAGCAATAATTTATAAGATTCCCTAGATTTCTGCCCGCAGGGCAAGGAGTTCTTTTTGCGCCAGTCCAGCTCAGTGCGTGTTGCACTGAGCCCGTTGTCCGCGTTGTCTCTGTTGTCGTTAAAAACAACACATCCCGTTGTCTTCTTAATTTTCAATTCTCAATTTTCAATTTTCAATTCATGAACAATATTTCCCCAACCCTGCCGTTATCCATACACATTGAAGCGAAGTAAGGATTCAGTAATACATCAGTAAGAGTTGATACCCGTAATTGAATAAAAATTAAACACATACCATCATGGCAAAACTCCATCAAGGCATCCTCGGCGGCTTTT
>ONGA01000010.1 GCA_900317285.1 uncultured Bacteroidales bacterium | reverse complement strand
GTCCCCATGGTAACCTTCACCGAAATCACCGTCGAGGACGGCGTCCTGACCCTGCGTTGGGACAAGAACCTCCACCACCACGGCGCCAAAAACGAAGACACTATCAAGATATTCGCCTATAGCGAGGAACAAGGCTTGACCCAGTGCGTAGCCACCGCCGAGCGCCGCTGCCGCCGCCTCAGCACCCTCCTCCCGGATGCTTTCCGCGACGCCCACCTCTGGGCCCTCATCGAAGACCCCATGGGCCGCACCTCCGAAAGCCAATACCTGGAGCCCATTAGTCCATCTAGTAGCTCTAGTCCATCTAGTCCCTTTAGCCCTTTTAGCCCTTCCTGTCCCTTTAGCCCCTCCAATTCTTCTTCCCATTCTCCGCTTTCCCAGCCTCCGCAAGGCTCTTCCCCCAAGGGGTGAGGGGGTCTCTAGCCTGTTGAAAAGTTTTTCTTTGTGAATTCGGAATTTATTCGTATCTTTGTCTTTCGTCATACACGACGTAGGACGCATTAATAAATTAGAATTCAATAATATAATAATAACTACAGATGGTATCTGACAACGAAAAGATTAAGAGAGTGGATATCGAGACCACCATGAAGACCGCGTATATCGACTACGCCATGTCCGTCATCGTGGCCCGTGCCTTGCCCGA
The DNA here is from genome assembly GCA_900317285.1 of uncultured Bacteroidales bacterium. Classification (GTDB taxonomy): domain Bacteria; phylum Bacteroidota; class Bacteroidia; order Bacteroidales; family P3; genus Colimorpha. Next base: position 150,085 of record ONGA01000010.1, on the reverse strand, counting down.
TGTGCGCGACGGCTTCAAGCCCGTGCACCGCCGCATCCTCTACTCCATGAACGAAAACGGAATCCTCTACAACACCCCGACCAAGAAGTCCGCACGTATCGTCGGCGACGTCATGGGTAAGTACCACCCCCACGGCGACTCCAGCATCTATGGCGCCCTCGTGCGCCTGGCGCAGGAATGGTCCATGCGCTACACGCTGGTCGACGGCCAGGGTAACTTCGGCTCCATCGACGGCGACTCCCCGGCAGCCATGCGTTACACCGAGGCCCGCCTCAAGCAGATCTCCAACGAGCTCGTGGCCGACATCGACAAGAACACCGTCGACATGGTCCCCACCTACGACAACGAAGGCGAGGAACCCTCCGTGCTGCCCGCCAAGATTCCCAACCTCCTCATCAACGGTTCCAACGGCATCGCCGTCGGTATGGCCACCAACATGCCCACCCACAACCTCTCCGAGGTGCTCGACGGCTGCATGGCCTACATCGACGACCGCGACATCACCGTCGAAGGGCTCATGGACTATGTCAAGGCCCCCGACTTCCCCCTCGGCGGCATCATCTACGGCTACAACGGCGTCCGTGAGGCCTACACCACCGGCCGCGGCAGCATCATCATCCGCGCCATCACCGAAATCGAGGAGGACGCCAAAGGCCACAACCTCATCGTCGCCACCACCGTCCCCTACGGTGTCAACAAGAGCGAGATGATCAAGAAAACCGCCAACCTCGTCAAGGAAGGCAAGATCGAAGGCATCCTCGACATCCGCGACGAGAGCGACAAGGACGGCATCCGCGTCGTCTACGTCCTCCGCAACGATGTCGTCCCCAACGTCATCCTCAACAAGCTCTTCCAGCTCACCGAGCTCCAGTCGAGCTTCGCCGTCAACAACATCGCCCTCGTCCACGGGCGTCCCCAGCTGCTCAACCTCAAGCAGCTCATCCAGTACTTCGTCGAACACCGCGAGGAGGTGGTCACACGCCGCACCCAGTTCGAGATGGACGAGGCGATGAAACGCGCCCACATCCTCGAAGGTCTGCTCCGCGCCATCGACATCATCGACGAAATCGTCGCCCTCATCAAAGCCAGCAAGAGCCCCGACGAGGCCCGCCAGGGCCTGATGGAGCGCTTCGGCTTCAGCGACGCCCAGTCGCGCGCCATCGTCGACATGCGCCTCGCACAGCTCACCGGCCTCAACCACCAGAAGCTCCAGGACGAGTACGACGAGAAACTGCGCTTCATCGAGCGCTGCAAGGAAATCCTCGGCGACCACAACGTCCTCATGCAGGTCATCAAACAGGAATTCGTCGAGCTCAAGGAGAAATACGGCGACGAGCGCCGCACCATCATCAAATACGACGCCGCCAACTTCCGCATCGAAGACACCATCCCCGACGAGCAGGTGGTCATCACCATCAGCCACAAGGGCTACATCAAGCGCACCCCCCTCACCGAATACCGCACCCAGAGCCGCGGCGGCGTGGGCGCCAAGGGCAGCGCCGTGCGCAGCGAAGACTTCGTCGAGCACATCTTCACCTGCACCAACCACAACTACCTCCTCCTCTTCACCGAGAAGGGCCGTTGCTACTGGATGCGTGCCTTTGAAGTGCCCGAGGGCGAGCGCAACACCAAGGGTCGCCCCATCCTCAACTGCATCAACATCGAGCCCGACGACAAGGTCAAGGCCTACGTCAACGTCGAGACCCTCAGCGACAGCGAATATGTGGGCAACCACTACATCGTCATGTGCACCAAGAGCGGTATCGTCAAGAAGACCTCCCTCGAGGCCTACTCGCGTCCCCGCACCAACGGCATCATCGCCGTGGGCATCCGTGAGGGCGACGAACTCCTCACCGCACGCCTCACCGACGGCGAGAGCTACATGCTCATAGCCTCCAAGAAAGGCAAGGTCATGATTTGCCCCGAGAAGGAATTCCGCACCATGGGCCGCGGCGCCAGCGGCGTCAAGGGCATGGAACTCGACGGCGACGACGATGCCGCCATCGACATGCTCTGCCTCCCCAGCGAGGACGAGAACCTCCTCGTTGTCTCCGAGCACGGCTACGGCAAGCGCTCCGCCTTGAGCGACTACCGCGCCACAATCCACCGCGGCGGCAAGGGCGTCAAAGCCATGCAGATCACCGAAAAGACCGGTCCGCTGGTGGCTGTCACCAACGTCACCGATGACCACGACCTCATGATCATCAACCGCTCCGGCATCACCATCCGCATGAAGGTGAGCGAACTCCGAGTCCTCGGTCGCGCCACCCAGGGCGTCAAACTCATCGACCTCCGCGGCAAGGACTACATCGCCTCCATCACCAAAGTCCCCACCGAGAACGACGATGAGCAGGCACAGGAGTTGGAAGGCGCCGAAAACGCCACCCCCGAGAGCAATAATCCCGAGGCAACCGATACTAATACAGAAAAAGAATAAAAACACCAAAAAACAACCAATATGAAAATGAAGAAATTTGTCGTCGCAGCTGTCTTCACAGCAATGACAATGGGCGCCAGCGCTCAGTCGCTGATGGTCTCCAGCGCTTTCCAGGATATGCGCAAAAACTACCTGAGCAAGGCAAAGGACGAAATCGACAAGGCTTGCCAGCACCCCGACACCAAGGATGACGCCAAGACCTGGTGCTACAAGGCCCTCATCTATGCCCGCATCGGCGGCGATGCAGCCGAAAAGAAATCCAAGTACAAGAACCTCGCCCCCGACTGGGCCGAGCAGGCCTACACCGCCGCCCTCGAGTGCAAGCGCCTCGACACCAAGCAGGAGTTCGCACAGCAGGTGAACGAGGTCTTCAGCTTCGTCGGCAACGACTACTGGACCCGCTCCAGCGAAGCCTACCAGGCCAAGAACTACGCCGAGGCCCAGCGTCTCTCCGAGCAGGCCGTCGAGATGTTCAACAATGCAGGCCAGAGCCAGTATGCCAGCGAGGTACTCTACATCGCCGGTATCAGTGCCTACGCCCAGCAGGACACCGTGAACGTCAAGAAGCACTTCAACAGCCTCATCCGCAAGCGTACCGACAAAGAGTTTGTCTACCGCACCCTCTTCAACATGTACAAGGATGAGCAGGACTTCGCTCAGGCCATGAAGGTTGCCACCACTTTCAAGCGCAACTGCAAGACCAATCCCGACGCTTGCCTCATGAGCGCCGAGGGCTACCTGCTCCAGAAGAACATCGAGAAGGGCAAGGAAGAACTTGACAACGCCCTCAACATGGCAAAGGACAACGCCGAGCTGTATCCCGTGGTGCTGGTGAAAGCCGGTACGATGCTCGACGAGTCCGCCGGCGAGTACGAAGCCGCCGAGGCAAAGTTCCAGGAGAGCCTCTCGATCCTCCCCAACCAGTTCGGCGCCAACTATGGCTTGGGCAAGATGTTCTACAACCGCGCTGTCGACAAGAACAACGCTGCCAACCAGCTCGATCCCTTCGACGAGGCCTCCGTGGGTCTCTACGAGAAACTGAACGACGAGGCCAAGGGCTTCTTCCGTCAGGCCATCACCTACCTCGAGAAGTCTGTCGCCTACATCGACGGTCTTACCGACGAGAATGCAAAAGCTTCGCAGCGTCCGAACCTCATCAACTCGCTCCGCGCTCTCCAGAACGCCTACTCGCGCGTGGACATGCTCAACGAGACCAACGCCATCAAGGCTCGCGTGGACCAGCTGATGGGCAACTAATACCCAAACGTCATGAAACCAGGAAAAGGGAGAAGGGAGACCTTCTCCTTTTTTAAAGTGCTGCTCATGCTGCTGCTACCCCTCCAGTCCCTGGGACAGGGGGTGGTGGAAGGCAATGTGAAAGATGCCTCCAGCGGTGCGCCGTTGGAGTTTGTCAACGTCGGTGTTCTCGGTACCGGCACGGGCACCGTCACCGATGCCGCAGGCCGCTACCGCCTTTCCCTGACTGGGAAGGACAGTGTAACGCTGCGCTTCTCCTTCACTGGCTACGAAACGGCGGAACACCGTGTGGCAAGCCGTACCAACACACATCTCGACGTGACCCTCAAACCGTCGGCCACACAACTGCAGGCGGTAGAGGTGCGCGACGAGAAAGTGCGGCAGAGCACCTTCACACAAATCGATGTGGAACGTCTCGGCGAAGCCGTGGGACCCACCGGCGGTGTGGAGGCGCTGCTCAAGATGCTGCCCGACGTGAACTCGAACAACGAACTCTCCTCACAGTATTCCGTGCGTGGCGGTTCGTTCGACGAGAACCTCGTCTACATCAACAATATCGAGGTTTTCCGGCCGATGCTGATACGCAGCGGGCAGCAGGAGGGCATGAGCATCATCAATCCCGACCTGGTTGAACATATCCTTTTCTCGCCGGGAGGATTCGACGCCACCTATGGCGACAAACTCTCTTCGGTACTTGACATCACCTACATCCGTCCCCGCGAATTCAAAGGCTCTGCCAGCGTCAGCCTACTGGGGGCTTCGGCCTCTGTCCAGGGCAGGGTGGGGGAGCGTTGGACCTATGCAGCGGGTTTCCGTCGCCACAGCAACCGCTATGTCCTGGGAAGTCTCGAAACCAAGGGCAGCTACACCACCGACTATACCGATTTCCAAGCGCTGGCTGGCTATAAGGTCAACGACCGCCTGGAACTCGGCATGCTGGGAGTGGTTACCTCCAACGTCTACGGCCTTGTGCCCGAAAGTCGCACGACAACGTTCGGCAGCGCTCTGGCGGGACGTATGCAGGAACTGAACATCTATTTCGACGGTCAGGAGCAGGACCGCTACCGCACGCTGCTGGGTGCCTTCAGCGCCGACTGGCGCCCCAACGACAAGTGGCGTGTCACCTCGCACTTCGCCCTCCAGCATATCAACGAGCGCGAATGCTACGATGTGCAAAGCCAGTACTGGCTATACGAACTGACGGAGACGGGTGCCGCGAGGGATACTACCGACTATGGAGTCGGTACTTTCCTCGAGCATGCGCGCAACCGCCTGACCACCGACATCGCCACCCTCGACATCCGGGCAAACCGTTACGCCTTGCTGGGAAGTTGGAACTTCGGAATGCGTCTGCAGCGGGAAAGTATCAACGACCACCTCCGCGAGTGGAAATGGGTCGATTCGGCCGGCTATGCGCTGCCCTATGTCTTCCCTGCCTTTGGCGACACCAACAATAGCCCCGTGGCACCGCTGCTGCAGCAGTTTGCCAACTCCGACAGCCGCATGCAGACATTGCGTCTGTCGGCTTTCGCACAACGCGAGATTAATTTCCACCTGCGCAGTGGCAGTGACATCAAGCTCCTCGCAGGTGTCCGTGCACAGGTGTATGGGACTGAAATGAGCAGCAATGGGGAAGAAACCAGCGTGGGACCGCGTGGTTTCGTCAGTCCCCGAATCAGTGTGAACTACAAGCCCCGTTGGCAGCATGACCTGCTGTTCCGCATTGCGGCAGGGGGATACAGCCAGGCACCTTTCTACCGGGAATACCGGCGTCTGGGCGGAAGTCTGTGTCCGGACGTGGAGCCGCAGCATTCCTGGCAGATTACCGGCACCACCGACTGGTGTTTTCAAATGTGGGGAAAGCCCTTCTCGCTTACGGCAGACCTCTACTACAAATATCTTTCCAACCTTGTCCCTTACAGAGTGGACAACCTCCGCGTGGTCTACCTGCCCGAAGAGCGTGCGAAGGGTTATGCGACAGGTTTGAGTGTGCGTCTGAATGGTGAATTGGTGAAGGGATTGGAGTCGTGGGCGAGTCTCTCTATCATGCGGACACAGGAGGACATCGAAGGCGATGGTCTCGGATGGTTGGCACGCCCCACCGACCAGCGTGTTTCCTTCAAGGTCTTTCTGCAGGACAATGTGCCTGATATGCCATGGTGGCGCATGAGTCTGAATTTGGTCTTTGCCACGGGTCTGCCTACAAGCAATCCTTTCACGGGCTTGGTGGATGAGCGTTTGCGCCTGCCGTCATACTACCGTGTGGACTGGGGAAATACCATTCGTTTGTCGCAGTTCGAAAAACTCAAGCACAAAAAATTATTCCGTGTGGTGGAAGATATTCAGGTGGGAATTGACGTGTTCAACCTCTTCAATTTCCGCAACGTGGTGTCGTATCTGTGGCTGAACGATATTGATGGAATACCGTGGCGTGTGCCGAATTACCTGACGGCGCGTCAAGTGAATGTGAAACTCACAGTCCTTTTTTGAAAACAAAAGAGAAATGATTGCAATCCCGAGTATAGAAAGCTATGCCCCCCAAATTCATCAACTGTCCAACGGGCGTGAGGTGGTATGCTATCCGTCGTCCAGGACGGATTTGGTGAAGATTGATTTTGTTACCGAATCCGGCACAGCCTACCAGTCAAAAAAGTTGGTGGCAGGAGCGGCTGAGAGTCTTTCATCGGTCGCGTCGGACAAGGTGGATGCGTTGGGGATAGCTGAATTACAGGATGAATACGGGATTGACATCCAACATTCTGTCGGTGTGCTGCAGTGTTGTACAAGTTTCTACGCTCTGCGCAGAAATGCTGACCATCTGCTGAATTTTGCCGAATCCTTGTTGCGTGAGCCCTCGTTTCCGCAGGATGAAATCGATATTTATCGGCACAAACGCCGTTATGACATCCTCTGCAGCCTAAAAACAGCCCCGGAAATGGCACGGCGTCTGTTCTATCAAGGCCTTTTTGGCGCAGAGCATCCTCTCGGCACTTATGCTGAACCCGATGATACAGAGGCGCTTGACCGCGACTCTTTGGTGGAGCATTACCGCCTCAGACACCGTATGGGGGATGTGAAGTTTGTTGTCAGCGGTTGTGTGGATGATAAAATATTGTCATCTTTTGAGAAACATTTCGGGCATGAGATCCCTTCACGGGACTTACCCTATCTCCAGCTGTCGGCGGATAATCTTCCTCATTCAGCATCATCGTATAATTATCCGATGGACTCCGCAGTGCAGGTCTCATTGCGTATCGGAAGAATCCTTTCCCTTCGGTGGGATGATCCCGATTATGCCTGCATGATGATACTCACTACAATCCTCGGGGGGTATTTCGGTTCCCGTCTCATGAAGAATATTCGTGAAACCAAAGGCTATACTTACGGTATTTACGCGCGAACGCAGGTCTACCGAGGGGTTATTGTCTTTTATATTACTTCCAATGTGTCGAAGGAACATGCTGCCGATGCTGAGCACGAAATTTTTATGGAAATGCAGCGTCTGGCAGAGGAGCCTGTGCCGGAGGAGGAACTTGAAATAGTAAAAAATTATATGGTGGGTGACATCATGCGTACTGTAGATGGTCCCTTTGAACGTTCCGTTCGCTATATTGATATGTGTGCCGCAGGTGTTACCGAACAACTTTCGCTCAATCTCCAGGAAGCCTTACGGGAGTGTACTCCGGAAAAAATAAAAAATCTCGCCGCACGTTTCTTCCGTCCCGACGAGATGATTGTTTGCCGTGTAGGCGCTGTGTGATTTATCTGCCTGCTTCAGCTTGATGTTTCTTCTTCTCTTTATTCACAGTTAGAACCAGAGCTGTGGTTTCGAAGACGAGGTAGGTGGCAAATCCAATAGCGAAAGCAATGGTGAAACTGCGAGCCTCATTAAGGTGTGTAATGAGGTAGAATGCCAATACGGCTAGATGAATGAACAACGTTGCCACTGTACTTGCCAGGAATATTTGCACAAAACGGCGGGGTGATTTGTAAAAACTTTTCACCACGATGAAGTGCTGTACACCGGTGATGACGGCAAAATAGACAGCCAGCAGGATATTTACCGGCAAGATGATTTGTGGGGCTATAGGCTTCACCGCCACCGAAACTATGGCGAGAAGGAGTGTGAGCGCCACAAGGGCAACTAGATACCGTTTCATTCGGAGAATTTGATGGTTTCTTTGGTGGTGAATTTCTCGCAGTAGTGGCAGCGGAGTTTGAGATTCTCTTTGTCAACGACGTCGAAGCGTGTGGGGACGACTTCGGCATTGGTGATGCATTTGGGGTTCGCGCAGCGCACAAAGTTCTCGATGTGGTCGGGAATTTCGGCGTTGGATTTGCGGACGACTTTGTAGTTCTCAATGTCGATGATGGTCGCAAAGGGAGCTACGAGTGCTATTTTGCTGATTTCGTCGTCAGAGAAATGTTTGTTCTTTATTTTGATGATTCCTTTTTTGCCGAGTTTTCCGCTGTCGAGGTGGTTGCCGATAAGGACTTCATCCTTGTATTTTTCAAGACCGAGAATGCGGATGGCCTGATAGACGGATTCTGTGGGAATGTGGTCGATGACGGTGCCGTTTTCAATGGCAGAGACGACGAGTTCTTTTTTATTTTCCATTTTCTTAAAACCTTTAATCTTTAACCATTAACCTTTATTTTGCGCCGAGAATGGCTGCCATAAGAGCCTGACGGACATAGACGCCGTTTTGTGCCTGCTGGAAATAGTAGGCGTAGGGTGTCTTGTCAACATCGGTGGTGATTTCGTTGACGCGGGGCAGCGGATGAAGGATGCGCATGTTGGGTTTGCAGCCCTTAAGCATGTCGGCGGTGAGGATGCAGGAATCTTTGACGCGTTCGTATTCCATGGGATCCGGGAAGCGCTCGCGTTGAACGCGTGTCATGTAGATGATGTCGGCTGTGGGAATGATATCCTTAAGGTCGGTGTACTGGTAGTATTTGAGTCCGGCATCTTTAATGCTCATCTTGACGGAGGAGGGAAGTTTGAGTTCCACGGGAGAAACGAGATGGAAGGTTGCATTGAAGTTGCACATGGCCTGGACGAGGGAGTGGACGGTACGACCGTATTTGAGGTCGCCAACAAGAGCAATGTTCAGGTTGTCGAGGGTTCCCTGTGTTTTCCGGATGGAATAGAGGTCGAGCATGCACTGTGTGGGGTGCTGGTTGGCACCGTCACCGGCATTGATGACAGGAACGGACGAGACCTCGGAGGCGTAGCGTGAGGAGCCTTCTTTGGGGTTACGCATAACGATAAGGTCGGAATAGGAGGAGACCATGACGATGGTGTCGTGGAGGGATTCGCCTTTCTGGACGCTGGTGCCACCGGGGTCGGAAAAACCGATAATGCGGGCACCGAGTTGGTTGGCGGCGCTCTCAAACGAGAGTCTTGTACGAGTGGAGGGCTCGAAGAAGAGTGTGGCGACGACTTTGTCGGAGAGGATTTTTTGTTTTGGATTTTGTTCGAATCCTTCTGCGATGTCCAGCACCTGAATGTATTCTTCTTTGGTGAAGTCGGTGATGGAGATGAGATTGCGTCCTTTTAATGTGCTCATTTTATTTATAATTTTTATTGATTTATTCCAAGTGCTTGTTGTGCGAGCTGTCTGTTTGTGATTGCTCCTTGGTGGGAGGGATCAGCTGCAAGTGCTTTGTCGAAGTATTCGATAGCCCGTTGGTAGTCGCGGTAGTAGGTGAGCTCAATCCAACCGAGGTTATGCCATGCATCGGCACTGTTTTCGTTGATGTCGAGTATACGACGGTAGATTTCCTCGGCTTGTTCCATCTGTTCGTGGTCTTGGTGGAACATGGCGAGGGCGTACATGGCGTGCGTGTTGGAGGGCTCAAGTTGGAGGGTGGTGGAGAGATACTCCAGAGCAAGAGGGTTGCCGACGGAAGCGTAGAGGATGCCGAGCTCTTCAAATGCAGGGGCGTAGTCGGGGAATTTGTCGCATACGCGGTGGAGGAGTTGAACGGCGTTGGCAGTATCACCTTTTTCTTTGTAGATGAATCCTTTCATGAAAAGGGCGGTACGGTTATTGGGATCTTGTGCGGTAACGTTGGAGAGGCATTTGAGAGAGCGGTCATAGTCGCGGTTGTAGAACATGATCTCGCCCATCTTAAGCTGTATGTCTTTGGCCTTAGGGTCAATTTTCTCTGCGTTTTCAAGGGCCTTATAGCTACCTTGAACATCGCCGTTGGCGAAGGTGATGTCTGCCTGAAGGAGAAGATAACCCGTGTTGTCGGGGTCAAGTTCTACCGCACGGTTGATATCATAGTTGGCTTCTTTGGTGCGGTGGAGGTTGAAGAGCACTTGCGCACGTGCTGCAAGCAACTTGGGGTCGTTGGGGTGTTTCTCAAGGTTGATGTCAAGAAGTTCAAGTTTGACGCTGTCGGTCATGTCCTCTTCTATCTCATGGGTTTTGCAGCTTCCAAAGAGGATGGAGAGTGCTGATGCAACGAGAAAGGCGTATATGAGACTATGTTTCATCTTTAACATTACGTAAAAAGGTTATTTTTATTGTAGAAAAGTCTGGATTTTTTTATCAACATCTGTCAATGTCTGAAGTCGTAGTACCAGACGGGCCTCGCTTTCTGTGATTGAAAGGGAGTGCCACAATAGGCACCAGTATTCTTTTATTTTTCGGATACGGGATTCGTCGGCACTGTAGTAGGAGAATATTTCCTGCAGCAGACATTTAATAAATTGAGAATTATGATTATGAATTGAGAACTGAGAATTGTGAGTTTCATTTTTGATTTCCAGTGGAAGAGAAGGATTGTAGAGGATTCCGCGACCAATCATGATATTGCTGGTTTCCGGAAATCTGGAAAGGATGTTGTGGACATCGGCAGGGGTACGGATGTCGCCGTTGTAAATGACAGGATGTCGCAATTGTTGTAGTGCGAGACCATAAATTTCGAGGTCGGGGATTCCGGTGTATTGCTGGCGTCCGAGTCGCGGATGTATGGTGACGGAGGCAAGGGGATAGTCGTTGAGTACCGGTATGATGTTGAATATTTCAGACTTGTCGCGAAGCCCGATGCGCATTTTGACGCTGAGGGCAGGCTTCAAGTTTGGAATTATGGTATTGAGAATGTGACGAACCTCCTCGGGGTAGGGGAGGATGCCGCTTCCACGATGCTTGGCGGTGACCTGCCGCATAGGGCATCCGATGTTCCAATTTACCTCGCGGTAGCCCATTTCATAGAGACAATTGGCAACAGCAATGAATTCATCGGGTTCCTTCCCCAAAATTTGGGGTATGACGGGTATGGAATCAGAGTTGTTGGAGGGCAGAATGTCAGCAAGTTTGCCGTTCTTCGACAGCTCTTCTGGCGATTGCAGGAGGTTATGAGTGAGAGAAATGAACGGCGATACGGCAAGGGGAATAGCTTTGGGGAAGCATTTCTCGTAGACGCGCCGGAAGAGGACTTCCGTCAATCCTTGCATGGGTGCCAGTATCATTGTTTGCTCGTAAGTTTTGATGAGTTGTTGATGAATTGTTTGAGGGATTCGGTCAGTTTATTGCCGGTAGCGTAGACGGGTTTGTATAGGATGCTTTTTTCTTTCACCGTGGGAGTGAGCAGTTGTTCCTGTCGGTCGACAAGCACGATGCCGTTGATTACTACCGAAAGGATACATAGGGCTTTCACCATTCCAAGTGCAGCACCCGAAATCTGGTTGGCGAGCGAGAGCTTGGCTGCCTTCATCATCTTTTCAATCCCCCGACCGAGAAGGTAGGCGAGCACCATTGTGCCGACAAAAGTGACAAAAAATGCGAGGAGGATGGGGTTGTCGCCTTCGAGTCCGAGTAGCGTGGCAACCCATTGTGAGAGATGCACAGCCGCCCATATCCCCGCCACCACGCCTGCCAACGTGGCCGCCTCGCGGATAATGCCGTGTTTCCATCCTTTGAATACAAACCACGCCATCGGGATGGCGAGCAGAAGGTCGAGCAGGGTCATCGTGTTGGGGCTTTAATCGTTTCGAAAAAGAAAAAGCGCCCAGCCGAATGTGGTAAGGCGCTCGAATAACACATTTTTCTTCTATCAATGATAGAATTAAGCAAGCACGTTTTATATAACGAAAATGCGCTCATTTTGTTACATGCCGTTGCAATTTTTTTTCAATCCACTTGATTAGCAGGTTGACCAGCAGTCCCATGATGATGCCGAAAAGTGCTCCGCAAATGAGGTCGCCGGGGTAATGTTTGCCCAGGTAGGCTCGGCTGTAGCTCGTAAGGCAGGCCCATGCAATCATGCATGCGGGAACAATCAGGGCTTTCCCGCGGGAATACCCCGTCCAGCGTCGGTAGCGCAGCCAGAAGAATGTGGCAATGGCAAAAGCGTTGGCGGCATGTGACGAGATGAACCCGTACTGCCCGCCGCAGCCTTCACGGAACATGTGCACATCGGACAGGGCGTGACAAGGACGGAGGCGGCAGACGGTGTTCTTGAACAGCTGCACAGACCCTTGGTCGGCAAGCAGGAAACAGAGTGCGATACCTGCCAGCACCAGCCACCACCGGCGCGGTTCACGCTTGATGGCCGTGAACAAATAGGCCGCCACAATGACCACCAGCCAACTCCAGCGACTGGAAAAGATCCACATCACCCAGTCCATCACCGTGCAGTGGTGGTGATTGACCAAATAAAAGAGTTGGGTGTCGAAATTGTTAAGTGTCTCAATCATCCTCGGTCAGTTTGCTGAAAATCATATCCTTTAGCTGCTGTATGTTCTGTCCGCTGACGGCACTGATGAAAATGCTGTCGACACCCTTGGGAAGGTGGCGCTTCAACTGTTTCTGCATCTCTTCGTCCATCATGTCGCACTTGGTGACGGCAAGAATCCTTTTCTTGTCAAGCAACTCGGGGTTGTACTTCTTCAGCTCCTCAAGCAGCACATGGTATTCCTTTGAAATTTCAAGCTGCTCACAGCTTACCATAAACAGAAGTATCGAGTTGCGCTCGATGTGGCGGAGGAATCGCAGACCCAGCCCTTTGCCTTCGCTGGCACCTTCGATGATGCCGGGAATATCGGCAATGCAGAACGACTGGTCGTCACGGTAGCGCACCATCCCCAGGTTGGGCACCAGAGTGGTGAAGGGATAATTGGCAATCTCCGGCTTCGCGGCACTGACCACGCTGAGGAAAGTGCTTTTGCCGGCATTGGGGAAACCTACAAGGCCCACGTCGGCCAGCACCTTCAGCTCGATGATCACCCACCGCTCGACGGCAGGCTCGCCAGGCTGTGCGTAGCGCGGCGTCTGGTTCGTGGCACTCTTGAAATGGTCGTTTCCCAAACCTCCGCGTCCGCCTTTGGCAATGATCAGCTCCTGACCCTCTTCGGTCACCTCGCCCAGCACCTCGCCCGTTTCGGCATCGCGGCAGACGCATCCCAGCGGCACTTCCAGCACCTGGTCCTTGCCTGTGCGGCCTGTGCAGAGATTCTCCCCGCCGTGCTCGCCGTCCTCGGCAAAGACATGCTTGGTGTACTTCAAGTGCAGCAGCGTCCAGCGCTGGGTGGTGCCACGCAGAATCACGTGACCGCCCCTTCCGCCGTCGCCACCGTCGGGACCCGCTTTGGCGTTGTACTTCACCCGCAGCAGGTGCGCGCTTCCAGCTCCGCCCTTGCCTGAGCGAACCAATATCTTGACGTAGTCTACAAAGTTGCTGGTCATAAATACATGGTTTAAGGTTTAGGGTTTAAGGTTTGAGGCTTAGGATTCGAAAGTGTTGCGTTCCCATGCCCCGTAAACCATAAACCTTAAACCTTATTGTTTAACCGATGGCCTGACGGATACGGGCGGCGATGTCCTCGATGGAACCCAAACCGTCCACCACGCGCTGCTTACCCTGCTTGGCGTAATAATCGGCCACGGGTTTCGTCTTGCTGTTGTACTCGTTCAGACGGTTGTTGATGGTCACCTCGTTGTCGTCGGCGCGACCCTGAATCGTGGCGCGCTCCAGCAGGCGGCGCACCAACTCCTCCTTCGGCACCTCGAGCTGCACCATGCAGGTCAGCTCGCGACCGTGCTTGGCAAGCAGCTTGTCCAGCACCTCGGCCTGAGCCACTGTGCGGGGGAAGCCGTCGAAGAGCATACCCTTCGTGTCGGCGGCGATAGCCTTGTCCATCATTTCAATCACGATGTCGTCGCTCACCAGCTGTCCGGCATCCATGATGCCCTTGATGCGCTTGCCCAGCTCCGTCTCGTCGGCTATCTCCTTGCGCAGCAGGTCGCCCGTCGAAACATGTGTCAGGCCGTAATGCTCCACGATGAAATCGCTCTGCGTGCCCTTGCCGGCACCGGGAGCACCGAAAATCACAATATTCTTCATCTCTGTCTACTTTATTTTACGCTGACAATCTCGATGTCGAACACAAGGGGAGAGTAGGGGGGGATCATGTTGCCTGCACCACGGGGACCGTAGGCCTGGGCTGAGGGAATCACAAGCTGAAGAACGGTACCGGCGGGCTGACCCATCACACCCTGCTCCCAGCCGGGAATCAGGCGGTCGCGTCCCACGACATAAGTCATGGGCTCATACTTGCGGTCCTTGTTGTAAATCTCGCCGCTGCGGGCATCGCCCTCGACGCTGGTGTCGAACATCGTGCCGTCGAGCAGGCGGCCGGTGTAGTTCACAGAGACTTCTTTGCCGGTGGCGACCTTTGCACCCGTGCCTTTCTTCTTCACGATGATATACACACCGTCGGCATTGGGTTTGGCGGTGATGCCGTTCTCCTTCACATAGGCGGCAATCTCCTCAGGCTCCTCGGCCTGACGCTTCTGCACTTCCTGCATGAAATTAGCCTGCTCGGCGGCGAGGTCTTCCTTGGTCACAATGTCCTGCAGGTTGATCTCGTAGAAAATCTTCATTCCCTTGCCGGGCTCGTAACCCTGGGGCATCTGGTTCGGCTGCACATACTTGGCAAGCGAGTCGGCCTCGATGGCGAAGGTGGCGATATCGCCCACATGCATCATGATGAGACCCTCGTAGAGGCCACCGTTGAAGCTGGGAGCAGCCTGCGCGATGCGCGTGGCCTCACCCTTGGTGGAGAAAAGTTCCATCGTGTCGAAGCGCACAGTCATCTCACCCACCAGCACATCACCCTCCTGCACCTGCTGACCGTCCTTGTTCTGCTTCTCGAACTTGTAATACAAACCGTTGTCGGTGGTTTTGAAACCGGCCATCTCGCCTCCGTTGCAGGCGAAAAGCATTGTCGTTGCGGCCGCAAGGGCGACCATCTTGAAACCTTTTTTCATTTTGTTATTAAATATTATTACTTTATTAATTACTTCTTGGTTCTTCCTTTTTAGTTTTTAATCACCCTCTCCACTTCCAGGTTGTAGACCAGAATCATGCGGCTCTTCACCCTGTTGCCGTCACCCGCCACACCGTAAGCCTGGTGCGAGGGGACAATCACCCGGGCCTTGCTGCCCTCCTTCAGGGTCCGCAACGCTGCATCCAGTCCCGCATTCGGCTGCATGCGTCCCGCCACAATGGTCTCCTCCACATCACTGTAGACAGGAGTGCCGTTGATGGCTTCCACACTGTAGCGCATTGTGACTGTGTCTTCGTAGTTTATTGCCTTTCCGCCGGACTTCCGCTCCGTCTCCATCACACGCACCCCGCCTGAGAGCTTCTCCATCGTCCAGCCACGCCGTTGCACGTAGGAATCAATCTGAGTCTCCTCGCTGTGGGCAATATAGCGGTTGGCATTCATCATATTCTCCTTCAGCGTGTCGCCCTTCGGCTTCGCCACATCCACCACTGGCACATCGTGGCACGAAGCCAGCGTCAGCGCCAACGGCAGCACCAGCGTCAGCAGGCGCAGCTTGCGCTTCACCACCTCCACCGTCTCTTTCAGGCTCAGCATCGACGTGGCACCGGCAGCCCTCTCGTGACCGCCGCCACCGAAAAGTTCGCCCGCCAGGCGGTTCACATCCGTGTGGCACTTCGAGCGCAGCGACAACCTCACCTTACCCTCCTCCTCGCGCACCAGAATGGCACAGTCGGTGTCGCGCAGCTTCATCACCTCGTTCACCAACCCCGTCAACTCGTGGCTCTCCACCCCGTAGCGCTCCATATCCTCACGCCTTATCACCATCAGCGCCACACCCTCGCGGTCGTACACCGTCAGCAGTTCGCTCATCGCGTGGCCGAAAAACTTCAGGCGGTTGGGGGTGAACACATTCTTGATCTTACGGTTGATATCCATCGGGTCGATGCCCATCTGCGACAACTCCGCCGCCGCCAGATACAGGCTCGCCTGACGGTTGCTGTAGGCAAAGGTGCCCGTGTCGGTGCACAGGCCCGTGAAAAGGCTCGTCGCCGCCTCGGGCGTGAAAACATCCTTGCCGTAGGTGGCAAGCATCGTCCAATACACCAGTTCGCACGTCGACGAAATGTCGGGGTCGGACACCACTAGGTCGAACCGCTCGCGGTCGGGACCGATGTGGTGGTCCAGCAGCACCTTCTTCGCAGCGCTGCCCCACAACCACTCCGCCAGCACACCCGTGCGGTCGAATCCGTTCAGGTCCATACCCATCACAACGTCAGCCTCCGCAATAGCCTCGCGGCAACGCTCGGGTTCCTTCTGGCCGTTCAGGATATAACTTGTGTTCGGCAGCCACGCCAAATCCTCGGGGCAACCGTCCGGAAGCATCGGCGTCAACGTGACCTCGCGACCTAACGCTTCCCTCAGCAGCGCATACATACCCGTCACCGAACCCACGGCGTCGCCGTCGGCATTGGTGTGAGCCACCAACACCACCTTCCGCGACCCATTCAACAGGGCGCGCAGGCGCTCGGGACTCCATCCGTCAACCAAACGAATTGTATGTACCGCTTCAATATTCATATAATCAATGGATTGCATAACCTGCAGGGGCTGCAAACCGAATGCAAAAATACGATTTTTTTCTCGTAAAAAAAGTAGTTAATGACGTTAAGGGTAGTTAAAAGTAGTTAAAGGGAAAATCATTCGGAAAAAACTTCGTACCTTTGCAAGTGCAAAACGGGATGAAGAAGCCCTATGAAAATTGAAATATGTGCTGATTATCAGATAGATAAATATAAACGGCACTGATTTTCAAAACAATACATGGCTTTAATTTACAGAAAACTATGGACGCTAACTCTATGCTAGGTCTATGGTACCTCTATGGTAACTCTATGGTAGGTCTATGGATGATAGTATGTCGCTCCTATGTCGTACCTTGGCATTACCTATGACAACAGGGGGACGGGGGAGAGGGTTTTAATAGTTGTATTTGGATTGCCAGCGTGAGCGGAGTGCGTTGCGGGTGTCGTTCTCGCGCGGTGTGTTGCCGGGCTCGTAGAATTTGGTCCCTTCGAGGCCCTGGGGCAGGTATTCCTGCTCGGCGAAGCCGCCAAGGGCGGTGTTGCCGGCGTAGTCGTGGGCGTATTTGTAGCCGTCGTGGTAGCCCATCTGTTTCATGAGCTTGGTGGGGGCGTTGCGGAGGTGCAGCGGCACGGGGAGGTCGCCCCATTGGCGCACTGCCTGTTCGGCGTTGTTGAGTGCCATGTAGGTGGCGTTGCTCTTGGCGGAGCAGGCGAGGTAGACGGCGCACTGGGAGAGGTTGATGCGGCATTCGGGGTAGCCTATCTTGCTGACGGCCTCGAAGGTGGCGTTGGCAAGGAGGAGTGCGTTGGGGTTGGCGTTGCCGATGTCTTCGGAGGCGAAGATGAGCATGCGTCGGGCGATGAAGAGCGGGTCTTCGCCGCCGGCGATCATGCGGGCGAGCCAGTAGACGGCGCCGTTGGGGTCGGAGCCGCGCATGGATTTGATGAAGGCGGAGATGATGTCGTAGTGCATCTCGCCCTGTTTGTCGTAGAAGGCGAGGTTTTGCTGGATGACGGTGGTGACAGTGGAATTATTCAGAATAATCGGAGTATTCGGAGTGTTCTGAATAGTCTGAATGTTCCGATTTACTACCAACTCGATGGCATTGAGCAGTTTCCTGGCATCGCCGCCGGAGATGCGCATGAGGGCTTCGTCTTCGCTGATTTCGACGGCGATGCCCTGTGAGGCGTAGTGCTTCACTGCCGTGGCTATGAGCTGGCGCATGTCGTCTTCGCCGAATTCCTTGAGGACGTAGACCTGGCAACGGGAGAGCAGGGCGGAGATGACCTCGAAGGAGGGGTTCTCGGTGGTGGCGCCGATGAGGGTGATGGTGCCGCGCTCGACGGCGCCGAGCAGGGAGTCCTGCTGGGCCTTGTTGAAGCGGTGGATTTCGTCGATGAAGAGTATGGCGCCTTCTTCCTCCTGTGCGGCGTTAATCACTTCGCGCACCTCCTTGACGCCGCTGCTGATGGCGGAGAGTGTGTGGAAGGGGCGGTGGAGGGTGTTGGAGATGATCATTGCCAGGGTGGTCTTGCCGATGCCCGGGGGACCCCAGAAAATCATGCTGGGGATGTTGCCGCTGTCAATCAATGTGCGAAGAACAGCACCCTGTCCGACAAGGTGCTGCTGTCCGATGTATTCGTCGAGGCTTTGGGGCCTTAGTATCTCCGCTAACGGCGTCATTATCAGATGATGAGCATTGCGTCGCCGTAGGTGGAGAAGCGGTATTTCTCCTTGATGGCGGTCTGGTAGGTCTGCATGAGGAGCTCGGGACCGGCGAAGGCTGACGCCATGATGAACTGTGAGGACATGGGGTGGTGGAAGTTGGTGACCATCATGTCGGCGATGGTGAACTGGTAGGGCGGGAAGATGAATTTGTTGGTCCATCCGTCGTAGGGGAAGAGGTGTCCGGGGATGGTGACGGCGCTCTCGAGGGCGCGCATGGAGGTGGTGCCGACGCAGCAGATGCGGTGGCCGTTGTCCTTGGCCTGCTGGATGGCGGCGCAGGTTTCGGCGGAGAGGTGCATCTCCTCGGCGTCCATGCGGTGCTTGGAGAGGTCCTCGACATCGATGCTCTTGAATTCGCCCATGCCGGCATGGAGGGTGAGCTCGACCCACTTGACATCCTTGATTTCGAGACGCTTGAGGAGTTCGCGGCTGAAGTGGAGACCGGCGATGGGCGCTGCCACCGAGCCTTCGTTTTTGGCGTAGATGGTCTGGTAGTTCTCGGTGTCGGACTTCTCGATGTCGCGCAGCTTGCGGAGTTCGTCGGGCAGAGGGGTGCGGCCCATGCTCTTGATGATGGAGATGAACTCCTCGTGAGAGCCGTCGAAGAGGAAGCGGATGGTGCGGCCGCGGGAGGTGGTGTTGTCGACCACTTCGGCTACGAGGGCGTCGTTGGTGCCGAAGTAGAGCTTGTTGCCGATGCGGATCTTGCGGGCGGGGTCGACAATGACGTCCCAGAGGCGCATGTCCTCGTTGAGTTCGCGGAGGAGGAACACCTGGATGCGTGCACCGGTTTTTTCCTTCTCGCCGTCGAGGAGGGCGGGGAAGACCTTGGTGTTGTTGGCGACGACGACATCGTCCTTTTCGACATAGTCGATGAAGTCTTTGAAAATGCGGTGTTCCACCTGACCGGAGTCACGGTGGAGGACGAGCAGGCGTGCCTCGTCGCGGTTGCGCGGGGGTTTTTCAGCTATGAGTTCTTTTGGCAGGTTGAATCGGAACTGGGATAATTTCATCTTCTTATTTTCTAAAAAAACAGAGGTATAACGTATTTTTTTTTAAATTGGTATATGTGTATGAAAAAAAAAATTTGGCATGCGGAATAATAATAGTTTTAAAAACGCGTTACGAAGTGTATGAAGTTTAAGAATTGCTATATCCTGTTGCTTATGCTGCTTGCCGGAGGCGCCACCGCGGTGCAGGGGCAGACGGGCAACACGGGCGCCGCAACCAGCGATGCTGGGGTGATGGCGCAGCGCTATACCTCTTCGTACGACAGTCTGCTCAACAGCTTCTATCTCAAACGTTATCCCCGTAGCCGGCATGCCCGCGGCGGGGAATTCAATGTGGAAGAATTCGACGCCATACCCGATTCGGTGCTTGCCGCACGGCTACGCTCGCTGCACACCGTTGTCCCGATGACCTACAACAGTGAGGTGCGTGCACATATCCGCTTCTACCTGCGTGTCATGTCGCGCCGCCTGTCGCTGACGCTGCTGCAGAAAGAGCAGTATTTTCCCATTTTCGTGGAGGCATTGGACCGCTACGGGGTGCCCGAGGAGCTGAAATACCTGACCATAGTGGAGTCGGCCCTGAACCCGATGGCGACGTCGAGGGTGGGTGCCGCCGGTCTGTGGCAGTTCATGTACAACACCGGCAAACTCTACGGGCTGGAGGTGAACTCGGTCGTTGATGAGCGCCGCGACCCTTACAAGTCGAGTCAGGCTGCCGCGCGCTTCCTTGCCGACCTCTACAGGGTGTTCCATGACTGGGAACTTGCCATCGCCGCCTATAACTGCGGTCCCGGCAACATCAACAAAGCCATCGCCCGTTCCGGCGGTGAGCGCAATTTCTGGAAGATTTACCCCTTCCTGCCGCGCGAGACCCGCGGATATGTGCCGGCCTTCATCGCCGTCACCTATGTGATGAAATACTACCCCGAACACGGTCTGCGTCCCGAAAAACTGAACCTCCCCCTGCGTTCGGACACCATCGACCTCTCGTCGGATGTGTTGTTCCACTATGTGGAGCAGTTTACCGGCGTTGACAGTGCCGAACTGCGGACCCTCAACCCCCAATACCGTGCCGACGTCATCCCGGCATCGTCGGGGCATTACCACTTGGCACTCCCCACCTCGCTTGTGCCGACGTTCATCGCCAACCAGGACTCCATCTACCGCTATTCGGCAGACAGCCTGAGCCGCCGACCGCTGAAGATAGAGCCCCACAAGCGTGCCAAGAGTGGCAAGAGTAATGCTAAAAGCAGCAGTGGCAGCGGACGCTACCATGTGGTGAAGAAAGGTGACACGCTCTTCAATATCGCCAAGCGCTATGGACTCACGGTCAATCAGCTGAAAAGCATGAACGGCTTGCGCAAGGACAGCATCAAGATGGGACAGAGGTTGAAAGTAAGGTAGAGAAAGGACACCTATGGGCATTGAGAAAATAAAAAACATCTATAAGGGCAAGGGCTTCAAGTACATTGCGGCTACCGCGGTGTTTCTTGTTGTCATCCTCTTCATCGACCCCAACAACCTGTTGGTGACGATGAAGCTGCACCGCCAGGTGTCGACGCTCCACGATGAAGAGAAGGAATTGCGTGAGGCCATTGTCACCGACTCGGTCAATGCCGCAGCCATCGAGGGCAACCTCGACGCCATAGAGCATTACGGCCGCGAGAACTACTACATGAAGCGGGCAGACGAGGATGTTTTTGTGATTAAAAAATGATAAGGTTCTAAAGTGATAAAGTACAGACATATAATCTTCCTGTGCGTGGCATGTGCGATGCTGACGGGGTGTGATGTGTTGAAAAACTTCATGTCGCGCGACCTCGAGGAGGAGGACTTTATCATTGGACAGCTTTATGTCGACGAGGTGGTCAAGGAGACCCCCGTGATATCAAAGCCCCGCAGCCAAAGCCAGAACCAGAACCGTACCAACCCCATCGGACTTGAATACAGCCCTTCCGACAACCAGGCTCTCTACCAAGCCATCAATTCATGGCTCGGCGTACCCTATAAATATGGCGGCACCGACCGTGACGGTATCGACTGCTCCGCTTTTGTCGGCACCATCTACCGACAGGTGTACGGCGTGACGCTCCACCGCACGTCCAACGACATGCTGCGCGACGTGACCCTTATTCCCAAAAGCCAACTGCAAGAAGGCGATATCCTGTTCTTCACCAACTCCAAAGGGAAGGTGTCGCATGTGGGCATCTACCTGAAAGATAACCTGTTTGCACATGCCTCCACAAGCAACGGTGTAAGTGTGTCGCGATTGAGCGACACCTACTGGCAGAAGCACTTCTACAAGGGTGGTAGGGTGAAGAAGTAAGCCGACTATTTTGTTTTGGAATAACCCAGCGACTGGAGGATGGACACCACCTTGTCGCGCAACTCGCCTTGGATGACTATCTCGCCATCTTTGGCACTGCCGCCCACACCGCATTTGGTTTTCAGTTTCCTGCCCAGGTCGGCGAGGTCGTCGTCGGAGCCCATAAAACCTTTAACCAAAGTGACAGTCTTGCCACCCCGGTGGTGGCGCTCGATGCTGACACGCAGAGGCTGACGGTCGGGAGCGAGCGTCTCGACTGCGGGCTCGTCGTCGTCGAAGCTGAAATCGGGGTTGGTGGAGTAGACAATGTTGCTGTTTTTCATGGCTTGGTGGTTAGTTTTTCCTGCCGTAAATCTTGACGGATTGGGGATGATTGACGAAATGCACGGTGTTTCCGACATTGATGCCCTCGCCGTCGATGTTGACCCATTTGTGCACGTTGCCTTCGATGACAAGGTCTTTGGCGCGGAACATCTCGGCATGCTGTGAGTGGTCGAGGAGGTTCATGAAAGCCATGGGGGCGGTGATGAGGATGTGGTCGAGAGGGATTTTGTCGATGATGGAGATGTCGATGAGACCGTCGGAGAGTTTTGCTTTTGGTGCCACCGAGAGATTGTAGCCGAACTGGCTGCCGTTCGCCACGGCGATGAACCAAGCGCTGCGCTCGAGGGTACGACCGTCGACGGTGAATGTGTAGGTATTGTTCTTATAGCTGGCGTATTCGCGGAGGATGAGGTTGGTATATGCGGCGAATCCACGGGTCTTGGCAGCCTTCATCAGACGTGCGATGTAGGCGTCAAAGCCCACACCGGCGGCGTTGACGGAGATGTATTTGTCGTTGATGACGATAGAGTCAATAAGGTGCTCGTTCTGCTGGTTGAGGAGTTTGATGGCAGAGGCGGGGCTGAGCGGTATTTTCAGGCCGCGGGCCAGACCATTGCCACTGCCACAGGGAATGATGCCCATAGTGACACCAGAGTCTTTCAGTCCCTCTGCCACGTCGTTGACGCTGCCGTCGCCACCTACCGCCACCACGCAGTCGAAACCTTTGTCCACAGCCTCGCGTGCTATCTCGGTGCCATGGTGGATGCGCTCGGTATAGCGCACGGAATAGTCGAAGAGGTCCTGATTGAGATTCTCCACGATGAGTTGCTCTATTTTCCTCTGACGTCCTACGCCGGAAATCGGGTTGATGACAAAAACAATCTTTTTTTTCATATCTGTTTTGACTTTTTAACGACCAGGTTGTTGTTCATTACACGATTAAAGTATTGCTGCACCACGGCTTTGAGGAAGCGGATGTTCTCAGGAGTTCCTATTTCCTGGTTGCCGCAAAGGATGGTAATGTCGTGCTTGGTGGGGTCGGTAGCATTGTTGCTGACCATGCAGAAATAGTCGTTGCCGAAATAGACCTGCCAGCCCAGGGGAGTCTGCTTGACGCTCTGCCCGAAAGCGATGACGCGGTCGTTGAAACCGAGGCGGTCGATGAGAGAGGGCAGGAGGTCGGTCTGCTGCACAATGCGGTTGTCAATGCGTCCTTTGGGATTCTGGGGATTGTAGACAATGAGCGGAATGCGGTAGGAACCGTCGTAGTCGAGATATTCGGGGCTGAGACCGGGACCGCTGTGGTCGGCGGTGATGATGAAGATGGTGTTGTTGAACCACGGCTGTTTGCGCGCTTCATTGAAGAACTGGCGCAACGAGTTGTCCATGTATTCGACGCATTTCAGGATGGGGTGCTTGCCCTCGACGAATTGTCCCTTATATTTCTCGGGCAGCGGGAAGGGATCGTGTGAGGTGACGGTGAAGACCGTGGTGAGGAAGGGCTCCTTGAAGGTGCTGGTGTGGCGCACGACATATTGAAGGAACGGTTCATCGTAGACACCCCAAACGTTATCAAAGTCCTCTTCCTGGCATTTGCCTTCGTCCTTGAACTCATTGAGACCAAGATACTCGTCGAATCCGGCACGTGCACAGAGCTTGTCGAAATCCATCACACCATTGTGGCTGCCGTGGAAGAAAGCTGTGTGATAGCCGTGGCGTTTAAGGATGTTGGGAATGCCTGTGATAGTGTCGTTACGGTAGGTGCAGTTGACAAAGGGGACGTTCATCAGGGTGGGGACGCCAGTGAGGATGGCTGTGATGCCTTCGATAGAGCGTTTGCCGTTGGCACGACCTTGATAGACGGTGGAATGGCGTGCCAGCGAGTCAAGGAACGGTGTGCGTGTGTCGCCGGAAGGATTGTAGATGCTCGAATATTCCTGACCGAAACTTTCAACGATGATGAGCACCACATTGGGCGAGCGTTTGGATTTGTCGCTTGATGAGGCAGCAGGATTGAATTCGGGCGAGAAGAGGGCATTGGCTTCTTCCTCCGGGAGGTAGTCGTGGGGCTCCAATTGCGGCAGCAGGAGTGTGCGGAGAATATTATAGCCGCTGTTGCTGACCACGGGAATATTCTTGGGCTGGCAGTAATGGACAGCGTCGTCGAGACGCAAGAAATGGCCGAAACCACCGCGGGCCATGAACCAAACCAAAAGCAGTCCTGCCGCTGTCGCTGCCCACTGGAAACCTGATGGTTTCTGGTTTCCTAATTTCAAACGGCGGTTAAACAGCAGGAATGCGACGATGATGGCGATGCCGAATACCCACGCATACCAATAGTTAATCATGAAGTTGGGAATGAGCTTTTCCATTGGACCGCTGTTGCCGAGGTAGGTGAAGATTTCGTTCGACAGCATGCGGTAGGTGTACTGGAAATAGGCTGAATCGGCGCCGCGGGTGATGAGTACGAAGAGCATGGGGACCAGATAGAGCGTTTCGGCGGCGATGCGGCAGCCTTTCTTCCATCGGAAGTCGCCGGGGATAAGCATCAGGATGAGGTAGGGGAGGAGAAAGGTGCTGACAGTGGCGGCACCGAAGACCACGTTACCCCATAGAATATTCAGCCATTCTGCCGCACTTTCTGGGCGGAATATGTGTCGGTTGGCGACAAGGAACAACACTTGCATGGCCATCAGGGCGGCAAATGCCAATAGCCATTTATATATTATGTACTTATATATACTATAGCTCTTCTTTATCATGATTGATTATTTTTCAGGGTCTCCACCCTGATTCGTTGAGAATCTTCTTGCTGTCGGTCTCTTTAAACAACTCTTCCATTGTGACGCCACTCTTCTTCATGTAGCGACGAACAATCTGCCACCCGATGTAGGCGGCGGTGCGCGGAGCCGAGCCTTCGCCGAAAGCGTTGGTCTTGGGGGCATCGTCGATGAGGTTGCGCAGATGTGAGCGGTCGGAGCTGTAGAGCACGTCGTTCTGGATAATCCATCCCCAAACATTTTCGACATTCTCCTCCATCCAAGCCAGTTGGTCGGCGGTGTATCGAATCTTTATGGTGTCGGGAGTGGAGGGCAGCACCTGGTCGAGGAAACAGAGCACCTTGCCCTCGGCGATAGCGCAGTCGAGGAAGGTGAGGTCATCGTCTGGCAGCTCAATATGGCTGCGTGCTGCTGCTGCCATGCAGTCGGATGTGATATACTCACGCCGACAGAGATTCATGATATAGGTCGGCACACCAAACATTTGCATCTCGGCAACTTCGCCAAGGGTGTAGCAGTCGATGGCAATTGCCATATCGTTGCCGTAGCAGAAGACCCGATTGGCGTAGTTGCCGAAGTCGGCAGTGACCAGCGTATAGAAACGGTGGTAGTCGATTTCCGGGCAAATACTGTGGGCGCGAGACATGGCATCGCCCAAATCCTGTTCGAGCCATGATAGGTCGTGGTAGAGGCTGTCGGTCACCGTATAGATGCGGTGCACGACGGGGTCGCCGACAAAGTCCGCCACCATGGCCATGAATTCGGGGTTGTCGGGGAGGTAGTTGATGAGAGGTGAGTTGAAGTCAGCTGCGTTGCCTTGGTTGGCAAAAAGAAGCTGCTCAAAACGATGAATAGTCACCGGCTCGGCTTTGTGGCCGCAACCGGTGACTATGAGTGTGAGTGCGATGATGAAAAAGATGCGTTTCATTTCTCGCCTTCTTCTTTTTCGGCTTTCTCGGCTTTTTCAGCCTCGACGAGGATGCGCAGTTTTGCCTGAAGGAGCGCAATCTGCTGACGGGCACCCTGCATCTTCTTTTCGAACTCCTGCTTCAGGAGGTCGGCTTGCTTCGAGCTGGCGAGGAATCCCAAGTTGTTCTCCCAGAGGTTCAGGTCGTTGCGCAGCTTTTCAATCTTGTCCTGCAACTCCTGCTTCTCGCTCATGACAAACTTGTGGGCGTCGGCGCCGACATTGCGGATTCTTTCGCGGTAGGCGGTTTCTTCAGCTTCGCGGGCACTGATTTTCAGTTGTTCGAAGATGCGGTCGATTTCGCCACGGAATTCCTTATGCAGGCGTTCTTTGTCGGCCATGGGCACGAAGCCCACTTCCGCCCACTGGCGCTGGAACTCCTTGATGGCAGCGAGGTTTTCCTCGCGGTTGTCACCGAATTCGTGAGCCTTCAGCTCGGCGATGATTGCCTCTTTCTTGGCGAGGTTCTCATTCTCGGAGGTGCGTCGCTCAGCGAAGAATTCACCCTTCTTGGCGAAGAATTCGTCGCAGGCTTTGCGGAAGCGCTGCCAGACTTTGTCGCTGACCTTGCGGCTTGTCGAGCCGATGTTCTTCCATTCCTGCTGGAGCTCCAACAGTTCGGCGGTGGCTTTCTTCCAGTCTTCGCGTTTGGCGATGGCTTCGGCTTTCAGACAGAGGTCCATCTTCTTCTGGTAGTTGGATTCCTGCTCGTCGCGAATGGTGCTGAAGTATTCTTTCTTTTCGTTGTAGTGCTTGTCAATCATGCCCTTGAACTTGGTCCAGATTTCCTCGTTCACTTCGCGGGGCACGGGGCCGATGGTCTTCCATACCTTCAGCAACTCGTCGAGTGCGCTGGTGGTATCGTTCCACTCCTTGGTGCTTTCGGGACGTTTTTCTGTCAGCTCGGCAGCCTTGTCGATAAGAGCCTGTTTGGCGAGGAGGTTGTTGTCAAGTTCCTCCTTGCGCTGGTCGTAGTATTCCTTGCGGCGTTCGTCAATCTGGTTGGCGGCGTTGCAGAAGCGTTGCCAAATCTCCTCGTTTTGTTCGGCGGGCACAGGACCGACCTCTTTCCAGCGGGCGCGCAGATCCTGCATGCCTTTGAATGCCTTGGTGACGGAAGTCTCCATGATGAGCTCTTCGGCAGCTTCGCAGAGTTTGATTTTCTCTTCGAGGTTGCGCTTCTGGTCGAGGGCGCGGAGTTCGCGGTTGATTTTTAACTTGTTGAAGAACTGTTCAATCTGGAAGTGGTAGTTCTGCCAGAGGTCGTTCATCTGGTCGCGCGGCACCTCACCGATGCCTTTCCAGCGCTCTTGGATATTATTGAATTTGTCGAGGGCGGAACGTACCTGCTCCTCCTCGGAGTCTATCAGTTGGCGCAGTTCCTCGATAAGGGCCTGCTTGGCCTGAAGGTTCTTCTTTTTCTGTTCCTCCAAGTTGTCCAAATATTTTTGTCTCAGTTCGCGGTAGCGGTTCTGCAGGCGGTGGAACTCTTCGCTGATTTCGTCGCGGAAGGGTTTCTCTACGGGCTGTTCGGTTTTCTCGTTGTTTTCTGTCTGGGCCTCAGCTTCGGCAGGCTCAGGTTCAGGTGTGGGTTCGGGTGTTTCGGCTTTGCGCTCGCTTTCCAAGGCGTTGAAGCGGGTGCGGAGAAGAGTCACGCGGTTCTTGATTTTCTGCACGTCCTGCTCCAGCAGTTCCTTGAAGGCTGCCACGAGCTCTTCACGCGAGAGGTTGCTGTAGTCGACCTCGGGTTCCTTCTCCTCCTGTTCGGGGGCTTCGGCCGGTTTCTCCTCAGCTAGGGGTTCGGCTGCCTGTTCGGCAACGGTTTCAGTTTCGGTTGTTTCGGTCATTGTGGTGTTGACCTCTTCAGTGTTAGGCAGCGCTTCCATCGAAGCATTCTGCATCTCATTGGTTTCTTCCATTTTACTGGTTTTAATTTGATAGAACTACTTCTGTAACATTCCGTTACAGGTTAATTACCGTGTGCTTCCTCTTGCGAAGCGCAACTGCAAAGATACAAATCTTTTTAGAATCTTCGTAAAAAATGTTTATTTAATGCTTTAGAATAAGGTGGTTTTCAATTCTCCAGCGCCTCCATGATAGCCTTGGCCGCTTTGCGGCCGGCGCCCATGGCGAGGATGACTGTCGCAGCGCCACTGACGGCATCACCACCGGCAAAGATGAGCTTACGGCTTGTCTGACCGTTCTCGTCGGCCTTGATGCCGCCCCAGGTTTCGCAGTCGAGACCGGGGGTGGTGGTGCGGATGAGGGGGTTGGGGCTGGTGCCGAGGGCGGCGACGATGGTGTCGGCCTCGACATCGCACTCGCTGTTCTCGATGGGGCTGAACTTGCGGCGGCCTTTCTCGTCGGGCTCACCCATCGCCATTTTTACACAGCGAAGGGCACGGACGGTGCCGTCCACGTTGCCGAGAATCTCCACGGGAGCTGTCTGGAACATGAACTGTACGCCCTCTTCCATGGCGTGGTGCACCTCCTCGCGGCGGGCGGGCATGTCCTCCTGGCCGCGACGGTAGACGACAGTGACCTCGCTGCCCAATCGCAGGGCTGTGCGAGCGGCATCCATTGCCACGTTGCCACCGCCCACCACGATGACCTTCTTGCCGAGGTAGATGGGGGTGTCGTATTGTTCGTCGTAGCCGTGCATGAGGTTGGTGCGGGTGAGGAGTTCGTTGGCGCTGATGACACCGATGAGGGTTTCGCCCTTGACGCCCATGAACTTGGGCAGTCCGGCACCGGAAGCGATATAGACGGCGTCGTATTCCATATCCTCGAAGAGCTGGTCGATGGTGATGCTCTTGCCGATGATGACGTTGGTGCGTATTTCGACGCCCAGACGGCGCAGGTTCTCAATTTCGGGTTCCACGACACGCTGCTTGGGTAGACGGAATTCGGGGATGCCATAGACGAGCACGCCGCCTGCATGGTGCAGGGCTTCGAAGACGGTGACCTGATAGCCGTGTTTGGCGAGGTCGCCGGCACAAGTGAGGCCGCTGGGGCCGGAGCCGATGACTGCCACCTTGCGTCCGGCGGGGTAGCAGGGGCTTTGCGGCTTGGATTTGGCACGGTGGTTGTCGGCCACAAAACGCTCGAGGGCGCCGATGGCGATGGGTTCGGACTTCACGCCCATCACACAGCTGCCTTCGCACTGCGTCTCCTGCGGGCATACGCGGCCGCAGACGGCGGGCAGGGCAGAGTCGTGAGAGATGGTGATATAGGCCTGGTTGAAGTTTTCTTCCTTGATATTCTGTATGAAACGCGGGATGTTGATGCCCACGGGGCATGCTTCGACGCAGCGCGGCTTCTTGCACTGCAGGCAACGGCTGGCTTCCACGAGGACCTGGTGCTCGGTGAGGCCGAAAGAGACCTCGTCGAAGTTGCGGGCACGCACTTTGGGGTCTTGCTCGCGGGGTTTCTGGCGCTTTTTTGTCTCGCTGACAGCGGCTTCCACTGCCGGTGCCAGGTTGCATTTGTGACCGCTTTCGGCGGTGGCGATGCGGTAGCGTCGGGCGTCGGGGGTCTTGAGTTTGCGTGCGGCTTCGTCGAAGTCCACCAGATGACCGTCGAATTCGGGACCGTCGACGCAGCAGAACTTCACCTCGTCGCCCACGCGGACGCGGCAGGCGCCGCACATGCCGGTGCCGTCGACCATCATGCAGTTGAGGCTGACGATGGTGGGCAGGCTGTATTTCTTGGTGGTGAGAGCTACGAATTTCATCATCGGCAGCGGACCGATGGCGACGCAATGGCTGTATTCCACGCCTTTGGTGCAGAGCTCGTCGACCTTGGCGGTGACCAATCCCTGCTCGCCGTAGGAGCCGTCGTCAGTCATGATGTGCAGGTTCTGGCACACGGCGCGCAGCTCGTCTTCATAGAAGAGGAGGTCCTTGGAACGGGCGCCGATGATGACGTCGGTGGGGATGCCCTGACGGAATGCCCATTTCACCTGCGGAAACACCGGGGCGATGCCCACGCCTCCAGCCACAAAAAGGAGGCGCTTCAGTTCGCCTTTCTCATGTTTTTCAATCAGCTCACTCGGACGACCGAGGGGACCCACGATGGTGTAGAGGTCGTCGCCCTCGTTCATCTCGGCCAGCTGACGTGTAGTTTCGCCGACGACTTGGAAGACGATGACGACAGACTGCCGCTGGTAGACGATATCGCTGATGGTGAGGGGTATGCGTTCGCCGTTCTCATTGGGGATGACAATGACGAACTGGCCGGGCTTGCCGCTGAGCGATATCCAAGGGGCGTGGATTTCCATCCGGTAGATCTCGTGGCTGTTGAGCAGCCGCTTGCTGATGATTTCGTACATAATAGTGTTAATTTTTGATTCGGTAACGTCAAAAGGGCAAAAATATTGTATTCTTTCTTAAATATATTGTGTGTATGCACAATAATAAATGCAAGGTCGCCGTTAATAAGGGGCATGCAAGGCTTGGAACAATACGATGTCAAGGTGCTGCTGGCGCTGGTGAAGAGCGTCGGAGGTCGTACGGATTTCTTCAAATTCCTTGTGGGGGGCGGCTATCCGGAGTTGGCGGCCTTCAGCAACGCCATCCGTGGTGACGACGATGCCATGGTGTGGCTTTTCAAGAACAATTATGCCTGGTTGGCGATATTGAGCAATGCCTGTGACGGTGACGAGAAAGCCATCGACTGGGTACGCAACGGGTTGACGCCTGTCAACCTGCGCTTCGCCCTTGCCTGCCGTCACGATATAGACTCGCTGAAGTGGCTCTACAAGAACAAGCTCGGTGTGCTACTGATGCTTGTGCGCGAGGTGGAGAGGTTCCTGAAATACCAGGAGAAGGAGTACATCTGGCCGTATGTGATGCATTTCGGCGGCCACTACCGTGCGATGAAAGATTTGGAAGAATGGAAACAAAAAACAGACAATCATGATACAGAAAGACAACAGACAGAAAAAGGAGAACAGTAAGCCTGCGAAGACAGGGCAGGGCAGGACCGATAGAGGCGATAGACCCAATAGAGCCGAAAGAGGGGACAAACCCTACCGGGCTACCAAGCCTGCTCGTGGCACTCGTCCCGTAGGCAAAAAGCCTGCTGGTCCCCAGAAACCCAAGGAGCCGCATCCCGAGGGAGCCATGCGCCTCAACAAGTACATCGCCCATGCAGGTATCTGCTCGCGCCGTGAGGCCGACGAGCTCATCGCCGCAGGCAGCGTGAAGGTGAACGGCAAGGTGGTCACCGAGATGGGCTACCAGGTGATGCCCGGCGACGAGGTGCAATACGGCGGAGAGAAGCTTCGCAGCGAGCGCCTGCGCTACTTCCTTCTCAACAAGCCCAAGGGCTTCATCACCACCACCGACGACCCGCAGGAGCGCCGTACGGTGATGATGCTCATGGACGGCTGCTGCTCCGAGCGCATCTATCCCGTCGGTCGTCTCGACCGTGCCACCACGGGTCTGCTGCTCTTCACCAACGACGGTGAACTGGCGAAAAAGCTGACTCACCCCTCCACGCAGGTGTACAAGATATATCAGGTGGAGCTCAACAAGCCCGTCACCAAGGAGGACATGAAGAAGCTCCTGGAGGGTATCGAGTTGGAGGATGGACCCATGCATGTGGATGATATACAGTATGCTGCCGTTGGCAAGACCATCGACAAACGCGTCGTGGGCGTCGAGCTGCACAGTGGTCGCAACCGCATCGTGCGCCGCCTCTTCGAAGCCCTCGGCTACGAGGTGCACAAGCTGGACCGCACCACCTTCGCCGGCCTCACCAAGAAGGATCTTCCCCGTGGACGCTGGAGAGAGCTTACGGAAAAAGAGGTGGGTTACCTGAAAATGATTTAGGGTTGATTCCGAATGCTTTACTTTAAAACGGGATGCTTTTTGGCTCCCGTTTTTTTTTGTTTTTGAAAATGTTCAAAATTTTTTTTGTCGGTTCGGATATCTTTCGTATCTTTGCAAGTGCAAAACGGGATGAAGCATCCATGTGAAAATCGAAATAAGGGCTGATTATCAGTGAGATAACTGTTAGTTGCGTTGATTTTCAAAACAATACATTGCTTTAATTTACAAAAAACTATGTCCGGTAGGTCTATGCTAGGTCTATGGTACCTCTATTGTAACTCTATGGTAGGTCTATGGATGATAGTATATCGCTCCTATGTCGTACCTATGATTTAGCATAGGCAAGAAGGTCTGGAGGAGGGGTGGGGAATTGGGGATTTTTTTTTCGCGGCTTGGACAATAAAAAGTGTTATTTGTTGTTTTGGAAAAAGAAAATAAAGATGTTTTTGGATATGAAAAAGATTGTCTGTCTTGTTGCTGCAATTGGCGTATTTGTCATGCAGTCGTGCAATGCACAACCGGCTGAGGTTCAGAATGTATCTGGGGTGACGGACCAGGTACGTGAGCCGCGCCTGACGCTTACCGACTTTACCGATGTGGCGGCGGCGACCATCAACGGCGTGGTGCATATCAAGACCGAGATGACGCAGATGACGCCCCTCTATCAGTCGTTTTTTGGTTTTATTATCCAGCAAGGCGTTCAGAAACAGGTCTATAACGCCTATGGTTCGGGTGTTATCATCACTGCCGACGGCTATATCCTGACCAACAACCATGTGGTTCAGGACGCCGAACGCATCACGGTGACCCTTAACGACCGCCGCGAACTGCCAGCGAGACTGGTGGGCAACGACCCTGCCACCGACTTGGCGGTGATTAAAGTGGAGGCTGAAGACTTGACCTATATCCCGTTCGGCAACAGTGACTTGGTGCGCATTGGAGAGCCTGTTCTCGCCATCGGAAATCCGTTCAACCTTACCTCGACAGTGACCTCCGGCATCATCAGTGCCAAGGCCCGCAACATGCATATCATCGACAATCCCCGCTCGAATGAGAGTCCGTTAGAGTCGTTCCTTCAGACAGATGCAGCTGTCAATTCGGGTAACAGTGGAGGTGCCTTGGTGAACTCGCAGGCCGAATTGATAGGCGTTGTTACCGCTATTGCCTCAGGCAACGGGGGCAACTATATCGGCTACTCGTTCGCCATCCCGTCGAATATTGCCGTCAAGGTGGCTGCCGACCTGAAGCTGTACGGCTATGTGCAGCGTGGCTATCTTGGGGTGCAAGTCACTGAGGTTGACGCCAATGTGGCACGCCAGACGGGTGCCCGCGAAATCAAGGGGCTCTATGTGGCGAAGGTGATGCCCGACTGTGCCGCCGAGCGTGCCGGCATCCGACAGGGCGATATCATCCTGAGGGTGGCTGGCAAGGAGGTGAACACCTTTGCTGAGATGATGGAAGAGCTCGGAATATTCACCCCCGGCGACGAGGTGGATGTGGATTATGTGCGTAACGGAAAGGCCGATGTTGTGAAAGTGAAACTGCTTAATTCTAACGGAAATACGTCGATTATCCGCAAGTGACACTTGAAGACAAATACGAGGAGATGACGCGGCAGCCGGTGAAGCTGCTGGTATGCAAGATGGCTGTGCCGACCATCATCGCGATGGTCACCACGGCGCTCTACAACGTCGTCGATGCCGCCTTCATTGGCCGCCTGAGTACCGGGGGTACTGCTGGCATCGGCATCTCGTTCGCCTACATGACTTTTATACAGGCACTTGGATTCTTCTTTGGACACGGTAGCGGCAATCACATTTCCAGGGCTTTGGGTGCCAAGAATATCTCGTCGGCAAGCGTCGTTGCCACGGTGGGGTTCATCACGCCGTTCCTGTTGGGGCTTGCGGCGGCGCTGGTGTGCCTGCCCAACCTCAGCTGGCTGAGCCGGCTGCTGGGAGCCCCGGCTGATGTGGTGCCATACGCCAACGACTACCTGCGCTATATCGTTGTGGCTACGCCATTTATGATGTCTGCGCTAACGCTCAACAACCAGTTGCGCCTGCAGGGCAACGCCCGTTTCGGTATGGTGGGCATCGTCAGTGGCGCCATTCTCAACATTGTCCTCGACCCGCTGTTTATCTTCACCTTAGGCATGGGCGTGAGCGGTGCCTCGCTGGCTACCGCCATCAGCCAACTCTTTGCCTGGGGACTGCTTTTATATGGAACATTCAGACCTGAAAGCGTGCATATTAGACTGCGTGACTTCAAGCCAAGCTGGAGGGTGTATTACGAGATATTCCGTGGCGGTTTGCCGTCGCTTTTCCGGCAGGTGTTCAACTGTGCCGCGGCGGTGTCGCTGAACTATTGTGCCGCCCTTTATGCCGCCCCCGGTCAGGAGGCGAGCGCCGTGGCGGCATTTGCCGTGGTGACGCGCATCATGATGTTCGCTTTCAGCGTGGTGCTGGGTTTCAGCCAGGGGTTCCAGCCTGTGTGCGGCTACAATTTCGGTGCCAAACTCTATGGGCGTGTACGCGAGTCGTGGGTCTTTGCCACCTGGGTGGGTACGGGGTTCCTACTGTTTATCTCTGCCGTGGGCTTAATCTTTGCACCACAGATAGTTGCGCTTTTCCGTGCCGAGGATCCGGTGCTGATTGAGATAGGGGCTGTGACACTGCGCTGGCAGTGCGCCGCTTTCCCGCTGGTGGCGTTGTTCACCACCACCGGCATGCTTTTCCAAAACATCAGGATGACAGGTCCCGCCACGCTGCTAAGTGTCTGCAGGAACGGACTTTTCTTCCTCCCGGCGCTACTGTTGCTGCCCATGTGGCTCGGACTGACAGGCGTGCAGATGGCGCAAGGGGTCGCGGATGTGCTCACATTCCTGCTATCGGTACCATATGCGGTCTGGATTAACCGAAAGTTGAAAAATGAGATGAAATAACAAGTCCGCATGTCGGACTTTTTTTGTATTTTTGCATTTTATTTAATATAAATATTTAATGATGGAGAATACGGAAAAAGATATTATTCAGGAAGTTACCAATGAAGAATACAAGTGGGGTTTCACCACAGATATCGACACCGAGACCATCCGCAAGGGTTTGGACGAGGATATTGTGCGCTTGATTTCGCAGAAGAAAGGTGAGCCGGAATGGCTGCTGGAGTTCCGACTGGAGGCATTCCGCCGCTGGCAGAAAATGAAGGAGCCCGACTGGGCACACCTCGAATACGAGACTCCTAACTATCAGGACATCATATACTTCGCCGCTCCGAAACAGGAGAAGAAGAAAAGCATGGACGAGGTGGACCCCGAACTGCTGGCGACGTTCGACAAGCTGGGTATCCCGCTGCGGGAGCGTGAGGCTCTCGCGGGAGTCGCCTACGACGCCATCATGGACTCGGTGAGTGTGAAGACCACCAGCCAGAAAGCCCTCGAGGAGAAGGGCATCATCTTCATGCCCATCAGCGAGGCGGTGCAGAAGCACCCCGACCTGGTGAGGAAGTACCTTGGCTCGGTGGTGCCGTCGATGGACAATTTCTTCGCCGCCCTCAACAGTGCTGTCTTCAGTGACGGCTCGTTCTGCTATATCCCCAAGGGTGTGCGCTGCCCGATGGAGCTGAGCAGCTATTTCCGCATCAACGCCAAAGGCACGGGCCAGTTCGAAAGGACGCTTATCGTGGCCGACGAAGGTGCATATGTGAGCTATATGGAGGGTTGTACTGCTCCGCAACGCGATGAGAACCAGCTGCATGCGGCAATCGTGGAGATTGTCGTCATGAAGGATGCCGAGGTGAAATACAGCACCGTGCAGAACTGGTATCCAGGCGACAAGGATGGCAAGGGCGGCATCTACAACTTCGTCACCAAGCGCGGCATCTGCAAGGGCTCGCACTCGAAGCTCAGCTGGACGCAGGTGGAGACGGGTTCTGCTGTCACGTGGAAGTATCCGTCGTGCATACTGCAGGGAGATGATTCCACGGCAGAGTTCTATTCCGTCGCCGTGACGAACAACTACCAGCAGGCCGATACCGGTACAAAGATGATACATGTGGGCAAGAACACCCACTCGACCATCATGAGCAAGGGCATCAGTGCCGGCAAGAGCCACAACAGCTATCGCGGTCTGGTGCAGATTGGCAAGGGGGCTGACAACGCCCGCAACTATTCGCAGTGCGACAGCCTGCTGCTGGGCGACCAATGCGGTGCCCACACCTGGCCTTACATCAAAGCCGACAACCACACCGCTATCCTTGAGCATGAGGCTACCACCAGCAAGATCAGCGAGGACCAGCTCTTCTACTGCCAACAACGTGGCATCACGCCCGAGAGCGCGGTGGGTCTCATCGTGAACGGCTACGCCAAGGACGTGCTGAAGAAACTCCCCATGGAGTTCGCCGTCGAAGCGCAGAAACTTTTATCGATATCTCTGGAAGGAAGCGTAGGTTGACATGAAAAAGTGGATTGGGGTTATAGCATTGTTTTTGGTAGTGGCATGCACAACCGACAGACAGCCTCAGGAAGAGGTTGATGAGCCTGCGGTATGTTTTGACAACTGGGATCGGTTTGAAGAGAAACTGTTTTATTTCAAAGAACTTATCGACTTACAAGACAGCGTCATTGCCGGAAGTGAGATATCGATTAAACACCTGCAAGCCCTGATGCCGCAGAACAAGGTGGACTTCCACGTCTTCATGGCAACAGAACCATATTCTGTCATTGTGGTAGATGGGCAAGATGTGGAGCTCACTCGAGCATTGTTTCTGATTGCTGGCGAGATGGCCGCAGCCGATACGCTGGATATGATGGAACTATACCTCAAGTGGTTCGACTGGAGCGACGGCTGGGTATCCGAGATGTTGTGGGACAAGGCTGTCGAGATAGAGAAACGTCATCCCGAGAAGTTCCACCAGCTGATGCAGTCGTCGGAATGGTATGAGGCTTGGCAGGAGTATCGTGACGAGCTGCTTGAATACGAAAAAAAATCAAAGAAATGACGCACAAGCTGACGACCGAGGAGATGGGACGCATGAGCGTCGAGGAATTCCGCGCCAGCGAGAAGTTGCCGCTGACGGTGGTGCTCGACAACGTGCGGTCGCTGAACAACATAGGCTCCGTGTTCCGCACCTCCGACGCCTTCCGCGTGGAGCATATAGCCCTCTGCGGCATCACCGCCACCCCACCCCACCGCGAGATACACAAGACCGCCCTCGGCGCCGAAGACAGCGTAGCCTGGTCCTATCACGAGGACACCGCCGAATGTGTGAAAGGACTGAAAGAGCGTGGCTACAAGATATATGCCGTGGAGCAAGTGGACGACAGCATAAAAATAGGAATTAGTAACAAGGAGTTGGCAATTGAGGGGCATCCTATTGCCATCGTCATGGGCAACGAGATTGAGGGCGTGCAGGAGAGCCTGCTGCCACTCTGCGACGGCTCTCTGGAGATTCCGCAGTACGGCACCAAGCACTCGCTCAACGTCAGCTGCGCCGCTGCCATCGTGATATGGGAAATGTTCAAGAAGTTGAGAATTGATAGTTGACAATAATTGACAATTGATAATTGAAAGTAATATGAATAAAGAGGAGAGAATGGACAAGGCCCGCAGCCTTCACAAGCAGGGCTGCAATTGCTGCCAGGCTGTGGTGATGGCCTATGCCGACAAGCTTCCAATAACGCCTGATAATGCAATGAATATGGCCGCTCCCTTCGGTCGCGGCCTCGCCGGCACCCGCGAGGTGTGTGGCTGTGTCAGTGGCATGGCCATGGTCTGTGGCCTCACAGGCCACACCGCCGACGTGCGACCCATGATAGAGAAATTCCGCGAGGACAACGGCGATATCGTCTGTGGTCGCCTCCTAACCCAAGGCAAGAAACCCTGCCCCGAGATGGTAGCCTATGCCGCCGGCCTGATAAGCGACATTATATGACGAAACGCAAGATAATCAACGACCCGGTGTATGACGGGTTCCTGAGTATCGATGACCCCGTGATACTGCAGGTCATCGAGCATCCTTATTTCCAGCGGCAGAGGCGCATCAAGCAGCTGGGGCTGACCTATCTGGTCTATCCCGGCGCCATGCATACGCGTTTCAGCCACATGCTTGGGGCGTTGAACCTGATGAAGCGGGCGCTCGATGTGCTGAAGCTGAAGGGTGTGGAAATAACCGACGACGAGTGTCGCGGAGCCAAACTCGCCATCCTGCTGCACGACCTCGGCCACGGGCCGTTCTCGCACACCAGCGAGAGGGTGCTGGTCGATGTGCCTCACGAGGAGATTACGCTGCTCATGATGCAACGGATAAATGAAGAGATGGGTGGCGTTCTGAATACTGCTATTGCTATCTTCTCCAACACCTATCATAAGCATTTCCTGCATCAGCTGGTGAGCAGCCAGCTCGATATGGATCGCCTTGACTACCTGGGGAGAGATTCCTTCTTCACCGGTGTGAGCGAGGGCATAGTGGGTACCGACCGCATCATATCTATGCTCAATGTGCACGACGACGAGCTGGTGATTGACGAGAAAGGCATCTACAGCGTGGAGAAGTTCATCATCAGCCGCCGCCTGATGTATTGGCAGGTGTATATGCACAAGACTGTCATCGCCGCCGACCAGCTGCTGCTGAACATCCTGCGGCGCGCCAGAGAACTCGACCCGACGGTGTTCCATCTTGACCCTGCCGACCCTGCTTTCCTTGACTGTTTTGCAGATCTCGACGACGATGACATCATGGTGGCTGTTAAGCACTGGCAACACTCGGACGACGAGATACTGAACACCTTGTGTAAGAATATGGTCAACCGCCGCCTGCCAGCCATACGCTTCAGTAACGAACCATTTACAGATGTTCGTTCGACTTATTTTGAGGGTACAGGCAAACTGGCTAACCGAAGCTACGACTTCAACGACCAGGAGATAAAAGTCCTCTACAAGGACGGCCGCTGCCTGCCTATCAGCGAAGCCAGCGACCAACTCGACCGGCATTTCCTGGAGAAACAAGTAACCAAATATTATCATTATTTTCCGAAAGAGCAATGACCCCCGTAAGGGGTGGCGAACACCTTAAAATAAAAAATATGAAAGTGAGCAAAGTACACTTTATAGCTATAGGCGGCAGCGCCATGCATAATCTGGCCATCGCGCTGTGCCAGAAAGGAATCACTGTCACGGGAAGTGACGACGAGATTTTTGACCCAGCGAAGAGTCGGCTGGAGAAGTACGGGCTGCTGCCGAAAGAATTCGGCTGGCACCCGGAGAGGATAACCAAAGACCTCGACGCCGTGGTATTGGGTATGCACGCACGGATAGATAACCCCGAGTTGCTACGTGCCCAGGAATTGGGGCTGAAGATTTACAGCTACCCGGAGTACCTCTACGAGCAGTCGAAGGACAAGCTGCGCATCGTGGTGGGCGGTTCGCATGGCAAGACGACGACGACGGCGATGATACTGCACGTGCTGGCGCACTGCGGCATCGAGGCCGACTATATGGTGGGCGCGCAGCTCAAGGGCTTCGAGGTGATGGTGCGCTTGAGTCACACCGCCAAGGTGATGGTCATCGAGGGCGACGAATACCTCACTTCGCCCATCGACCGCCGCCCCAAGTTCCACCTCTACAAGCCCAACGTGGCCATCATCACCGGCATCGAGTGGGACCACATCAATGTCTTCCCGACGTTCGACATCTACCGCGAGCAGTTCAGCAAGTTCATAGACCTCATCGAGCCCAAGGGTGCGCTCATCTATTGCGACGAGGATACCGAGGTGCACCGTGTGGTGGTGGAGAACAAGCGCACCGACATACAGAAGCTGCCGTATGTCTGCCCAGAGCACCGCGTGGAGAACGGCATTACCTATCTGCTGGGTACGCAGGCGTCCCGCCTGCCTGCAGCCGAGACGGCTGCGCACCCGGTGCCCTTGCAGGTCTTCGGCCACCACAACCTGCTCAACCTTACCGCCGCCCGATTGGCTTGCCGCCAGGTGGGGGTGACGGATGAGCAGTTTAATGAGGCGATAAGCACCTTCGAGGGTGCCAGCAAGCGCCTGGAGCTGGTGAAGAAGAACGACACTTGCGCGGTATATAAGGACTTCGCCCATGCGCCGTCGAAGCTTCGTGCCACCATCCACGCCATGCGTGAGCAGTACCCCAGTCGCAAGCTGGTGGCCTGCATGGAGTTGCACACCTTCAGCTCGCTGACGCAGGAGTTCCTGCAGCAGTACCGCGGCACGATGGACGAGGCCGACGTGCGCTGCGTCTATTTCAGCCAGCACGCCCTGCAACTTAAGAAACTGCCGCCCCTCGACCCCGAGGAGGTGCGCCGTGCTTTTGGCGGCGATGTGAAGGTCTTCACCGACAGCAAGATGCTTGTGGATTACGTGATGACGTTATTCCGTGATAATGAAAATAAAAACCTTCTGATGATGAGTAGCGGCAACTTCGACGGCATTGACTTCGCCGCTCTGGCCGACGAAATAATTTAAAGCTCAATCAGAACTAAAAGAACTATCAGAACTTTTCTTTTTGTTCTTTTCGTTCTGATTGAGAAAAAAAACACAAATCTGAAAGAAAAATGACGAATTTTGAAATAGGCGACAAAGTGAAGTTCCTCAACGCCATCGGCGGGGGAGTTGTGAAGAAAGTGGCTGGCGGCATGGTGTATGTCGAGGACGAGAGCGGTTTCGATATGCCTTTCGCGCCCAGCGAGCTTATCCGCATGGCCGAGCAGCAGGGCATCGGCAAGGTCTTCAATGACGAAAGCATCGGCCAGAGCGCGGAGCAGAAGGCCAAGGAGGAACACCGCGAGCCCACCCAATACGAGCTAATAGAGGAGAACCGCAAGCTCCGTAGCCAGAACGCGAACCTTCAGGACCAAATCAAGCAGCTGAAGAGTCAGGTACTGAGCCTGCAGCGCACCATCGCCCGAATTTCGTGAGTGCGGTGAAACTGCCCGGATGAAACAAGAATCCGATGACGAACAATAAACACAGAGAGATAATTGGGGAAAAGAGGACAATGGAACTTTAAGCAACGAAGGCGGCATAGACACCTTCGCAGGATGACCACAGGGAGTTTGTTAGGGATGTTCCCTTTACTACTGATGGTGTTTTTAGGTTTGTGGTGGATTGTACATTGCACGGGTTTCTTTCTCTCGGAAGAATACAATGATAAGTGTTTCCGGAAAACGGTTGAGATGGTGGTGCCAAATATAGAATCTTATCGGAATGAGCATGGACACCTGCCGGACACACTAAGGATAAAAGGACTTGTTAGAAACTGGGAGAATAGTTACGTCGACACCACTCGAGGGAATTATATGATGATAATATACTACCATTCGGGCGACAGTGCCTATACCCTAACCCAAATTGATTGGTGGGCACAATATGTGTCGGCTCCCAATTTCGAAGGATACCTTTTCCATTATTGGGGTGAAGCTGGCGACAGCGTGAGGGTAGATACGGTAAATAGACAACACAAAATAAAGAACGAATACTAAGCCATGAGCAGACAAATCAAGATAGGCAATCTGACGCTGGGCGGGGGGGCACCCGTCCGCGTGCAGAGCATGACGAATACCGACACGATGGACACGCAGGCCACCGTGGAGCAGGCCCTCCGCATGGTGGAGGCCGGCTGCGAGCTGGTGCGCATTACGGCGCCGGACGTGAAAGCCGCCGAGAACCTCGGCCGCATCAAGGAGGAACTGCTGAAGCGCGGCTGCGAGGTGCCGCTGGTGGCCGACATACACTTCAACCCCAAGGCCGCCGAGGTGGCCGCCACGCTGGTGGAGAAGGTGCGCGTCAATCCGGGCAACTACACCGACCGCAATACCGGCAAGCTGGAGTTCACCGAGCAGGAATACAACGATGAGCTGAAGCGGATAGGGGAGAGGATGGCCTCGCTCATCAACATCTGCAAGGCGCACCACACCGTCATGCGCATCGGCACCAATCACGGCTCGCTGTCCGAGCGCATCATGAGTCGCTACGGCAACACGCCCGAGGGTATGGCGCAGTCGGCCATCGAGTTCGCCGAAGTCTGCCGCCAGCAGGACTTCCACGACCTCGTCTTCTCCATGAAGGCCTCGAACGTGAAGGTGATGGTGGACAGTACCAGGCTTTTCGTCAGTAAGATGCACGCCCTCGGCATGGACTACCCGATACACCTGGGCGTCACCGAGGCTGGCGACGGCATGCAGGGCCGTCTCAAGAGCGCCGCCGGCATCGGCGCCCTGCTGCTCGACGGCATCGGCGACACGGTGCGCGTCTCCCTCACCGAGGACCCCGAGCGCGAGATGCCCATCGCCTACGACATCCTCCAGGCCGTCGGTGCCCGCATCACGCAGCCCGAGTACATCGCCTGTCCCTCCTGCGGCCGCACGCAGTACGACATACAGACGGCCCTGCGCGAGATTAAAGAGAAGACGAAGCACCTCGTCGGTGTGAAAATCGGCGTGATGGGCTGCATCGTCAATGGCCCCGGCGAGATGGCCGATGCCGACTACGGCTATGTCGGCTCCGGCCACGGCAAAATTACCCTCTACAAAGGCAAGGAGGTCGTCAAGCGCGACATCGACCAGAAGGATGCAGTGGATGAATTAGTTAAGTTTATAGAAAACGATAGAAAAATATGAAGTGGAGTTACATATTATATATACCGGCGATAGTGGCTATTGCGTGGGCTTTCATCATTGTGCTCACCAAGAAACACTTTACCCGGGCGCAGGCGCTTTTCTGCATTGCGCTGATGATTGACGCGTTCACCATCACAGTGGCCGGCGTCTTTTTCCGCGGCCGTGTCGGAAGCCAGTTCGTCTACGACTACCTGTTCGAGGTGTCGGCAGTCTTCTGCATACCCATGTATTACATCAGCCTATGTGCCCTCACCGAGCCGCGTGGTGCCACTCTCCGTCAGCGGCGCGTGTTCCTTGTACCGCTTCTTTTCATTGCGGGTCTCACCATCGGGGCCTTCGGCATGCATCCCGGCCGCTACCAGGTTATGTGCCTCGAGGTGGCGGAGGACGGCATTATCCCTTGGAAATCTGGCGATTTTGCCTACAATTTCATGATTTTCTGGAACCAGTTTGTATTTATAGCGGTGTTGATAGTCTTTGGTGGTATCCTGCTGTTCGACAGTGAACGCAAGGTGCGCCTTTTCAAGAAACGTTTCGACAGCTACTATGCCCAGGGGCTTAACATGCCCAAGCTCAACATACGCGAAATAGTGCTTGTTACCTGGCTCTTCCTCCCGGTCCTCGTGATTACCGCCTTCCTTATCGGTTATCGTCCCTTCTACTACAAATACTGGCTCATCATCTGCGCCGTGCTGCTCATCGTTATCTTCTATCTTACGGGACATTTTGCCTATCGTTACGACTACGACGCCCGATTCCTTGCAGATTATATACGAAATCAAGATAAAGAACAATGACACCCGTATCTTTAGGATTAACGCTTTTGGGCCTCGTTGCCCTCTTTTGGCCGCTGGCCACTTTGTTGTTCAAACGCCATGTGCTCAATGCCCAGTGGCTCATGATGCTGGCGCTCTCCCTTGTGGCGCTCACATTCTTCCTCCTTGGCTCGATGTTCAACACCTTCCTTGCCGGAGAATACCTCCTTTTGATGCTCTTCTTCGATGTTATCCTTGTTTCGCCAGCTGTCATCCAGATGGCGCTTACGGTCCTTACACAGCCACAAGCCTCCATCTCAAAAGTGCGACTGCTACTGATTATCTCGCTGGCAACCATCGCACTGACGATTGTCGTCTCCATTATTGGTGGAGCTGACATGTACCGCCTATGGACTATTCGTGGTGCGGAGGGTCTTGCGTGGAATTTCATCCCCGGCAACTGGCATTATAACATCATCGTCTTCGCCAATTCTTACCTCTTCTGGACGGTATTCTTCTTCGAGGCATTCTTCATCTTCGTCACCTCCATCCGTCAGTTTATCCGATTCAAGCGCATCAATGCCGAGTATTACACTGACGACCGCTTCCGCAACATTAATCTAAAGGGTATCTACATTGCATCCAATGTTGGCCTCCTCATTTTGACCATCAGTCAGTTCCTTAACATTTTTTCGCACGAAAACCGACACCTCTTCTACTTTGGCTACTGTCTGCCGTTGGCCGTGAGCCTCTTCTATCTCGGACATTCGGTATACAAAATCAACAGCAGTGCAGAAAGCTTGCAGGGACGTCCCCGGAGTCGCAAAGATTCCGTTTTGTTGATTCGCCAGTTGGAGGAATATGTAGAGAAAGGGCGAGCATTCCTCAATCCCGATATATCGGTCTTTATGCTTGCCGAACATTTCCACACCTCCGAAGATGATATCATTGATGCCATACATCGTTATCAGGGTATATCTTTTGGAGAATATATTGATGGATTACGTGTTCAACATGCTGTATCCATCATTCTGGCAGAACATCCCGACACCGAAAACCCCGACGTTCTCATTC
Organism: uncultured Bacteroidales bacterium; assembly: GCA_900317285.1. GTDB lineage: Bacteria > Bacteroidota > Bacteroidia > Bacteroidales > P3 > Colimorpha. The sequence continues at coordinate 106,072 of ONGA01000010.1, read as the reverse complement.
AACTTGCCCACCAATCGGGCTACCTGACTGCCGATGCTTTTCGGAATGCATTTTCCCGTATCATGCAAACGCCCGTTTCGGATTTTTCGCAAGCAAAGTTCGTTTAACATAAAAATTTTAACATTTGTACAATAAAACACAAGAAAATGAGTTATTAAGGTACAAATAATTATGTAAACAACCAAAAAATAATGCGATATGAATCTGGGAATTAAACTTTTAGTTGCCGAGGATGATCCTAATTTGGGAACCATTCTGAAAGCCTATCTCACCCAGAAAGGCTATACTGTCGCTTGGGCGAAAGATGGAGACGATGCCTTGAATCTGTTTGACACCGAGGATGTGGATGCATGTATCTTGGATGTCATGATGCCCATTAAGGACGGTTTTACCGTTGCAAAAGAAATTCGTCGTATCGACAAGAAAGTCCCGATAATCTTCCTCACTGCCAAGAATCTTGAGGAAGACAAATTGAAGGGCTTCGAGGTGGGTGCTGACGACTACATCACCAAGCCCTTCTCCATGGAAGAGCTCCTGGCCCGCCTCAACGCCACGATGCGTCGCTCTTTCAATGAAGACCGTCCTGACAAGAACCTTTTCCGCATTGGTGGATTCACTTTCGACTATTCCCATCAGACCCTTACCATCGGTGATGATGTCCAGCGCCTTACAGCCAAAGAAAGTGACCTTCTTCGTATTTTTGCTGTCAATTTTAACCAGTTGGTTGACCGCAACACTACACTCCAGCGTATCTGGAAAGATGATTCTTACTTTGCGGCACGTTCCATGGATGTGTATATTACCAAACTCAGAAAATACCTCAAAGCCGACCCCACCGTTGAAATTGTCAATGTTCACGGTGTAGGATTCAAGCTTACACACAAGGAATGAAAATCACCTTTCTTGGCACGGGAACATCGCAGGGTGTGCCAGTCATAGCATGCCCGTGTGGTGTGTGTCATTCTGCTGACGAAAGGGACAGAAGACTTCGCACCTCTGCACTTATAGAAGTTTCGGACAAGCGTATCCTTATTGACATAGGTCCAGACTTCCGTCAGCAGATGCTTCGTAACAGAGTAACCTCTCTTGACGCCATTCTAATCACACATGCTCACCGAGACCATGTGGCCGGGATTGACGACATACGTGCATTCAATTATGTTCAGCAGGGACCCATGCAACTTTATCTTAATGCCCCTGCGCAGGAAACGCTCTTGCGGGACTACCATTATATTTTTGCTCCACATGATTATCCCGGACTTCCCGAGGCTAATCTCCATGAGATAGATGGCGAGTCTTCATTCGTACCAGTCCCAGGGATTGAGGTTGTACCCATTAAGGTGATGCACAAAAACCTTCCCATCCTTGGCTATCGCATAGGGGATCTGGCATATATCACTGACGCCAATTACATCGAGCCGAAGGAAATGAAAAAACTTCAAGGGGTAAGACTTCTTGTCTTAAATGCCTTGCGGAGAGAAAAACACTGGTCACATTATTGTCTGCCTGAGGCGCTTGATATTATTGAAAAAGTTAAACCCAAGCAAGCGTTCCTAACACACATAAGCCATGAGTTGGGATTGTATGACCTTGTCGAGAAGGAACTACCGGAGGGAGTACACCTCGCCTATGATAACTTGTCTGTTGAAATATGATATCTATCTGCATACCTATCCACAATTATTATGCCTATCCATTGGTTAGACGACTTGTCAATCAAATTCACCAGATGAAATTTGATGACGATTTTGAGATTGTATGCATTGATGACTACTCTACAGGATACAATTTTAAACAGAACAAGGGTATTGGGGAGATAGCCACCTATCTCCGTCTCGAGGAAAATGTGGGAACGGCAAAAACCAGAAATCTTTTTCTTAAATACACTCAAGGGGAATGGCTCCTCTTCCTGGATGCCGATTCTCTCATTCCGCAGGATTTCCTTTCAAATTACAAGAAAGTCTCTAAGAGTGATGCCTCTGTGATAGTTGGAGGGAGAGAATATGATAAAAGTGCGAATGATGCCGAGCACAAACTCCACTATCTTTTTGGCAAAAAAAATGAAGTAGCCTCTCTTGATGTCCGTAGGGCAAATCCTTACAAATATTTCCTTTCTTGCAATTTTATGATAAGACGGGAGATGTTGGAGAGGAATAAATTTGACTCTTTTCTCGACGAACTTGGATGCGACGATGCCATATATGCATACGGATTGCAGCAAAAAAGAATCCCTATTCTGCACATTGAAAATTCTGTGACTTGTGGCAATGTGGAGACAAATGCCGAGTTCCTGCACAATACTGTCATAGAGGTTGAGAATCTTGTCAAAGCTTATGATATTCTATGGGAGGACCAGCGCCTATGTCATTCGCTGAAACTGCTTCGTAGATACGCTACCATACGAAACATGCATTTGCAAGGCTTCGTGAATTTCCTCTTTAAATTATTCAATTCCCTGCTCGAATCGCATTTCGTAGGGGGAAAAGCCATCACGCTCTCCCAATTTGAATTCTATCGTTTGGCTATTTTTATCCGTAAAATGCACTACTCGGAAGATTAATATTCTAAAAAACAAGTTGAAAATGAAGAAGATATCATTTATAATATTGATACTATTAATCGGGTCTATGGCTGTAGCACAAGTGCGTGAAACAACCTATTATGACGACGGCTCCTTTTATTCAGGACAGCGTGACGGCAAGGGACGTCGCAATGGGGACGGAACCATGACATGGGTTTCCGGAGACCGCTATGAAGGACAATGGAAAAAAGGAACCATGGATGGTATCGGCACCTATTATTGGGTTACCGGTGGCACCTATAATGGGCAATGGAAAAACGGCGATATCAAGGGACATGGCATCTACCGTTGGCCCAATGGCGACATGATGGAAGGTGATTGGAAAGATGGCTCACGTACGGGTGTGGGCTACTTCCTTTGGGCAGATGGTACACGCTATGAAGGACCTTTTGTCAACGGTATGGCCACAGGTCGTGGCATCAAGGTATGGGCAAATGGAGACCGGTATGAAGGTGATTTTTACCAGTGGCACCTGACTGGGCAGGGAACCATCGTTTATTCTGACGGTTCCTCATATAGCGGCTTTTGGCTTAATGACCAACGTGAGGGGCAGGGTACCTACGTGACAAAAGAAGGTGTTGAAATAAAGGGCACTTTTCATGCGGATCAACTTGTAAATCAAGAATAATAAAACAGATATGGATATGCATAAAACCACATTATTGTTCTGTGCAGCAATTGCACTTCTCCTCACCTCCTGTTGGGGGACACGCTATGTTAGTGCAGATGCCGATTTGGAAAATGTCTATATGGGCAAGTCCTACTATGACATTGTTGCAGAATACGGATTGCCCGATGCTACATTCCACGATCGTCGTAACGGCACATTCATTACGTACAATTCGGCTACGCTTACTGGAGAAGCCCAGGCATTGTACAGCCGTTATGAGATGCGCAACAGTTCCACTAAAGAAAAGGGTGCTCCCGCCGGTACTTTGCGTTTTGCCTTCAGCGAAGACATGAAATGCTATGGGGTGGAATCCAACCTCCAGCGCAAAAGAGAATCTGAGGGTAATGACAATGTGGCGCAAAAGATTGACAAAAACATGCTTGACCTGAAGCCCCGCATTCCGCGTACGCTGGATTTCCCCTTTGTGGAGAGACGTTCGCCTGCCGCAGAGGTGATACGCATTGAACGTATCGAAATCACCAAGACGGAGACGAAGGTGTTTTTTGGATATATGCCGCGTACTCCGAAGCACCGTCCAACCAATGACAAGGGCATCTGTATCCATCCGGATGTGTTTATCCGTGACTGCTCCGACGGAAAGCGCATGGCGATGAAAGCTGTTGAGGGTATCACCTTGTATCCTGAGTATACCGACTTTGCCCATAACTGGGGAGGGTATGATGTGCGAATCTATACCATTACATTTGAGCCTCTACCGGAGAATGTCCAGAAGATAGATATCGTCGAGCCCGGTGCCGAAGGTTTCAACTTCTATGGCATTGACGTGCGTACCCCGCTGAGCCCCAGGGACCAGGTACTGCTGAAATAAATATTAATGTAAATATATAATAAATGAAAAAGACATTACTAACACTGGCAGCAGCCTCGCTTTGTTTTGCTGCATGCCAAAAGAAAGCTCCGGAGGAGCAGGTGATTGAGAAACCGCAAATCACCGTTGCTGACGGTCGCTTCACTCCCGAGGTAATGTGGAGCTTGGGTGTGATGAGCGAGTATGCTGTCAGTCCCGACGGCAGCCAGGTGCTCTACACCGTGCGTTATACCGACATGGAGCAGAACAAGAACAATGCAGAACTTTACTTGATGCCTGCCGAGGGCGGGGATGGTGTGCGACTGACAACGACGGCCGCATCCGAGTTCAGTCCTGTGTGGTATGATGACAACACCATCATGTTCTGTCGTGGCAATCAAATTCTCTCGATGAATCTCGACAGCAGGAAGGAAACGGTTGTTGCCGAGTGCGAGCGTGGCTTTGAAGGTTTCAAACTGTCTCCCGACGGCAAAACCATAGCCTACATCTCCACTATTCCTGTTGAGCGTCCCGAGAATCTCAACAAACTTTACGAAGGTCTGGACAAAACCACCGGACGTATCAATGAAGACCTCATGTATCGTCATTGGGACAACTGGGTGGATGAGATTCCGCGCATTTATGTCGTTCCTGTCGAAAACGGCAAGGCTGTGATGGAGAAGGCTGTTGACATCCTCGGCAGCGAACCCTATGAGACACCTATGCGTCCCTGGGGCGGTACCGAGCAGTATAACTTCAGCCCCGACAGCAAGACTCTTGCCTACACCTGCCGCAAAAAGACCGGCTACGATTACGCCCACTCCACTAATAGCGACATCTTCCTTTATGACATAGAAGATGGAACCACCCGCAATATCAGCGAAGGCATTATGGGCTATGACCAGAACCCCGTGTTCAGCCATGATGGCAAGATGATTGCGTGGGAGAGCATGGAACGTGACGGCTACGAGAGCGACAAGCTGCGACTCATGGTCATGGATCTCGCCAGCGGTATCAAGACCGACCTCACCGAGAACTTTGACTATGGTGTCAGCGGCATCAGCTGGAGCAAGGATGACAAGGAACTGGCCGCTGTTGTCATGTACCGTGGCACTCTTGAGGTGTTTGCTTTCAACCGCGAGACCAAAGCAATCCGTCAGGTCTCTGCCGGTATGCACGACATTAACAGTTTCCAGATGAATGGCGAGAAAATCTTTGCTTCGCAAGTCAGCATCCAGTACCCCGCCACCCTCTACGCCTACAACCTCAGCGACGACAAATCCGAGGGCAAGAAGCTCTCCACCTTCAACGACGATATCCTCTCGCAAGTGCGCATGGGCAAGACTGAGCCTTACTGGATCAAGACTGTTGACGGCAAGGAGATGCTCACCTGGCTTATCTATCCTTACGACTATGACAGCACCAAGACCTATCCCGCGCTGCTCTTCTGCGAGGGCGGTCCCCAGAATATTGTCAGCCAGTTCTGGAGCACCCGTTGGAATTTCGAGGTGATATCCGGCGCCGGCTACTTCGTCATCGCCCCCAACCGCCGCGGATGCCCCGGTTTCGGCATGGAATGGCTTGAGGAAATCAGCGGCGACTACGGCGGACTCTGCATGCAGGACTACATGAGTGCCACCGACTATTTTGCCAACAACTTCAAACAGATTGACCGTGAGCGCATTGGTGCCTGTGGTGCCTCCTTCGGCGGCTACAGCATCTACTGGCTCGCTGGACACAACCACGACGTGAAGGGCTACGACGAGGGTCGCCGTTTCAAGGCTTTCCTCGCCCACAACGGCATGTTCAACTTCGAGCAGCAGTACCTCGAGACCGAGGAGATGTGGTTTGACAACTGGGATCTGGGTGGTCCCTACTGGGATTGGAACAACCCGCAAATCAAGAAGAGCTACAGCAATTCACCGCACCTCTTCGTCGACAAATGGAACACCCCCATCTGTGTCATCCATTCCGAGTTTGACTTCCGCATCGTCGCCAGCGAGGGTATGGCTGCCTACAATGCCGCCCAGATGCGTCACATTCCCAGCCGCTATCTCTACTTCCCCGATGAGACCCACTGGGTGTTGAAGCCCCAGAACAGCCTCCTATGGCATCGCAACTTCATCGACTGGTTCGACCAGTGGCTGAAAAAATAACAGGAAGCATGATAAACAGAGCGCCCGCCATTCGGCGGGCGCTCTTGTTATTTATTGTTCTTGCTCTTGTTGTCGCATCACTGCGCTGCGAAGATGCTCGGTGGTGATTTTGAAGTGCGCGGTATGGGGATTGTCGGGCATGGTTTCCTCCAAACCTTCGAGCACCATGTCGAAGTAGTCCATGGTATTCGGTGCTTGAGGATTGAGGAGCGGACGGTTGTTGAAAGGCTTGTAAAGGGCTATCAAGGTGGAGAGCGAGCCTTTGTTCTCTTCAATGAAATGACAGATGAGGTCCTGCTGTTCACGGAAGGTCTCACGGTAGATGGAGTCGGTCTCGTCTTTCTTGGCAAGCGTGACGGACTCGTCGACCATTCCTGCGGCAAGCAGGGCAGAGTAGTGTTCGGTGGTGTCGATGAGTCGGTTCAGGACAGTAGCGCCGTCGTTGGTGTACTGCTGGAGCTGCCAGAGCAGGAGGCTTTCGGGCGAGCCCTTGACGCTGTAGGTGGTTGAAAGGCTTTCCCAGGATCCGTTTACCTCGACCTTTTCGCCATAGTCGGGCAGGGTGACAATGAAGTTGTTTTCGGAGACATGCAGGTTGAACATGCTGCGATAGGGCATCTTGTAGGTGTACTTGAAATGGCCCTTGCTGTCAAGAGGGATAGAGTCGATAAAGACAGGGCCGTCGGGAGCAATTTCCTCGAGCCAGAGGGTCTTTCCGGCGCCACCGTCGATGGTGCCGCAGATGGTGAACGAATTGCGTTTGCATGCGCTTGCCGACAGCAAGAGGAGGCAGGCGCAGAGAATGATGTTGATTCTGAATCTCATATTCATTAATTATAAAAGATAATTTGCCAATGTGAGTGCCGTCATTGCCTCGACCACCACGGCGGCGCGGTATACCTGGCAGAGGTCGTGCCGCCCACCGATGGTGAGGGTGTGCAGCGATCCGTCTTCATGCAGGCATTCGACGGGGTGGGGGAGCGAGACCACGGGGTGGAATGCCACACGGAACTCCACGGGCATGCCGTTGCTGATGCCTCCCTGCACACCACCGCAGTGGTTTGTACGGGTGGAGCCATCGGGGTTCCAACGGTCGATGTACTCGCTGCCGGTCATTTGTGCGGTGGAGAATCCGGAACCCATCTCAAAACCTATCGCCGACGGTATGGAAAGCATGGCGAACGCCAGGTGGGCATTGAGTTTGCCGAAAATGGGCTCTCCTAAGCCGATGGGCAGGCCGGTGACGGTGCATTGCACGGTGCCACCGTAGGTGTCGCCCGACTGCTCGGCAGCGGGGTCGACATGGACCGAGGTGGAGATGGCGATGCCGTTGAGCAGCTGTTTGGCGAGGGAGCCTGCCACCACACGCACAACGGTTTCACGCGCAGAAGCCCGTCCGCTGCCGCGATACTCGCGGAGGCCATATTTCTTGAAATAGGTGAAGTCGGCATGTCCCGGGCGGAAAAGGTGCTCGAGGTTGGCATAGTCGTCAGGGTGGGCATCGCGATTGGGAATCTCGAATGCGATGGGGGTGCCGAGGGTGATGCCGTCGCGCAAGCCCGAAAGGAACTGGATGTCGTCCTCTTCCTGGCGCGGTGCGCCGTTGCGGCGGCGCGCCAAATCGCGTCGTATGGCGTCGAGGTCGACGGCAATGCCGGCGGGACAGCCGTCGATGATGCCACCCACGGCGGGACCGTGGGACTCGCCGTAGGTGGTCAGTCTGAATTTTTCGCCGAAAGTGTTCATCGACTATTTCTCGGGGTTGATTTCGAGCAGTTCAATCTCGAATACGAGAGTGGAGCCTGCGGGGATGTTGCCCATGTCGCGGGTGCCGTAGCCGAGGTTGTAGGGCACATAGAGGAGGTATTTCGAGCCTTCATCCATCAGCTGGAGGCCTTCGGTCCAGCCGGGAATCACCTGGTTCAGGGGGAAGGTCATGGGGGCGCCGCGTTCCACGCTGCTGTCGAACACTTTGCCGTCAATGAGCTTGCCGGTGTAGTGCACCTTCACCTTGTCGGTGGCTTTGGGGCGTTTGCCGTTGCCCTCTTTCACGCGGCGGTATTTCAGACCGCTCTTGGTGGTGTAGACGCTCTTGTTGTTGCTGATTTGGCGCATGTATTCTTCGCCCTTTCTGATGTTCTCGCGTGCCGCGGCGTTGTTGCGCAGCTCGAATTCCTGCTGGAAACGCTGGAGGAGCGGTGTGGCGGCGGCATCGTCGAGGCGGCTCTGCTTGGCGGCGCACTCAATCATGGCCAGGCCGGCGAAGTGGCCGTCGATGCCCAGCTGCTGGGCGTCCCACTGCTTGAAGATGTCGCGGCCGATGGCGTAGGAGGCCGAGTCGTTGAACTTGGCGGGTGCAGCAATCATTTTATCGTAGGCGTCGGCTTTGGCGCGGAGTTCGTTGTATTGGGCCTCGGTCATGGTGACCTTGCCTTTCTTGATTTGGATGTCCTGAGCGGCGGCTGTCCCCATCAGGGCGCATGTTGCCATCAGAAGAATGGTCTTTTTCATTTTATATAGTTGTTTTCTTATACATATAATGAGACACCCCTTGGCTGCGGGAGACAAGGGGTGCCGATGTGGGTTGTTGATTATTTGTATTCTTTCACTTGGACGCCGTCGAGCACTTCCTTGCCGCAGATGGCGAGGGCAAGCATCTCGTTTTCGCCCTTGTAGACCTTCACGGGAGCGATCCAGCCGATGCGCTCCTCGATCATTGCCATCCAGGGTTTGCTGTAGGCGATGCCGCCGGTGAGAAGGATGGCGTCGACCTTGCCGTTGACCACAGCGGCCAGACGGCTGATTTCCATGGAGACTTGGTAGGTGAAGGCGTCGACGAGGAGTTTGCATTTCTCGTCGCCTGCCAGGGCGCGTTTCTCCACTTCGTAGGCGTCGTTGGTGCCGAGGTAGGCCACGAAGCCGCCTTCGGCGGTGACCATCTTCTTGAGTTTGGCTTCATCGTACTTGCCGCTGCAGGCGACCTCGATGAGCTTGGAGGCGTTGATGGAGCCGCAACGGGTGGGGGAGAAGGCGCCGAGGCCGCAGAGGGCGCGGTTGACTTCGACGCAACGGCCGTGCTCGTGGACACCCACGCTGACACCGCCGCCCATGTGGGCGATGATGAGGTTGAGGTCTTCGTAGCGTTTGCCGAGCTCACGGGCATAGAGCTTGGCGGTCATTTTCTGGTTGAGGCAGTGCCAGATGACGCCTTCGCGCGAGGGGTCGAGGTCGAACTCGGGGTGGCCGGAGATTTTGGCGTACTCGGGACGCTCGTCGACGATGCCGGGGTCGGCGATGTAGGCGCAGTCGAGGCCGATTTCACGGGCGATGGCGTCGCTGATGAGGGCGCCGAGGTTGCAGGCGTGCTTGCCCTGGATACCGGCATGGCACTCTTGTTTCATGAGGTCGTTGACGCGGTAGCAGCCGCTCTCGCAGGGGCGGGTGAGGCCGCCGCGACCCATGACGACGGCAATCTCGTCGGTGCCCACGCCATGGCGTTTCACCATGTCGAGGATGGCGGTCTTGCGGTAGTCGAACTGGTCGGCAACTTCCTTGAATTTCTGGATTTCCTCGATGGGGTGCGACAGGTTCTCGGTGAAGACTTCGGTTTCCCCTTCATAGATGGCAGCCTTGGTGGAGGTGGCGCCGGGGTTGATTACCAACGTGTATTTTTTCGTACTCATCTTAAAATATAATTATTGTTTTTGTGTCCTTAATTAATTTGGGTGCAAAGATAAGAAAAAAAAATTGATTTCCGGCAATATTTTTTTAACCTTTGTTGACAAATGTCGGTAAGATACATGTTTCTAGAGTTATAAGGTGTTTTGTTCGTGAGTTTTTTGTTTCCTGGACGCGGAAGGGGGTGGAATATGGCGGGAGATAGGAGAAAAATGCGGGTTTCGGGGGAATGGGGTGGGATGGGGGATAGGAGAATGTGGGACGAAATCGGTAAAAAACGGCTCCTATGGTTGTACTACCATTCTCCTATACTTCTCCTTTGGTTCTCCTATGATGCGTATATGATGCTTCTTAGTTGCTCCTATGTCTGGGGGTGGGCGAGAAAAAAAATTGTGCGGTGTAGTTTTTTTTTTGTACATTTGCATTTTCCATACGTGAGGCGTATGGTGTTTAATTAATTGAAAACTAATAAAATAGTATAAAAATGAGAAAACTCGCTGTCGTCGCTTTCGGCGGTAATGCCCTGTTGCGTAGCGGTCAGAAAGGGACTTATGACGAGCAGCTGTCGAATGTGGAGGCTACGTGTGAGAGCCTTTGCGCGCTGCTGGAGAGAAACTACAATGTGGTGATTGGCCACGGCAACGGTCCGCAGGTGGGCAACGTGATGTTGCAGCACGAGGCCGGCAAGGCCGCCGGAGTGCAGGCTATGCCGATGGATTTCTGTGTCGCCGAGACGCAGGGTTCGATTGCCTATATGATTGAGATGGGTCTGCGCAATGTGATGGCGCGCCACGATATCCAGCGCGATGTGGTGACGCTTGTGACGCAGGTGGCTGTGAACAAGCTGGATCCGATGTTCCAGAATCCCACGAAGCCCGTGGGACCGTATTACACGAAGGAGCAGGCGGAGCAGTTTGCCGCCGAGACGGGTGCCAAGTACAAGGAGGACCCGAAGGGCAACGGCTGGCGCAAGGTGGTGGCAAGCCCCAAGCCTGTGCGCATCAACAATATCAAGATTGTGAAGCAGTTGGCCACGGCCGGCAATATTGTCGTCACCGTGGGTGGCGGCGGTATCCCGGTGGTTGAGGAGAGTGATTATGTGCGCGGTGTTGAGGCTGTTATCGACAAAGACCTCGCCAGCGCTCTCTGCGCCATCGAGATTGGTGCCGACGAGTTCTACATCCTCACCGATGTGCCGAAGGTGTATATCAATTTCCGCAAGGAGAACGAGCAGGCACTGGACACCATCACCGTTGCCGAGGCGAAGAAGCTGCTCGACGAGGGCCAGTTTGCCGAGGGCTCGATGGCTCCGAAGGTGCGTGCCGCCATCATGTTTGTGGAGCACGGCGGCAAGGAGTGCATCATCACGGAGGCCGGCCAGCTCGACAACCCGAACTGCGGAACGAGAATTGTCCGATAATATTTCCGAATATTCGGAATATTCAGAATAATCAGAGTAATCAGAAAATAATTAACAATCAAATTTTCATAGAAATGGCTTACAATTTAAGAAACCGCAATTTCCTTAAGATCCTCGACTTTTCGCCGAAGGAGCTCAATTATCTGCTCGACCTGGCCCGCGACCTGAAGCGCGCCAAATATGCCGGCACCGAGCAGCCCCGCCTGAAAGGCAAGAACATCGCCCTTATCTTTGAGAAGACCTCGACCCGCACCCGCTGCGCTTTTGAGGTTGGCGCTCACGACCAGGGTGCCCACGTGACCTACCTGGGTCCCACCGGCAGCCAGATCGGCATCAAGGAGAGCATGAAGGACACCGCCCGCGTGCTGGGTCGCATGTTCGACGGCATCGAGTACCGTGGCTTCGACCAGGCCACCGTCGAGGAGCTGGCCCAATATGCCGGCGTCCCCGTGTGGAACGGTCTGACCGCTGAGGCTCACCCCACCCAGATCCTTGCCGACTTCCTCACCATCCAGGAGCATACCGACAAGCCCCTCAACCAGGTGAAGTTCGCTTACATTGGCGATGCCCGCTACAACATGGGTAACAGCCTGATGGTCGGCGGCGTGAAGATGGGTATGGACATCCGCATCATCGCCCCCAAGAAACTTCAGCCCGCCAAGGAGCTCGTCAAGAAGTGCCAGGAAATCGCCAAAGAGACCGGCGCCAAGCTCACCGTCACCGACGACGTCGAGAAGGGCGTGAAGGGCCTCGACTTCATCTACACCGACATCTGGGTGTCGATGGGCGAACCTGACAGCGTTTGGAAAGAGCGCATCAAGATGCTGATGCCCTACCAGGTCAACAGCGCCCTGATGAAGAAAACCGGCAACCCCAAGTGCAAATTCATGCACTGCCTGCCCGCCTACCACAACCTTGAGACCAAGGCTGGCCGCGACGTGAACGAGAAGTTCGGTCTGAACGGCATCGAGGTGACCGAGGAGGTCTTCGAGAGCGAGAACAGCATCGTCTTCGACGAGGCCGAGAACCGTATGCACACTATCAAAGCCGTCATGGTGGCTACCCTTGGCGACTAAAACTTATTGTACTTAAAGACCTTAAAGACCTTAGGGGCTTTAAGGTCTTTTTTGTTTTAAAGATTTATAGAAGTAATGGAAAAGAAGAAAATCATTGGATTGGTCATTAGCCTTGCATTGTCACTCTTTGCATGGTGCATACCTACCGATTGGTTTGGAATTGCAGGTATGACAGTTGTGGAGCAGCGCGTCATAGCCTTGTTTATTTTTGCCGCTGCCATGTGGATTACCGAGCCTGTGCCCATATGGACCACCTCGGTGATGGTGATGGTGCTGATGCTGCTCACCACGAGTGACAGCATGGTGACCTTCTTCCGTCCGGAAGGAGTGCTGCCAGAGAACGCCATCAGCTACAAGGCCATCATGGCCGCTTTCGCCGATCCTACTATCATGCTCTTCATGGGTGGCTTCGTGCTGGCCATTGCCGCCTCGAAGTATAAGTTTGACGCCGCTCTGGCGAGAGTGATGATGAAGCCCTTCGGCAAGAAACCCCGCATGGTGATGCTTGGCTTCATCCTTGTCACCGCCATCTTCTCTATGTTCATGTCCAATACCGCCACCGCCGCCATGATGCTGGCTATCCTGACCCCCGTGCTTGCCAAGATGCCTGTCGACGGACGCGGCCGTATCGGTATGGCCCTCTCAATACCTGTGGCTGCCAATATCGGCGGTATAGGAACCCCCATCGGAACGCCCCCCAACACCATCGCCGTGAAGTATATGACCGACACGATGGCTGGTAGCGGCGTCGACTTTATGCAGTGGATGATAGTGATGGTCCCCGTCATGCTTATCATCCTCTTTGTCTCGTGGGTCTTCCTCTTCAAGATGTTCCCCTTCCGTCAGGGTCTCACCCTGGAGGTGAATATCGAAGGTGAATTCGACAAGAGCCCCAAGGCCAAGCTGGTGTATGTCACCTTTGTGGCTACCATCCTGTTGTGGCTCACGGGCAAATGGACGGGCATCAACTCGTTCATTGTGGCTCTGATACCCTTTGCTGTCTTCTCCGTCTTCGGCGTTTTCGACAAGAAGGACTTCGCCAAGGTCGACTGGGATGTGCTGTGGCTCGTTGCCGGTGGCTTTGCCCTCGGTGTGGGTCTCGATAAGACGGGTCTGGCCCGCCATCTGGTGGAGACCATCCCCTTCAGCAGCTGGCCTGTGATGGCAGTGCTTATCGGCAGCGGTATCCTCTGCATCGTGATGGCTACCTTTATGAGCCACAGTGCCACGGCCGCTATCCTGGTGCCCATCCTGGCCGCTGTCGGCATGGGTATGCAGGAGCAGCTGGCACCCCTCGGCGGTGTGGCCATGTTGCTCATCGCGGTGGCCGTCTCCTCGTCGCTGGCTATGTCGCTCCCCATCTCCACACCTCCCAACGCGCTGGCCTACGCCAAGGGCTTCATCAAGACCGGCGATATGGCCAAGGTGGGTGTCTTTGTGGGTATCTTCGGCTTGATAGTGGCTTATGCAGGCCTGATCCTTGCCGGCAAGCTTGGGCTGTTTAACTAATGAGAGACATGAAGAAAAGCATAATAATATTTGCGATGGTTTGCGTCGCCGTTTCGGCGGCGGCGCAGGTCACCGTGAAGCCCTACGGCTTCGTGCGCAACTACTTCAACCTCGACACCCGCAAGACCTACACCGTCATCGGCGGCGAATACAACATGATTCCCTATGACGAGAAAATGGAGAGCGGCGTCGACGTCAACGACGTGGCCCACGCCCAGCTCCAGGCCCTCACCACCCGTATCGGACTCAACCTCGAGGGACCCGAACTGCTCGGCATGCAGAGCAGCGGCAAAATCGAGGCCGACTTCGGTGGCTTCGGCACTAACAACACCGTGCTCCGCATCCGTCAGGCCTATGTGAAACTCAGCTCTGCAAGCGAATCCTGGAACGGTGAACTGCTTGTGGGACAGACCTGGCACCCCCTGAGCGGCGACATCATGCCCGAAGTGCTCGGTATGGCTGCCGGTGCCCCCTTCCGTCCCCACAGCCGCACCCCCCAGGTGCGCGCCATCCAGTACTTCGGCTCCATCGGCTACACCGCCGCATTGCTCTACCAGCTGCAGTACATGAACAACGGCCCCGTGTGGGATGCAACCAAAAACGACTACGTGAGCTCCAACAGCACCGACTTCGCACTCAACGCCCTCGTGCCAGAAGCCTTCCTCGGATTCAACTTCAAGAAAGGTCCGTGGTACGCACAGCTGGGTGCCGATGTGCAGATGCTCCGTCCCCGCACCCACGCCAAAGTGGCTGGCACCACAAAGAAAGTCGACGAGACCGTCACCTCCTTCACCCCGACGCTGTATGCACAGTATGTGGGTGGAATGTGGAGCGTGAAGTTCCGCACCCTTCTGGCGCAGAACACCAGCCACCTCAACCAGCTCTGCGGCTACGCCGTCACCGGCGTCAATGCCGACGGCTCGTGGAACTATGCCCCCATCCGCAACACCATCTCCTACCTCAACATCGCCTACGGCAAGAAAGTGCGCTGCAACCTCTTCCTCGGCTACATGAAGAACCTCGGGGCAGGGGAGGATCTCTACGATTTCGGTACGGGCAACTACCGCATCTACATGAAAGGTGGCACCAATTTCACCAACCTCAACAGCATCTACCGTATCGCGCCCTCCATCAGCTACAACGTCAAAGCCTTCAACATCGGCCTTGAATACGAATGGACCGCCTGCACCTACGGCGACATCGCCACCGACGGCAGCATCAAAAACAACGACAACCTCCACCAGGTTGCCAACCACCGCATCTGCGCTTTGGTGAAATACAACTTCTAATAGGGATCTACATCAAAGAGAACCGATACCGACGACCAGCCCTCCTGCAGGGTTAGGTCGTCGGCTATTTTCATAGCTACACGCTTGGCGTCGGCAATCGACTCGCTCTTCTCGAAACGCAGCGTGACAGTCTTCAGGTAAAGCCCGCGGATGCGGCTCACCAGCGGATACTCCGGGCCCATCACACGACCCGCAAAGACACCCCGCAGCTGATGCGCCATCCACTCCGCCGCCTCGTTCAGCACACCCGCGTCGCGATGCTTCAGCGTGATCTCAATCAGCCGGTAGAACGGCGGATAGCGGAAAACCCGGCGCTCCTGAATCTGCTCCTCGTACAAATGCCGGTAATCGGCGTTCATTACATCCGAAATCACTTGGTGATGAGGGTTGTACGTCTGTATAATCACCCGCCCGCCGCTCGCGTGGCGACCCGCACGTCCGCTCACCTGCGTCATCTGCTGGAACGCACGCTCATACGAACGGAAATTCGGATAATTAATCATATTGTCGGCATTCACAATGCCCACCACCGTCACATTCTCGAAATCCAAACCCTTCGTCACCATCTGCGTACCCACCAGAATATCGATGCGGCGGTTCTCGAAATCATTGATAAGGTCCAGATAGCGGCCCTTCTGCAGCGTGGTGTCCAAATCCATGCGTGCCACACGTGCCTCGGGGAACAGAATCTGCAAATCCTCCTCGATGCGCTCAGTGCCCACACCGGCCATCCTCAAATGCGTCGAATGGCACGCCGGACACTCGCTGGGTACCGGAATCGAATAGCCGCAATAATGGCAGCGCAGCGAATTCGTCGCCTTGTGATACACCAGCGACACATCGCAATGCACACACTGCGGCACCTCGTGGCAGTCGTCGCACTCCAGGTGCAGCGAGAAACCCCTCCGGTTCTGGAACAGAATCACCTGCCGCCCCTCGTCCAGAGCCCTCCCCACAGCCTCCAGCAACTCACGCGAGAAAGCACCCTTCACCTCACCCCTCCGGTGCGCCTCCTTCATGTCCACACACACCACCTCCGGCAGGCTGAAACCACCGTAGCGCTGCTGCATGCTCGCAAAGCCATACTTGCCCGACATCGCGTTGAAAAACGACTCCACACTCGGAGTGGCACTCCCCAGCACCGTCCTCGCGCCCCACAGGCGCGCCAGATAAAGCGCCGCATCGCGCGCATGATAACGTGGCGCGGGCTCGAACTGCTTGTACGAACTGTCGTGCTCCTCGTCCACAATAACAAGCCGCAAATCATTGAACGGCAGAAACAACGCACTCCGCGCACCCAGCAACACCCGGTACTCACCCCTCAGCGTGCGGCGCCACACCTCCGTGCGCTCGCCCACGCTGAAACGCGAATGGTACACACCCACCTTGTCGCCGAAAAACCTCCTCAGGCGGTTGATGAGCTGCGCCGTCAGCGCAATCTCCGGCAACAGGAACAACACCTGCCCGCCCGACTTCACCACCTTGTCAATCAGCTTAATATACACCTCCGTCTTCCCGCTCGAAGTCACCCCGTGCAGAAGCCAGACGGAATCTTTTCCATTATCAATTAAACCAAACGCCTCCTGCTGCTCCTCGTTGAGAACAATCGAGGCAGGGTCCGTCAGCTCACCGTCGCCGTAAACCTCCAGGCGGCTCTCCTCGCGCTCCTCCACCCTCAACACACCGTTCCTCACAAGCGTCTGCAACGCCGAACCCTTCGGCAAAACACCCTTCGCCACAGCCTCCTTCCCGAAATGCGACAACTGCAGGAACTGCATCAACAACTCCACCTGCTTCACACGCTTCTTGCGCTCCAGCTCGTCGAAAAGCCCCTTCTGTGCATCCTCATCCTGGTAATCTTCCGACAACAGGACATACTGCACCCGCTTCGGAACAAACCGCTCCCGCAACTCCTCGTCCATCACCACAATACCCCTCTCCATCATCCCGCGGATCAGCGGCATCACCTTCTGCAAACCCAGCGCACGGCTCAACTCCGCCACACGCATCACAGAATGCTTGCTCAACTCCTCCACCACCATCCGTTCATACTTCGACAAACCCGAAAGGTCGCCGCCGAACGCCGGGTCAATCGCCACAGCACTCTCGCTCGCCAGCTTCAGCCCCGATGGCAGCGCCACCGACATCACATCACCCTGATAACACATATAATACCGCGCCATCCACTCCCAAAACTCCATCTGCCGCTCACTCACCACAGGCCCCTCGTCCAACACCGACATCACATACTTCGTCATCCTCGGCGGCGCATCCTGGTGCACACGCCGCACAACAGCCGAATACAACCGGCTGCCCTTCGCTCCGAACTGTACCACCACGCGCACGCCCACTCGCACCTCACCCTCCAGCTCGCGCGGAATCCGGTAAGTGTAAGTGTCGCGCAAATGCAACGGCAACAGCACATCAGCAAAATATGGAACCTTCTCCTCCATCCTTTTCAAACTGCAAAAATACAAAAATTTTCCCGTAATCAAGCCAGTTAAAATAGATAAAGGTAGTTAAAAGTAGTTAAAGGACAAAACAATCACAAAAAACTTCGTACCTTTGGCTAGCGCCGACGTTACTTCATTTCGGAAATGTCAAAAAAAAATTTTGCCATTTCGCTCAACTTTCGTAACTTTGCAATTGCAAAACGGGATGAAAAATCCATATGAAAATCAAAATAGAGGCTGATTGTCAGGAAGATAAATATCATCGGCACTGATTTTCAAAACAATACATCCATTTAATTCACAAAAAACTATACCCGCTAACTCTATGCTAGGTCTATGGTACCTCTATGGTAACTCTATGCTAGGTCTATGGATGATAGTATGTCGCTCCTATGTCGTACCTATGATTCACCTATGTCATGGGAGGTTTGCGGAGGCCTCTGCGGATAGTGGAAAAATAATTTTGCACACGTCGGAAAAATGTCGTATCTTTGCACCCAGATTCTGAATGAATCCCTTAGTGTAATTTTAATGAATACTATATTATTATGAAAAGCATTGCCATCCTCACCGGCGGCGGCCCCGCTCCCGGAATGAACACTGTCGTCGCCTCGGTTGCCAAAACCTTCCTGCGCGACGGTTACCGCGTCATAGGTCTCCACGGCGGCTACAGCGCCCTCTTCACCGACAAACCCCGTATGCAGGACCTCGATTTCCTCACCGCCGACGAAATTTTCAACAAGGGCGGCAGCATCCTCAAGATGAGCCGTTTCAAACCGACTCCCGAGGATTTTGAACAGCGCTTCAACCTCAAGCTCTTCACCGACAACGAAATCAAACTCCTTGTCACCGTGGGTGGCGACGATACCGCCTCGACGGCCAACCGCATCGCCAAGTTCCTGGCCGACAAGCACTATCCCATCGCCAACATCCACGTTCCCAAGACCATCGACAACGACCTGCCGCTGCCCAACTCCAGCCCTACCTTCGGCTACAACAGCGCCAAAGCCCAGGGTTGTGTGCTCGCCACCGCCGTCATGGAGGACGCCCGCACCAGCGAGAACTGGTTCGTGGTCAGCGCCATGGGTCGCTCCGCAGGTCACCTCGCCCTCGGTATCGCCGGTGCCTGCCACTATCCCATGGTCATCATCCCCGAGTTCTTCAACAAGACCGAGATCACCGTCGAGAAAATTATCAACATGGTCATCTCCTGCATCATCAAACGCAAAATCATGGGCATCAACTACGGTGCCGCCATGATCAGCGAGGGCGTGTTCCACTCGCTGAGCGACGAGGAAATCAAGAACTCCGGCATCCACTTCAGCTACGACGAGCACGGCCACCCCGAACTCGGAAAAGTGTCCAAAGCCCACATCTTCAACGACCTGCTCGAACGCAAAGCCAAGGAGATAGGCCTGAAAGTGAAGACCCGCCCCGTGGAGGTCGGCTACGAAATCCGTTGCCACACCCCCATCGCCTTCGACCTCACCTACTGCTCGCTGATGGGCATGGGCGTGCACACCCTCTTCAATCAGGGCTGCACCGGCTGCATGGTGTATGTCGACCAGCAGGGCAACGTCTCGCCGCTCTACCTCAAAGACCTGCAGGACCCCGAGACCGGCAAGATTCCGCCGCGCCTGGTCAACGTCAACTCGAACAAGGTCATGTCCTACGTCAACGACATCATGGACTACATCACCCCCGCCGACTACGAGGCCGCGAAGAAATATGTGGCGAACCCCGAAGAATATGACTTCAAGAAAATCCTAAATTGGAATTAAGAAATATGAACTGTGAACTAAGAGGTAAGAGCCTTGAACTAAGAAGTTTGCGCAGGATTGTCTGCGTCTTCCTGGTTCTTAGTTCTTGCCTCTTACTTCCTTCAACAGCGCTTGCGCAAAGCAAGAAACAGCTGGAGAAGGAGCGGGCGCAGGTGGAGAAGGAAATCAAAAACCTCAACAACCAGCTCGCCAAAGCCAAGAAAAACAGCAAGACCGGCCAGCAGCAGATAGCCCTGCTCGACAAAAAAATCGGTGAGCGCACCAAGCTCATCAACAACATCAACGGACAGGTGAACCTGCTGAACATGAAAGTCTCCGCCACCGAAGACAGCATCGCCCTCATGCGTGGACAGATAGACAGCATGAAGGTGGAATACGGCCGCGTGGTGCGCGTGCTCTACCGCGAACGCGGCAACCTGGACAAGCTGGTGCTGGTGCTCGACACCAAGTCGTACAACTACGCCTTCCTCCGCACCAAATATTTCCGCGACTACAGCCGCTACCGCCGTCGCCAGGCACGCCTTATCGGACAGAAAGAGCAGGAACTGAACGACGTCGGCATGGAGCTGAAACGGCAGCAGAAAGAGCAGACCACCCTCCTCGCCGAGCAGAAACGGCAGAAAGAGGAACTCTCGCGTGAACACCAGCAACAGCAGAAATCGCTGAAAAACAGCCGTCAGCAGGAGAAAAACCTGCAGCAGCAGATTGCCAAAAAAGAGAAGCAGAAATCGCAGCTGCAGCAGCAGATACAGCGCATCATCAACGAGGAGATAGCGAAAGCACGCGCCAAAAACACCGCCAAAACCGTCAGCAACGGCAAGGGTGGCGGCAACGTGGTCAGCGCCCCTGCCCCCAGTGCCGCGGAAGTGGCCCTGAGCAACGACTTCGCCTCCAACAAGGGACGCCTGCCGTGGCCTGTGAGCTACACCAAGGTGGGTCGTGAGTACGGCCGCTACACCCATGCTTCCGGCGGACAGAACATGAACAACGGCATCGAGCTGGTCTGCGCCTCCGGTGCGGCGGTGAAGAGCGTCTTCAACGGCACCGTCACCCGCGTGTTCACCTGCCCCAACGGCACCAAGGGCGTCATCGTGCGCCACGGGGAATACATGACCGTCTACGCCAACATGGGCTCTGTCGCCGTCCGCGAGGGCACCAAAGTCGCCACCGGACAGAACCTCGGCACCGTCTATACCAACAGCGACGGCAGCGCTGAATTCGCCTTCCAGCTTTGGAAAAACACCACCTCGCAGAACCCGCGCAACTGGCTGAGATAATCAAATTAGACATCAGGAATTGAGAGACAAGATATACTTCATTACGGATTCACATCTCGGCAGCGGTAGCGACACGCTGGAGAGGGAACGGCAACTCTGCCGGTTGCTCGACAGCATCAAGGACGACTGCAAGACGCTGCTGCTGCTGGGAGACATCTTCGATTTCTGGTTCACCTACCGCTACCTGGTGCCCAGAGGACATGTGCGCCTGTTGGGCAAACTGGCCGAACTGGCCGATGACGGCATCGAAATCCACTTCTTTATCGGCAACCACGACATGTGGATGTTCGACTACCTGGAACGCGAATGCGGCGCCATTATGCACGACGATCCCGTGGTGATGGAACTCTGCGGCAAACGCTGCCTCATCGGACACGGCGATGGGCTCGGCCACATCGACCTGTGGTTCGACTTCGTCAGGGTGTTCTTCCGTAGCCGCTTCTGCCAGAAACTGTACAAGATGCTGCCGTCGGCATTCACCTTCGGCATTGCCCACCGCTGGAGCGACGGCAACAAACGCAAACACGCCAAACGCGACATGCTGCACTACCTCGGCGACGACCGCGAGGGCATTGTCATCTACTGCAAAGAGCGCCTGCAGAAGGAGCATTTCGACTATTGCATCTTCGGTCACCGCCATACGCCGCTGGTGATGAATATCGACTGCGGAACGAAGGATGGCGGATGCACACCTCGCCCAACGACATACGTCAACGTCGGCGACTGGATGCACAACCGGAACTATGCGGTGATGACACCCGACGGGAAGGTGGAGCTAAAGGATTTTGACGTGGCGTAAATCCAGATTATTCATTGCATTGCTGCGCAACCCCTTGACATTCTTGTGGGTGAAGTGCAGTATTTCGTCATAGTAGAGCACGATGACGGGCGATTCCTCCATGATGATCTTGTCGATCTGCCTGTAAAGTTCCGTGCGCTCGTGCTCATCGGTAGTGCGGCGAGCCTTGAGGTAGAGCTTGTCCACCGTGGCGTTCTTGAAGCGGGTGTAGTTGGGTCCCTCGGGGGCGCAGTTGGGGGAGTGGAACAGCAACAGATAATTCTCGGCATCGGGGTAGTCGGCGACCCACGATTTGCGGAACCAGTCGCATTTGCCTTGTGCCACCTGCTCGCTGAGCGCCGCAGGCGGGTTGACATCCACCTTGACATCCAGACCGATCAATCCCAGCTGCTGCTGAATGTACTTGCAGAGGTCCAAATAGTTGGCAGTGGCAGAGAGCTTTAGCGTCGGTATGGTGCCGTGCTGCTTCCGCACCTCCGCCAGCAATTGGCGCGCCTTCTCGGGGTTGAATTCGCAAAGCGGCTCCTCGGCGGCTCCAGGCAGTCCACGGGGTATGAAGCCGTAGACACCAGGCTCACCGATGTTGTTGCGGAGGTATTTCATCATCTTGCGACGGTCGAAGCCGAGATTGATTGCCTGCCGCAGGCGGCGGTCGCGCAAGATGCTGGCACTTTCCATGTTAAAGCCTAGATATTCGGTGTTGAGGAACGGCGTGGCAACCATGTCGATGCGGTCGGCATATTTGGGCTTGAGTTCGCCTTCGAGGGTGAGAATCTCGTCCTTGTAGCTGGCATCCAGCGAGTTCATGAAGTCGAGATTGCCTTTGACAAACTCGAGGAATGCCGTATGGCGGTCGACGATGAAAGTCACCGCAATGGCGTCGAGATAGGGGAGACGGTGGCTCTCAGAATCAAACTCAAAGTAATGGGGATTCTTGCGGAGCACCAGTTTGACACCCTCCTTCCAATACTGGAACTGGAAAGGACCCGTGCCACAGGGGTGCTTGCGGAAGTCTTTGCCGTAGCGCTCCACCATTTCGTGCGGCACCACCGAGCAGTAGACCATGCCCAACTGGGAGAGGAAGGGGGCGAAAGGACGCTTGAGGGTGATGACAAAAGTTGTGTCGTCGGGGGCGCTGAAGGAGTCGACATCCGAGAAAATCCAGACTCCGGGAGACATGGTGGAGGGGTCCAGAATACGGTTAAAGCTATAGATGAAGTCTTGTGATGTAACTACCCGTGATACAGGCTCGTGAAACATTACATCCTGACGTAAAATGAAGGTGTAGCGAAGGCCATCCTGGCTGATGGTCCAGCTTTTGGCGATGCAGGGCTGGACGTTAAGGTTGCTGTCCAGTTCGACGAGTCCGTTGTACAATTGGCGGCAGCCCCAGATGAGGCTCTGGTCCTTGGCGAAAGCGGGGTCCAGGGTGGTGATGCCTGCCGATTCGTTGTAGCGGAAAATCATCTTGTCGTCGTGACGGTGCGAGGTGCATGAGGCGAGGAGCACCAGCGTCAATATGGGGAGCAGCCGTTTCATAGATTGTTGTAGACTATTTTTCCATCGACGATGGTCAGTTTGACATTTTCGCCATGGGTGGCGTAGACGAGGTTGGAGGTCGTATTGTTTTCGGATTGAGTTATGTCGGAGGTGTTGAGTTTGACGAGGAAGAGGCAGGCGGGTTGCCCGGGAGCGATGGTGTGACCACCGGTGGCGAGGCGGAGGATGAGGTCGGCAGGGACCGCGGAGGGATCCATGCGCCAGCCTTTCTGCAGGAGGGCGGCGGTTTTCATGACCTCGATCATGTCGAGGTTGTTGCTGCTGGCGGAGCCGTCGGTGCCCAGCATCACATTGGCACCGGCATCAATGAGTTCGAGCATCTGGAAACGGTAGCCGGAGCCGAGTTTGAGGTTGGAGTTGGGACAGTGGACGCAGGTGATATGGTGGTCGCCGATGAGACGTATCTCGCTGTCGGAGAGGTGCAGGCAGTGGGCGGCGATGATGTTCTCGCCCAGTTGGTCAAGAATACCCAGTTTGTCCAGGTATTCCCACGGACGGCAGCCGTGCTCGCGGAGGCAGTCGTCGACCTCCTTCTGGGTCTCGCTCATGTGGATGTGCATGGGGAGATGGAGGTCGCGGCAGGCGTCGGCGCAACGGCGGAGCCCTTTCTCGCTGACGGTGTAGATGGAGTGGGGGGCAATGGAGAAAGTTAAGGGTTTAGAGTTAAGAGTTAAGAGTTTTTCTATTTCGTTCAAGTTGTCGGCATCGCCGAAGACGTTGAGTCCCAAGCGGGCGCGTATACCGCTGTCGCGGACGGCCTGCGCCATGGCGGGCAGACGGAAGTACATGTCGTTGAAGGCCGTGGTGCCGGAGGCGTGCATCTCGCGGCAGGCCTGGAGGGTGCCTTGGTAGACGAGGTCGTCGTTGAGTTTCTGCTCGGCGGGCCAGATGTATTTGTTCAGCCACACGTCCAGGGGCTGGTCGTCGCCGAGGCCGCGGAAGAGGGTCATGGGGGCGTGGGAGTGCATGTTCATCAATCCCGGGAAGACGGCGAGACCGGTGCAGTCGATGACGTCAGCATCCGGTCCACATTCCCCATTAACGATAAGGCCGTCGACGATAGTGATGTCCACGGCCTTACCGTTAAGCATTGCATTGTGCAGGAAGAGACTCATTGCACCAGTATCATGAGGTCGTTCTGCTGGCTTTTGACCACGCCGCCACGGATGTCGAAAGACTGTTCGGAGTTGTCCTCCAGCACGACGCGGACGCTGCCCTTGGCGAGGGAGGAGATGATGGGTGCGTGGTTGTTGAGAATCTCAAACTGACCACCCGTGCCAGGCAGCTGCACCAGCTTGGCGTCGCCCTCGAAGAGGGTGGTGTCGGGTTTGGTGATTTTGATTTTCATGGGTTTTAGTGGGTCTAATGGGTCTAAAGGGTCTGATGGGGGCCACTTTGACCGTTAACCATTATTTCGTTTCAGCTAAAATCTTTTCGCCTTTCTCGATGGCTTCCTCGATGGTGCCGACCATGAGGAATGCCTGTTCGGGTAGGTAGTCGACTTCGCCGTCGAGAATCATCTTGAAGCCCTTGATGGTGTCCTCGATGTTGACGAAGCGGCCCGGCATGCCGGTGAAGGCCTCGGCTACGAAGAAGGGCTGCGAGAGGAAACGCTGCACGCGGCGGGCACGGCTGACGACCAGCTTGTCCTGCTCGCCGAGTTCTTCCATGCCGAGGATGGCGATGATATCCTGCAGCTCGTTGTAGCGCTGGAGCGTCTGTTTCACGCGCTGGGCGATTTCATAGTGCTCCTCGCCGACGACGTCGGGCGAGAGGATGCGGGAGGTGGACTCCAGGGGGTCGACGGCAGGGTAGATGCCGAGTTCGGTGATTTTGCGCGAGAGCACGGTCTGTGCGTCGAGGTGGGCGAAGGTGGTGGCGGGGGCGGGGTCGGTGAGGTCGTCGGCGGGGACGTAGACAGCCTGCACGGAGGTGATGGATCCGCGCTTGGTGGAGGTGATGCGCTCCTGCATGAGACCCATCTCGGTGGCGAGGGTGGGCTGGTAGCCCACGGCGGAGGGCATACGGCCCAGCAGGGCGGAGACCTCGGAACCGGCCTGGGTGAAGCGGAAGATGTTGTCGATGAAGAGCAGGATGTCGCGTCCGCCGGTCTTCTCGTCGCCGTCGCGGTAGTACTCGGCGAGGGTGAGGCCTGCCAGAGCCACACGTGCACGGGCGCCGGGGGTTTCGTTCATCTGGCCGAAGACCATGGTGCACTTGGAATCCTTGAGGGCTTCGGGGTCAATCTTGCTGAGGTCCCAGCTGCCTTCTTCCATGCTCTTTTTGAATTCGTCGCCATATTTGATGACGCCTGCCTCAATCATCTCGCGCAGGAGGTCGTTGCCCTCGCGGGTGCGTTCGCCGACGCCTGTGAAGACGGACATGCCGGAGTATTTCTTGGCGATGTTGTTGATGAGTTCCTGGATGAGGACGGTCTTGCCGACGCCGGCACCGCCGAAGAGGCCGATTTTACCGCCCTTGAGGAAAGGCTGGATGAGGTCGATGACCTTGATGCCGGTGTAGAGGATTTCCTGGCTGGTGGAAAGGTTCTCGAATTTGGGCGGCTCGCGGTGGATGGAGTAGCGCTTCTCGGTCTTGGGGGCGGGGATGCCGTCGATGGTCTCGCCGATGACGTTGAAGAGGCGTCCGTTGATGTTCTCGCCGACGGGCATGGAGATGGGGCCGCCGAGGGAGAGGACCTCCAGACCGCGCTCGAGGCCGTCGGTGGAGTCCATGGCGATGCAACGCATGGTGTTCTCGCCGATATCCTGCTGGCATTCGAGGATGATGGGGTGGCCGTCGGGACGAGCGACGCTCAGGGCGGTGTAAATGTCGGGGAGAGATTCGCCGTCGGGGAAGGTGACATCCACAACAGCGCCAATGATTTGAGATATTTTACCTTTCAGTTCCATACTGTTATTGTTGTTTCCTTTTTCTTTCTCAATCAGAACAAAAAGAACAAATCTAATGTTTCTGATAATTCTGATTGAACATAAAAACGGTGCAAAGATACGAAAAAATATCCATGCACCGTAAAAAAAGTTATCTACAAGGGCTTTTTTAACATTTCAGCCTTGGCTCACCTTATCACCACCACCTTTCTTGCTTGATAGTTGCCAATTTTTATCATATAAGTGCCGCTGACCGGAGCGTCGAATCGCAGGGGCGTACCATAGTCCTGTTTGGTGGCCAGAATGCGACCGGTGATATCGTAGAACGATACTGTGTTGTCCTCTGCACCATCGACCACCTGTCCGTTGCGCTGGTAGATTTCCGCATTGATATTACCACACGGTATATTGACATTTATGTTGGATGGTACTTCTTCGAATTCATTGTCACCCAAGGCGGGAGGAACTTCAGCGTATATGGTAATAGAGGTCAGACCAGTACAGTTTGCGAAAGCACCCTCGTCTATCGAGGTGACATTGTAGGTAACGCCATCGTGTGTTACCGTCGCGGGGATGACAAGGTCGCCCGTTGGACGAGTTGTATAATCCGAGCCTTTAGATTTAGGTAAGGAAATCATGATAGGGAGGAACATCTATGTGTGGGTACACCGCAGCGAGAGACTGACCAAGGAGGCCGAAATGTACGCCTAATTTTATATACTTGAATGCGTTGATGAAGTGCAAGGTGAATACCAGCTCTTGAAATTCATATTTGACAACTCAAGATAAGGAAACAGAAAAGGCGACCGGTTGCGGTCGCCCCATTCATGTTTCTTTAGTTTAGATACTCTATTTCAAAAGCAACCCCATAAGATATTAGTATATCAATAGGATATAGACTATTGTTTGAACTTGGATACTCCTCTTCCCCTTCGTACGTTATTGAAGGAGTTGAACTTCTCCATAAATATTCAAGATTATTTTTGGAAATAAGACATACCGGATCAATGCGTTCGCGAAGCGAAGGAGGAATTATTAAATCTTTAAGAGGATTGGGATGATTGTCGAATGTCAACGTATGAGAACCATAACTGTTGCTGTAGGTAATATTTGTTGGATTTCCGTCAACCATATTCAATTCATCACGACCACCGCCCCCGACGTCCGTGCCTGATATCTTGACTGGTGTGCCATTATTGTCAAATTCAAATCGCATACTATTATAATCACCATATTCCCAATCAAAATCCGAAGTGCCAAAAAGTAACACTTTGTCTTTCCAATACCCTACAGAGTAAATACGACCTTCCCCATCTTCAATTTTGGTTATATAACCGTTATCCCCATAGTAATATTTGTATGATATTTCCCCATACTTATCTTTTTTTACTATTTTGTCAATGTTATTACCATCCCATGAGAATGTGTAAAGGATATCCTCTGCACCATATCCGCCAATACCACTTGTATAACACCTAAGAGAAGATATTTTTTTTGCGGGATGATATTTCCCTAATGTATAGTTTCCAATCTGCATTGATGTTTCGTTCCCGTTTTCATCATCTATATCTTTCGAACACGACGAGAGAGACGTGAGGCTGACCACACACAGTAGCATTACCATCAGTTTTAGTGTTTTTTTCATGATTTTTCAGTTTTTAGCTGTTCATTGTAATCTTCATTGAGCTCTTTAGCTCGTTGCATTGATTCGGTCTCGGTTAAGTAAACCTCCCCGACCATTTCGACAAGTTCACCTGTGTCGAGTCGTTTCATTGCGACACAATACTTGCCATCTTCCCGTGGTTGACTAAAGTATCTTCGCATAGGCACTTTTTTTGTTCTCGGCTCGGAGAAATTATAACCAACAAGGAAAGTAGAGCCATCCATATTCCCTATCCCGAATGTAGGGCTTGGACTCCCTTTTAATTTGGAATTAAGTAGATAAGGTCTTTTGATATAGCTCCACTCGTTGTATGTCGTAGAAAATACGAATACAATACAAGTGAGAAATCATTGACTCATTCCGACTTAATTCCATTGTGAAGTGTCCAAGTTCACATTCGCGGAATAGAGAAAACGCGCTTTCTCTCGGTCTTTCTATCTGTTGAAAGACGATGCAAAGATACGAAGATAATTCTGAACTGCAAAATTTATTTTCCATAATCAGATGGAAAATAACAAAAAGCGCCGGTTCCACGAATGCAGAACCGGCATATAATTTTCTTTTCTGTAAAATAATGTTTAGTTGATTTTACATTGAGGTATTCCTAACTGCTTGCAGATGCTTTTCACCGTCATCTCCTGGATGTCCGGATGGCGCGGCACTGCGGTGAACTTGCCATTGGAAAGGTTTCTGTACAAACTATGCCTGCTCCCTTCACGCAGAAGGATTCAGTTGTTTTCTGTCAGGAATTTTATCAGTACTTGCCGTTTCATAGGACTGCAACACGACGGCGGAAGATTTTTCTTCCCAGATAATGCTGACGGGTTTCTTCCTTTTTATAGTCAAGGACCATCTTGATGGCATCAGCCATATTTTCTTTCAGCTCCTCGAGTGTTGCCCCCTCCGAGATGGCTTCGGGAATCTGTTCACATTGCCCTGTGTACCATCCATTGGCATTCTTTTCTATGATAATTACGTATTCCATTTGTTACAACATTATATGTCTGTCATTCCCTGTTGAATGACGATGCAAAGATACGAAGAAAATTCCGAACTGCAAAATTTATTTTCCAAGGCCTAGTGGAAAGAGGCAAGGTGCCCCTTGCCCTGCGGGCAGGAAGCTTCGGAAGTCGAGGGCAGAGCAAGCTCGCTTGCTTTGCCGAGATGCAGAAGCGTAGACGAAGTCAAATCTTGTGGATCTTGTAGATTATTCTCCCAGCCCTGGCGGGCTGTAATCTATAAATCTAATTGATCTCCGGAGTGGCTCCTATGGTTGTACTACCATTCTCCTATACTTCTCCTTGGGTTCTCCTATGATGCGTATATGATGCTTCTTAGTTGCTCCTATGTCGGGGGGTGCATTTTTCTGTTTCCGGGGTGAGGTTGGAAAAAGTTTACCCCCGCTTGCGGGATGCAGGCGGGGGTAAGGGTTTTTTATCGCTCAAGGCGTGTTATTTGATGCGCATTTTGTAGAAGGAGCGGTAGACGAAGAAGAGGGCGATGACGAGGAAGATGACGCCGAACCAGGGTGCCATGCCGCGGAAGCCTTCGCTGATGGCGATTTCCATGGCGAGGACGCCGAAGAGGGTGGTGAACTTGATGATGGGGTTCAGTGCCACGGAGGAGGTGTCCTTGAAGGGGTCGCCGACGGTGTCGCCCACGACGGAGGCGTCGTGGAGCTCGGTGCCCTTGGCCTGCATGTCGACTTCAACGACTTTCTTGGCGTTGTCCCAGGCGCCGCCGGCGTTGGCCATGAAGACGGCCTGGAAGAGGCCGAAGACGGCGATGGAGATGAGGTAGGCGATGAAGAGGCAGACGGCGTTCTGACCTCCGATGCTCTCGGGCGAGGAGAGGCAGGCGAAGGCGAGGGCGAAGCAGAAGATGGCGATGAAGATGTTGATCATGCCGCGCTGGGCGTAGTTGGTGCAGATCTTGACGACTTCCTGGCTCTTCTGGATGTCGGCCTTCTTGGGGGCGTTGGCGTCGAGCTTGATGTTGTCCTTGATGTACTCAACGGCACGGTTGGCGCCGGTGGTGACAGCCTGCATGGAGGCGCCGGTGAACCAGTAGATGACGCAGCCGCCGAGGATGAAGCCGAGGATGGAGTAGGGGTTGAGCATGTTGAGGATGCTCTCGGGCTCGATGCCGAGGGTCTTCTGGATCATGAGGATGAGGGAGAAGATCATGGTGGTGGCGCCGACGACGGCGGTGCCGATGAGGACGGGCTTGGCAGTGGCCTTGAAGGTGTTGCCGGCGCCGTCGTTGGCCTCAAGGTAGTATTTGGCTTTCTCGAAGTCGGGTTTGAAGCCGAATTCGGACTCGACTTCCTTGGTGGTTTTCTCGATGTCGTCCTCGATGAGGGAGAGCTCGTAGACGGACTGTGCGTTGTCGGTCACGGGGCCGTAGGAGTCGACGGCGATGGTGACAGGGCCCATGCCGAGCATACCGAAGGCGACGAGGCCGAAGGCGAAGATGGAGTAGTAGGTGCCGAAGATTTCGCCGATGCCGAAGAAGGAGGAGGCGAAGTAGGCGATGACCATGAGGACGAAGAAGACGACGCCGGTCCAGAAGGCGCCCATGTTGCCGGCCACGAGACCGGAGAGGATGTTGAGGGATGCACCGCCCTGCTCGGAGGCTTTGACGACCTCGTTGACATGCTTGGAGGTGGGGGAGGTGAAGAGTTTGGTGAACTCGGGGATGAGGGCAGCGCCGAGGGTGCCGCAGGAGATGATGATGGAGAGGGCGAGCCACCAGTTGTTGCCGAGGTTGCCAAGGATGGCGTAGGAGGCGACAAAGGTGCCGATGATGCTCATGATGGAAGTGATCCAGACCAGGGAGGTGAGGGGTTTCTCGAAGTTGATGTCGTCGGCATTTTTATATTTCGCACGGGCAATCGCGCCATTAATATAGTAGGAGAGGACGGAAGCGAGGATGCCGAGGATACGCATGACGAAAATCCAGACCAGCAGGGGGACCTTGTACTCGTCGGGGACAGCGAGGAGGATGAAGGAGACGAGGGCCACGCCGGTGACGCCGTAGGTCTCGAAGCCGTCGGCGGTGGGTCCGATGGAGTCGCCGGCATTGTCGCCGGTGCAGTCGGCAATGACGCCGGGGTTGCGGGGGTCGTCCTCACCGATTTTGAAGACCACTTTCATGAGGTCGCTTCCGATGTCGGCGATTTTGGTGAAGATACCGCCAGCGATACGGAGGGCGGAGGCGCCGAGGGACTCGCCGATGGCGAAGCCGATGAAGCAGCTGCCGGCCAGGTTCTCGGGCATGAAGAGCAGGATGACGAGCATGAGCACGAGCTCGATGCAGATGAGCACGATGCCGATGCTCATACCGGCGCGCAGCGGGATGTTGAGCAGGTCGAGGGGTCTGCGGCGCAGGCTGGCGAAGGCCATGCGGGCGTTGGCATAGGTGTTCATGCGGACACCGAACCAGGCGACGCCGTAGGAGCCAAGGATGCCGATGACCGTCCATCCAAGGATGAGAATCACGGCGCCAAGGCTCATGTGGCTCAAAAGGCCGAAATAGAGGGCGATGGCAGCGCCGATGAATACAAAGAGGAGCAAGAGGAATTTGCCCTGCTGCTTGAGGTAGGTGGAGCAAGTCTTGAAGATGACGTTGCCGATTTCAAGCATGGATGCATGGGCTTTGAGGCTGCGGACCTTGTTGAACTGCCAGAAACCGAAGAGGAGGCCGAGGATGACGACGGCAAAACCCCAGTAGAGGATGGAAGCATCGGGAGTGGATGCAAATCCCTTCGGCATTTCAAGGTCGGCTTCACTTGCAAAAGCCATTATTGGCGAAGCAAGCGCGAGAAGTGTAACAGATAATTTCTTCATATTGAATAGATTTAATTAATTCTCTCGTTTGAAAGCGGTGTACAAATGTAAGTACTTTTCCAAACATGGCAAAATTTTTTTTTCTCTATATTAAAAAAAAGATGTAATTTTGCAGCATGATTACAAACAAAGACATGGCTGCACAGACAGCCGAATTCTTATTGACAGTGAAAGCGGTAAAGCTCAACAACGAGCATCCTTTCACATGGGCCTCAGGCCGCAAATCGCCTATTTATTGCGACAACCGGGTGACATTGTCCTACCCGGAGATACGTACTTTTATCCGCCAGCATTTCGTCGAGATCATCAACGAGACGTGGGGTGACGTGGATGTTGTTGCCGGCGTTGCCACCGGCGGCATTCCCCAAGGTGCCCTCGTGGCCCAGGAGCTTGGCAAACCCTTCGTGTATGTGCGCTCGGAGCAGAAGAGCCACGGCCTGACCAACCAGATTGAAGGCGAACTCCACGCCGGTCAGTCCGTTGTGGTCATCGAGGACCTGGTCTCCACGGGCAAGAGCTCGCTCATCGCCGTGAAAGCCCTGCGCGAGAAAGGCGCCACGGTGAAAGGCATGGCCGCCATCTTCACCTATGGCCTGCAGGTTGCCGCCGACAATTTCAAGAACGAGAATGTCGAGCTGGTGACGCTCACCGACTATGACACCCTTCTCAGTGTGGCACGGGAACGCGACTACATCCATCCCGACTCGATGGAGAGCCTCGCCAAATGGCGCGAGAACCCCGAGCAGTGGAGCGAAGACCACATGAATGCCTGAAGACAGAGGCCTTATGTCTTGCAGCACCTTTTTTGAAGTCAGGAAAAGTGAGAATATCAGCCTGTTATGCAAGGCTTTGATATTGTCTTTCTCGCTATTTCTGTCTTCCAATATGAGGGCGCAGGACAGCATTGTGATGCTGGGTGACAACGTGGCGATAGACATGGTGTGGGTGGAAGGCGGCAGCTTCATCATGGGCAACAACGAGACCCCCAAAGGCGTGAAACTCACCTATGAGGAGTCGAGCCCTGAGCACCGCGTGACGGTGGACGGCTTCTTTATCGGACGTTTCGAAGTCACCCAAGGGCAGTGGAAAGCCGTGATGGGGGATAATCCCTCCAGATTTGCCGGCAACGACAGCCTGCCCGTGGAGACGGTCAGCTGGGAGGAGGCGCAGCAGTTTGTGACCCTCTTGAGCCAGATGACCGGCAAGCGTTTCCGTCTGCCCTACGAGGCGGAATGGGAATACGCGGCACGCGGGGGCAACAAGGGTAGGGGACTGCCCTACGCCGGCTTTGTCCGGGCCACCCTCGACACCTCCTGCTGGTATTGCGTGAACAGCAAAGGCTGCACACATACCGTCGGTAGCCGGATGCCCAATGAGCTGGGCCTTTTCGACATCTGCGGCAACGTGGCCGAATGGTGCCAGGACTGGGTCGACGCCTACACCGCCGAGGAGGCCGTGAATCCCCACGGTCCCCGCGAGGGGGAGCACAAAGTGCTGCGCGGAGGTCACTACAGCAGCACCTCTGCCACTTGCACAGTCTACGACCGCAGTTGGTATATCCCGACCGGGAAAAACGAAACCTTCGGTCTCCGTGTGGTGATGGAGCCTTCGACTGCCGAGGAGGTGATTCCCGAACCTGCAGTGAAAAAAGAGATTAAAGAAGAGCTGCAGAAAAAGGAAATGCCCAAGGAGCTGAACAAGAGGGAACTCCCCAAGAAAGACTCCCTGAAAAAGGAAGCCAGCCGCAAAGGGCGTAAACAGGACTCGAAGAGCCCCAAACTGGATTTGAAACACCAAAATCAATAAAGATATGAAAGTCAAAGACCGTAACTTCAAGATTTTCATCTGCGAAGCCGAAATTGACACCATCGTGCACCGGTTGGCCGCCGAAGTGAGCAACGACTATAAAGACGGCGACCTCGTGGCATGCCCGATACTTACGGGTGCCTTCATGTTTGCCTCCGACCTTGTGCGCCGCCTCACCATCCCTTGCGAGGTCAGTTTCGTCCGCTATGCCTCCTACAGCGGCATGTCCAGTACCGGACAGGTCAAGTGCATGCTGCCCTTCCCGCCCGAAATCGAGGGTCGCGACGTGCTTATCATTGAGGATGTGGTGGATTCAGGCTTTTCCATGCGCCACATGCTCGATGCCGTATGGGCACTGCGCCCCCGCAGCGTCAAAATCTGCACCCTCTTCTTCAAACCCGATGCCTTCAAGGGCGACTACCGTGTGGACTACGTCGGACGCAACATTGGCAACGAGTTCATTGTGGGCTACGGTCTCGACTACGACGAGCATGGACGCACACTCAAGGACGTGTATGTCCTTGATGAATAAACGTTAAGACAACTACCGAGGTGAGAAGAATAAAGATATTGGCCCTGCTGGCAATGCTCTGCCCCCTGTTTGTGGGCTGCTTCAAGGACGAGGAGCACATCGATGTCGACCCCGCCATGCTCGTCGGCACCTGGCAACAGGAAAATGGCAGCCGTGGACAATGGACATTCCATAGCGGCGGCACGGGCAACAAAGTCGTCACCAGCGACTTTGACCCCGACGATGAAAACAACGGCGATTTCACCTGGACCCTCGACCGCGACGAGCTGGAGCTCACCTTCCGTGGCACCTCCGGTCTCTTCGAAATCCCCCACGAGTATGTCATCAAGGAAATCTCCTCCTCCTCAATGAAATGGAAAGACGAGGCCGACCGGACAATGACATTCACAAAAAGATGACCACTGAAACATGGCGATAAAAAAGGGTTGGAAAATAACATGGATAGCGCTGGGATCGCTGCTTGGACTGACAATCGTCACTCTCGCAGTGGTCCTCTGGCTCATTCTTACCCCTTCCAAGCTCACCCGTATCGTCAACAACCTTGCCGATAACTTTATCACCTGCCCCACATCATTCGGCAACGTCGACTTCACCCTCCTTTCCACCTTCCCCGATGCAGGCCTCAAAATAGAGAATGTCCTCCTGCTCAACCCCATGGAGGGCTCTCCCAACGACACCGTTGCCCAAATCGGCACCCTCACCGTCGGCATCGACCTCATCGCCTTCCTGAAAGAAAACAAAGTCATCGTCCACAAGGTGCTGCTCGACGATGCCTCCGCCAACCTCTACATCGACCGCGACGGCAAAGCCAACTTCGACATCCTCCCGCCCAGTGAGAAAGACACCAGCACCTCGTCGCTGCCCGAGCTCATCGACCTCAAGAAGATCAAAATCAAGAACCTCAACGCCAAGTTCGACGACGACAGGGACGGCATGTCGGCAACCGTGCGGCATCTCGACATGTCGTTGAAAGGTCGCATGAAAGAAAAAGACATCGACGGAGACCTCGACCTGGAGGTCCGCAAAATGGTCGTCCAAAAGAGCGATTCGGCAAACTCCCGTATGTTGGCCATGGTCAAGGATTTGGAACTGAATGCCAATGGCACGATGAAAGGCGACGATATCGATGCGGTCCTGCGCTTGGGCACCAAGGACCTCACGTACAACCAGACAGACTCCATCGGAACACCCACCCTCCAGACAAAACTCCAGAATATTGTCCTGAAGCTTGATGGCAAAGGTGACATGGATTTGGCCGAAAGCGATTTGAAACTGGAGGTGGAGCACGGGACAATCGAAATGGGGAACAACAAGTTCGTCAACGACAACCTTCAGGCGTCAAAAAAGAAACTGCTGAAAGTCGAGCTGCCCCACTTGAAAGTGAAACCCAACCGGAAAGAAATCTGTTTCGACAATTCCACAATCCAAATCGACGACTATGCGCTGGCCCTTGCCGGACAAGTTTGCCTGGCAAACGAAACCTCGCCCCTCACTGTCGACATCAAAGCCAACACCGACGGTGCCTGGCAACTGGAGCCGCTGCTGGCAATAGTTCCCGAAACCTACATGGACTGGAAGAAAGGCATGGATGTCGACGGCAAGCTCTCGCTTGACGCCACTGTCTGCGGCACCGTCACCGACTCTACCATGCCCCGCATCGATGCCGCCATGAAACTGGAGAAAGGCCGTTACAGCCAGCCTGCCGTGCTGCCTTGCAAGGTCGAGAAAATCAACGCCGACCTCACCGCCTCCATCGACCTCAACCGCGGACACAAGAGTTCTGCCACCATCAAAAAACTCACCGCACGCACACGCGATACCAAGATATCCCTTTCCGCATCCGCCGACGACCTCCTCGGCGACATGAGGGTGGATGCCAAATTGAAAGGAACACTTCCACTCACCGATATCAAGCCATTCATACCCAAAGGAATGCAGCTTGAAGCTAAGGGCGATGCAGACCTCGACCTCCATGCCGCCTTCCGCATGAGTGACCTCACTAAAAAGGCTTTGGAGAAAATCAATGCCAACGGCACCCTGAAGGTCAAGAACCTCGACCTCAACTACGACACCATCCACGCCGTCACGCCCTCCCTCAACCTCGCCCTCTCCATTCCCGCCAAAGAGCACAGCAACAAACTCGCCGACGCACACATCACAGCCGGCGACCTCCAACTGACCATAAAGGACAACATCAAGGCCAAAGTCGAACACCCAGACATCAGCGTCGGTGTCAACAACATCATGCAGAGCCAGTTGGCAGCTGCATTCGACATCAGGGTGGGGGAGACCGAGGCCACGGTCGACTCGGCGATTCTCTCCCTCGGCGAACTCAAACTCGTTGGCTCCGTGCGACTTGACTCCACACAGAAAAATCCTCTCCTCCAGTACAACCCTGTCCTCGAGGCCTTCACCCACAGCGCTGTCCTCTACACGCCACAGATGCCTGACGCTGTGCGACTTTCGGAGTTCGATCTCGACTACAAGCCCAACCACTGCAACCTCAAATCCTGTCAGGTCAAACTCGGTCACTCCGACTTCGAGCTCTATGGCACCATCGACAACATCGAGCAATGGCTCAGCCACAAGACCCTCCTCCGTGGCGACCTCAATTTCACCTCCTCCTATGCCGATGTCGACCAGCTCATGGCGCTCTTCAGCGGCTCCGGCACCAACCCCGACAGCCTTGAGGCCATGCGCCGCGAAGATGCCACCCCGGCCGACGCCAACCCCTTCATCGTGCCGCGTGACGTCGACATTACGCTCCACACACACATCAAGCGCAGCATCGCTTTCGGCAACGACCTCAACGACGTCGCCGGTAGCCTCACCATCAAGGACGGCGTCGCCATCCTCGACCAGATGGGCTTCGTCTGCAAAGCCGCCACCATGCAGCTCACGGCATTCTACCGCTCCCCGCGCCCCTCCAACCTCTTCACCGCCATCGACTTCCACCTCCTCGACATACAGATCGACGAGCTCATCTCCATGATTCCCTGCATCGACACCCTCGTCCCGCTCCTCTCCGCCTTCGACGGCAACGCCGACTTCCACCTCGCGGGCGAAACCTACCTCAACGAGCGCTACCAGCCCAAGCTCTCCTCCATCATGGGCGCAGCGGCCATCAGCGGCAAGGACCTCGTCGTCATGGACAACAGCAACCTCGCCACCATCGCCAAACTCATGCGATTCAAAAAGTGGAAAGAAAAAGACAACAAGATACGAATCGACAGCCTCTCTGTCGAGATGACATGCATGGACGCGGGCTTCGGCACCGAAGTTGAAGTCCTCCCGTTCCTCCTCAACGTCGGCTCCTACCAGATCTGCGCATCCGGTGTCCAGAACATCGACAAAACCTGCGCCTACCACCTCGAACTGCTCAAGAACCCGCTCCTCGCCAAAATCGCCGTCGACGTCAAAGGCAACATCTTCTCTCCCAAGATAACCCTCGGCAAACTACGCTACGCCGACCTCTACAAACCCAAGCGCCACGGCGCCGCCGAGAAGAAAGCACTCGAAATAAAATCCAGAGTCAGGAAAGCACTCGAGAAAAACGTCAGATAACCCCCCGACATAGGAGAAACATATACGCATCATATACGCATCATAGTAGAATAATAGAACAACCGATATAGAATGGTAGTTAAATGGTAGTAAAACAATAGGAGAAAAAAATTCAGACATAGGAGAAAACCGTTCTATAATGTAGTACAAAAACCAACCGGACATAGGAGAAAACGTTTCTATAACATAGGAGAAAAAAACTAAAAACAGGACAACCGACAATGAAATTCTTCCATCGATACCAGTCCACCATCCATGGCAACTACCGCCGCGCCTACCTCCGCTGCGGCTTCATTGCCGGCATGCTCCTGTCGCTCTACATCCTTGTGCGCCACCTCATTGGACTCCCTGCCGAGAGTCCCGAGTCCTACATCTCCGACGCCATCCTCCTCCTCTCCATCTTCCTTTTCGCCATCGCCTACCGCAATGCCTTGCCCGACAAAAGCGTCACTCTCAAGGAGTTGATGCTCTTCGGCATCGGCACCGCCCTCGTCGCCAGCATCCTCTACGCGCTGCTCCTTTGGGCCTTCTGCATCGCCGTTCCGCAACAGACCGCCCTCTTCGTCCTCACCATGACCGGCGACGAAATCACCGTCGACGACCCGCAGATCAACTACTGGGCGGCTGCATGGGCACTCGTCACGGGCATCAAGATGGCCGTCCTCGGCTCCTTCGGCGCCTTCCTTGCCGCCGTAATCTTCAAAAACGAAAAACCCGAAATAAAAACAAAACATTAATACATATATAATATGGATATATCTATTGTAGTACCCCTATACAACGAGGCAGAATCGCTCCCGCACCTGGCCGAATGGATCGACAAAGTGATGCGCGAACACGGTTTCAGCTATGAAGTCGTCATGGTCGACGACGGCAGCAAAGACGGCTCCTGGGATGTCATCGAGAAACTCCATGCAGCCAATCCCGCCTACCGTGGCATCAAGTTCCGCCGCAACTACGGCAAATCTGCCGCCCTCAACACCGGTTTCAACGCCGTCCAGGGCGACGTCGTCATCACCATGGATGCCGACCTGCAGGATAGCCCCGACGAAATCCCCGAACTCTTCCGCATGATCAAGGAAGACGGATTCGACCTCGTCTCCGGTTGGAAGAAGAAACGCTACGACTCCAAACTCGCCAAAAACATTCCGTCCAAGTTCTTCAACGGCACCACGCGCATGCTCAGCGGCATCAAACTCCACGACTTCAACTGCGGTCTCAAAGCCTATCGCCGCGACGTCGTCAAGTCCATCGAAGTCTACGGCGAGATGCACCGCTACATCCCCGTCATCGCCAAATGGGCTGGCTTCTCCAACATCGGCGAGAAAGTCGTCCAGCACCGCAAACGCGAGTTCGGCGTCACCAAATTTGGCATGAACCGTTTCATCAACGGCTACCTCGACCTCATGTCCATCATGTTCATGTCCAAATTCGGCAAACAGCCCATGCACTTCTTCGGTGCCGTGGGAAGCCTCTCCGGCCTCTTCGGCCTCATCTCCCTGATTATCGTTATCATCCTCCGCCTCTCCGGACGCATCGCCCTCACCACCAGCGTCTGGTTCTACCTCTCCATGCTCTTCCTCATCCTGGGCGTCATTCTTTTCCTTGCAGGATTCCTCGGCGAACTCATCTGCCGCAATTCCACCACCCGCAACCAATACCTGATAGAAAAGGAACTTTAAAACTCTAAATCATCATGAGCCTCCAATGTGGTATAGTAGGACTGCCCAATGTTGGCAAGTCAACCCTTTTCAACTGCCTCAGCAACGCTAAAGCCCAGGCCGCCAACTTCCCGTTCTGCACCATCGAACCCAACGTCGGCGTCATCACCGTCCCCGACGAACGCCTCGCCAAACTCGTCGAGATTGAACGCCCGGCCTCCGTCGTACCCGCCACCGTCGAGATTGTCGACATCGCCGGTCTCGTCAAAGGCGCCTCCAAAGGCGAGGGTCTCGGCAACAAGTTCCTTGCCGATATCCGCAACTGCGACGCCATCATCCACGTGCTCCGCTGCTTCGACGACGACAATATCACGCATGTCGACGGCACCGTGGACCCCGTGCGCGACAAACTCACCATCGACCTCGAACTCCAGTTCAAAGACCTCGAAACCATCGAGAACCGCTACGACAAAGAAGTCAAAAAAGGCAAAGCCGGTGGCGACGCCCGTGCCAAAAAACTTGTCGAGGTGATGGACCTCTACAAGGAAGCCCTCCTTGCAGGCAAGAGTGCACGTACCGTCCAGCTCGACGAAAACCAGGCCGAAGTGGCACGCGACCTTATGCTCCTCACCACCAAGCCTGTGCTCTACGTCTGCAACGTCGATGAAAACTCTGTTGTCAACGGCAACAAATATGTCGATTCCGTCCGTGAGGCTGTCAAGGACGAGAACGCCGAAGTGCTCGTCATTGGTGCCGGTATCGAAGCCGACATCGCCGAACTCGAAACCTACGAGGAGAAACAGATGTTCCTCGAGGACCTCGGTCTCAAGGAGTCCGGCGTCAACCGCCTCATCAAGGCCGCCTACCGCCTCCTCAACCTCCAGACCTTCCTCACTGCAGGTCCCAAGGAATGCCGCGCGTGGACCTTCCGCAAGGGAATGAAAGCACCTCAGACTGCGGGTATTATCCACTCCGACTTCGAGCGTGGCTTTATCCGTGCCGAAGTTATCAAGTACGACGACTATGTTGCCCTCGGCTCCGAAGCCAAATGCCGCGAAGCAGGCAAGATTTCCGTCGAAGGCAAAGATTACGTTGTCCAGGATGGCGACATCATGCACTTCAGATTCAATGTGTAAAAAAGGGAATTAATGAAGATAAAAGGAGACAAATCACTCCGCTCGCGGAATGTAAGGGGCAAAGGCTTTGTATTGTCCTTTGTCTCCCGTTGTCTTCTTTTATCTTCGCTCCTCATCCTCATTTCCTGTTCCACCCACAAAGCCCGTTGGGGCAACATTCAGTACCACAACACCACCTGTCACTACAACGTCTGGTGGAACGGCAACGAAAGTCTGAAGGAAGGACGCAAGACCCTCGCCACCACCGCCGTCGACGACTATACCCGCCTGCTACCGCCCGAACAGCTTGGCACCGAGGAAAACGCCCGCTCGATTTATCCCCAGATGGACCGGGCCATTGAAAAAGGCATCAAGGGTATCAAAAAGCATAGCATCTACCTCAAGGGAGTGGAGCACGTGCCCTACATCAAGGAATGCTACCTCCTGACTGCCTATGCCACTTTCTATAAGCAGGACTACATCTCCACCGTCAACACCTGCAACATACTCGTCTCACAGTTCTCCGGCACCCGTGCCGGCGATGAAGGCGCCGTTCTCCTGGCACGCTGTCTCATACGCGAAAAACGCTACTCCGAAGCCGAAACCGCACTCGACCAACTTGTCAACAACCTGTCTCAAGGCAACTTCTCCCGCTCCCAGCGCGACAAGCTCTATACCGCCATGGTTGAGGCTACTGTTCCTCAGGAAAAATACAAAAAAGCTGTCGAATACATCCACCTCGCCATTGAAAGCTCCGGCGACAGCTACGCCAAAGCCAGGCTCACCTTCCTCCTCGCACAAATTTACCGCCAGCTCGACAAACGTCCTGTGGCCGCCAAATACTACCATCAGGTATTGCACTATCGTATACCCTACGTGATGGAATTCAACGCCAAGTTGGGAGAAGCGTCATGTGCCGACCTCCAGCATTCCGATATCCGGCGGCTTGAGAAACAGCTCAAGGACCTCCTCGACGACAAGAAAAACAAGGAATACCACGATCAAATCTACTTCGCCCTGGGCGAGATGTACCTCGGATTCAACCAGCCCCGCAAGGCTTGTGACAACTACCGTCTCTCCGTTGCTGCCGCCACCGTCAACCGCGCACAGAAAGCACAATCTGCACTCCGACTCGGCGAAACACTCTACGACATCTTCCAGGACTATGACCATGCCCAGTACTACTACGACACCGTCATGCAAAACATTGATTCCGAATATCCTCATTACCACGATATCAAACGGCGCTCCGACATACTCACTGAACTCGCATCCTACACCCGTACCTACTCCCGCAACGACTCCATTCTCCGCATCGCGGCAATGCCGGAGGAAGAACGCCTCGCCCTGATTAACGCCCGCATCGACACACTTCGCAAGCAGGAACAGGAAGCCAAAGAAAAAGAACTCCTCGCCGAACTCCTCAATGAAGCCCAAACCCAGCAGAACACCCTCAATGGCGACTGGTACTTCTACAATCCCAAGACGGTTTCCAAAGGGAAAGAAACCTTCCGCCAGCGTTGGGGTATGCGTGTACTTGAGGACCTGTGGTTTGTTTCCAATAAAAACACGCTCTCTCTTGCCTCACTCTTTGACGAACAGCAGGGTGATGAAACGGAACAATCCGATGCAACCGCTTCCGACACATTGAAGACCGACCTTAAAACGTCAAACTCTAAAAATGGAGACCCTAACGATCCCCATTGTGTCGCCTATTATCTCAAAGACCTTCCCACAACACAACAAGCACTCGACTCCATCGACTCTCTCACCTCCATTTCTCTTCTCAACGCAGGCTATATCTTCTACGATGGCGTCGGCAACATCCCTCTTTCTCTCCAATGCTACCATCGCCTTGCCGACAACTACACCTCCTTCCCCGAAATTGTTCAAGCATTCTATATGCTCTACCGCATCTACGACCGCCAGGGAAACACTCCTCAGGCAAATTACTATCGCGACATGGTTCTCATGGGATTTCCCGACTCTGATTTTGCCAACCTTATACGCGACAACGAGTACTACCGGGAGCTCATTCGCCGCGACCGCCGCATTACCGAAGACTACCAACAGCTCTACGACCACTACACCAGTCACCACTACCGTTCCGTCATCCAACTTGCCTCCGAAGCCGAAGAGACATACCCCGGCAATCCCGCACTCCACCGTTTCCGTTTCTGGCATGCACTTGCTCTTGCACAGACCGGAAACCGCCACGATGCAATCGCTATCCTCGACTCACTTGTCAACTCCACAACCGACAACGATTCCATACATCCTATTGCACTCGCACAACTGAACTTCCTCCGTAACGACTCCGCCTATCTCCACTCCGAAGATATCTCCGAAGACGAGAAACCAACAACTCAAAACAACAAAACTGTCAATGTGGCAGCCTCTACCCAACGCCCGACGACAAATTCCCAACCTTCCAACGACCAACTCCCTGCCGAGTCCCAAGTTTATCGCTACCGACCCAACCAGCAGTACTACGTTCTTGTTCTCGTCAACGACCGCACCGTACGTGCCACCGAACTTCAATACCGCATTGCTGACTTCAACATGAAATACTACTCCAATGCGGGTTACAAGGTCAATGCAACACTCTTCACCGACACCACGCAACTCATTACAATCCACCGGTTTGAAAACGAAGAACAGGCCCGCAACTACTGGAGTCACC
The DNA here is from genome assembly GCA_900317285.1 of uncultured Bacteroidales bacterium. Classification (GTDB taxonomy): domain Bacteria; phylum Bacteroidota; class Bacteroidia; order Bacteroidales; family P3; genus Colimorpha. The sequence goes on along the minus strand of ONGA01000010.1, from coordinate 63,252 downwards.
TTACCCAGGACGACAGTCCTTTGCGCGCCTATTCCGACAACGATGTACAATCCTTCTTTATCTCCACCCAAAACTATGCCACTTTCTACAACCGAAAGAAACTTGATGCTTACCTACCTTTCTTCCGAAAATATCATCTAAAGAATAAATAAATAACCTTAAACCTTAATAAAATGGCAAGAACAATGGAAACTGAAAACAGCCCCATCAACATCATCAACAACGGCACCCTTATCAAAGGTGACATCACCGCCACCGGCGACTTCCGCCTCGACGGTACCCTTGAAGGCAACATCCAGCTGAACGGAAAACTCGTCATCGGTGACACTGGCGTCGTTAACGGCAACATCTTGTGTCAGAACGCCAACGTCATTGGCACAGTCAACGGCAACCTCTCAGTTAAGGAGCTTCTCTCTCTCCACGCCACCGCGCGCGTCAAAGGAGATATTCTCATCAACAAACTCTCCATCGAACCCGGTGCCGTATTCACAGGTAAGTGCCGTATGCTCGATGAGGTCCGTGCAGCCCACCAGCAGGAAGAAGCCACCGAAGAACAACAATGAAAGAACTCTTCCGACAATGGGCAGGCACCGCTCCCTCTCAGTGCCTCTCCCTCGGTGCGAACGGTTCCTCCCGGCGATACTACCGTCTCTCCTGTAGTTTGGAAAACTCCGAACGTACAGCCATAGGTTGTATCAACGATGACATACAAGAAAACGAAGCATTCTTTTCTTACGCTCAGCACCTGCGTTCGCGCGGAATCAATGTCCCTGAGGTCTATGCTATTAGCGCCGACAGGCGTACTTACCTTCAGCAAGACCTTGGCGACACGACGCTCTACGACATTCTACGTCAGAAAAAGCAAAAGGGTGGGGGATTTGACCGACAGATGCTTCTCCTCTATGAGCAAGCCCTTTCGGACCTCGCATCTATCCAGATTGCCGGTGCTGACGCCGATTTTTCGCATGCCTACCCACGTCCAGAATTCGACCGACAATCTATCCTTTGGGATCTAAACTACTTTAAATACCATTTTCTCAAACTGACGCACACCCCCTTCCACGAACAACATCTCGAGGACGACTTCAACACTCTTGCAGACACTCTTCTTTCCGCTGACACCAATTACTTCCTCTATCGCGATTTCAATCCGCGAAACATCATGGTTGGATTGAATTCCGAATTATACTATATAGACTTTCAAGGGGGTAGGAGAGGCGCGGCCCAGTACGATGTCGCTTCACTTCTTTATAGTGCCAAAAGTGACCTTCCGGAACCCATTCGCCAACATCTTCTCAATCATTACCTCGACAGCAGACAGCTTGAGGGTGATAACCGCCAACAATGGATCCGTCATTTCTGGTCTTACGTCCTCGTACGCATTCTCCAGACGCTCGGTGCTTATGGCTACCGCGGACTCTTTGAGCACAAGGAGTATTTCCTCCAATCAATTCCGCTTGCCCTCAACAACCTACAGCAACTCATACAAAATCACCCCCAACTCCTTTCCCAACTCCCTGAGCTCCGCAAAGTAATAGAAGGTATTGAATATTCTCCCATTGTGTCATCAACCTCAGTTTCTAACGCAGTTCTCCCTTCCCAAACTTTGACCGTCTCTGTATGCTCATTTTCCTATAAAAATAATCTTCCCACCGACCCTTCCGGCAATGGCGGCGGATTCATTTTTGACTGCCGCGCACTTCCAAATCCTGGACGCTATATTCAATACAAAAACTACACAGGGAAAGACCTGCCTGTCATTCAATTCCTTCAGCAACAACAACCTGTTGACCAATTTCTTTCCCATGCATTTGCTCTTGTTGCGCAATCTGTCGACAAATACCTTGAACGTAACTTCACTCATCTTCAGGTTGCCTTTGGGTGCACTGGGGGACAGCACCGTTCTGTTTATTGTGCAGAACAACTTGCCAAGCGACTCTCTAAACAATACCCATCCATTAATATTTGCCTCCGTCACATCGCCCAAGAACCTTGTGAGAATCTAAAATAAAAAATAAAATTCATTTTTTTTTTACCATTTCACATTTTCTTCGTATCTTTGCACCCGATTTCAATTACGAAAAAATAAAACAGAATATCAATATGAAAGCTAAAACAATCATTCAGATTCTCCTTGCCGTACTCATCGTGGGCCTTGCTTACGTCCTGTACGACAGCATTATGAAGCCTGTCCGTTTTGACACGGAGTATACCAAGCGCCGTGATGCTTGTGCCGAGAAACTTAAATCCATTCGCACCCTTGAGGAAGCCTATAAAGTCACCTACGGCTCCTACTGCGGCAGTTTCGACACCCTGATCGGTCGCCTCATGTCCGAAGACAGCATGCGCGTCGTTAGCAAAGTCGTCAACCACGACAAGATTCCTGCCGATGTCGATATCAATGAAATGCCTGAAAATGAGGCTGTGAAACTTGGCTATATCTCCCGTGTGGAGATGTTGGTCAATCCCATTGCCAAACTCCGTGAGGATGGCAAACTCCCCATGATTGATGCCAATGGCCACAAACGTCAACTTAATGACGAGGAAATCAAGAATCTCCGTTATGTGCCCTATCCCAAAGGCGAAGAGAACGAGTTCGAACTTCGTGCTGGCATGCTTGAAAAGAGCGGATTCTTTGTCCCCGTCTTTGAATGCCAGGTCTCTCTCCAAACCCTCCTGTCTGACATGGATCACCAACTTGTCGTCAACAAAATTGCTGAGGTCACCGAGGTTCCTGGTCGCTATGCTGGTTGGAAAGTGGGTGACATGACACAGGCTGTCACCGATGGTAACTTTGAATAATCATTAAAATTATGTATTCTTGCAAATCGCTCATAACCACTGAGAACGAGGTTGCAGCTAACGAAAAAAGACTATCCATTTGCCTCCGGTCAAATGGATTTTCTTTTTCAGAAATAACCTCATCGGGCATCCTGCTCACCTTTGGTGAAGCTGAAGGCGAGCATTCCAGTTCCATGACGGAAACGATGAATTCACTGAAAGCTTTCTTCGCTTCCATTTCTATCCGACCTCTCGGATATGCTTCCATGCAGTTGGTTGTCATCAGCGATGCCAGCACCTGGGTACCCAACGAGCTCTATTCCGCCGCCGCCAATCGGCAGTATCTTAAATTTGTCGGTTGCGACACCACTTCAATTCTGGCAGCCCCTTGCAAAGAACTCGCATCCACAGCTGTTTTTGCAGCCGACGATGCACTCACCACCGCTTTCAAGGTCGCTTTGCCGGGTCTTTCTGTGGTTAATCAACACTTACGATTGACCGCGCCCGCCATTTGCGCTCGCAGTCAAGAGCACCCGATGCTTCTTGTTCATTGGAGAGAAACCGCCATCGATTTTGCAGCCTATCGCGACGGACGCTATCTCTGTGGCAATACCATTGTTTGTAGCAACGACAATGAGGTCCTCTTTCATACAGTAGAACTCATAAAAACCTATAATCTCGATACACCCGGGTTAGAACTCCTTCTCTGTGGGGACATTGACCGGAACCGATTCTCTCTCCTTCGTCCTTACGCCCCTCAAACGACACTCTTTACAGGTACCCACTCCTCCTATCTCAATCCCTCTTTCAAGTCGCTTCATACTTATCGAAACGCGCTTATCTTATGAGAATCATTGCAGGAAATCTCCGAGGCAGACGTCTTAATCCGCCGGTCAACCTGCCTGTCCGCCCAACCACGGACATGGCTCGCGAGAGTCTTTTCAATATCCTCAATAATTATGTCGATTTTGAAGAGTGCTCTGTCATGGACCTTTTCGCTGGCACCGGAGCTGTTTCTCTTGAATTTATCTCTAGAGGAGTGCGCGAAGTAACCTCTATAGATATCAGTAACGCCTGTACCGATTATATTAAAACGGAGGTTTCTCGGCTTTCCATCAATAATATGCATGTGGTTCGTGCGGATGTCTTTGACCTTTTGAAACGTGCCACCAGAAAGTTTGATATCATTTTTGCCGACCCACCCTATGCCATCAACGGTCTCGAAACACTGCCAGACCTCATCTTCTCTAATAATCTTCTTACCGATGACGGTATCTTTATCCTCGAACATCCTCGCGACTATTCTTTTGAAGACCATCCCCATTTCTGGCAGCATCGAAATTACGGTAAAGTCAATTTCACATTTTTTGCAAACAAATTAGATGAATAATATGAATGCTATCGTAAAAACCAACTTCAGTTTTCCAAAACAGAAAAGCCTCTATGTGGGCAAAGTCCGCGATGTGTACAACATCGACGACAAATACATGGCCATGGTGGTCAGTGACCGTATCTCGGCTTTCGATGTGGTACTTCCCAAGGGTATTCCTTACAAAGGTCAGGTGCTGAACCAGATTGCTGCCAAGTTTCTTGATGCCACTGCAGATATTCTGCCCAACTGGAAACTTGCCACCCCTGATCCTATGGTCACCGTGGGCCTTAAGTGCGAGGGCTTCCGCGTCGAAATGATTGTCCGTGGATATCTGGCAGGTAGCGCTTGGCGTGAGTACAAAGCAGGTGCCCGCACTCTCTGTGGTGTCCAGCTTCCCGAAGGAATGGTGGAAAACCAAAAATTCCCCACACCCATCGTTACCCCTACAACTAAAGCCGATGAAGGTCACGACGAGAACATCAGCCGTGAGGAGATTATCCGTACAGGTCTCGTCAGCAAGGAGGACTACGATCAGCTTGAGAAATATGCTCTTGCCCTCTTCCAGCGCGGCACAGAGATGGCTGCCAGCAAAGGACTCATCTTGGTTGACACCAAGTATGAGTTTGGCAAACGTGATGGCAAAATATACCTCATCGACGAAATCCACACTCCAGACAGCAGTCGTTATTTTTATGCTGAAGGCTATGAGGAGCGCCTTGCAAAAGGGGAGCACCAGCGCCAGCTGAGCAAAGAGTTCGTCCGCGAATGGCTTATGGACAACGGTTTCCAGGGAAAGGAAGGCCAAAAAGTGCCTGAAATGACGGAAGAAATCGTCAACTCCATCTCCGACCGCTATATCGAGCTCTACGAACACATCACCGGCGAAAAATTCCAGAAAGCAGACGACTGTGCTGACGTTGCAGCACGCATTGAGAAAAACGTCACAGATTATCTTGCAACCCTTTAATGGAAATCGAACGCAAATATCTTGTTGCCTCTCTACCAGATGATTTGAATAGATATCCTCATGTAGAGATTGAACAAGCATACCTCTGCACATCGCCCACCCTGCGTATTCGCAGAATGGGCGATGTGCATATTCTTACTGTCAAGGAGAAGATATCTACCGCCTCATCGGCCATCCATAACCGCGAAGAAGAATTCATCCTTTCAAAAGATACCTATAATGCTCTCAAATCCAAATGTAACGGCAATTCTGTTTTAAAGACTCGCTATAAGATACCCCTTGGCGATTATACTGCGGAGCTCGATGTCTTCCATGGAGTCCATGAGGGATTGCATCTTGTTGAGGTAGAATTTCCCGACACTAATGCTGCCGACACCTTCCAGCCACCTGCATGGTTTGGGGTAGATGTCTCCACCGATCCCCGCTACCGGAACAGCTATATGGCTTTCAATGGATAAGCATCTGCACATAGTTTCGTTTAATGTTCCCTTGCCTGCAAACTACGGCGGTGTTATCGACGTGTTCTACCGTCTCAAATCTTTGTTTGAGGCAGGAGTGAAAGTACACCTCCACAGCTTCACCTATGGACGCCCGCAAGTGGATGAACTGAAAAAGTATTGTGTAGAAGTTTTTTACTATCGGCGGAACATGTCTCCGCTATTGCATTTCTCTCGCCGGCCATTTATTGTTTGTTCGCGCGATAACGACGACCTTCGACGCCGACTTATGGCAGACAAGTATCCTATACTCCTAGAGGGACTCCATTGTTGTTCTCTGCTTGAGGACGAAAACTTTCTGAAGGATAGAATTGTGATGGTCCGCGCACACAATGTAGAGGCCAACTACTACTCGCGCCTTGCGGCAGGGGAACACAACCCATTCCGCAAGGTTTACCTTTGCCTCGATGCTGTAAAGATACGCCGCTACGAGTCTATTCTTTCCCGTGCATCAGCAGTGTTTGCCATTTCTCCCAACGACAAAATGGCATTTGAGAGGATGGGATGTCCGAAGGTACTGCTCGTCAGCGGTTCACATCCCTTCAATGACGTCAGTTCCCAATCCGGATTAGGTACCTATGCACTCTATCACGGCAACCTTGCTGTGACAGAAAATCGCAATGCCGTTGATTATTTGTTGGATAATGTATTCTTCGATGAGGAATACCCACTTGTCATTGCAGGCAATCATCCTTCCACTCGCCTTAAAAAGAAAGTGGAAAAGATGAAGAATGTGACTCTGGTGGAAAATCCAGACGACGCACAAATGAATCAACTGATTGCTGACGCTCAAGTGAATCTCTTGGTAACCAATCAGCCGACAGGTCTGAAAATAAAACTCTTGAATTCACTTTTCGCTGGACGACATTGTTTGGTAAACAGCGATATGGTACGGGGTACAGGTCTGGAGAATCTCTGTAAGATAGCTGATACCCCGGAAACCCTGCGTGAATGTCTTCACATGCTGATGCAGCGCGAATTCGATGTTTCCCAACGGCAACAGCGTGAAGCGGTACTGGCTTCTTTCACCACAAGTCATGCGATACAACCCATTCTCAATTTACTTGACAAATAAAATATGAAGAAAATACCACACACCTTTACAATTGTTTTTGCGCTTATCTTGTTTTCGGCTGTGCTCACGTGGCTTGTTCCTGCAGGTGAGTTCCTGCGAGAATCAATAGATGGTCGTGAAGTGGTGGTGGATGGCTCCTTCCATTTTGTTGACAGCGCTCCACAGACATGGCAAGTGTTTTCGGCTTTCTTCAATGGTTTTGTCGACAAGGCCGACATCATCATTTTTATCCTTATGGTGGGCGGTGCATTCTGGATTCTCAACAACAGCCATGCAATCGACGTCGGTGTAATGGCGTTCCTTCGCCGCGTGCAACGATTGAGCCGCTACAAACTCATCAGAAGGGTAGGGGTGGACAACATCATTATTTCTCTGGTAATGATTTTGTTCAGCCTTTTTGGTGCCATCTTTGGCATGAGCGAGGAAACCATTGCCTTCGTGGTGGTCTTCATCCCTCTTGCCATACAAATGGGGTACGACTCAATTGTGGGTGTTTGCATGTGCTATGTGGCTGCCCACATAGGTTTTGCTGGTGCCATGCTCAATCCTTTCACCATCGGTATTGCACAAGGTATCGCCGATTTGCCGCTCTTCTCCGGTCTTGAATATCGTTTCTTTTGTTGGATTGTGCTGACAATTATCGGTATTGCATTTGTTTTATGGTATGCTCACCGCGTCAAAGCCAAGCCGGAACGTTCGCCGGTTCATAAACTCGATGACTATTGGCGCGAAAGGGCGGAAGCAACCGAAAACACATCACTCTCCATTCGCCACACCTGCATTCTGATTCTGCTTTTTCTAACCATCGTTGCACTAGTTGTCGGTGTGCTCGCATTTGACTGGTATATCGCAGAAATATCGGCACTCTTCCTCGCCATGGGTATCATTGCGGGTATCATCGACCGTCAGTCGGCCGACGACATTGCCAAACTTTTTCTCGCAGGTTGCAAGGATATCCTCTCCGCTGCTCTCGTCGTGGGTCTGGCATCAGGCATCATCTTCATTCTGCGGGACGGAAAAATTATCGACACCCTGCTCTATGCTTTGACACGTGGCCTGACGCAAACTGGCGAAGTGGTCTCTCTCGGAGTAATGTATATCTTCCAGACTTTGCTTAACATTGTCATGCCCAGCGGCTCTGCAAAAGCAGCCCTCACCATGCCCATCATGGCGCAGTTCGCTGATCTTATCGATGTTTCTAGGCAAACCACCGTTCTTGCTTTCCAGTTCGGTGACGGTTTCACCAACATGCTGACACCTACCAGCGGCGTTCTCATCGGTGTGCTTGGTGTTGCGCGTATCCCTTACGGTACATGGCTCAAATGGGTTTGGAAGTTCATCCTCGCTCTCATCGCCATTGGATTCCTTCTCATGCTGCCCACTCTATGGCTAGAATTGCCGGGTTTCTGACTCTTCAACAATCAAAAAATGGTTGTCCAAACAATAAATGGACTTTTGTTGCGTTTTTGAAAAGGTATGAATATAAAAAGGTCAATGCTCATTATTTTTCTGCTGTTCGTCGGCATCATGGCGAATGGTCAGAACAAACTGCGCATGCAGGATTTTGAGTCGCGCCTCACAGATTTGATTGTAAAGGTGGCGGAAGCTCCTACCGATAATGAGCGCTACCTTGCCTCCGAACAAGCCGTGCAACTTCTGAGTTCTGCCTTGGACGAGGAGGAGTCGGAGAAATGGCGCTGGAAATTGCCCGACTATGCCTCTGTACTGACTTCTCCCGATGGTCTTTTCCGCATTTTCACATGGGCAGTGGTACGTGACAACGGCGAGTTCGAATGTTTCGGTGCCGTACAGTTCTACGACGAAAAAGAAGAGGAATTCATTCACCTGGTCCTCAACGACAAATCCGAGGACATCATGAACCGCGAGGAATCGGTACTTTCTGCCGACAAATGGATGGGTGCCGTATATCAGGAACTTATCCAAACCTCGGCCGGCGGCCACACTTATTATACGCTCCTCGGCTGGAATGGTGTCGACAATATCACCGACCGCAAAATCATCGAGCCCGTAACCATACGAAACGGCAGGCTGCAGTTCGGAGCCCCGCTTTTCCGCCGTGAACGCAATCTGCGCCGTATCATTTTGGAATACAGCAATGCTGCCGCCGTCAATCTCTCCTTCGAGACGCAGTATGTGCAAGAAGTGGAACGCAAACGCGAGAAAGTGAAGGGCACCAATCGTTACCACACTGTGGAGAAAACAAAGGAGCATCAGGAAAAGATGATTATCTTCGACGAGGTGGAGCCCCAAGTGCCTGGAATGGAAGGCCTCTTCCAGTACTACTCTCCCTCCGGAGTGGAAGTTGCCTATTCCTTTGTTGACGGCAAATGGGAACGCCGCAAGGGCGCCCAAGGCCGTCTGACCGACAAGAAGCTCAACAAAAACTTCGAGCCCCTTCCCAAATCAGCTCCAAGCTACCAATTCGGTACAAAAAACGAATCTAAATGACCCTCAACGATATAAATAGCCCTGCCGATTTAAAGAAACTCTCTGTTGGCGAGTTGCAACCCGTCGCCGACGAGTTGCGCTCCTATATTATCAATACTCTTTCCACCCATCCCGGTCACCTCGCCTCCAGTCTTGGGACCGTTGAACTCACTGTGGCCCTGCATTATGTCTTCAACACCCCTGACGACAAGCTTATCTGGGATGTGGGTCACCAGGCCTATGGCCATAAGATTCTCACCGGTCGACGCGACGCTTTCCAGACCATCCGCACCTACGGCGGCATCAGCGGCTTCCCCAAACGCAGCGAAAGCCCCTATGATGCCTTCGGTACTGGTCATAGCTCGACATCCATCTCAGCGGCTCTCGGCATGGCCATCGCCTCCAAACTGCAAGGCAATACCCAGCGCAAGCATATTGCCGTCATCGGCGACGGATCGCTCACTGGCGGTGAGGCTTTCGAGGCACTCAACAATGTCGGCACTTCCAAATCGAACATCATCGTCATCCTCAACGACAACGGCATCTCCATCGACAAGGCTGTCGGCGGACTCAACGGCTACCTCCTGAAAATCACCTCCTCGCCACGCTACAACAAGCTCAAGGAACAGGTGTGGCAAAAACTCGATAACCGTGAAAGTTCCAAGTCGTTCTTCCGCCGCCTGACAAGTGTGGCAAAAGCCATTGCTCTCGGCAGCAACAATCTTTTTGAATCTCTCGGCATACGTTATTTTGGACCCGTCGACGGACACAACATCGAACAACTCGTGAACACCCTGCAGCGTCTCAAGGACATCAACGGTCCCACGCTGCTACATGTCGTTACACGAAAGGGTAGGGGGCTTCGCCAAGCTGAGCAAAACCCCATCGCCTATCATGCACCGGGTTTTTTCGATGCGGAAACCGGCAGGCAGATTCAAGCACCAAGCTCCGGAGCTCAGCCTCTCAAATATCAAGAGGTTTTTGGACGTACCATTATCGAATTGGCAGAGCAGAATCCTGCCATCGTCGGCATCACACCCGCTATGGCGACAGGGTGCTCTCTCAACCTCATGATGGATTGCATGCCTCATCGCGTTTTCGATGTGGGTATCTCCGAGCAGCATGCCGTCACCTTCGCCGCCGGTTTGGCGGCACAAGGCATGGTGCCGTTCTGCAACATCTATTCTTCTTTCGCCCAGCGCGCCTATGACCAGATTATTCACGACGTGGCGCTCCAGGGACTTCCTGTCGTGCTCTGTCTCGATAGGGCAGGTCTCGTCGGCGATGACGGTCCCACACACCACGGAGTCTTCGACCTGGCGGCATTGAGGCCTGTGCCGGGAATCACCATCTGCGCGCCTTCCAACGAGCATGAGCTCCGCAACATGATGTATACTGCACAGTTGCCTGGTCACGGTCCCTTCGTAATTCGCTATCCACGTGGCGCCAGCGTCAATGCCGACTGGCAGAATCCGATGGTGGAATTGGAGATAGGCAAGGGGCATCGCGTAAAAGAGGGGAGCGATGTGGCGTTTTTGGCACTCGGCCATTCCGTCAACGACGCTCTTGCGGCGGCTGCCGATCTCCAAAGGGATAACATCTCTGCAGCCGTCTACGACATGCGCTTCCTCAAACCGCTCGATACCGGTTTGCTCGACACCATCGCACAGCAAGGATACAGGCGTATCATCACTGTCGAGGATGGCGTTCAACTTGGAGGATTTGGCGAATCGGTGATGGAATATTTCGCCGAGCATCATCCCGAACAAATTTCTCTGACTCGCATTCTTGCCATACCCGACAGTTTCATTACCCACGGCTCCGTCGCGCAGCTCAAGTCCGATTGTCACATCGACAAACAGGCGCTCATCTCCGCCGCTCACGAATCATAAAAAGAAAAGCCCCGAAGAAATAGGGGCTTTATCTTAATGCTTTCCACTTATTACTACTTAACATAACCCTGATATTAATCAAATAGGGCTATTTTCGCAGCTACGCTAAGTCCATGAGAATTCGATATTTGGACAAATGTAGCACCATTGTCTTGTTTACGCAAAACTGAGAGCATGTCGTTGGGTTGTGTTTCGTGCTGATAGTTTATCTCGAGACTGAACGGTTTGTCAATATCAAATTCAGTTTGCATCAGGCTGTCGAAAACCAGTCGAACATATTCCGAGTTATTGACGTGCTGTGCGTGGTCAATCAGCGAATATAACGCAGGCTGTTCGAATTGTCCGTCGGGATTGCTCATGTCGGGCAATCTCAGGCGGTCAAGCACGCTGTGGTTTGTAGCTTCCTCTTGATGGTATTCATAGGTCGCCATAGCCTCTTTCAGGCGTATAGGTCTGCGGGTTGTGTAGTCAATCATGGGCCAGTAGGTCGTGCCGGTCATGAGGGTCTCACCTTCCGCGTTGGTCATGCGGTAGTCGCGGAATGCAAACAGTCCGTCGTTGCCACGCGACCATGTACTTAACATAATCTTCTCGAAGGCCATCGGACGCCTATATATAATATAGTACGCGCGTGAGATAATCCAGATGCGGTTCTGGCGCAGCAACTCTTCATATCCGATGCCGGTAGTCTTGCTGTGGAATTCCGACACTTCCTGGCACAGGCGTACGGCAGCCCATGGATGGAGCTTGTCCCTGCGGTCGCAGAGATACGCCGGTGTCTCCAGTTCCCAATTAAAAATTTTCAATTTTCAAATATCGATTTTCAATTCAACTTACATCCTCTCCGGCACCTCGATGCCAAGGATATTCATCGTGTTTTTCAGTGCATTGGCAACAAAAGCGCACAGCTGCACGCGGAACTGCTTCACTTCGGGATTGCTCTCGCGCAGGATGGGCGTGTCTTGGTAGAAACTGTTGAAGGCTTTGGCCAGGTCGTAGGCGTAGTTTGCCACCATGGCGGGGCTGTAGGCAGCGGCGGCAGCCTTGATGGTCTGCGGCAGCGCGTGCAGCGCCTTCACCACTCCCCTCTCCTTCTCTGTAAGTTCGGAATTCGGAATTCGGAATTCAGAGTTATTTTTTGCGTCAGCTAATTCCGAATTCAGAATCCCGAATTCCGAATTCTCTGCTTTGCGTACAATGCTGCGGATACGGGCATGGGTATACTGGATGAAGGGGCCGGTATTGCCGTTGAAGTCGATGCTTTCGGCGGGGTTGAAGAGCATGTTCTTGGTGGGGTCGACCTTGAGAATGAAGTATTTGAGTGCTCCCAGGGCCAGTATATGGTAGAGGTGCTGCTGCTCCTCGGCGGGGAGTTCGTCGTTCTTGCCGTGCTCGCGGCTCATCTCCTCGGCGGTCTTCTCCATCTCGTCCATCAGGTCGTCGGCATCGACGACGGTGCCCTCGCGGCTTTTCATCTTGCCGTTGGGCAGTTCCACCATGCCGTAGCTGAGGTGGTAAACCTTGTCGGCCCACTCGAAGCCCAGTTTTCCAAGGATGAGTTTCAACACTTTGAAATGGTAATCCTGCTCATTGCCAACAACATAAATCAGCCTTTCGGCGCCGAAGTCGTTGTGGCGCAGCAGGGCGGTGCCGAGGTCCTGCGTCATGTAGACGCTGGTGCCGTCCTTGCGGAGCAACAGCTTCTGGTCGAGACCGTCGCCCGTGAGGTCGCACCACACCGAGCCGTCTTCCTTGCGGAACAGCACGCCCATATCCAAACCCTTCTGCACGAGCTCTTTGCCGAGCAGATAGGTGTTCGATTCGTAGTACACTTTGTCGAAACCTACACCCAGGCGGCGGTAGGTCTCGTCGAAGCCGGCATACACCCAGCCATTCATCTTCTCCCACAGGTCGCGCACCTCCTTGTCACCCTCTTCCCAACGCTTGAGCATGCTCTGGGCTTCCACCATCAGGGGGGCATCCTTCTTCGCTTGCTCCTCCTCTACCCCACTCTCCATCAGTTTCTTGACCTCTTCTTTGTAATGTTTGTCGTACTCCACGTAGTATTTGCCCACGAGGTGGTCTCCCTTCATGCCGCTGCTTTCGGGGGTCTCGCCGTTGCCGTAGAGCTTCCACGCCAACATGCTTTTGCAGATGTGAATGCCGCGGTCGTTCACCAGGTTCACCTTCTTCACATTGGCACCGGCAGCCTCGAGCAGGCAGCTCACCGACCAACCCAATAGGTTATTTCTGATATGACCTAAGTGCAAGGGTTTATTGGTGTTAGGTGACGAATATTCAACCACTACTGGAGCTTCCGCAGGATTGGTCTTGGCAAGACCGAAGCGGCTGTCTTCAGCGTTCTCGCCGACGAAGCGGGACCAGTAGGAGTCGGCAATCTCAAAGTTGAGGAAACCTTTGATGACATTGTAGCCTGCAACCTCGGGGAGAAGCTCCTTGACGGCGGCACCGATTTCGTTGGCGACCGCCTCCGGGCTCTTGCGGGCCTGCTTGACATACGGGAACACGACCAGCGTGTAGTCGCCCTTGAATTCCTTGCGGGTGTCCTGAAGCACGACACTTTCGGCCTCGGCCTCGATGCCGTAAAGGGATTTTAATACTTGCGCAACTGCCTGTGAAAGAGAGAGTGTGATATCCATAATTGATACTATATTATATATAAAAACGAATTGCAAAATTACGACTTTTTTTTGAGTCGTGGAAAATAAAACAAAATTAGTGGAAAAAACATCCCCACAAACAGCCCTCCCATCCTTCTCCCGTGACTATGGTGAATCCATAGAGTTACAATAGAGGTACCATAGACCTAGCATAGACCTACCGACCATAGTTATTTGTGAATTAAAGCAATGTATTGTTTTGAAAATCAAGGCTATTTTTAATTATCTATCTGATAATCAGCCAATTTTTTGATTTTCGCATGGATTCTTCATCCCGTTTTGCATCTGCAAAGATACGAAGTTTTTCCGATTCATTTGCCCTTTAACTACTTTTAACTTCATTTAACTACATTAACTACTGGAAAAAGTTGTATCTTTGCATCCGTTTTCGTAAGAATTAAGAAGTCTATATAATATGAGAAAGGGATTGTCAATCACGGTGTTGGCGCTTCTCGGGTGTGTGTGTGCACGCGGGCAGGAGGTGCTGACGTTGGAGGAATTGAGAAGCCGGGCGCTGGAGTCGAACAACGCGCTGAAGCGTGCCGAGGAGAAGGTGGAGGAGACGCGTGCGACGAAGAATGTGGCGCTGTGGCAGATGTTGCCGAAGGTGAGCGCCAACGGCACTTATATGTGGACAGAAAAGAGTGTGAACCTCTTGAGCGACGAGCAGAAGGAGCGCCTGAACAACCTGGGCACGAACAGCCACCAGGCCATCAGCTCGGCCATCAACCAGGACCTTCAGAATATGGGTCTGCCGACGAATATCCAGACGGCGATCTCGAACCTGATAGCCAACGGCTCCATTCCCGCGACGCTGAACGGCATGGGAGCGGGAATCGTGGAGGCTTTGGAGACGGATTCGCGGAATGTGACGGCGGGAATGGTGACCGTGACGCAACCCATCTACATGGGTGGCAAGCTGGTGGGCCTCTACCGCACGGCGAGTCTGCTGAACCGCCTGGCGGGCATCGAATGCGACAAGGAGCGCGAGGCGATGCTTATCGGCGTCGACGAGGCGTACTGGCAGGTGGTGAGCGTGAAGCACAAGAAAGAGCTGGCGGAGCAGTATGCCGCATTGCTCGACACGCTGAACCACGACGTGGAGGAGATGGTGGCGGCCGAGGTGGCCACGCGCGGCGACCTGACGAAGGTGAGAGTGAAGCTGAACGAGGCGCAGATGAGCCTGACGAAGGCGACGAACGGTCTGGCTTTGGCGAAGATGCTGCTGGCGCAGCGTTGCGGCATGCCGCTGAATTCGGAGTTCGACGTGCAGGGCATCGATGCTGCCGACAGCTCCCTGATTACAGACCACGAACCCCTGAGTATAAATATGGAGAGTGTGATGGCGAACCGCCGCGAGTTGCGCATGTTGCGCATTGGCGACAGCATCGCCCGCGAGGGTGTGAGAATGGCGCGCTCGACGCTGCTGCCGAATGTGGCGGTAACGGGCGGCTATCTGGTGACGAACCCCAACCTGTTCAACGGTTTCGAGCGCGAGTTTGCCGGGACGTTCACTGCCGGCGTGGTAGTGAATGTGCCCATCCTGCATCCGGGCTCGTTTTATTCGCTGAAGGCGGCAAAGCACAAGCGCAAGGAGGTTGAGTACCAGCTGGCCGAGGCGCAGGAGATGGTGGAGCTGCAGGTGAACAAGCTGAATTACGAGCTTGAGCTGGCATACAAGAAACTGGCGCAGGCTCAAAGCAACCTGGCAAATGCCGAGGAGAACCTGAAACTTGCCGACGAGAGCTTCAAGGCTGGCGCAGCGAGCAGCAGCGACCTGATGGCGGCGCAGACGGCATGGTTCTCGGCAAAGGGCGACATCCTTGACGCACGCATCGAGATCGAGATGGACCGTCTGTACCTGAAGCAGGCGCTGGGTGAATAAATAAATGAAACTAAAAAACAAAGTATAGAATCATGAAAGAGAGTAATAAGTCGTTAATCAGCGGTTTGACGGTGATTATTTTTGTCGTGGTGCTTGTGGCGCTGGTGGGCATGTTTGCCATCCGTCCGCAGGAAGAGCTGGTGATGGGTGAGGTGGATGCCACGGAGTACCGCGTGAGCAACAAGGTGCCCGGCCGCATTGACTCCCTCTATGTGAAGGAGGGGCAGATGGTGAAAGCCGGCGACACACTGGCCCATATCTTCAGTCCGCAGGTGGATGCGAAGATGATGCAGGCAAGCGCCGCCAAGAGTGCCGCGAGTGCGCAGAGCCGCAAGGCGAAGACCGGTGCCCGCGAGCAGCAGGTGCAGATGGCCTACCAGGTGTGGCAGAAAGCCCAAGCCGCCGTCGAGGTGTATCGCAAGAGCTACGAGCGTGTGAAAGGTCTGCACGAGAAAGGCGTGTTGAGTGCACAGAAATTCGACGAAGTGGATGCTCAGTACAAGGCAGCACAAGCCGACTGTGCCGCTGCCGAGCAGCAGTACCTGATGGCGAAGGAAGGCGCCCGACAGGAGGATATCGCAGCAGCAGCGGCACTGGTGAACCAGGCCGGTGGCGCTGTGGCGGAAGTGCAGAGCTATCTGGACGACAGCTATCTCATTGCGCCGAGCGACGGCGAAGTGGTGGAGATTTTTGTCAAGCGCGGCGACCTAATTGGTACTGGCAGCCCCGTGATGTCGATTCTGGACATGCGCGACAGCTGGCTTTTCTTCAGTGTCCGCGAAGACCTGCTGAAGGACATGAAGCCCGGCGCAGAGGTAAATGTGCGCATTCCCGCTCTGGGCAAAGAGACTCACAAATGCCGTGTGACCCGGGTGCAGGCGATGGCAAGCTATGCCACGTGGCGCGCCACCAAGACGAACGGGCAGTATGACGTGAAGAGTTTCGATGTGAAGATGGTTCCCGAAGAAAAGATTGAGGACTTGCGTCCCGGTATGACAGCGATTGTTGAGCAGTGAAGACTCCTCCGATATACAGGGTTGCGATACGCGAGATGCGCCGCCTGGTGGCACATCCCCGCTATCTGTTGATTCTGACGGCGGGTGTGATTTTCACGTTCGGCTTTTTTGCCACTGTGACACGTGAAGGTCAGCCGCAGAGGTTGCCCATCGGTGTGGTGGACTTGGACCACAGCTACCTGTCGCGCCGCATCTGCCACGAGCTGGATGCCACGCCGGGGGTGAAGGTGTATGCCGTGTACAACAACCATGCGGAAGCTCGCAAGGCTATGCAGCGGGGAAAGATTTTCGCTTTCTACGAAATTCCCCACGGTACATACAACCAAGTGCTGCAATTCAAGGGACCGAAGTTCACGCTGTATGTGAATTCGGCATATATCCTGGCGGGCACGTTGAGCTACAAGCAGCTGGCGACCATGGGCATGCTGGCGACAGGTGCCGTGCAGCGCGAGGTGTTCAGGAAGAAAGGCTACGACGAGGATCACATCATGGGTCTGATACAGCCTGTGACGTACGACACACACAATATCAGCAACCCCTGGATTAACTACGGTGTGTATCTGATGACAACGCTGCTGCCGGCGATCATCGCATTCCTTTCGCTGCTGCATGTGGCGTATTCGGTGGCGACAGAGCGTCAGGAACGGACCACAAAGCGATGGTTGCGCAAAGCGGGCGGAAGTGCCTACTATGCGCTGGTGGGCAAGATGATTCCCTATACGCTGTGGTACACGCTGTTGTGTATTGTCGCCAACCTAGTGATGTTCGCTTTCATGGATTTCCCGCTGGAAGGCAGCTGGTGGCTGATGGTGCTGAACTCGTTCCTGCTGATTTTTGCCATGCAGAGTGCGGGACTGCTGATAGCAGCCTGTCTGCCCGACCCGCCGCTGACGATGGGCGTGAGCACCATCTACAGCGCGATGTCGTTCTCCTTGAGCGGTTTTTCGTTCCCTGCGGAGAGCATGCCGGACTTCTTCCACGCATTCTCGCTGCTCTACCCTATCCGCCATTATTTCCTCAACTACACGAATATCGCCATTTACGGCAACGGTTTCGCTGCCTGCTGGCCGCAGTTTGCGATGCTGGCGGCATTCGGACTGCTGCCGGTTGTGGGTGCCGTGGTACTTAAAAAGAATTATTTGATTGTGAGCGAATGAAACAGGTGTTTGTCGACATATTGGATGTGCTGCTGATTGAGATGAAGCGTGTGTTTCACGACAAGATGGTGATTCTCATCTTTTTCATTGCCACGCTTCTCTATCCGCTCATTTTCTGCGGCATATATTTCAACGAGAATGTGGAGAGCCTCCCCATAGCGGTGGTGGACGAGGCGGTGTGCGATGCTTCGCGGCGTTTCATCCATAAGCTCGACGCCACTCCCGAGTTGAGTGTGGACTACAAGTGTTGCTCGATGGCAGAGGCGGAAAAACTGATGAGAAGCCGCAAGGTGCATGCGATTTTTTATTTCCCCAAGGATTTCTCAACGCTGCTGACAAGTGAGCGGACGGCACATATCGGTGTTTTCTGTGACATGTCGTCGTTCTATTTCTACAAGGCGGCACTGTTGGGCGGCAACAATGTGCTGATCGACGAGATGCACACTATCCAGTTGGAGCGCCTGGGTGGCGAGGGTCTGACAGGTGAGCAGGCCCGCGAGCAGCTGCAGCCGATTTCGTATGAGAATGTAACCCTTTTCAACACTACTGGCGGTTACGGCAGTTTCTTCCTGCCGGCGCTGATGCTGCTGGTGATTCACCAGACGTTGTTTCTGGGTATCTGCATCCTGGCTGGCGACGCCAACGAAAACCGCAAGAGCCTGGTACTGATACCACCTCGATTGAGAAACCGCTCGTTCCGACACGTGACGTTGGGCCGCGCGCTGGCATATATGGTGCTGTATGTACCCATCACGCTTGTGGACTTGTGGTTTATTCCGCGGTGGTTCCATCTGCCACAGCTGGGAAATTTGTACAACATCCTTGTTTTCATGCTGCCGTTCCTGTTGTCGGTGATTTTCTTCGGAATGACGATAGGTAATATTTTTGTGCGTCGCAAGATTACGCCGATGCTGTGTTTTGTGTTTTTCAGCGTGATACTGTTTTTCCTGAGCGGTATGGTGTGGCCTCACGCGGCAATGCCTCGCTTTTGGTATGCTTTTGCCTATATTTTCCCCTCGACGCCAGGCATCCAGGGCTTCATCAAGCTGTCGTCAATGGGTGCGGAGTTGGCGGAGGTGCGCATGGAGTATCTCGCACTGTGGATTCAGGCAGGCGTCTATTTCATCACAGCGACGTTCTCGCTGTGGTTCATCAAGCGCTACAAGTTGTATAACGCTATTAATACTTTGAAGATATGAACTTGTTCTTTGTTTTGTTTCTGGTTTTTGTTGTGGTGATGCTGGTGCTGGATTTGGGTGTGTTCCACAAGAAAGACCATGTGGTATCGGTACGTGAAGCGGCAATATGGACCGGTGTTTGGGTAGGTATGGCAATGCTGTTTGCGTTGCTGTTGTATTTGAAGCCGAAGTGGGTGCATGGGCATGCCGTGGAGAATGCCGGCGAGATGGCGTCACAGTTCCTGGCTGGTTATTTCCTGGAGGAGTCTCTTTCAATTGACAATATTTTCGTGATGATAATGATCTTCAGTTCGTTCGGCATCCAGAAGGAGTTTTATCACCGGATTCTTTTCTGGGGTATTTTCGGTGCCATTGTGCTGAGGTTTATTTTTATTTTCGGCTTGAGCGCTGCAGTGGCAGAGTTCTCGTGGGTGCTTGCAGTGTTCGGGGTATGGCTGGTGTACAGCGGCGTGAAGATGTTTTTCGAGAAGGGCGAAGAAAATATCGACACGGCAAATCACCCGGTGGTGCGCTTTGCATCGAAGTATTTCCCCGTGACATCGCGGACTTACGGTCATAATTTTACGCACCGTGAGAATGGGAAGTTTTTCTTCACTCCCCTGTTTGTGGTGTTGCTGGTGATTGAGTTCTCGGATATCATTTTTGCTGTGGATTCGATTCCTGCCGTTTTCTCGGTGACGCAAGATCCCATTATTGTCTACACCTCGAATATTTTCGCCATCATGGGTCTGCGGTCGCTGTTTTTCCTCATCAGCAATCTGGCCGACCGCTTTTGGCTGCTGCATTACGGTCTCGGTACATTGTTGTCGTTCATCGGTTTCAAGATGATTGCCGGGGAATTTTTCGATTTCCATATTTCGACACAGGGATCGTTGTTTATCATTCTGGGCATCCTGGCGGCAAGTATCCTGCTCTCACTGGCAATTCCCCGTCGAGAGAAACGATAGATGATGGCGAAATATAGTGATCTGTTCTCTGTTTTTTTGAAGGTGGGACTTTTCACCATCGGAGGTGGCTATGCAATGATTCCCCTGATGCAACGCGAGGTTGTAGGACGGCACCGTTGGGTCGACGAAGGTGAGTTTCTCGACATGGTGGGCATCTCGCAAGCTATGCCCGGAGTTTTTGCGGTGAACATGGCGACAATGACAGGTTACAGGCTACGCGGGGTGCGCGGTAGCGCCGTATGTGTGGTGGGAAATGTGCTGATACCTATTCTGTGCATTGTTCTTTTTGCAATTTTCTTCCGTGTGTTCCGTGAGAATAAAGTGGTAGAGAGTGTATTCATGGGTTTGCGTCCAGCTGTGGTGGCGCTGATTGCCGTTCCTGTGGTGACGCTGGCAAAGGGTGCGAAAGTGACGTGGAGTAACTGCTGGATACCTGTGGTGAGTGGAGGGCTGATATGGCTGTTGGGCGTGAGCCCTGTGTGGGTGGTGCTAGGAGCCGTGGTGCTTGGTCTGATATTGAAAGGAGGTGAAAAATGATTTTTGTCGAGTTGTTTTTCACGTTCCTGATTATCGGGGCGTTCACGTTTGGCGGCGGATATTCAATGGTGGCACTGATTCAAGACGAAGTGGTGCTGAAACACGGGTGGATGACAGGTCAGGAGTTTGCCGACTTGCTGGCGGTGAGCCAAATGACGCCAGGCCCCATTGGCATCAACACAGCCACTTATGCGGGTTACACTGCTGTAGCCAACAGCGGTCTCCCTACAATAGCTGCTGTAGGCGGTGCTCTGCTGGCGAGTGTGGCGGTCATTCTGATTCCTGTGGCGCTGTTGTTGTTGCTGAGTGGATGGCTGAAACGGCATAGCAACGATAGGCGTGTGGCTCAAGTGCTGAAGGTGGTACGCCTGTCAGTGGTGGGTCTTATTGCCGCCGCCGCCTTGGGTCTGATGAATAGCGAATGTTTTGGCTTTGTGGGATTGAACAGACATTTCGTCACATCGGCTATAATATTTTGCGCAGTGTTCTGGATGGAATACCGCTATAAAACAAACCCGCTGCTGCTGTTTGCAGGAGCGGGTTTGGCTGGGTTGGTTGTCTATGGTTTTTAGCGCTTGTTAGGATTCCGTTTGGCCTGACGAAGTTGCTGGCGCTGTTCCTTGGTGAGTATCTTATCAATACGCACTTTTGTGGTGTACATCTCGCGTGAAATGGCATTCTGCAGGCGAGTTTCACGGTCGAAGAGTGGGAAAAGAATTCGTGACTGGTCGCCTTCACGGTCCATAAACAGGTGAATGCTGTCATGAATGGATTGCTGTTGTTTGCGCAGTTCGTCAACACGGGCACGCGATTCCTTGGTAACGGCATCAAGTTTGCGTTTCTGGGTTGCAGAAAGGTCACTGACAATTTTGCTGATGTCGGGATGCTTGTCGAGCTCTTTGTCGCAATGTTTTCCGCCATGATGTTGCCCGTAAGCAACAGAGGAGATAAGAACGGCAAAAAGGATGAGGGCTATTTTTTTCATGGTTGTTTTATTTTTTATTCATCGGTGTCATAAAGGAATTCGATGGGATTTTCGGCAGCCGCTTCTACTGAAGAGTAGTAATTGTAGTCGGAAACACGAGCTATCATGGTGGAGAGCTGCTGTTCGTCGCAAGTGGGAGAGCTAATATTGATGATGACTATGGCAGCTACTGCGGCAGCAGCAGTGAGAGCCCAGGTTGCAGGTCTGCGTAGCCAGGCATAGGGAGCATGGCTTGCAGGTTGCAGGTAAGGACGCTGACGCACTTCCGCCATCACAGCATCGACCACGTCGACCTGTTTGGGGCAGGTTTGCTGGGCAAGTTCTTGTAATTGTTTTTCGATAGTCATTAATATTTATTTCTTATTTCTTTAGTTCTTTTGCGAGGTTCTTTTTCGCCCGGAAGATGAGCGATTCCACCTTACTGAGAGAGCATTGCATCACTTCGGCAATCTGATTGTAGGAGAAGTCCTCGAAAGTATAGAGCACAAGGGCGGTACGTTGTTCTTCTTTGAGATGCCCGATAGCGGTACGGAGCTGGTCGAGTTGTTCTTCATGGATTATTTGTTGCTCGATGTTGCGCTCTGCTGAGGGCGTCTCAGGGTGGTAGTTGTCGTCGGCATCAGCACTGATGAAGCGTTTGGCTTTACCCAGCATTTTGCAGACGGTATTAACAGTGATACGGTAGATGAAAGAACTCAGTTTCGAGTCGAAACGGAAGCGAGGGAGGGAGGAGTACAATTCGACGAATACCTGCTGTGTCACTTCTTCGATTTCGAGGCGGGAGCCACAGAGTTTGTAGGTAAGGTTGGCGACATTCTGCTGATAGCGACGCACAATCTCAGCATACAGTTCGGTCTCACCTGCAAGTATTCGCTGTACTATTTCCTTGTCTTCCACAGGCTCGAATCGTTATTATGTACTGCTTGTTTTTGTTTTCTTGCAATTATCTTAGGAAAAATATGTTTTTATTTCTATTTTTCCTATTATTCATATTTAAAACGCTCAATTTCACGACGGTCGTGTTTGGTAGGACGACCGACACCGCGGTCGCGTTTTTCGAAAGCGTACTGTCGGGCCATCTGTATGCGCTCATATTCCTCCTGAGGGGTACGGTCAATCATGAATCCCTGAACCAATGGGGCTCCAACGCGATTGGGCGGCAGTGACAACACCTCGATTTCCTTGTGCAATTGGTCGATATTGAGACTGTACCTCTCCCCTATTTTCACGTCGTGGGAAGGCTTGAGTTCGCGTCCGTCAGAAGTCATTTTCACCCTGCCGTTTTGACAGGCGTCGGCTGCGAGGGAGCGCGTTTTGTAAAGGCGTACAGCCCAGAGGTATTTGTCGAGTCTCATTTTGTGGTCAGACTAAATCCTAAATATATAGGTGATGGTGCCACGCTGTTCTTCTTGAGCCTTGGGATCCTTATTGAATCGGGCTTTACGAGCGGCAGCAATAGCCTGCGACACAAGGGTTCCGTCTTGTGTATTAGATCCTTTGGGCTCATATTCGGCGCGTGTCACTTTGCCGTTTTGGTCAACCCAAATACGAACAACCACGGTACCCTGCTGGTTCGAGTTGTATTCTGGTTTGGGCAATGTCACAGCAGTACGTCCGGCAAGAGAATAGCTGCCACCGTTCCCACCATGTCCACTTGTACCTTTGAAGTTGTTACTGTTGGGATTCCCGTTGGGGTCGCCTTGGGTACCCGTGCCCTGTGTCACCCCTTTGCCACCGTCGCCATTTTTCCGCACCTTGTTACGGGAGAAAAGGGCATTCTGGTTAATGGCAGGTTCCTGGGGAACCACCTCCTGTTTGGGGGTTGCTTGAGGAGTATGTTCAGGACTGGTCGGAACAGACGCAGTTTTGTGGGTGTTCTGAGTAACCACTTTCTCTGGAGGGTTGCTCTTGGTGCTGGGAGAGGTCTGCGCGGCAGATGCATCTGCATTGTCACCCACGGCGTTACGTGAATGACCCAAACTGACCTCGAACCCTTCAGGCGGATCTTTGGGCGGATTCTCTTTCTTGTACTCCTCTGGATTGAAGGTGTAGGCAAAAGAGGTGAGCAGGACGATGATGAGGGCTACCAACACCGCCGTAATGGCACCTGATTTTATCTTTGTCGTCATGGTTTAAATGTCTTTGCTCATTGTCCCTTGGTGGCAAGGGTCACCTTATGCTTGTGATTCTCATTGTCGGCAGAATTAATCTGTTCCACGGCATCAAGTGTATAGACCACCTCTTCCACCGGCAAACTCTTGTCGGCTCGCACCACCACAGCGGCATCGGGAGCACTGCCCTCCAATGCCTGCTGGAGTTCAGCCTGCAGATTCTCTCGCTCAATGGGAGTTTCTCCAAGATAGTAGGCTGCCTGAGCATCATTGTAAGTGATGTAGACGGAGAGGTCTTGCTTGACACGCGTATCGCTGCTGCTTTCCGGCAGATTGAGCGGTATGGCGTTGGGACTGATAAGCGTCGAAGTAATCATGAAGAATATGAGCAACAGGAAAACCAAATCGCTCATACTCGACGACGACGTTTCAACTCTAATCTTATTTTGAAGATTAATCATTTTGGTAATCCTTTAACGTTATTATGCGGGTTCATGCAGGAGGTCCATGAATTCATTGGCGCGAACCTCGAGTTCAAAAACGACTTTATTGACACGGGTGACCAGCAGGTTGTAGAGGAAATAGCAGATGATACCCACGATGAGACCGCCGACAGTGGTAACCATAGCTGTGGAGATACCACCGGAGAGTGTCTGGATGCTGATATTGTTGCCTGCGTGTGCCATGTCTTGGAAGGCGGTAATCATACCGGTGACTGTGCCGAGGAAACCCAGCATGGGTCCTAGAGAGGCAACGGTAGCCACAAGGGAGACACGCTTCTCCAGGTTAGCAACTTCCAACTTGCCCTCGTTTTCGATGGCTGCCTGGATGTCGGGCAGCGGACGACCCAAACGTGAGAAGCCTTTGTTGATCATGCGGCCCAGCGGGGTGTCGGTCTGTTTGGCAAGGTTGCGGGCCTCGTCGAGGTTACCCTCATGGACATAGCCGCGAATATTGTCCATAAACACATTGTCCTCCTGACCTTTCAAGGCGGCACTGAGAGTAAGGTAACGTTCAATGAAAATATAAAGGGCGAGGATGAGAAGCAGTGCAAGGATTATCATAATCCATCCACCGTTCATGGCCATGTTCCACAGGGTGATACGTTCAACCCCTGTGCCGGCAGCAGCGTCGGCGGTCTCGATAGCTGTCTGGACAGCGTCGCTCTGAATGAGAAGAAGAGATTTCATCATTTTCTATTTTTTTTTTCGTGATTTGTTTTTTCTAAAATTTCAACGTCAATCCTATCGTAGGCTGCATACCCATCATGGTAGGCTGCACGCTTGGGGTGACATTAAGGCTGATGTTGTCGTCAATCTGAAAGTCGTAGAGATGTCCAAAAACGTAGGCATCAACGAGGTTGAGCAGATAAACACCCGCAGCGATGACGCACATCAGCTGAAAATCTCGGTTATACGAGTTGTAAAGGCTGTAGATATTGGATGTGGGGTAATTTGAATAATCCGACAGGTTAGGGGTGTTGTTGTGATTCACGCGGTAGAGATACTCGTCGCGGTACATTGCCATGCGGTCATAGTTATAATAGATAAAATAGCCCAAACCGGCAAAAATACCGTAGATGATTGGCACCTTCCATGCCTGTCCGTTGTAAATTTGACCACCTCCGGGGATGAACGACCAATAAAGTGCCTTGGTGGCTGAGTGAGAGAGGGGGCTGATTTCGGTTGCCTGTGTCGAGGGTGACTTCTTATCCTCGGTCGTAATTGTAACTGGATGGCGAGGAACCTTACGCACTTCCTGAGCGATGCCTTTCATCGAGGCTCCCGCCAGCATAAGCACCATCAGACACGCCACAACGCTTTTCATTTTCTTTTCCCGTCGAGCAATGTAATGATACGGTCGAAATCGTTGTCGGAGTTGAAATGAATCGTCAAGGAGCCCTTACCGCGCTGTGAACGTTTGATTTCCACCGCCGACTGTAGATAGTCTTTCAATCGACCCGCCACTTCGGCATGATGTGAGGGGAGTTCTCCACGTTTTTTTGTAGCGACTGCAGCAGGTTTCTTCTTGGCTTTCTTAACCAGCTCTTCGGTCTGGTGTACAGAGAGATGGCGTTCAATGATGCTGTGCAGGATCTCCAAATGCAGGTCGATATCCTCCACGTTCACCAGTGCACGCGCATGCGCCATGCTGATTTTTTCCTCGTTCAGAGCCAGCTGCGTTTCCGCCGGCAGGTTCAACAGGCGCAAGTAGTTGGTAATCGTGCTGCGGTTCTTGCCCACTTTCTCGCTGAGCTGATCATGCGTCAGGCGGCATTCTTCGATAAGGGCTTTGTATGCCAACGCCACCTCCATGGCATTGAGATTTTCGCGCTGGATGTTTTCCACCAGTGCCATCTCCATCATCTGGGTGTCAGTGGCAACTCTCACATAGGCAGGGATTTCCTTCAGCCCAGCTAGCTGCGACGCACGGGTACGACGTTCACCGGCAATGAGCTGATAGGTATCGTCAGGCATTTTGCGCACAGTCACCGGAGTGATGACTCCTTGCTGCCGTATCGACTGGGCCAATTCCTCCAACGCCTCGTCAGAGAATTCCTTACGAGGTTGGAAAGGGTTCGCCGTTATCTTGTCAAGGGGAATGGTACTGATGCTTGCAGCGACAGTGTTGCCTTTCTGCGCCACCTCCAAGTCGATATCAGGCAATATCGAGCCTAGTCCGCGTCCCAGTCCTCCGCTTTTCTTAATAGCCATATCTTATTGCATTTTGTTGCGCTCCAGAATCTCCTGCGCAAGGTTCAGATAATTCACCGCGCCCGTCGACGAGGCATCGTGCATGATGATGGATTTTCCATAACTCGGAGCCTCTGCCAACTTCGTATTGCGGTAGATCAAGGTATTGAAAACCATCTGTTTGAAATGTCCACGGACATCTTCCACCACCTGCCGTGCCAAGCGAAGACGATTGTCGTACATCGTAATCAGCAGTCCTTCGATGGAGAGTTTCGGGTTCAGGCGCGTTTGCACAATACGGATAGTGTTCAACAACTTGCCGAGACCTTCCAAGGCGAAATACTCGCTCTGGATGGGGATGATTACCGAGTCGGAAGCCGTCAGGGCATTGATGGTTGTCAGACCCAGCGAAGGGGAGCAGTCAATGATGATGAAGTCATAGTTTTCTTTCACGGGCTCGATAGCACGCGCCAGGAACTGTTCCCTACCCTTCTCGTTGATAAGTTCCACCTCCGCACCTACCAGGTCGATACGTGTCGGAAGCAGGTCTAGATTCGGCGTATCAGTCTCTATGATGACATCCTCCACGTCGACCTGACCAAGAATGCAGTCATAGACGCTCTTCTCCAGTTCGTCGGGGTTGATGCCGAGACCAGATGTGGCGTTTGCCTGCGGGTCACAGTCCACCAGCAGCACTTTTTTCTCAAGCACCGCCAGCGAAGCGCTGAGATTCACCGCCGTCGTGGTCTTGCCGACGCCGCCCTTCTGGTTGGCTATGGAAATAATCTTTGCCATTTTGTAAAGGTTAAAGGTTAACGGTTAAAATACTTGCACATCAACTTTTCGCGGCAGCATCTCTAACCTTTAAACGTCAAAATTTAGAACTTGAAGTCTATCTCGTCAAGTTTGCTGTCCACATGGTCGCCGTGCCAGTTTTCCTCCACCACAACAGGTGGCGGCACAATGCCAGTCTCGATAAACGAGAAGGCGTTCTCAAGACCTTGACGGAATTTATCGAAGTCCTCTTTGTAAAGGAACATCTTGTTTTTCTCGAAGTAGAAATCACCGCTGTTGTTGTCGAACATCTTACGGCTCTCGGTGATGGTGATGAACTTGTCACCCCCGCGGGTCTCTTTCACATCGAAGAAATATCTGCGCTTGCCGGCAGGGATAGCCTGGCTGTACAGTTCTTCTTTTCTTTGCTCTTTGTTATCCATGTCTCTCATTTTTTTTACTTTGTTTTCGGCTGCAAAAATAGTTATTTTTTCACAAACAGGATGTTGCGCTATCATAAAGTTATCAACACCCTTGATTTAATTTCCTTAACGCACAATGAAATAGCTCATTATTTCTTGTGGGTCATGATGTCAAGTATCATGTCGTCGGTTTCATTCATACCCTCTTTGCCGAGGCGGCCCAGGTTGCGGATGGAGCAGTCGATGTCACTCTCGCTCAGGCCGTCGGTTTTGTCGACCACATGTCCATGCACCGCCAGTTCGGCGCAGACAAAGGCGCTGTAAAGTCCCACGCTCATCTTCAATGCACAACTGGGTTTGGCACCGTCACATACCATGCCGGCAATGGTATTGATCATGTTCTTCATGGAGTAGCACACCTCTTCGTAACCGCCCCCTTCAAGGTAGGTGAGCGCCGCGGCGGCGCCCATGGTGGCGTTGACAATGCCGCAAAGGGCACTGAGGCGTCCGATGCCGCGCTTGATATAGACGCTCATCAGGTGGTTCATCGTGAGGGCACGGAGTATCTGCTCGTCGCTGCATCCTTTCATCTTGCCGTAGTAATAGGACGGCAGCGTGCAGGTGATTCCTTGGTTGCCGGAACCCGAATTGGAGTAGACGGGCTTGGTGCAGCCGTCCATGCGGGCGTCGCTGGCGGCAACGGTGCGCGCCACAACGGTGTGCACCATGTCTCCCCTCGCCTGCTCCATCAGTATCTGTCCTGTGTGGAGTCCCATGCCTTCCAGACCGCAGTCCGATGCAGCGGCATTGTACTCCACCGTGTCGCGAAGCCATTCCAGTTCTTCCAGAGGTGCCGTGGTGGCGTAGTCATACACCATGCGCGCCGTCAGTTCCAGGCGCTGCTTGTTGTCTTCCGACGGGTTGTCGTCATTGTCCTGCTGCTGGAAGAGTCCTTGCTTGTGGTCAAGCAACACCTTGTCATCTCTCTTCACGAAGACGAAGTTTGTATGGCGTTTGGCAATCACGGCAGTGGCGCAATGCGAAGCACCTTCTACCGCGCACTCGATGTACAGCTTGTCGCTCGTCTCCTTCACCCCGATATCGATACGGTCGCCGTTGTTGGCAAGCCACTGTTTGGCGTCTTGCACCTGTTCGTCTGGCAAAGTCAGCACTTCCAGTCCGCGGCTCGAATCGCCGTGTCTGACAGCCATCGCCACCGCTATCGGAAGTCCTATCATGCCTGTGCCGGGAATTCCCACGCCCATGGCATTCTTGTACACATTCTTGCTCAAGCGCAGGCGAATGCTCTCGGGTTCGGCGCCAAGGGCTTCGCAGGCCTTCGCCACACACAGCGCCACGGCACCGGGTTCGGTACAGCCCGTGGCAAGCACCACCTCCTGCTGCAGAATGCTTTTCAACTCACTTCTTAATCGCTCTTCCATATATATCTTTATTTATATTTATCAAAACGGTACTTCGCTATCAGGACCCATGGGCGGTTCGATGCTGCTGTCGTCGTTCATTTTTGAGTCCACTATCATGCTGCCACCTTGGTCGAAGTTGCTGTTTTGCGGCATGCCGCCTCCAAAACCTTCAAGTCCCAGTTGCGGCGGGTTCTCGAAGCGGGCGAACTCCTTGACAAAGCGCAGGCGCACATCTCCGGTGCCACCGCTACGGTGCTTCGCCACTATGAGGTCGGCCATGCCCAGCGTGCTGCCGTGGTCGTCCTCCTGTATGCCGTAGTATTCCGGACGGTAGATAAACATCACGATGTCGGCATCCTGCTCAATAGCGCCCGACTCACGCAAGTCGCTCAGCTGCGGCTTGTTGCCCACGCGGTTCTCCACGGCACGGCTCAACTGTGACATGGCCAGCACGGGAATGCCGAGCTCCTTCGACAGTGCCTTCAGTTGGCGCGATATCATGCTGATTTCCTGCTCACGGTTGCCGTTGCGGTTGTCGCTGCTGCCACTCGACATCAGCTGCAGGTAGTCGATGAATATCATCTGTATGTCGTAGCGCTGCTTCAGGCGACGGGCTTTTGCGCGGAGCTCGAAGATGGTGAGCTGCGGCGTGTCGTCGATGTAGATGGGGGCGCTGCTCAGCGGCTGCGCACCGCGCTTGAGCTGTTCCTGCTCGTAGGGCTCTAGGTGACCTTTCTTCAGCTTGTCGCCGGGGAGTTTTGCTTCGCTGGAAATGAGGCGCATGGCAAGTTCCTGACCCGTCATTTCAAGCGAGAAGAATGCCACTGCCTTGTTGAAATCCACCGCCATGTTGCGTGCCATGCTGAGGGCACAGGCCGTCTTACCCATGGCAGGACGTGCGGCAAGGATGATGAGGGTGCCGGGCTGGAATCCCGCCGTCATACGGTCAAGCCCTATGAAGCCGCTCTCCAGGCCGCTCAGTCCGTCTTCCTTGGCGCCGGCCTCCTTGATCTGGTCCATCGCCATGGTCACAAAGTCGCCCATGGGATGGTAGTCCGAGCGGAAATTCTTGTCGTTGATGTCCATCAAGTGCTGCTCGGTGCGGTCCAGCAGATCCACCACATCGGTGGTCTCATCATAGGCCTGGGTGATGGTCTCCGTCGAGATGCGTATCATCTCGCGCTGGATGAATTTCTCGCTCAGCACTCGGATATGGTATTCCAAGTGTGCCGCACTGACCACGTTCTCTGTCAGTTTCGACACGGCATAGGCACCGCCGGCAGCCTCCAGGTCACCGTCGCGGCGCAGGCGCTCCACCACCGTCAGCAGGTCCACTGGCTGGCTCTGTTCGAAAAGCTTGCGGATGGCACGGTAGACAACCTGATGCTCAGGCTTGTAGAAATATTCCACGTGCAGCGTCTCTATGGCATTGATGAGCGCCGTCTGGTCGAGCATCAGGGCTCCCAGCACCGACTCCTCAAGCGACACAGCCTGCGGCGGAGTGTTGCCGTTCATGTCGAAGGCTTGCGTGTAACTGATTCTTTCTTTGCGTCTTTTAGCGGTCTCAGGCATCTTTTACTCACAATATTTGAAGTGCAAAGATACAAAAAAATCCCATTCCACGCACATTATTTTTTCAACACACCCTCTCTCATGGGCGTACGAACAACTTTTTTGCCACATGTCATTTTTTTTTGTTATTTTTGCACTTCAAAAATTGAGGCACAAAATGCAGAAACCCAACATAGACAATCTGATAGTGATTGGCGACCGCGTGCTCATCCAGCCCGGAGCTGCCGTCAAGAAGACCAAGGGCGGCCTTCTGCTCCCTGCCGGCTATCAGGAAAAAGAGGAAATCCAGACTGGCTACATCCTCAAGTGCGGCCCAGGCTACCCCCTCCCCGGCGAGGCCGACGACGACTGGCGCCCCGGCGACCGCGAACCCCGCTACCTGCCCCTTCAGGTACGTCCGGGCGACATGGCAATTTTCCTGCTCAAAAACGCCGTCGAAATCAAATACAACGGAGAAAAATTCTTCATCGTCCCGCAAAGCGGCATCCTCATGGTCGAGCGCGACGAATTTTGATAAACAAATGATTATGACAAGCAACGAAATACGCAAAGCATTCCTCGACTTTTTCGAGAGCAAGCAACACCAGGTGGTGCCCAGCGCACCCATGGTCATCAAGAACGACCCGACCCTGATGTTCACCAACGCGGGCATGAACCAGTTCAAGGACATCTTCCTCGGCAACCGGCAGCCGCAATGGCCCCGCGCCACCGACAGCCAGAAGTGCCTCCGCGTCAGCGGCAAGCACAACGACCTCGAGGAGGTGGGCCACGACACCTACCACCACACCATGTTCGAGATGCTCGGCAACTGGTCCTTCGGCGATTATTTCAAGAAAGAAGCCATCGCCTACGGCTGGGAATTCCTCACCGAGGTGATGAAGATAAACAAGGACTGGCTCTATGTCACCGTCTTCGGCGGCGACGAGAAGGAAGGCCTCGAAATGGACATGGAAGCCTACAACTTCTGGAAAGAGCACATCAGCGAGGACCGTATCCTCCGCGGCTCCAAAAAAGACAACTTCTGGGAAATGGGCGACCAGGGTCCCTGCGGTCCCTGCTCCGAAATCCATGTCGACATTCGTCCCGACGAGGAAAAAGCCAAAGTGCCCGGCAAAGACCTCGTCAACAAGGACAATCCCCAGGTCATCGAAATCTGGAACCTCGTCTTCATGCAGTTCAACCGTAAAGCCGACGGAACCCTTGAGCCCCTGAAAGCCAAGCACATCGATACCGGCATGGGCTTCGAGCGCCTCTGCATGGTCATGCAGGGCAAACGCTCCAACTACGACACCGACGTCTTCCAGCCCCTCATTCAGGAAATCGCTGCCAAATGCGGCAAACGCTACGGCGACAATGAGCAGGCCGACATCGCCATGCGCGTCTGCGCCGACCACCTCCGCGCCGTCAGCTTCTCCATTGCCGACGGTCAGCTGCCCTCCAACGTCAAGGCCGGATACGTCATCCGTCGCATCCTCCGCCGTGCCGTCCGCTACGGCTACACCTTCCTCGGCTTCAACGAGCCCTTCATCAACACCCTCGTCCCCACCCTCGTGGCGCAGATGGGTCACCAGTTCCCCGAGCTCCAGAAACAGCAGGAACTCATCCAGCGCATCATCCTCGAAGAGGAGCAGGCCTTCCTCCGCACCCTCGCCGGCGGCATCCGCCGCTTCGACGACTACGCCGCCAAATGCAACGGCAAAGTGGTCGACGGTGCCTTCGCCTTCGAACTCTTCGACACCTACGGCTTCCCCATCGACCTCACCCAGCTCATGGCCTCCGAGAAAGGCCTCACCGTCGACATGGACGGCTTCAACCGCGGCCTCGCCGAACAGAAAGAGCGCAGCCGTGGCGCCGCCAAGGTGGAAAGCGACGACTGGCAGGAACTCATGCCCGGCGTCGAGCAGGAATTCGTCGGCTACGACACCCTTGAGGCCGACGTCCACATCGCCCGCTACCGCCGCGTGAAAGCAAAAGACAAAGAATTCTTCCAGCTCGTCTTCGACCGCACTCCCTTCTACGGCGAAAGCGGCGGCCAGACTGGCGACACCGGTTCAGTATGCTGCAACAGCGTTGCAACACGCATAACGAACACAAAGAAGGAAAACGGACTTATCGTGCATATAGTGGATGCCCTGCCTGAAGATTTGACGGCCACCTTCCACGCCAGCGTGGATGCCGCTCGCCGCCAGGCCATCGGCAACAACCACACCGCCACACACCTCATGCACTACGCCCTCCGCCAGGTCCTCGGCAACCACGTCGAGCAGAAAGGCTCCAGCGTCGACGACCAGCGCCTCCGCTTCGACTTCAGCCACTTCGCCAAACTCAGCCACGAAGAAATACGCGACGTCGAACACCGCGTCAACAACATGATACGCGCCTGCATACCCCTCGAGGAACACCGCGCCATGCCCATCGCCGAAGCACAGAAACTCGGCGCCATGGCACTCTTCGGCGAGAAATACGGCGACCACGTCCGCGTCGTTAAATACGGCCCCAGCGTCGAATTCTGCGGCGGCACGCACGTCGCCAACACAGGCATGATCGGCTCCTTCCGCATCGTCAGCGAAGGCGCCGTGGCAGCCGGCATGCGACGCATCGAAGCCGTCACCGCCCAGGCAGCCACCGACTTCGCCGACCAGCAGCAGGACCAGCTCGCGGCACTCAACGACCTCTTCAAAGGCACCAAAGACCTCAGCGCCTCCATCGCCAAACTCCAGGACGACAACAACGCCCTCAAGGCCGCCGTCGAACAGCTCCGCAAGGAAAAAGCCGCAGGCATCGTCAACAGCCTCGCCGCACAGCTCGGCGCCAACCCCGTCCTCATCCAGCGACTCGACACCGACGTCAACACCCTCAAGGACCCCCTCATCGCCCTGCGCAACCAGAACCCCGACATGGCAGTCGTCCTCGCCTCCGTCACCGACAACAAACCCGCCCTGCTCATCGTCCTCGGACAGCAGCGCGTCGACGCCGGACTCAACGCCGGACAGATGGTTCGTACCCTCGGCAAGGAAATCCAGGGCGGCGGCGGCGGTCAGCCCTTCTTCGCCACCGCGGGCGGCAAAAACCCCGACGGTATCGACCGTGCCCTCGAGCTCGCCAAACAACTCATCGGATAACACCCACGGGGCGCACACACCGCCGCCCCCTCACCACACCACACAAAATGCCTCCCACTTCCGGGAGGCATTTCTTATTCAAACCAGCCACTTCCATAGAGTTACAATAGAGGTACCATAGACCTAGCATAGACCTACCGACCATAGTTATTTGTGAATTAAAGCAATGTATTGTTTTGAAAATCAAGGCTACAAATACTTATCTATCTGATAACCAGCCTCTATTTTGATTTTCGTCTAGATTCTTCATCCCGTTTTGCAACTGCAAAAATACACACTTTTTTTGACATTTTCCGGCCTTTTGGAATTTTTTTTGTATTTTTGCAAACTCTTTTTGAACAATAAACATGTTGACCTTCGACCTCAAAGCCACCTGCGGCGACGCTCGCGCCGGTGTAATCCACACCGACCATGGCGACATCCAGACGCCGATTTTCATGCCTGTGGGCACCGCCGGTACAGTTAAAGCAGTACATCAATCCGAACTGCGTAATGATATTGGTGCACAGATAATTCTGGGAAACACATACCACCTCTACCTGCGCCCCGGATGCGACATCCTGCGGCAAGCCGGCGGACTCCACAAATTCAACGGCTGGGAACGCCCCATGCTCACCGACAGTGGCGGATTCCAGGTCTTCTCGCTCGCCGCCAACCGCAAACTCAAGGAGGAAGGCTGCACCTTCCGGAGCCATATCGACGGCAGCCGCCACCTCTTCACCCCGGAAAACGTGATGGACATCCAGCGCATCATCGGGGCCGACATCATGATGGCTTTCGACGAGTGTGCTCCGGGCGACTCCGATCATCGCTATGCACAACGTTCAATGGAACTTACACACCGTTGGCTCGACCGTTGCTTGAAGCGCTTCAACGAGACCGAACCCCTCTACGGACACCACCAGGCCCTCTTCCCCATCGTCCAGGGCTGCCAGTATGAGGACCTCCGCAAGCAGAGCGCCGAATACATCGCCTCCAAGGAACCCGAAGGCTGCGCCATCGGCGGCTTGGCCGTGGGCGAGCCCACCGAGGTGATGTACCAGATGATCGAGGTCGTCAATGCCATCCTTCCCAAGGACCGCCCCCGCTACCTCATGGGCGTGGGCACCCCGCAGAACCTCCTCGAGGCCATCGAGCGCGGCGTCGACATGTTCGACTGCGTCATGCCCACCCGCAACGGCCGTAACGGACTGCTGTTCACCGCTGAAGGCACCATCAACATCAAAAACAAAAAGTGGGAATCCTGCTTCGACCCCATCGACCCGCAGAGTAACGCCGAGGCCGACCGTGTCTACACCCTCGCCTACCTCCACCACCTCATCCGCGCCGAAGAAATCCTCGGCCTCCAGGTATGTTCCATCCACAATCTCCGCTTCTACCTCTGGCTGGTCAGCGAAGCTCGCAACCATATCCTCGCCGGTGACTACGCCTCGTGGAAAGCCTCTCTCCTGCCCCGTCTCGGACGACGTCTGTAGCCAGAGTGTTGAATTCTTGTTGATATTTTACCTCCGCGCGTGAGCGCAGGAATTCATATTATATGTATTTTTGTACACTGAAACAGATGTGTACATATGTTTGACTTTACATTTTTTCTGACTGACAGTCACGCAATTATGTTGGCATTGGCGCTCATCGCCGCGCTTGCCGTTCTTTGCCTCTACTACGGATTTTTCCATTTCCGCCTCGGTATTTGGCACCGCAAAGGCATCGTCGACGAGGGTAGCAGCTCCGACACCAAGCTCCCGCCCGTCTCCGTGGTGCTCACCGCCCGCAACGACGCCGCTTGGCTCAAGGAAAACCTCGTCTACCTGCTCGAGCAGGACTACCCTGATTTCGAGGTTGTTGTGGTCGACTACCTCAGCCACGACGACACCCAGTTCGTCCTCAAACTCCTCAAGGACTACTACCCCCACTTGAAAGTCGTCCCCTTCAAGGAGGACGTCAACCTCTTCCAGGGCAAGAAATACCCCCTCTCCATCGGCATCAAGAGCGCCAAGAACGACATCCTGATGCTCGCCGACCCCGACTGCACCCCGAAGAACCTCCAGTGGCTCCGCGGCATCGTGAAAGGCTACCAGAACAAGGATACCCAGATCGTGCTCGGATTCTGCGGACTGAAGCGCACCAAAACCCTCCTCGGTATCATGCAGCAGTACGACAACCTCGCCTACAGCGCCCACTACCTCGGCTGCGCCATCCTGGGCCACCCCTACACCGGCTCGGGCCGCAACCTCAGCTACCGCCGCAACTTCTTCTTCAAACAAGGCGCCTTCATCCGCCACTACAACGTCGCCGGAGGCTCCGACGACCTCTTCGTCTACCACAACGCCAACAAACAGAACACGGCCGTTTGCATCAACAGCGACGCCTGCCTCTCCACAGAGCCCAGGAAAACCTTCGCCCAATGGCACCGAGTGCGCCTCGACCGCGTGGCGACACGCAACTGGCACTCCTGGCGCGGCCGCCTGATGGAGGAAATCCTCCCCGCAGCCAACATCCTGTTCTACGCCGCCGCCATTCTCCTGCTCCTCCGTCCCGGTACCCCCTGGGGCGCCGTCGCGCTGGCAGTGGCACTGAAATGGGCCTGGCAAATCGTCTCCTTCGCCAAGCTGGCAAAGCGTTTCGAGGGCGGTCTGGTATACCTCGCCGCCCCCCTGCTCGAAATTTATTTTATCATCGCAAATACTATTTTGATTCTTATTCCGTTACATAGCAATAGAAAATTCAAAAAGTAACGCTGTAAAATGGAAGCAAGCACGGCAAAAAACGAGCGGACACAGCTTGACTACAAGCTGGTGTGCGACGCCCGCGACAACGGCAGCCACAAGGCCTATGCCGACCTCATGGCGTCGTACCGCGAGCCACTCTACCTCTTGCTTCTGCGCATGACACGCAACACCACCACGGCTGCCGACCTCACCATCGAAACCTTCAGCAAGGCCTTCCTCCAACTCCACCGCTACGCCCCCACAGG
Organism: uncultured Bacteroidales bacterium; assembly: GCA_900317285.1. GTDB lineage: Bacteria > Bacteroidota > Bacteroidia > Bacteroidales > P3 > Colimorpha. The sequence continues at coordinate 26,721 of ONGA01000010.1, read as the reverse complement.
CACCTTCAGCTCCTGGCTCTTCAGCATCGGCGTCAACACCTACATCGACCACCTCCGCAAACGCAAGGTCGACACCGTGTCGCTCAGCGACATACAGCGCACCTCGGACAACGACTTCATCGAATACCAAATCCCCTCCAACCAGCCCAACCCCGAAGAGACTCTCATCCGCCGTCAGCGCGACGAGGCTCTGAAACAGGTGGTCATGCAGCTGAAAGAACCCTACCGGCAGATGATAGAAATGCGCTACTACGACGACCTCTCCTACGAGGAAATCGCCGAGCGCATGCACATCCCCATGGGCACCGTCAAAGTGCGCCTCATGCGCGCCAAAGCCCTGCTTGCCGCCATCGTGAAGGAGAAAGGAGGCATCGTATGAAGCACATCAGCGCCCTGGTGGCACTGTTGATGCTCGCCGCATCGGCTATGGCCGACGACGACGGCGTTCCAAGGCGCACGACGGCATCCGACAACACCGGATTGTCCGTCTTCGTAAACATCGGCGCCCTCTGGGCCGACGACTATTCTGCCAACTTCTATTCCGGCCGCGACGGCAACGCCAACACCATCGAGCGTGTCCTCCACAGTCCACGCGACGGTCAAGCCATATGGGATCACCTCAAGAACGAGGGCTGCATCAGCTCCTCCATCGGCACCTACAACGACCTCAAGGTGGCGGAATATCCCGACATGTACTACAAGGCAACCTACCAGGTGGGGCTCGGCATACGCTACGAGTATGCCAGCGGCTTCGGCTGGCTGCTCCGCTTCAACATCGCCAAGCTGCAGGCCGTAGGCGCATTCAATCTCTACAGCGACAACTCTGCCGTCGTCCTCACACAGGACCGCTACATCCGCTGCGGCATGCTCGGCACAGAAAGCCGTATCAACATCGACTTCGCCATCAGCAAAACCGTCGACCTCAGCGACTTGCTCTGCCTCGAACTCAACCTGGGCGCCAGCGTCAACAACACCAAAGTAACCAAGAACTTGATGGACATCAAGGGCGCAACCTGGTCCATCCTCGACGTTTGGAACGGGCAGCAACCCTATCACGGCATTGCTGAATACGACTACGTAAACCAGGGCGGCATAGGCTGCGGCGTCTTCATGTCGGGCTACCTCGGCTATCGCGTCAGCGGCGTCGGCGCCGTCAAACTCGGCTACACTTGCTACCACTCCCAAACCACCCTCAAAGGCTACTCCGCCATGGGGTGGCACCACTGTCTCGACCTCCGTTTGGAAATCAACAATTTTAGCTTTTTATAATAAATGATTACATTTAAAACATTAGCAGAAAGCGACCATCCGCACTTTGCTCAAAGCCTGTTCGAAGAGGCGTTCCCCGAAGAGGAGCGCCCCCCCTTCTCTAGTCTCCGGCACAGAGATGCCGGCAAATTCCATTTCCTCGTGGCCGAAAATGGCGACGAACCGGTAGGCATCCTCACCTACTGGACATTCAACGACCTCGTCTACATCGAGCACTTCGCCATCGACGAAGAACTCCGCAACCAGGGCCTCGGCAAAGCAGCCTTCCTCAACTTCCTCTCCCAGCAGACCGAGCAGGTCGTGCTCGAGGTGGAGACCCCGGTCAACGAAGAGGCTGAACACCGCATCGAGTTCTACGCCAGCATGGGCCTTTTCTGCAACCCGCAAAACTACATCCAGCCCCCCTACCGCAAAGGCGGCCTCGAAGTTCCAATGATTATCATGTCGAAATATGAGCTCGACGATGACGAATTTTCCGAAATTCGCGACCTTCTTTACCGCGAAGTATACGGCATTATTCAATAATCTGGAAAAAATATTCAAAAAAATTCAACGCCTAATAATCTGCAAATCAAACACAAGTAAAGATACTTGAAATTTTGGTAAAAAAAAATTTGGTCAGTATCCAAAAAGTGCGTACTTTTGCACCCGCTTTCAGAGAGAAAAGCATGTGATTTTAAGGTTAGGATGGCTCCTTAGCTCAACTGAATAGAGCATCTGACTACGGATCAGAAGGTTGCAGGTTTGAATCCTGCAGGAGTCACACAGAAGAGAGGACTGATAATCAGCCCTCTCTTTTCATTATTATTTCTCCAATTCAAAAAAAAAGCGTATTTTTGCATTCGGAAAAGAAGACTGTTCTCATGACGCGTCAGTGGGCAAAACCATTCGTCATACTCCTTACCGTGCTGTTTTTCAACCTCTATGCAACAGCCAAGGAGCAGCGTGACACCCTCGGGGCTGGCACGCAGGTGGCGTTTATTGAGAATCTCGGGCAGTGGGATATGCAGGTACGTTTCGAGGCACAGCTGCACAACGCGGCGATTTTTCTCGAGTCCGACGCCATCACCGTGGCATTGCGCGACCCCATACCCCATCCCGCACCGTTCCTCTCGCAGCCCCGATACCACGCCTACCGCATGACCTTCAGCGGTGCCACTCCCGTCACCCCCTCTGGCGACAACCTCCTGCCTGGCTACAACAACTTTTTTCTCGGCAACAATCCAGCCCGTTGGAAATCAAACGTACACTCCTACGGCTCTGTGCGTTACGACAACCTCTATCCCGGCATCGCCCTCGAAATCTATGGTGGCACCCTCGCCATGAAGTACAACTTCATCGTAAGCCCCAATGCCGATGCCTCGCAGATAGCCATCCACTATGAAGGTGCCGACAAGCTCAACATCTCCCGTGACGGAAGCCTTCAGGTGCACACCTCCGTCCGCACCGTCATGGAGATGAAACCCTATGTCTTCCAAATGGTTGACGGAAAAGAAGTGGAGGTCGGCAGCCGCTGGCAACTCTCCGGCAACACCGTCACCATCCATCTTGACGACTACGATCATGGTCGTGAGCTTGTCATCGACCCCGTGCTCATCTTCTCCACCTACACCGGTTCCACTGCCGACAACTGGGGCACCACCGCCGCCTACGACTCGCACAAGAACGCCTACACCGCAGGCCTGGTGTTCAACATCGGCTATCCCGTCTCCACAGGCGCCTACCAGCCGACCATCGGCGGCAGCGTGGACATAGGCATCTTCAAGTTCGACACCATCGGGCAGAACCGCCTCTACGCCACCTACCTCGGCGGCACCTCCGCCGACATGCCCCACAGCCTCTTCGTCAACAGTTTCGACGAGCTCATCATCCTCGGCACCACAGGCTCGCAGAACTTCCCCGTCACCGCGGGAGCTTACCAGACCGCACATGCCGGAGGACCTGTACTCTACTATGAGTCCCCCGATATCGGCTACGGCAACGGCAGCGACCTCTTCGTCTCGCGCCTCTCCGCCGACGGCGCACAGCTCCTTGCATCCACCTACATCGGCGGTGCGGGCAACGACGGCCTCAACTTCCGCAACGAATACAACAACGACCTCCTCGTACTCATGGGCGGCAACGACTCCCTTTACTATAATTATGGCGACGGCGCCCGCGGCGAGATTATCACCGACAACATCAACAACATCTACGTCGGCACCACCACCATGAGCGCCGACTTCCCCGTCACCGGCGGCTGCGTGCAGTCCACTAACGGCGGCAGGCAGGACGGCGTGGTCTTCAAGCTCGACCACAACCTCCGCAACCTCCTCTGGAGCACCTATCTGGGGGGCAGCCACGACGATGCCGTCTATTCCATCGACGTAGATTCCGCCTACAACCTCCTTGTCTGCGGCGGCACCAACAGCGGGGACTTCCCTGTCACCGGCAGCGGCTTCCAACGTTCCTATGGCGGCGGCTCCGCCGACGGCTTCGTCTGCAAAATCTCCTATTCCGGCAACCGGCTCCTGGCCTCCACCTACATGGGTGGCGACGCCTACGACCAACTCTACTTCGTCCGCACCGGCCGCCACGACGAGGTCTTCCTTTTCGGACAGAGCCTCAGCGGCAACAGCATGATTTACAATGCCGGATACAGTGTCTTCAACAGCGGCATGCTGCTGGCGCGCCTCGCCCCCGACCTCTCCTCGCGGGTGTGGAGCACCCTCTTTGGCACCCCGGGACGCGTCAACCTCTCCCCCACCGCCTTTGCCGCCGACATCTGCAACCGCGTCTATGCTGCCGGCTGGGGTCGCGATTTCGTGCCCTACATGACAACGTGGAACACCCTCGGTACCACCGGCATGGAGACCTCCGCCAACGCCTATAGCGACACCACCGACGGACAGGACTTCTACATCATCAGCATCGACCGCGACGCCAACAACCTCGACTATGCCACCTTCTTCGGCGAAATGCACGACAACGCCAACTCCCGCGGCGGCGGCGACCATGTCGACGGCGGCACCTCGCGCTTCGACCGCCTGGGCACACTCTACCAGTCGGTCTGCGCCTCCTGTGGCGGCTACAACGGCTTCCCCACCACCGCCGAGGCATGGAGCAACAGCAACCGCTCCAGCAACTGCAACAACGCCCTCTTCCGATTCAACGTCACCAACGACTTCCCCGTGGCGGAATTCATCCCTCCCACGGCGGGATGCGCCCCCTATAACGTCCAGTTCCAGAACACCGGACGCGGCACCTCCTTCTTCTGGGACTTCGGCGACGGCACCACCTCCACCCTCGCCAACCCCTCCCACACCTATGCCGTCGGCGGCATCTACACCGTCACCCTCGTCGCCTATATGGACTACGGTTGCGCCGCCTCCGACACCCAGCAGCACACCCTGCATGTCATCGGCAACCCCGGCGGCTTCTCCTACTCCGTCTGCAACGGCAACAGCGTGCAGATAGGGCTCCAGCCCCAGATTGGCGCCACCTACCAGTGGCTCACCCCCGGCGTCAGCGACCCCTCTCTGGCAAACCCCTGGGTCGACCAGCCGGGCACCTATCTCCTCCGCATCTCCGCCACAGGATGCAGCGAAGTCGACACCTTCAAGCTCTTCAGCTACCAGCTGATAGACTCCTGGCAGCCCACCTCCATTTCCTGCAGGGGCTACCACGACGGCAGTGCCACCTTCCTCATCAATGCCGACAGCGACCCTGACAGCGTGAGCGTTTCCATCGTCCCGCCGGCACCCATGACACGCACAGGACGCACCGTCACCTTCGACAGCCTCGGCCCCGACACCCGCTACCTCGTCACATTCTCCGGCTACGGCTGCTCCACCGAGCAGGAAGTGTTGTTCGACGACCCGCCGCTGCCGCTCTACACCAAGCAGGTCTCCTCCCCGCTCTGCTCCGACAGTTGTCTGGGATGGGTGCATATCACCTACAATCTCAGCGCCATACCCGAAGTGCCGCCTCGCGACACCATCGTCGACAGCCTCTGCGAGGGCATCCACATCACTCACTTCGTCAACCTCGGCTGCCCGCAGAGCGACACCACCCGCATCCTCCGCAACCACCTCCTCGACAGCCTCCATGCCTGGGCCGAAAGCTACCACATCTACCTGGGCGAGAGCGTGCGCCTCCATGCCGACCTCGAACGTGAGGTGGACGGCATCACCTACCTCTGGAGCCCCGCCGCCGATCTCGACAACCCCGCCAGCCAGGCCCCCGTCGCCACTCCCGCCGACACCCTGACCCTCTACCGCGTCGTCGCCTCCTCGCCCTCCGACGGATGCACCGCCGCCGACTCGCTCCTTATCAGCACCAAAGTCATCCACTGCGGCGAACCCGACTTCGTCATCCCCAACGCCTTCACCCCCAACGGCGACGGCATCAACGACTTCCTCGACCTCACCAACGACATCCTCTCCGAATTGGAAATCAGCATCTTCAACCGCTGGGGCGAATGCGTATTCTCCTCCTCCGACCCCTCAGGCTGCCGCTGGGACGGCACCTTCCGCAACCAGCCCTGCCTCCCGGGCGTCTACACCTACACCTGCCATCTCCGATGCCACAACGGTGTCGAAAACGACCTCAAAGGCGACATAACACTCATCCGATAAACACCTCCACTTGAAAAAAGACCAGCACATCATACTTTGCGCCGAAACCCCGCAAGATGCCGAAACACTGCTTCCGGCAGCGAAAACCCTTGCCGAGGGATTCCACAAGGGAATCATACTCCTCTCCTGCAGCGACGGTGCCGACAGCTGGATAGGAAGCTACGGCGTGCCCTACGTGGCGCTGAAAGGCGACTGGAAGACAGCCATCGACGGCCTCCCCACGGTCTTCGGCGGCATCCTCGCACTCGCACTCTGCAACCCCTCGGCGCCACGCACCTCCATCACCCGACCCAAGACACTCCTGCGCACCTTCCGCGACTGCCGCATCGCCTACCTCGTCCTGCCCTCCCGCCCCTCTTCCCCCCTGGCCACCGCCTCCCTCTCGCTCACCCTCGACCACTCGCGCGAAAGCAAAGAAAAACTCATCTGGGCCTCCTACTTCGCCCGCTTCCTGGGCACACAGGTGCGCATCCTCCACCACCGCTACACCGACCAGGCGCTCCTCTCACGCTTCCGCAACAACATGCGCTACCTCGACAAAATCTTCACCGCCCAGCACATCCCCTACACCCCCTGCCCCATGGAAGGCACACACCAGCTCTCCAACCCCGACCTCCATGCCGTCACCCTCCCCGCCGACCTCTTCCTGGCACAGACCTCCGACCCTCGCGAACGCGACCTCGCCAGCCTCCTCCTCCCCCCTCCCGAGCGGCGCCTGCTGCTCTCCGGCAAACCCCTTCTCCTCCTCAACCGCCGCGACGACCTCTACGTCCTCTGCGACTGAAACCGCCCCGACCCCCGACATAGGAGCAACTAAGAAGCATCATATACGCATCATAGGAGAACCCAAGGAGAAGTATAGGAGAATGGTAGTACAAGCATAGGAGGCGTTTTTTACGGATTTCGTCCCACTTTCTCCTACCCTTCATCCCATCCCTCCACACACCCAGCCACTTACCCCAAAACAACCCCAAACCACATTTTTTTTTGCGCCAGTTCAAAAAAAAGCGTATATTTGCAATTGGCACATATCGCCATATATATATATAAACAATTGAATATAAACGAAAAAAAATAAGACACCCATGAAAAAGACGGTACTATTTGCCGCCATGTGTGCGGCGTTGCTCGCCACAGTGTCGTGCGTCAAAGACGACGACCTGGAGATGCTGAAGCACCCCATCCACGTAAGAACTGAAATCGACCCGCAGTTCGGCGTCCCCCTGGCAAGCGGCCAGATGAACCTCAACGACGTCCTGTCGAAAATGAGCACCACCTTCGAGGGCAACATCGACGACACCGCGGATGTCATCACCTTCGTCTACGAAGACTCCATCAGCGGCTCTTCCTCTGCCACAGGCTCCAAAAAAGCCCTCCGCCACCGTCCCGCCCGCAAGGACGCCGACGTCTGGCTCTGGAAAGACACCGTCATCTCGCAGACCGTGCCCATCAACTTCTTCTCCCAGCTCGAGATGCTCGACCACATCAGGATTGGCCACCTCTGGGTCGACCTCTCCGTGGGCGTGAAAGGCACCTACCAGGCGGGCTACACCCCCACTACCAACGACGACCTGAAGGTAGCTTTCAAAAACGCGCAGGTGTTCTACACCGACGCCGGCGGCACCGAGCGCCCCTTCTTCCCGCCCGACCGCCCCATCGTCGACTCCATCGGATTCGACGACATGACCAACTGGCACATGACCCAGTACGACGAACTCGACATGGCCAGCATCATCAACGACAAGCCCCAGCAGGTGAGAGTCAGCTTCCACCTGATGCTCGGCATCAAGGCTTCGGCCATCATCGGCGGTTCCACCTCCGTCAACGACTCCACCATCGGCCAGATTATCAGAAACGTGCAGATGATGCAGCTCGACTACAAGGCCAAAATCAAAGTGCGCATGCCCTTCGAGGTCTCCATCACCAACATGGTCTATGACTACACCCTGGATATCGGCGAAGGTCTGAGCTCCATCAACCTCGACTCCATCATCAGCCAGATCAGCGAGGAGTCCAGCGTGGACGTGAAAAACGCCACCTTCACCCTCGTCACTGAAAACGGCATCCCGCTCGAACTGTCGTTGCAGGCGCGCTTCCTCGACGCAAACAACAACCTGCTGTTCAAACTCTTCAACGGCGACACCAACATCGCGCCGGCACCGACACGCATCCTCGAGATTGACACCATCCGCAACCTCGACAACTCCATCCGCCAGATCGACACCATCTACGAGTCCTCCGGCTTCTCGCCCGTGAAGGAACTGACGGCAACGCTGAGCCAACGCAAGATTGAGCAGCTGAAAGAGACCAAGGGTCTGAAGGTCTCCTTCCGCATGAACACCTCCGCCGGCAAGATTGTCGCCATCAAACGCAGCGACATGCTGAAGCTTCGCGCCTACATCAAGTTCCACCCGAAGATCGTGATTGACATCCCCATCGTCACCGAACCATTGCTCAAATAACCGTCAAGCCTCTAGTCAAACTATATCCATGAATCTTAAATTGAAAATGTTATGAAAAATTCGAAGATATACATGATGCTGGCGGCAATGGTCCTGTGCAGCACAGTGCGAGCCCAGTACGACGAGACTAACAACCTCTTCTACCACACCCAGCGCACCCCGCAGTCGACGCTCTACAATCCGGCGTTCTTCCCGACAAACACCACCTTCTACCTCTCGCTCCCGGGCACCGAAATCCAGATGGGCGGTCCCCTCTCCCTCAGCGAGTTCATGTACTATGACAAGGCCCAGGGCCGCACAATCATCAACCTCGACAGCATGTTCAACCAGCTGAGCAACGACAACAGGTTCCGTCTGGGCGCCAATGTCGAGCTCCTGGGATTCGGCATCAAGCTGAAGAAAACCTTCGTGACCTTCAACATGCAGCTGGTCAACAGTCTCTCGGCGGGATTCCCCATTTCCACCATCAACGCCCTCCGCATCGGTAACATCGACGCCAGCGGCACACCCATCGCCGAGGTGGAAATGTTCCGCGGCGACCTCGTGAACGTCCAGTCCTACCTCGAGACAGCTCTCGGCGTGGGCTACACCTTCGAGCCCATCCACCTCACCGTGGGTGCACGTGCCAAACTGCTCTACGGCATAGCCAACATCCAGTCCGACAAAACGCACGTCACCCTGGAGACCGATGCCGCGATGAACGACATGACCGCCCGCATGTACTACGAAATCCAGTCGGCCACCTTTGCCCCCTACGACACCGTCAAGAAGCAGTTCGACTTCAGCAACATAGGCGACATCCTCAATCCCATGAAAGCCAACACAGGCTTGGCGTTCGACCTGGGTGCCAAATACGACTGGGGTCCCTTCTCCTTCTCCCTCGCCCTCAACGACCTCTCTGCCGGTATCCACTGGAAGAACAACGTCACCACCTGGCGTCCGGAGAACGGTCAGGGCTACATCGAGTTCAGCGGCATGGACATCAACGCGCTGCTGAATAACGGTACCCTCAACTCCGACTCGCTCTCGCAATACCTGCAGAACCGCCTTGACGGCATGAAACCCGTGAAGACCGACTCCGGCGACTACTGGTTCGCCATCCCGACCAAGATCAACCTCGGCGCCAGCTACAACTTCGCCAAGATGCTGCGTGCCGGCATCCTCTTCCACGGCCAGTTCGACCGCGGCCTGCTCTGCAAGAGAAACGACGGCGACGGCGATGTGGAGAACACCTTCCGCTTCAACACCACCCTCTCCCTCGGCGCCAACCTCTACAACTGGGCCGAAGTGGTGATTGGCTCCTCCATCATCTACGACGGAAAGAGCATGGACTTCTTCAACCCCGGTCTGGGCATCATCCTGACCCCCTTCACCGTGATGCAGGTGTATCTGATGACCGACTATGTCAGCAGTTTCTACCTCACCGAGGCCAAAGCCTTCAACATCAAAGTCGGTCTCAACCTCCTCTTCGGCACTGGCGGAAGAGACTTCCTGACTGCAAACTAAACGCATGTGTAACTAATGAATATTGTTGCTATTGTAGGACGCCCCAATGTGGGCAAATCCACTCTCTTCAACCGTCTGACGGAAAGCCGCAACGCCATCGTGGACGAGACCGCTGGCGTCACCCGCGACCGGCAGTACGGCCACTCCGACTGGAACGGCAAACGTTTCTCAGTAATTGACACCGGCGGCTATGTGATGGGCGGCGACGACGAATTCGAAGTCGAAATCCGCAAACAGGTGGCTTTGGCCATCGACGAAGCCGATGTCATCCTCTTTGTCGTCGATGCCCGCGAAGGGCTCACTCCCATGGACGAAGATGTGGCAGAGATGCTGCGCAAATGTCCGAAACCCGTTGTTTTGGCGGCCAACAAGGTCGACAACTCCGCCCAGATGGACGGCCTCGCCGAGTTCTACAGCCTCGGTTTGGGCGACCCCTACCCCATCGCCGGCATCACCGGCAGCGGCACGGGCGACCTCCTGGACGAACTGGTGAAAGACTTCTCCGAAGGTGAGGATGACCCCACCGACGGTCTTCCCCGCATCGCCGTCGTCGGACGCCCCAATGTGGGCAAGTCCTCCTTCATCAACATGATTACCGGCGAGCACCGCTCCGTGGTGACCCCCATCGCCGGCACCACGCGCGATTCGGTCTACTCCCACTACAACATGTTCGGCTTCGACTTCAATTTTGTCGACACTGCCGGACTGCGCCGCAAGGCCAAAGTAAGCGAAGACCTCGAGTTCTATTCCGTCATGCGCTCCATCCGCGCCATCGAGGCTGCCGATGTCTGCATCCTGATGCTCGACGCCAGCCAGGGTCTCGAACAGCAGGACCTCAACATCTTCTCGCTCATCCAGCGCAACCACAAGGGAGTGGTCGTCGTGGTCAACAAGTGGGACCTCGTCGAGAAGGAAACGAACACTCACCGCGACTACGAAAACCTGATCAAGGAGCGCATCGCCCCCTTCGACGACGTGCCGATAGTGTTCACCTCGGTCATCAACAAGCAGCGCATCTTCAAGGTGCTGGAGACCGCCAAGCAGGTCTACGAGGCCCGCAGCCGCCGCATCTCCACCGCCGAACTCAACGACACCATGCTGCCGATTGTGAAGGAACAGAACCCGCCACCTTCAGTGAAAGGAAAATGGGTGAAGATCAAATACATCACCCAACTCCCGACCCCCTATCCCCAGTTCGTGTTCTTCTGCAACCTGCCGCAGTACGTCCGCGACCCCTACAAACGCTTCGTCGAGAACCGCATGCGCGAACTATGGGACTTCCACGGCGTCCCCATGACCATCTATTTCCGTGCCAAATAATAAAACATTATAACAATGAAAGTAACAGAAGAAAACTTCAGCGCAATGATTAACACGGGCAAGCCCGTGATGGTTGATTTCGGTGCCACCTGGTGCGGTCCCTGCAAGGCCCTCGCCCCCCGCATCGAGGAAATTGAAAAAGAATACGACGGCAAAGCCATCGTCGGTACCGCCGACGTGGACGAGTGCAGCGACCTCGCCGCCAAATTCCGCATCCGCAATGTTCCCACCGTCCTCTTCTTCAAAGGCGGCAGCGACCAGCCCGTCGACAAGAGCGTGGGTCTCGTGGCAAAAGAAACTCTCACCGAGAAATTAAATGCTCTCCTCTGAGCACATCTCGCGCTACAAATCGCTGGACTTTTATGCCCGCCAGGTAGTGGAAGGATTCATCACCGGCAGGCATAAAAGTCCTTTTCATGGTTTCTCGGCCGAATTCTCCGACTACCGGCAATACAACACCGGCGAAAGCACCAAGAATATCGACTGGCACCTCTACGGACGTACCGACCGCCTGTATGTCAAACAGTTTGAAGAGGAGACCAACCTGCGGTGCCAGATGCTCATCGACCAGAGCTCGTCCATGCTCTTCCCCATTGAGCATCACGGAGACATCGACAATCCCAACAAGCTCACCTTCGCCATCTATGCCGCTGCCGTGCTCATCGAATTGCTGCACCGCCAGCGTGACGCCTTCGGCCTGTCACTGTTCAGCGGACAGGTCGATTTGCTGACCCCCTGTCGCAGCAGCAGTGTCCACCAGCAGTATCTGCTGGGACTCCTCGACGAGTTGCTGCAGCCTGTGAAAGCCGACAAACGGGTACTTCGCGAAACATCCATCGCCGAGACCCTTCACCTCACCGCCGAACAGCTCCACAAACGTTCCCTGGTGGTTGTTTTCACCGACGCTTTTGTCCATCCCGACGAAGAGGAACTCCTTTTCGATGCCTTGCGGCATCTGCGGCACAACAAACATGAGGTTATCCTGTTCCATACCTATGATTTCGCCCACGAGGTGAACCTCGACTACGATGCCCGGCCCCACCTCTTCATCGACCTCGAAAGTGGTCGCCAGTTGAAACTCCAGCCAAACGAGGTGGCCGAAGCATACCGTCGGCAAATGACGGAACTTTTTGCCAACCTCAAGCAGCGTGCCATGCAGTACCGCATCGATTACGTCCCCGTAGATATCGCGAAAGGATTCCACCAAATTCTCCTCCCCTTCCTTTTGAAACGCAGCAAACTATGAGTTACGACCCCTATAGTTTTCTGCCACAGGAGAAGCCCTATGCGCTCTACATCCACGGCATGGGCAGCGGGGCAAAGTCGGGCACCAAGTCGTCGCTCGGGCATTACCTCGACGGCTACGAATGGCTTTCGCCGGAATTACCCGTGGAGCCAGAAGAGGCAATGACAATACTGGAAGACTACGTGAATGTGTTCTCCCCTGCCCTCATCGCCGGCACCTCGCTCGGTGGGCTCTACCTGCTCTACCTTGATGCGCCCAACGCCACCAAGGTGGCAATCAACCCCACTTATAACATCGAGACCACTTTGCGCCGCATCGGCTACGGCAAGCACCCCTTCCACTGCGAACGTGAGGACGGCGCCACAGAGTACACCATCGACGAGCCGCTGGTTAAACGCTACATGTCCATCCGCGACCAGCGCACTCCCAAGCCCTCGGCACGCATGGTGGCGCTCTTCTCCACCGACGACGAACTGGTGGGTCGCGAACCCGCCAAGCAGAATGCCGCCGCCCTGCAGCGTCTCGGCTACGAGATCCATTGGTGCGACAAATTTGGGCACCGCCTCAACCAGCCCGCCGCCAAACTGCTCTCCAAAATCCTTTTGGGCAGCTAAAGATTTTTAAAAGAAATGAACCACGGGAAGAACATATGCAAGCAGTTGAAGGAGGTGCGGAGACACATCGCCTTGGAAAATGACATCCCTCTGGAAATTGAGGAGTGCACCTACAAGGGCGAGTGCAGTGGGACGTGTCCGAGGTGCGAGGCAGAGGTGCAATATCTGGAAAACTCTCTAGCAGAGAGGATAAAGTTGGGTAAGGTAGCCACCGTCGCCGGACTGGCGTTGGGGTTGGCCGCACCGGGTGCCGCCACGGCGCAGGACACCGTCAGTACACAGAATGCAAAAGTCATTCCAATCATTGATATTTCAGCAAGTTATTCTATGGGGATCATTTCGGAAGATCCCAAAAAACTAGAATACATCCCAGTGGATACCCTACCGACAGTGTTGCCCGTCCCAAAAATGGAATTCCTACCGCCAGCACAAAGCACAGATGTGGAAGCTTACAAAGTGCAGGAAGAGAAAACAAGCACGCTTCGCGGTGAAGGTCGTGCTGTCAAAGTAACTAATGGTACCACTCGACGTAAAATTCCCGTTCCTAAAGACAAAGAAACCCAAGATTCCCTACAGATAGAGTTCAACAAAGACAACGGCACTCCCGCCCGTCAATCCATCTCCACCGAAACGCCGAAGATGTTCGAAGAAAAGGAGAAGAATATAAAAATCATTGTAAAATAGAAAATTAAAAATAAAATATATTATGAAACAATACATTGAACAGAACAAAGATCGTTTTCTTGAAGAACTTTTCTCGTTGATTCGCATCCCCAGCATCAGCTCTGAGCAGGAGCACAAGCCCGACATGGTGCGCTGCGCCGAGCGCTGGAAAGAGCTGCTGCTCGCAGCCGGTGCCGACAAGGCCGAAGTGATGCCCACCGACGGCAACCCCGTGGTCTACGGCGAGAAGACCATCGACCCCGCCAAACCCACCGTGCTCGTCTACGGTCACTACGACGTGATGCCCGTGGCACCGCTCGAACTCTGGCGCACCCAACCCTTCGAGCCCGTGGTGAAAGACGGTTACATCTGGGCTCGCGGCGCCGACGACGACAAGGGGCAGAGCTTCATGCACGCCAAAGCCTTTGAATACATGGTCAAGACCGGCACCCTGCCCTGCAATGTCAAATTCATGCTCGAGGGCGAGGAAGAAATCGGTTCCGGCAGCCTCTACGGCTTCTGCGAGAAAAACAAGGAACTGCTCAAGGCCGACATCATCCTCGTCTCCGACACCTCGATGATAGCCCCTGACGTGCCCAGCATCACCAGTGGCCTCCGTGGCCTCTGCTACTGGGAGGTGGAAGTGACAGGTGCCAACCACGACTTGCACAGCGGCATCTTCGGCGGCGCTGTCGCCAACCCCATCAATGTGCTCTGCAAGATGATTGCCGACCTCCACGACGCCGACGGCCACATCACCATCCCCGGCTTCTACGACGACGTGCTCGTCCTCAGCGACGAGGAACGCGCCCTGATGGCACAGGCTCCTTTCGATGAGGAACAATACAAGCGCGACCTCGGCGTCCGTGCACTCAAAGGCGAAAAAGGCTACTCCACCAAGGAACGCACCGGCATCCGTCCCTGCCTCGATGTCTGCGGCATCTGGGGCGGCCACACCGGCGAGGGCACCAAGACCGTCCTCCCCTCCAAAGCTTACGCCAAAATCAGCACCCGTCTCGTCGCCAACCAGGACTTCGAGAAAATAAGCGAGATGTTCAAAAACTACTTCGAGAGCGTGGCTCCCGACTATGTCACCGTCAAGGTCACACCCTGCCACGGTGGCGCCGCCTATGTCAGCCCGCTGGAGCTCAAAGCCTACAAGGCTGCCGAGCGTGCAATGACCGACACCTTCGGCCGTCGCCCCATCCCCACCCGCAGCGGCGGAAGCATCCCCATCGTGGCTGGCTTCGAGAAAATCCTCGGCCTCAAGAGCATCCTCATGGGCTTCGGTCTCGCCAGCGACGATATCCATGCCCCCAACGAGAACTATCCTCTCGCCCAGTTCTTCAAAGGCATCGAGACCATCCCGCTGTTCTACAAATATTTCGCCGAATAAAAAACACACATGGAAAGAGGAAGACTGATATTGTTTCCCGTTCCCATCGGGGCGGAAGAGATTGGAACGTCGTTGCCCGCAGCGAACCTTGAGTTGCTGGCAACATGCCGCACCTTCATCGTCGAGGAGTTGCGCACGGCGCGCCGTTTCCTGAAAAAGGCAGGCTACCCCTTCCCTATCGACGACACAGTGTTTTTCGAATTGAATGAGCACACCACGCACGACGAGATTGGCAACTACCTGGACGCCATCGAGCGTGGCGAGAATATCGGTCTTTTGAGTGAGGCCGGTCTTCCGTGCGTGGCTGACCCGGGGGCGATGATAACCAAGGTGGCGCAACGGCGCGGCATCGAGGTGGTGCCGCTCGTCGGGCCTTCGTCGCTGATGCTGGCGCTGATGGCTAGCGGTTTCAATGGCCAGTCGTTTGCCTTCAACGGCTACCTGCCTGTCGACAAAAGCCGTCGCGCCGCTGCTATCAAGCATCTGGAAGAACGCCTGCACCGCGAACACCAGACACAGCTCTTCATCGAAGCCCCCTACCGTAACAACCAGATGCTCGAAGCATTGAGCACTGTGCTACAGTCCAACACCATGATCTGCGTCGCCTGTGACCTCACGCTGCCCACGCAATACATCCGCTCGCTCACCGCCGCCAAATGGCAAAAAGAGCGCGAAAAGGTGAACCTCCACAAGCGGAACACCGTATTCCTCATCGGCGAATAAAACCACAGCAGACGACAATCAGAAAGATTGAAGAGTCTCCCAAAGGATTGGGAGGCTCTCTTCTTTCACATCCCCGGAAGAAAATAAATTTTGCCACCTCGCAGAAATGTCGTATCCTTGCACTCGATTTCAAAGGAAATCGTGAAGCGTTATACGTTCTTGTGATAGAAACCTGAGAAACTTCTATTACGAAAAGCAAGAATGGTGTAATGGTTTGCGTGTATTGCGTGGGCCATAATCCATATCTTCTTTTCAAGGTATTTCTCAGGACCTCTATCAAGGATTTGGGGCATGGCTCCACGCTTTTTTTTCCGCAGAGGTGCCGAAAACTGCATTATAGAGTAGGCAAATAATATTGACAAAAATGATACCTGAAGAAACCGGATTCTAGCTTGAACAAATTGGGCATGTTGTCGTACTTGTTTTGATAGTTCTGCTGATAGTGCTACTTATTCTGCTTTTTCCATTGTTAATCGCAAAAGCAGCCAAAAATAGAAGTCGCAGTGGGATTCTTTGGTTTTTCTTTGCACTATTTACCACCCCAATAACTGCAGGTTTCTTTCTACTTGTTCTTGGAGATTCAAAACATAAATGGGAGAGGGATATTATCCAGCAAGAAAAAATAAAGGAAAAATATGCAGCAGAGAGAAGAGTGATTGAAGCAAAGGCAAAAGCAAAACGCGAGAAATTTGAAATGAAACAACAATTGAAAAAAAAAAGGGAACTCGCAAAAGCTAACACATATAAATCTGGATTATATAAAACCATGCAGGAATTGGCAGACAAGCAAGAAAAAATAGAAGAAGATGCAAAGGAAAAACCATGTGCGGAAAATGATTGGATGAAAACACCAACAACCGATTATTCGCGATATATGCCACATTAGAATCAAAGCCCAAACTGTTTGAAAATGGCCCAAATGGTTGTCGCGAGGCCAAAATGATTTTGAAAATGGCAAAAATGAGTGTCGCAAAGCCCAAATGATTTTATAAACGACTAAAATGAGTGTCGCAAGGCCCAATCGATTTTGAAAATGGCCAAAAAGAGTGTCGCTAGGCCCAAATGATTTTAAAAATGGAAAAAATGAGTGTCGCCAGGCCCAATCGATTTTGAAAACGCCAAAAATGAGTGTCGCCAGGCTGTTTCAAAATTAAAACACGGTTTCGCAACTTGCGACAGGAGCCCCGTAGGGGCGACATTATTTAGCCGTGGGCGTAAGCCCACGGAATGAAATCGAGAAAACACTTTGAGCCCCGTAGGGGCGGCACATTCCAACGATGGTCATTGTGTCGCCCCTACGGGGCTCGGCTGTTTGGTTTATTGTCTACCGTGGGCTCACGCCCACGGCTAACATCTGTCGCCCCAACGGGGCTCTACGCTATCCGCGGATCTTCGCACCCAGCTGGGTCTCGAGGGTCTTCTGGATCTTGGCCATGGTGGACTCAATCTGTTTGTCGTTGAGGGTCTTGTCCTTGTCCTGCAGGATGAAGCTGACGGCGTAGGACTTGAAGCCCTCGGTGATGCCTTTGCCCTCATAGACGTCGAAGAGGCTGACGCTCTTGAGCAGCTTCTTCTCGCACTGCAGTGCGGCCTGCTCGACCTGGGCGAAGGTGACGTCCTTGCGCAGCACGAGGGCCAGGTCGCGGCGCACCTCGGGGAACTTGGCTACCTCCTGATACAGTACCTCCTTGGTGGGGTACTGCTTGAGGAGCAGCGTCCAGTTGAGGTCGGCATAGAAGACGGGCTGCTTGATGTCCATCTTCTTCAGCGTCTCGCGGCCGATGCGGCCGAGGGTACCCAGCAGCTTCTTGCTGTCGCGCTGGATGATGTCGAGTCCTTCGGCGAAGAACTTGTACTGCGTCGGCACCATCTCCACGCGGCCCATGTTGACACGCATGCGGTGCAGGATGTCCATGACGTAGGCCTTGAGGTAGAAGAAGTCGGTCTCGGCGGGCTTCATCTTCCAGCTCTCGGGCGTCATGTTGCCGGTCATGAAGATGCTGACGTGCTCGGTCTCGTTGAAGCGCTTGGTGACGGGCAGCTCCTGGTTGGCGGCCTCGTCGGTCTTCACATAACTGCGGCCATACTCATAGAGCTTCTGGTCGAGGATGCGGAAGTTGATATTGCGGGCGATGCACTCGAGGCCACTGTAGAGCAGCGTCTGGCGCATGACGTTGAGTTCCTTCGAGAGGGGGTTGATGATGGGGATACAGCGGTCTGCCGGGAAGTCGGGGTTCTCGTCGTAGTATTCGCTCTTGGTCAGCGAGTTGTTCATAATCTCGCTGAAGCCGTTGTCGGTGAGGTAGTCGCTGACGGCATTCTTCAGCTTGCGCGGGTCGGGCTTCTTGCCATAGGAGAGGCAGCTGTTGACGGTCTCGCCGATATGGATGTTGTTGTAGCCGTAGATGCGCATGATTTCCTCAACGATGTCGCACTCGCGGGTGACGTCGGCCTTGCAGGTGGGAACCTTCAGGGTCATGCCCTCGGCGGTCTCGTTGACAATCTCGATGTCGAGCGAGGTGAGGGCGGTGCGGACGGCCTCCAGCGGGATGTCCTGCCCCACGAGGTCGAACATGCGGCGGAAGTTCACCTCCACGACGGGCTTTTCGATGGGCTTCGGGTAGAGGTCCACCATCTGGCCGCATATCTCGCCGCCGGCGAGTTCCTGTATGAGCTTCACGGCACGGCGCAGGGCCCACTCGGTGATGTTGGGGTCGCAGGTGCGCTCGTAGCGGTAGCTGGCGTCGGTCTTCAGCGTGTGGCGCTGGCTGGTCTTGCGGATGGAGACGGGGTTGAAGAAGGCGCTCTCGAGGAAGACGTTCTTGGTCTCCATGGTGGTGCCGCTCTTCAAGCCGCCGAAGACACCAGCGATGCACATGCCTTCTTTTTCATTGCATATCATCAGGTCGCGGGCGTCGAGGGTGCGCTCCACACCGTCGAGGGTGACGAACTTGGTACCCTGCGGCAGGCGCTTCACGATGACGTGGCCGCCGGCAATCTGGTCGGCATCGAAGGCGTGCAGCGGCTGGCCCACCTCCATCATGACGAAGTTGGTCACGTCCACCACGTTGTTGATGGGGCGCAGGCCCACGGTGCGCAGGCGGTTCTGCAGCCACTCGGGGCTCTCCCCTACCTTCACATTGCGCAGCGTGATGCCGGTATAGCGCGGGCAGAGGTCGGGCTCCTCGACGGTGACCTTGATAGCCTCGCCTGTGGCTTTGGGGGTAAGATCGGTTGCCACCTCCGGCCACTTTATCTTCAGCTGCTTCCCCTCGCGGGTATTTCTTACGGCCACCACGTCGCGGGCCACGCCGATATGCGAGATGGCGTCCATGCGGTTGGCGGTGATGGCCACCTCAAGCAGGCAGTCGTCCTTCACGTGGAAGTACTCTTTGGCGGGCATTCCCACAGGAGCGTCGTCGGGCAGCACCATGATGCCTGCGTGGTCGGTGCCGAGCTGCAGCTCGTCGGCAGCGCAGAGCATACCCTCGCTGACGGCGCCGCGCAGCTTGCCTTTCTTGATCTCGTAGTATTCGGTGTCCGAAGTGTAGATCTTGGTGCCAATCTGGGCGCACACCACCTTCTGTCCGGCGGCCACGTTGGGGGCGCCGCAGACGATGTTCAGCGGACGTTCGCCGCCCACGTCAACGGTGGTCAGGTGCAGGTGGTCGCTGTCGGGGTGCGGCTCGCAGGTCAGCACCTGCGCAATCACCACATGCTCCAGACCGCCCTTGATGGTCTCCACCTTCTCCATGCTGTCCACCTCCAAGCCGGAGAAAGTCAGCAGGTCGTCCAGTTCCTGAGGAGTCATATCCTCAATATCCACGTACTCTTTAAGCCAATCAAAAGAAATATTCATATATGTATCAGTTTATTATCAATAACATATACTCTTTACATTATTCTGCAAAGATACAACTTTTTCCCGAAACCGCAACAATAAAAATCACTCAGGCAATAAGAATTCTGCGATATTCTCGGGAGTAATCACCTTGAAGCCAGTGTCAGGGTAGGCATCCATAAACGTTTTGGTGATAGTGGCTTTCTTGCGAGGATTCCATTTTATCTCGTATGCATGGAGCTTTCCACCGCCCTCTTCCAGATAGTCAATCTCCTGTTGCTGTGTGGTACGCCAAAAATATCGGTTCACCCAACGACGATAGTACTCATTACACTTTATTCTCTCCGAGACGACGAAGTTCTCCCACAATGCACCGATGTCTTGCCTTATTTCTGGAGCAGTGTAATCTGCAATCAACGCATTACGGATGCCGTTGTCGTAGAAAAATATCTTCCGACTCGCCTTGAGTTCATGATGCAAATTGCGTGAAAACGACGGCAGTCTAAAAATAATATAGCATTGCTCAAGCAGGGTGATATAACGTTCCACCGTCTTGCTGTCAAGCGAGCACATCTGGCTCAACTCGTTGAACGACACCTGTGATCCGACCTGATAGGCCAACGCGCGGAGCAGTGTCTGTAGTTTGTCGGGGTGCTTGATGTTCTCCCACGAAAGGATGTCCTTATAAAGATAGGCATCGGTCAATAGTTTAAGTATTTCTATCTCATTGCCCTCGTTCGTTACAACCTCAGGATAGTAACCGTAAACGATACGTTTTGGCAACATGCGCATTTCCTTCATTTTTCCATGGTGAGCCACCATCTCGCCAAACGACAGCGGGAACATCTGATACTCCCACTTGCGACCCGTCAACGGCTCGTTTACCTTGTTGGCCAGTTCAAACGCCGAGCTGCCTGTGGCTATCATTTGAATATCACAGTCTGCATCTGCAATCAACTTCAGCCTTAGGCCGATGTCTTTAATACGTTGGGCCTCGTCAAGTATCACTATTTTGTTGTTTCCGAACTCTGACAGCAACCTGTCGGCCGAGGCGTTGTTGAAGAGATTTTGCACCTGCATCTCGTCTCCGTTCAGCCACAAAACACCCTCTTTATTGCGAAGTATTTGCTTCAGTAAAGTGGTTTTACCCACCTGACGGGCACCTGCGAGGACAACAATCTTGCCTTTAAACAGCTTATCCTCAATTCTTTTATACAACAACCGCTCTATCATAACCTTATTATTTACCACTGCAAATATACAACTTTTTTGGAATCAATTCCCAAAAAATCATAATTTTTTTGGAATTGATTCCAAAAATATCAACATATTCTATCGACAATCCGTCGGTGGTCCGTCGGCGGTGTTTCGGCGGTGGTGGCTCTTCGCTCCTTCTTGGTGGGTTATCTGTGGGTTCTTCTGTTCTTCGGTTACAAGCATAAATAAGGGCATATTCCCCGTGCTGAAAATATGCCCTAACAATAAAACGTGTTAATTCAGCGCACCATGCCGTTGTCGTAGCCGCCGTTCCGGAGGGTCTTCTCACTCTTGCGGTATTGGCGGCCGAAGTCCATCTGCCAGGTGAGGCCTAGGACGACCATGTTGCCGTTGTTGGCGGTCCAATTCGTGTGACGGTAGGGATGGACGGTGCTGAGGCCTTCTGTCTCGTAGCGGTAGCCTTTCGGATTGAAGGGACAGTGCCACATCAGCATGGCTGTGAGGCTTTCCCAACGATACTGCACATAAATGCTCTGTGCCATTTCGCTCATTGTAAAATCTTCGCCATAGAGTTGCCACTCCGGCAGAATTGTGAAAAAGGCCCCTGCCACGAGGTTTTTCCAATAATACTGGGCGTCAAAGGTGGCAGTGAGGTTGTCTTTGGTGTGTGTGAAATTCTCGCCTTCTGAGATGTAGTGTCCATAATCCCAAAAAACAGAGATGTTGAGGCTCTGCCATAGTCCCTGTACGCCCATCTTTGCATTGGCAAAGAGGGCCTGCCATCGGTCGGCGTTCTGTAGGTTACGGATAAACAGGTCGCGCGATGGATCATACGAGTAGGTCTGCACCATGGGAAGGAACCAACGTCCATAGCCAACAGAGGCGTTGATGAACCAGCCTTTGGGATGCACCCACCGTAGCCTCAATCGATTGGCCCAGTACTCACTCGGTTTGAGATCCGGGTTCCCTTGCTGCCCTTCCACATCGTCGGTCTGCTGGAACACGGGCGAAAGTGCTGACAGCGAAGGCAAGGTGGGCGTGAACTGTGAGGAGGCTATGAGCGACCACTGGGGGTTGATGCGCCATTGCAGGAGGGCGGTACTGAGGTTGCGGAGATAAAACTGGCTGCTCACACCGTCGGTGACGTTGAACAACTTGGCTCCCGTACCGACGGAGTAGCTCACCTTGCTGCTGATGGCTCCCTGCAACTCGGCATATAGGTAGGCATTGTCCTTGGTCATGCTGGTGGTGGTACCGTAAAGCGTGTACTCGTTTTCGGCGAAGTTATGCTGGTATTGCAAGCCTGTGCGCAGTTCCGTCTTACCGAACTGTTTGCTGTAGACGCCCTCGCCACTGAGGGCGTAGCCGTGGCCATCGATTGAGGTGGCGTATGTGCCGCTAGTGTAGGTGAGCGTGTTGTCGTACCTATCCACAGCGTACTCGCCCACCACGTTCAGCTCCACCTTCTGGCCATGAGGCATTTTGTGGGTGTAGAAAAGGTCGAACTTCGGCAGATTGTCTTTCTGGTAGCTGTGCTGCTGCATGGTCTGGTTGGTAGTGACGCCGTTGTCGGTCTCGGTCATCGTGCCGTTGGCATCGAGCGTCTTGGAGAAGAAGGCATCCTGCACGGAGGCCACGAACATCGTGCTGTCGTCGTGCTGGTAGGTGTATTCGGCTGTCAACTCGTGGGTGATGTACCAGAACGGCATATTGGTTCGCTGGCTGCGCGTGACGGTACGGGCCGCATCGAGGTAGCTGTCCTCCAGCTCGTAAGGCACGCTGTCGTAATTGCGATAGCCGAGAGTATATTCCAGAGCAAACTCACTTTTGCCTTTGTGGTAACTACCCAATAAGTACCCATTGACAAAGCCTGTGGTCAATGCCGACTGCCCCTGTGCGACGAGACTGCCACCGTCCTCACGTTCTTTCAGTATTATATTAATGATGCCGGAAGCGCCGCGGTCGAGGTAGCGGGTGCCGGGGTTGTTGCTGTATTCCACACGCTTGATTTGGTCAGCCCTCAGGTTTGCCAGCCGTGCCACGGGCACCTCCTTGCTGTTGATTTGCAGTATGGCCAGCCCGCCATCCACAGTGATGCTCTGCAGGGCCACATCGACCTTCAATCCTGGCAGGCCAAGCATGTCGAGCAGCACCAGCGTCCGTCCGGCGGCCTCCACCTCCTCGGGCTTGGGCAGAACGACGTAGCGGTCCACCTCCTCGGTGACGCGGCTGGCGGTTATCTTCACCTCGCTGAGCTGCAAGGCGCTCAGCGTCAGCGTGCCGAGGTCACCCGCCTGGCAGCGGACGCTGAGCCTCTCATAGCCGACATACGATGCCACAAGGTTGTATGTTCCATTGCCACACTCGATAGAGAAAGTGCCGTCTTCTCCGGTAGTAGTACCTGTCTGAAGCACCGTATCAGCGTAGAGGGCCACGTTGGCGAAGACGATGGGTTGCCCGCCGTCATCGACCAGACGGCCGGTAATGGTTTGGGCGAATGCATTCACTCCCATCAATGCGAGCGCGAGGGTAAAAAGAATTCTCTTCATAATGGATGTCCTTTTACCTATATAATCGCACATGCTGCTGCAAATCTTACACAAGGTGCAAAATTTTATCTAACGACTATCTGTTCCGTTCTATTTTTATCCAAGTAGAACACATCAAAATACCGCTGCATGGTATTTGGCTCTGTTTGATAGATGTTCTTGCCGTAGTAGTAATCGGCCATCACTTCGTAGAGGCGGCACAGTTCCTTCAGGCCGGCACGGTTCTTGTTGGCATCGATAGTTAGCGACACCAGTTCCAACGCACGGTCGGCGGCACGGCGACACTGTTCTTCGTTGCCTTTGGCCTTCCAGCGGTTGGCACGCGACACCTCGCTGCCGATGTTCAGCATCTGCTCGGCCAGCGACATCTGTGCCCACCGGCCATTGGCCAAGTCCTTGTGTTGGAACTCCATTGTCAGCATGGCAGCAGATAGTTTACTGTTTCTATTATTCTTTGTCGCGTATCTGCATCCTGCACATCGCGACTGCGGTTACCCTGTCCGGGGCGTATGTTAATCATCGAGTCAAACTCAATGAAGTCCTCACCGTCCATCTCGGGATACAGGTTGATGCCCCACAGGTCGTACTGCGATGAACCTTGTGCCAGCAACGCTTGCTCTATGTCGGCATGCAATTCTGCATCCACACCTATCTTTTTTTGCGCGATATCCACCACAGCCTTCACCATGTCGCCAAAATAGTTCGGCATCATGGCGTTCAGTATCTTTTTGTCTGTCGGATGGTCAATTATTTGCATTGTTCATTTCCTCGTTTAAGTAGTCATAGATATAGTCGGCACTCTGCAAGTACAGCCCGGTGTCAACATTCAACAACTTCTTGTAGATATTGGAATTATACACACAGCTGAAGGCATTGTCTAAAGGCATACCCTTGTCGCTCTGCAGACGACTGACCATCTGCTCCACATCGCTGTTGATGATAAACTGCAACTGATCTTGTGTGATACTCATACCCTTCTAAGTTGTTGTATTGCACGCTCGGTGCCGAAGAAATACTGGTTGTTGAGTTGCCTGTATGTCAATTCTTTCACCAGTGTCTCAATCGTTATCAGGTGCTGCATGTAGAGGTTCAGCTGAAACACAACTCCATCGTCGGCAACAGGGCCAACCACGATATCGTGATTGTGCATTCGCTGCCCCTTGGCCATGCGGTTCTTCAATATAAACTCCGCCCATTCGGCACTCACCCCCTCAAACTTAAGCACATCAAAAACGCCACCGCAAAGCATGCTTTCGTCAAACTCGTACTCTTGCACAATAGGGACACCCGACTCCTCAAACTCGCAGCGGCGTACAGCCATTGCCTCGGCTTGACTGCGAATATCTGTCAAATAAAAGCCTTGCCCAAAGTCCTTGTTTGGACGACAACACGAGAGCAGAATATCACCAAAATCTATATTTGTGCCATGATAGAGCTTCATGCCATCGTCCCTCCATGACGTTTGCAGTATTCAGCGAGGTCGGCCAAAGTGTCTTCCAACGGCAGCAAGTGCTCGGCGTCATAATTCCTGTCAAGAAACGAAAAGCCTTTGTAGGTATTGAGGTAGTTGAACGCCAGCGTAGGCGGCATACCATTCCGCTTGCCGAACTCCACGATACAAAGGTTGATATATCGAATCTTGTTCATATTACTCTAACGCACTCCGGCTGTTTTTATTGCGTAACCCAATTACTTTATCTTCGCCCAGCTGTCTTTCAGGGTGCAGGTGCGGTTGAAGACGAGGTGGTTGGGGGTGCTGTCGCGGTCGGTGCAGAAGTAGCCCATGCGCTCGAACTGGTATCTTTCAATTCCGTCGGGGAATTGTGCAGACGGGGACGTCTGCGTACCCAGTGAAGGCTCACATTTTGCCGTTACCACACGGAGGCTGTTGGGGTTAAGATTCTCGAGGAAGGTGTGGCCTTCTTCCACATCGTCGGGGGCCTCGACGGCGAAGAGGCGGTCGAAGAGGCGCACCTCGGCGTCGATGGCGCTGTGTGCCGCCACCCAGTGGATGGTGCCCTTCACCTTGCGGCCGTCGGGGGCGTCGCCGCCGCGCGTGGCGGGGTCGTAGGTGCAGTGGATGCAGGTGATATTACCCTCGGCGTCCTTCTCGACGCTCTGTGCCGTGACGAAGTAGGCGTAGCGCAGACGCACTTCCTGGCCGATGGCCATGCGGAAGTATTTCTTGGGAGCCACCTCCATGAAGTCCTCGCGTTCGATGTAGAGCTCGCGGCCGAAAGGCACCTGACGGGTACCGTCGGCCTCGCACTCGGGGTTGTTGACGGCCGTCAGCATCTCGGTCTGGCCTTCGGGATAGTTATCAATAATAACCTTGACGGGGTCGAGGACGGCCATGCGGCGCTGGGCCACCTTGTTGAGGTGCTCGCGGAGCGAGAACTCCAGCAGGCTGTAGTCGATGATGTTGTCGCGTTTAGCCACGCCGATGCGCTCGCAGAAGGCCTTGATGCTCTCGGGCGTGTAGCCGCGACGGCGGAAGCCGCAGATGGTCGGCATGCGGGGGTCGTCCCAGCCGCTGACGTAATTCTCCTTAACCAGCTGGAGCAGTTTGCGTTTGCTCATCACCGTGTAGTTGATGTTGAGGCGGGCGAACTCGTACTGGTGCGATGGCCAGATGCCCAGCTGCTCGATGAACCAGTCGTAGAGCGGACGGTGGATATCGAACTCGAGGGTGCAGATGCTATGGGTGATATGCTCGATGGAGTCGCTCTGGCCGTGGGCGTAGTCGTACATCGGGTAGATGCACCACTTGTCGCCCGTGCGGTGGTGGTGGGCATGGAGGATGCGGTACATGATGGGGTCGCGGAACATCATGTTGGGGTGTGCCATGTCGATCTTGGCGCGGAGCACCTTGCTGCCGTCGGGGAACTCGCCGGCGCGCATGCGGCGGAAGAGGTCGAGGTTCTCCTCAACCGAGCGGTCGCGGTAGGGGCTGTTCTTGCCGGGGGTCGTCACGGTGCCGCGGCCCTCGCGGATTTCGTCGAGGGTCTGGTCGTCGACGTATGCCAAGCCTTTCTGAATCAGCAATTCAGCCCACTCGTAGAGCTGCTCGAAATAGTCGGAGGCATAGTGCTTCTCGGCCCAGTCGAAGCCCAGCCAGTGGATGTCCTCCTGGATGGAGTCGACATACTCGGTGTCCTCCTTCACGGGGTTGGTGTCATCGAAACGCAGGTTGGTCTTGCCGCCATACTTCTTTGCCAGTCCGAAATTAATGCATATCGACTTGGCGTGGCCGATGTGCAGGTAGCCGTTGGGTTCCGGCGGGAAACGGGTCTGGATG
>ONGA01000025.1 GCA_900317285.1 uncultured Bacteroidales bacterium | reverse complement strand
GGTTGTTACGGCGGTAGCCGATGACGGTGCCGACGGTGCCGGAAAAGCCGCCGAGGATGCCTTGATGGAGTTTTGCCATGATGGTATGTGTTTAATTTTAATTCAATTACGGGTATCAACTCTTACTGAGGTATTACTGAAGCCTTACCTCACTTCAATGTGTATGGATAACGGCAGGGTTGGGGAAATATTGTTCATGAATTGAAAATTGAGAATTGAAAATTGAGAAGACAACGGGATGTGTTTTTTTAACGACAACAGAGACAACGCGGACAACGGGCTCAGTGCAACATGCACTGAGCTGACGCTGGAAGCTCTATGGATTTATGGATTACGCGGAGCGGGAAAACTGAGGGAATTGAAAATTGAAAATTGGAAATTGACAGAAAAATCGTATCTTTGCAAAACCAAAAACAGAGGGGATGAAGTTTCGAACGACACCACAAAACGCCTGTTTCCCATCGGATTATCCGAAGGTGGGCTCTCTGTTTCTCCGCAAAGGACTATCCCTGTCCCAAGACTATAAGATTATAGAATTATGAAAAAATCATTAATTGTATTTGCTATTTTATACTGTAATGTATGTTTTTCGCAGTCATTTTCTTGCGTTAAGGTATATATTTCCAACCCGTATATAAAGCGTATAGATGTGATTAAGACTCAAACGTACAATATGGATTACGTCAGAAGCCATTATGCCACGTATATTTTTTCGATGGAAGACAATTATATAAATGCCCTTTTCGATAGTTTACAATCATTTTCTATGACCAAAGTGGATCATGACAGTGTTGACTTGCTAATTGATACACACTTTGGGTTTGGTATGGACATGAACTTCGAGCCTTGCATTGTGATAGATTTTGTTCGTGGCAATAGATATAGATATAACATGAATGAGGATGTATGGACCTTCTCGATGGACAGAAGCGGCTATGTGTGTAAAACCGAGAATTCGGTAGGGAATGTCCTTTTTTACAAGAATAAAAGTTGTGTTGACTTCTTAAAGCGTCAGTTCCCTAATATGTTTTTCCTCATACAATAACAGCTGGGTGGGACTGGGAGCCATCCCCTATCCAAACCGGTTTGATGCCTTACTAATTCATTATGAATACTATTCGCTTTACAAATAAGAAGAAATTGTGGGAGGTTGTTTTTAGATACTTTATGTATCTGGCTGTCAGTATCCTTGTTGTCGAATTATTAGTGATGCTGACGTTGCTGGATCACATTACTCTTAAGCAGTTTGTCCTGTATGGTATGCCGGAAATACTGAAATATATCATAATACCGGTATTTATACTCACTTTTTGGTATGGCGGTAGCAAGGTGATGTCTATCGAGTATGATTATGACAATAAGGCTCTCTGTCTGTGGCATTATGATTGGTTGTTGCGCCGGAGACACAGACAGATTTCTTTCGAAAACCTAAGCTTTAAGGTCTATCATGTTGTCGCCCCATTCTTGTTTTATAGGGTGACGCTGATACTGATATCTGACAAAAGCGCCAAGCGTACTGTGGCCTTCACCAGCGGATTGGGCTGGAAAAGGAAACAGGTGGATAAAATCGCTGATATGCTAAAGGAAATAAAAGAACCTGTTGCGGATTGGTAATTTTTAACTTCCACGTCTTCTGTGGGCAAAAGATGGTCGGGGGGCGCGCTCGTAGGAAATATTTGGTGGGGGCGTTAACAAATTGGTGTTGAAAAGATTGTTTGGCACGGTTGTTGCAGTAGTGTTTTTTGTAGTATTTTTGCATCACGATTTGTTAGAATAAAGATGGAAGCAAACCTTAGTGAAAACACTCGTAAAGCCGTGGCTTTCAGCCGCGACGAGGCCATCCGCCTGAAGAACGGCGGCATCGGCGTGGAACATTTGTTTCTTGGTATCGCCCGACTGGGCGACTGCTCGGCGATGGCGCTGCTAGCGGCTCTGGGCGTGGACCCGGGGTCGGTGAAGGAGCGCATCGAGCGCCAGGTGAGTCAGGCGGAGAGCGATATCCGTTATGCCGACGACAGCGAGATTCCGATGCTGCGACAGACGGAGAAGGTGCTGCGCCTGAGTTACTTGGAGAGCATCAAGATGAAGGCGAAGGAGATTCGCACGGAGCATCTGATTCTTGCCATTTTGCAGGAGAACGACAATATGGTGGCGTCGCTGCTGACGAAGGACGGCGTGGACTACGACCGTTTTGCGAAGGCTGTGCGCAGCGAGAGCGGCGACGAGCCCGGCCGGCTGCCGGATTTCAGCAGCCAGACGTCGGAGGACGACAACGACGACGCTTTCGCGGACCCGCTGGCAGAGAGCGAGAAGAGTAAGCCGAAGGCCGAGAAGGGCAAGAGCGGTACGCCGGCGCTGGAGAATTTCGGGCGCGACCTGACGAAGCTTGCCGAAGAGGGCAAACTGGACCCCATTGTGGGCCGGACGAAGGAGATGGACCGCATTGCGCAGATTCTGTCGCGACGCAAGAAGAACAATCCCATCCTGATTGGTGAGAGCGGCGTGGGCAAGAGTGCCATCGCCGAAGGTTTGGCTATCCGCATTGCCGAGGGCCGCGTGCCGCGGACACTGTTCGGCAAGCGGCTGATGAGCCTGGACCTGGCGAGCCTGGTAGCCGGTACAAAGTACCGCGGCCAGTTTGAGGAGCGCATGAAGGCTATCATCAACGAGTTGGAGCAGCATCCGGAAATCATTATTTTCATCGACGAGATTCACACTATCGTGGGTGCCGGCAGCGCGAGCGGTTCGCTTGACGCGAGCAACATGTTCAAGCCTGCGCTGGCACGCGGAGTGATTCAGTGCATAGGGACGACGACGCTCGACGAGTACCGCCAGTATATCGAGAAGGACACGGCGCTGGAGCGCCGGTTCCAGAAAGTGCTTGTGGAGCCCGCCACCGTGGAGGAGACGATGGAGATTCTGGAGAATATCAAAGAGAGTTATGAGAATCACCACATGGTGGAATATACCGAGGAAGCGCTGAAGGCTTGTGTGGACCTGACGGAGCGTTATGTGAGCGACCGTCTGCAGCCGGACAAGTCGATTGACGCGCTGGACGAGGCGGGCGCGCGCGTGCGTATCGCCAATATGCGCGTACCCGAGGAGATTGTGAGCCTGGAGAAAGAGGTGGCGCGAGTGAACGCGCTCAAGAAGGAGGTGCTGGCGACGAAGCGCTACAGCGAGGCCGCCGAGTACCGCGACCAGGAACGCGACCTCGAGAGCAAGCTGACGGACATGAAGCGCCAGTGGGAGGCCGACGAGAAGGAGCGCCGTGTGCAGGTGACGGACCAGGATGTGGCGGCGGTAGTGGCGATGATGACGGGTGTGCCCGTGGAACGCATTGCCGAGAGCGAGAGCAACCGCCTGCTGAGCATGGAGAAGGAGCTGAAGGGCAGCGTGGTGGGTCAGGACGAGGCTATCGCACAGATTGCCAAAGCCATCCGCCGCAACCGCGCAGGCCTGAAGGATCCCAACCGTCCCATCGGCAGCTTCCTCTTCTTGGGACCTACGGGCGTGGGCAAGACATACCTGACAAAGATACTGGCGAAATACCTCTTCGACAGCGAGGCGGCCATGATACGCATAGACATGAGCGAATATATGGAGAAGTTCGCGGTGAGCCGCCTGATAGGAGCGCCTCCGGGATATGTGGGCTACGAAGAGGGCGGCCAGCTGACGGAGCGCGTGAGGAGAAAGCCCTACAGCATTGTGCTGCTTGACGAGATAGAGAAGGCGCACCCCGACGTGTTCAACGTGCTGCTGCAGGTGCTCGACGACGGTGTGCTGACCGACGGCATCGGCCGGAAGGTGGACTTCAAGAACACCATCATCATCATGACCTCGAACATCGGAAGCCGACAGCTGAAGGACTTCGGCGTGGGCGTAGGCTTCAACACCGCCGCCCGCGAGGCTGAGAAGGACGCGCTGCAGCGCAATGTCATCGAGAAGAGCCTGAAGAAGGCCTTTGCCCCGGAATTCATCAACCGCATTGACGACATCATCTATTTCAACTCGCTGAAACGCGAGGACATACACCGCATTATCGACATCGAGCTGAGAGGCCTCTTCTCGCGTATCCGCAAGATGGGCTTCGGGGTGGAGATGGACGAGAAAGCCAAGGACTTCATCGTGGCGAAGGGCTGGGACGAGCAGTACGGAGCCCGCCCGCTGCGCCGCGCCATCCAGCGCTATGTCGAGGATGACCTGGCGGACGAAATCATCAAGGCCGACATCCTGCCGGGCGACACCATCCGCATCACTGCCGACGAGGAGCATGTCTTCTTCAACATCGAGAAGGGCGAGACGAGCAAGTCGCTGATGGAGGCCGTGATGAACACCGAAGGGGAAGAGGTCGATGGCTGACGCGCTGCTCACGGTGGAGAACCTGACGAAGAGTTTCGGCGACAAGCTGCTCTTCGAAGATATCTCTTTCGGCATCAATGCCGGGCAGAAGTCAGCGCTGATAGCACGCAACGGCTACGGCAAGTCGACGCTGCTGAACATCATCATGACCGCCACCGGCCAGAAGGGTTTCAACACACTGCAGGACAGCGGGAAGGTGACTTTCCGCGGGGACTTGAAATTGGCATACCTGCCGCAAACCGATGCCAGCATAGCCAGGAGCAGCGGCATAACCAAAGTGAGGGATTACGTATACAACGTGCAGCGACCGGAGACCGAGGACGAGTGGACGTTCGAACAGCGCATGGAGGAGATACTGAGCCGCATGAAGGTGGACAGACTGCTGGAGCGCCCGATGGAGACCCTGAGCGGCGGCGAGCAGAAGAAAGTGGCGCTGTGCCGCCTACTGATGGACGACAGCAACCTGCTGATTCTCGACGAGCCCACTAACCACCTGGATATCGACATGATAGAGTGGCTCGAAGATTTCCTCTCACGCCAACGGCTGGCGCTGCTGATGGTAACCCACGACCGCTACTTCCTCGACAACGTGTGCCAGGATATCTATGAACTTGACAACGCACGGCTGTACCACTACAAAGGGCATTACGACTACTATCTGGAGAAAAAGGCCGAACGCGAGGCCAACGAACGCGCCGAGGTAGAGAAGGCCCGCAGCCTCTACCGTACGGAGCTGGAATGGATGCGCCGCATGCCCCAAGCACGCGGAACGAAAGCACAGGCCCGCATCGACGCCTTCTACGAGTTGGAAGCCAAAGCCCACACGCGGTTCGACGACAGCCGTCCACAGCTGACGGTGAAGACCGAGCGCATCGGTGGGAAAATCTTGGAACTTTACAATATTTCGATGGACTTGCGTCCATCGCACGGTGACTTGATCATTGATGACTACAGCTATGTGTTCAAGAAGGGGGAAAAGATAGGCATCGTAGGACCCAACGGCGTAGGAAAGAGCACATTCCTAAATATCATCACAGAACGGCTGAAGCCCACCTCGGGTCGTGTGGTGGTGGGACAGACCATCCAATTCGGATACTACACGCAAGCGGGCATGTCGGCACCGGAAGACCGCCGCGTCATCGACCTGGTGAAGGATATTGCCGAAGAGATAGAGATTGAGGGCGGAAAAAGCCTGTCGGCACACCAGTTCCTCACCTACTTCGGCTTCGATGGTACCACGCAGTTCAACTATTTCGGCAACCTCAGCGGTGGCGAACGCCGCAGGCTCTACCTGCTGCAGGTGCTGATGGCGAATCCCAATTTCCTCATCCTCGACGAGCCCACCAACGACCTGGACCTCTACACCCTACAGATACTCGAACAGTTTCTCCGCACCTATAAAGGATGCCTCATCATCGTGAGCCACGACCGCTCGTTCATGGATCATATCGTGGACCACCTCTTTGTGTTCGAGGGCAACGGAAAAATCAAGGACTACCATTCGAACTACACCCAATACCGCCTGGAAAAGCTCCGTGAGCAGAAAGAGCAGAAAAAGAGTGCGGCAAGCACAAAGGAAAACAAGGCGGTGCAAAAAAACAGTCCTACCCTGCCCTCGAAGCGCAAGGCGACCTACAAGGAGCAGAAGGAATACGAAGCGCTGACGGCGGAAATCGAGTCGCTGACCAACGAGAAAGCGGAGCTGGAGCAGAAACTCTCGGACGGCAGCCTGACTGATGCCACAGAAATCACGCATGCCAGCACCCGTATCGGGGAACTGATGACGCTGCTGGACGAGAAAGAGCTTCGCTGGCTGGAACTCGACGAGTTGATGAACTAAAAAAAGCTCCTGCACAAAGCAGGAGCTTTTTCTTTCGGACGATTTTCCTTATTCCGCCCAAACAGCCTGGAGATTGCGGTCGCCATAGGCGTCGTCAATCTTGCTGATGGTGGGCCAGTACTTCTCGCAGTGGGGCTGCGGGAAGGCGGCTTTCTGACGGCTGTACGGGAGGTCCCACTCGTCGGCGCAGACCACCTGCATGGTGTGGGGAGCGTTGGCGATGGGGTTGTTCTTCTCGTCGCTCTTGCCGGTCATGATATCGTCGATTTCCTGACGGATGGCAATCATAGCATCGCAGAAACGGTCCATCTCGCTCAGCGGCTCGCTCTCGGTGGGCTCGACCATGAGGGTGTTGTGCACCGGGAAAGCGACGGTGGGAGCGTGGAAACCGTAGTCCATGAGACGTTTGGCGATGTCGCCGACGCCGACCTTGAGGCTGAACTCGTTGAAGTCGACAATCATCTCGTGACCGCACATACCGTTCTTGTTGGTATACAGAATCTTGTAGTACTTCTGCAGACGGGCGCGGAGGTAGTTGGCATTGAGGATGGCGTGTTTGGTGACATCCGTCAGGCCCTCGCTACCGAGCATGAGGAGGTAGCCGTAGGTGATGGGCAGGAGGTAGGCGCTGCCGTAGGGGGCTGCAGCCATAGTGTTGCCCTTCTTGCCACCGACCTCGACCACGGGGTGAGTGGGCAGGAAGTCGACAAGTTTCTTGCTGACGCAGATGGGGCCGACACCGGGACCGCCGCCACCGTGAGGCATAGCAAAGGTCTTGTGGAGGTTGAGGTGGCACACGTCGGCACCCATGTGACCGGGGCTGGTGAGACCCACCTGGGCGTTCATGTTGGCACCGTCCATATAGACGAGGGCGCCCACACTGTGGATGATATTGATGATGTCGAGGATACCCTCTTCGAAAGCACCGTGGGTCGACGGATAGGTGATCATCAGGCAGCTGAGGGTGTCCTTGTACTGCTCGGCTTTCGCCTTCAGGTCGTCGATGTCGACATCACCCTTGTCGTTGCACTTCACCACCACCACCGTCATACCGGCCTTAGCGGCAGAGGCGGGGTTGGTACCGTGGGCGGAAGCGGGGATGAGGCAGACGTTGCGCTGCGGCTGACCATTGGCAATGTGGTAGTTGCGGATGACGGTGAGGCCGCTGTACTCGCCAAAGGCACCGCTGTTGGGCTGCAGCGAGCATCCGGCAAAACCGGTGATGACGGAGAGCCAGTTCTCGATGTCCTTGATCATCTCAAGGTAACCCTGGGCCTGGTCGGCAGGCACGAAGGGGTGCATGCCGGCGAACTTGCTCCAGCTCAGAGGCATCATCTCGGCAGCGGCATTGAGCTTCATGGTGCAGCTTCCCAGCGGAATCATGGCGCGGTTGAGGCTGAGGTCTTTCTCCTCGAGCATCTTGATGTAGCGCATCATGGAGGTCTCGTCGTGGAAGCGGTTGAAAATCTTCTGGGTGAGGAAAGCACCGTTGCGCTTCAGCTCAGCGGGGATTGCCTCGTCGGCGAACTTGCAGCAGCAGCCCTTGCACTCCATCGGAGCGGCCTTCTTGCCGGCGGCTTCAGCCAGGCAGGCGACAATGGCGTCGAGGTCGGCCTTTTCGGTGGTCTCGTCGATGGAGATGCCGATGCACTCCTCGCAGATGTAGCGGAAGTTAATCTCATGTTTCAGAGCCACTTCGCGCACTTTGGCGGTGGGCACGGGGCACTGCAGGGCGAGGGTGTCAAAGTACACCTTGTTCCACTGCTTGTAGCCGTACTGCTCGAGTTCCTGAGCCAGACGATGGGCGCGGGCGCAGATGCGGGTGGCAAGCTCCTTAATTCCTTCGGGACCGTGCCAGATGGCGTAGAAAGCGCTCATGTTGGCAACGAGAGCCGCGGAGGTGCAGATATTGGAGGTGGCTTTGTCGCGTTTGATGTGCTGCTCACGCATACCGAGAGCCATACGGAGGGCGGGATTGCCTTTGGCGTCGACGCTCCAGCCGATGATACGGCCGGGGAAAGCGCGCTTGAAAGTATCCGTGAAGGCGAAGAAGCCGGCGTGGGGACCGCCGAAGCCCATGGGGAGACCGAAACGCTGGGCATTACCCACGGCGCAGTCGGCACCCATCTCGCCGGGGGTCTTCATCAGGGCCAGTGCCATCAGGTCGGTAGCCATACAGACAAAGATGCCCTTCTCGTGGCACTTGCCGATGAACTCCGTCCAATCCTGTGCTTCACCGAACTGGTTGGGATACTGCACGAAAGCGGCGAAATAGCTGCCGTCGAGCTCGGTCTGTGCGGCTTTGCCGGTGACAATCTCGATACCGCGGGGAGCGGCATTGGTCTTCATCACGGCAAGCGTCTGGGGCAGGATGCCCTCATCGACAAACACCTTCACCACACCGTCCTTCACAGCCTGACGCGAACGGCTGTTGAAGAACATGATCATAGCCTCACCGGCAGCGGTAGCCTCGTCGAGCAGACAGGCGTTGCTCAGCGGCATACCGGTCATACTGGCAATCATGGTCTGATAGTTCATCAGGGCTTCGAGACGACCCTGCGAAATCTCGGTCTGGTACGGAGTGTAGCTGGTGTACCAGCCGGGGTTCTCGAAGACGTTGCGCATAATGACGGCGGGAGTCACAGTGCCGTAGTAGCCCATACCTATGTAACTCTTGTACAGCTTGTTCTTCTGGGCCAGCGAACGCACGTGGTTCAGAAACTGGTACTCGCTCATCCCTTCGGGAAGGGGCATCGCCTCCTTGAGGCGGATGGCGGCGGGCACTGCCTTCTCAATCAACTCATCCATCGTTTTCACCCCGATAACGTCGAGCATCTTCTGCTCTTCGGCGGGGTTCGACACGCCGTTGTGGCGCGAGGCAAAATTGTTGCTTATCATACTTCTTTTATATATTTAGTTTATTATCTTTATTTTCAATTCAAATCAAAAACGGTAGGAATTGTCGCTGTTGTTCATGAAGAAACGGCAGCGGATCACTCGGCTGAGCGTCTCGATGCGGACAATATACGACCCCGATGGCCGGCGCCGCATGTCCACTCGCCCGCGCCTCCCGTTGCCCGTATACACACATTCCCCCTGCTGGTTGTAGAGCGAGACCGACAACACGGCCTCTCCCCTCTTCAGCTTCCAACTCAACACCTTTTGGGCGGCGTCGAATGTAACTTCCTTGATATTGTTGATACTCTGCGCCACCTCGGAAAGGTCCACCGTGTCGCGAATCACCTTCAGCCCTTCTGACCACACCGTGTCCACCAGCGTCACCGTATCGCGGATAACCTGTGTCCCGGAAGGGCGTGTCAGCGCCTGAAGCACTACATTGTCGCTGGCGGCAAAACGGCGCGGATTCTCCCTCACACCGTCGCTCCAGCCGTCGAAACCGTAGCCCGCCGCACACACCACCGTCAGCTTCACACTGTCGCCGTAACCATAATAGCCCCCACCCTCGATGCTGCCCGCCTCGGGTTCCTGAAGCGCCGCCTTCACGGCAAACTTGCAGCCTCCGTGAGTGGTGAAAGGTCCCAAAGCGTGCCAGTCATCATCCCTCATATACAGGCGTTTGCTCACACAAGGAACAGAAAAACCGACACCTTTGCGAAGCTCCGCAAAACTCGTCGACTGCATGATCGGCGGCGCAAACGACTTCACCTTCACATGCCGCAGGCCGATACAGTGGTAGAAAGCCCGCCCCTCGATGAGACCCACCGAAGAGCCAAGTTCGAGCGCAGTGAACGAATGGCACTGATGGAAAGCGCATTCGCCTATCGTCTCCACCCTGTCGGGAATCACCAGGCGCCCCTTCAGCGAGCTGCAGTAGGCGAAAGCATACTCGCCGATAGTCTCAAGTGTCGACGGCAGCGTGAGCGTGTCGCTCAGGGCATCGAGACCACAGAAAGCGTAGTCGGGAATCATCCTCACCCCCTCCTCGATCCTTATCCTCCTCAGGCTGCGGCAGTTGCCAAACACCGTCCCACTCATCGAACCTCCCATCTGGCGACATCTCCGCGCCCTGAAAATCACCTCCGTCACCAGCGGACATCCGTAGAAGGCGGAGGCACCCACCGACTCTATATTCTCGCCGATAATCACCGTGCCCCGCAGCCCGGTGCAACTGTAGAAGGCGTAACCCTCGATATCCCTCACCGTCTCGGGAATGGAAACCGTCCGGATGCCGCTGCAGCCGGAAAAGGCACGCTCGCCGATGGCTGTGACGGTGTACTTCTGCCCGTCCCACGTCACCTCGCCGGGAATCGTCAGCACACCCTGTGGCTGGCGGTGTCCACGGTAATAGTCCGCCCCGTCAGGGTTCGGCGCCACTACCTTCACCTGCAGGCCACTACGGCTGGTGATGGTGAAAAAAAGCGAATCGCCATAGCTCAGCCGCACAGCAAAATCGTAGGCACTCGCCCTCAGGGCAAACACCACCAGCAGCACTCCAACTATGGCGATCCTCCTATTCATCACTTACAAAATCTGAACTCCGAATTCCGAATTCATAATTCCTAATTCCGAATTAACCAACTTTGGGTCCGGCGGCGACAAGCGCCTTTCCGGCCTCGTTGTGCGTGAACTTCACGAAATTCTTCACGAAGCGGTCGGCAAGGTCGCGGGCCTTCTCGTCCCACACCTTCGCGTCGGCGTAAGTGTCGCGGGGGTCGAGAATCTTCGGGTCCACACCCGGCAGCGCCGTCGGCACCTCGAAGTCGAAA
Organism: uncultured Bacteroidales bacterium; assembly: GCA_900317285.1. Taxonomy (GTDB): domain Bacteria; phylum Bacteroidota; class Bacteroidia; order Bacteroidales; family P3; genus Colimorpha. Next base: position 1,693 of record ONGA01000025.1, on the reverse strand, counting down.
TAAGGCACCTTCTTCGTTTCGGCCTTCAGGATCGAGCCGTCGAGAATGGCGTCGATGATTCCGCGGGTATCCTTGATGGAGATGCGCTTGCCGGTGCCGTTCCAGCCGGTGTTCACCAGGTAGGCTTTCGCGCCGCTCTTCTCCATCCGCTTCACCAGCTCTTCGGCATACTTCGTGGGGTGCAGCTCGAGGAAAGCCTGGCCGAAGCAGGCGCTGAACGTCGGCGTCGGCTCCGTGATGCCGCGCTCCGTACCCGCCAGCTTGGCGGTGAAGCCGCTCAGGAAATAGTACTTGCACTGCTCGGCGGTGAGGATGCTCACGGGAGGCAGCACACCGAAAGCGTCGGCGCTGAGGAAGATAACGTTCTCCGCAGCGGGACCGGCACTCTTGCCCCTCACCGGCTGCACAATCTTCTCGATGTGGTCGATGGGATAGCTCACGCGCGTGTTCTCGGTGACGCTCTTGTCCTTGAAATCAATCTTGCCGTCCTTGTCGACAGTAACATTCTCCAGCAGGGCGTTGCGGCGGATGGCATTGTAGATGTCGGGCTCGCTCTCCTTGTCGAGGTTAATCACCTTCGCGTAGCAGCCGCCCTCGAAGTTGAAGACGCCCTCGTCGTCCCAGCCGTGCTCGTCATCGCCGATAAGCAGGCGCTTGGGATCGGTGGAGAGCGTCGTCTTGCCGGTGCCGCTGAGGCCGAAGAAAATGGCGGTGTGCTCGCCCTTCATGTCCGTGTTGGCGGAGCAGTGCATCGCCGCGATGCCCTTCAGCGGCAGGTAATAGTTCATCATGCTGAACATGCCCTTCTTCATCTCGCCGCCGTACCAGGTGTTGAGAATCACCTGCTCACGGCTGCTGACGTTAAAGGCAACGCAAGTCTCGCTGTTCAGACCCAGCTCCTTGTAATTGTCAACCTTCGCCTTGCTGGCGGTGTACACCGTGAAACTGGGCTCGAACCCCTTCAGCTCCTCGTCCGTGGGCTTGATGAACATGTTGCGCACGAAGTGAGCCTGCCAGGCGACCTCCATGATGAAGCGGACGGCAATGCGGGTGTCCTTGTTGGCGCCGCAGAAAGCGTCGACGACGAAAAGCTCCTTGCCGCTCAGCTCCCTCTTCGCCAGCTCCTTCATCCGTCCCCACACCTCCTCGCTCATCGGGTGATTGTCGTTCTTGTACCCCTCCGTCGTCCACCACACCGTGTCCTTCGACTGGGCGTCCATCACGATATACTTGTCCTTGGGCGAACGGCCAGTGTAGATGCCGGTCATCACGTTCATCGCGTCCAGCTCCGTCAGCTGGCCCTTGTCGTAACCCGTCAGCGCCGGGTCGCTCTCAAACTTGAACAACCCCTCATACGAGGGATTGTAGTGGATATCCTTCACGCCGGTGATGCCCAGCGCCTCGAGGTCTTTCTTAATCTTATCAGCCATAGTTTATCAAATTTTATTGTTTTTAATCTATAATTATATAGTTGATGCTCAATTAATTCTCTGCATTTCACACCAACATCGAACTGCAAAGATACACCTTTTTTTTAAAACAAACAAAAAAAACGGCAACCGAAGTTGCCGTCACTATAATATCAATCCAAATCAAAACTTCAGTTCCACAGGCTGGAGCATGTTCTCGGGTTTGAGGATTTCGTCCAGCTGTTCCTTTGTGAGGAGCTTGTGCTCGAGCACCAGCTCATAGA
>ONGA01000027.1 GCA_900317285.1 uncultured Bacteroidales bacterium | reverse complement strand
CGGCAGCATATTCTCCACCAGTTGCGGTGATTGTGCCGCCCTGGATCTCAATATTGCCGCAAGCAACACCTCTTCCGCCACCGATGCCGGCACCGTCGCCGTTGCTGCTGGCCGTGAGAGAACCTGTGCCATTGATGGTGAGCGTCTTGCCAGCAGCAGCCTGGATGCCAGGATAATCCCCATAGAATCCCTTCACAGTATTCGTACCGCTGAGGATAATGGTGGCATCGCCCTCGCAAGTGATGCCGGCCCAGTAGGAGTCGTTCGTGCCATTGATGGTCACATTATTAAGTGTCACCGTTGCGCCGTCGGCAATGGAAATCTTCACGTTAGAGGCCAGCGTGCCAGTTAGGGTTTCGCCGTCACTGGCGATATAGTTTGCATTGATTGTTGAGAGGTCGGTTGCAGCTGGCGCCTTCTTCTTGGCCTTGACGCTCTTCACCTTCTTCGTGCCGTTGTAGGTGGCTTTCACCTCCGTGCCAGCTTCCACGCCCGTGGTAGTTGCTTCAACGGGCGCGATAGTCCAACTGGTGGCATCCTCGGTGCCTTCCTTCAGGGTGACGGTGTAGGTGGAGGCGGCGGGGGCGGCGACGGTCACGGCGCAGGTGGCGGTCTTTGCTCCGTCGGTAGTTGTCACGGTGATGGTGGCGGTGCCTGCGGCCACGGCGGTCACTACGCCGTCATTGCTGACGGTGGCCACGGCCTCGTTGCTGCTGCTCCAAGTCACGCTCTTGTCCGTAGCGTTGCCGGGGGCGACGGTCGGGGTCAGCGTCAGCGTCTCACCACCCACAATCATCGAAGCCTCAGTTTTGTCGAGGGTGATGCCGGTGACGTTGACGGTGGACTCAATGGTGAACACGATTCCTGAAATATCAGAGATTTCCGTCCCGCCTGATAAAGGCAAAGAAACGGTAGTCGATGCTTCTTCGCCGCTCCAAGAAAGCTTACTATAATCAGTCGTCCATCCTGAGGGGGTACTACTCATCATAATATCTTCTGCCGTTATCGCTATCGACTTGATTTTTCCCACCGAGGAAGTGAATGTAATCGTGGTACTGCCACCATACAAATTGATATCGGTTCTTTCCCAGCCGTCACCAGCCCTGCCTCCGCCGCTTGAGGTGACAGTGATGCCTTTGATGGTGTTGTTATATGCTTCGCCATCCAAGAAATCGATGTATATGCCTGACATATCACTTGCAGTCCACGTGACGGTGGTGTCAGCCCATGCGCCCGTCGCTGCTGTCATGAGCAGCACGAGCATTGAAATAAATCTTTTTTTGAACATAACTTGAAAATTTAATTTGTTAATATAAAAAATGATGTTTATAAACTGTCGAGGGGGATGAGCTGGTACTCCTTGTCCACGTCCACGTCGTCGGTGGGGACGTACAGATACGCCACAAGGCACGCAGCAGCCCCGCTGTGGGACTTCTGCGTGCCTTGTGGACACATTTCGCCTCGGCGCCCTTTTCCGCGCCTGTAGCCGATTTTAGGGGGGGGTAGTCATGCTGCTCACTGCCAAGCAGTTACGGCCGCTCAGAGTCAGGGTCCGGGCGGTGTCGGGAGTGTGGGGTATGTGGAGGTAGCGGGGCATGAGTGGATCAGAGAGTGATTATTATTCTACATCCATCATATCGAAAAACATAAGCCGCGTATGTTCATCTTCTTCTTTCTTGGTAAGTTCTTGGAAACCGTTCTTGCGGTAAAACTCTATGGCCGACAGGTATGCATCAACGGTAATGTAACGAAAAGCAGACTGATTTTGGCCGACATTAAGCCGCTCTTTCAACTTGTTCATCAGCCAAGTGCCAACGCTCTGCCCGTGATAGTCCACGGAAACTGCAAAACGTCCTACCTTGATGCACGGATAACTGCGAAACTGCTTGCTGACAGGAAACTTTGCCCGAATCTTCTTCCATCGACTGCCCGTAATCTCGCTGCGGCTGATACGGTCGTTCAGCAGGCAGAAATAAGCAGCAATACGTCCTTCGTCTTCAAGAATGAACGTATTGGCAATGCGAAGTTCCTGTGCGTGCTTTGCATCGTCGAGCAGGAACCTGTTAAGGTCATCGTCGCCACAGTCAAAAGCGACGAGCGGATAAGCGGGCGTAAGGGGAACGAGTTGCATAGCCTACCAGCACCATTGAATATGTTTACTGGCCTCAGCCACTTGTTCCTGGAACTTCCTGCGAGCCTCGGCACGCTCCTCAGGAGTTCTGTTCTCCACCTCCAGCCTTCGCATCTCGAAGTTGAAGGCATCCTCGCCCTTCAGCACGGGGGTTTCTTTGATAGGTCTTGCCATGATAGATACGTAATTATGTTGAATATTCGGGGCAAAGGTACGGAAAATAATTCAAAAACCCGCATTTGGGGAAGATATTAACACTATTCCCACACTAAAGTGTGCTTTTTGTCAAGAGAAGCGTTATATTGAGGATGGGAATAGTCCCAGAAAATCATTAGTTTGTTTTGAGAGGTAAAGAGAGGGGGCGGTAAAAATTACTTGTCGTTGTAATGTTCCTCGGCTTGAACTACAAGCACCGTGACGCGGTCGTCGTAGATGTCGTATATGATGCGGTCGTGGGCTGTGATGTGGCGTGAATAAGTCACGTCGTTTCCTCCGACAAGCGCTTCGGGGTGGCCCAGACCTGTGCGGGGATGCTGCATGATGTCCATCAGAATCTTCGTCGCCTTCTTGAAGAGCTGAGGGTTGGACTTCTTCCACTTGCGCAACGTCCGGTCAGCCTCCTTGGAGTACTCAATCGTGTAGGTCATAGGCTGTCGAAATATCGCTGCATCTCCTCCGGGGTGCTGCATTTGATGGTCTCACCCTTGGCATATTCGCGGCGAGCCTTGTTGATGGAGCGGCGCATGGCGGGGGTGATTGTGTGGTCATCACTGATGGTGGCGGTACGCACTGAGGCTATGCCGCGTATCATTTTCAGTGCCCGCTTGATGTCGGCCACAAGCGCATTGTCTTCCAGCGTGATAATCATCTGGGGCGACTTGGGGATGGATGTTGTTGCCATAATCTATATTGTCTTTTGAATAGTCTTTAATTGTCTGTCTGACGTTTCGCAGCCTTTGGCTGCAAAGGTACGGAAAATAATTCAAAAAACCACATTTGGGGAGGATATTAACACGATTCCCACACTAAAGTGTGCTTTTTGTCAAGAGAAGCGTTATATTGAGGATGGGAATAGTCCCAGAAAACAATTTAATTCTATTAAAATGATGAACAGAAAAGTTTTGTTCTGGCTCTTAACTCTACACTAAAAACTCCGTTATTCCGTTCGTCAGGGCGATGAAGTCCTCGACGCTGAGTTGTTCGGGGCGGCGCGTGAGTGCGGGGTCGGCGAGGAGTGCGGAGAAGTCGGTATCGGGGAAGGTCTGTGCGAGCAGTGGTCGCAGGCTGACGCGCAGCATCTTGCGACGCTGCTGGAATGTGCCTTTGACGATGCGGCGGAGGAGGCTCTCGTCGCAGCCTGCCTGCTGACGCTGGCCACGCCGCATGCAGACAACGGCGCTCTGCACCTTTGGCGGTGGGTTGAAGACGCCTGGGGGCACTTGGAAGAGTAGTTCGACGTCGTACCACATCTGGAGCAGGACGCTGAGGATGCCGTAGGCTTTCGTGCCTGGACGCGCGGCGATGCGCTGCGCCATCTCGAGTTGTATCATGCCTGTGCAGCAGGGTATGAGGTCGCGGAAGTCGAGCATCTTGAAGAATATCTGCGAGGAGATGTCGTAGGGGTAGTTGCCAGTGAGCACGAACTCGCGGCCGCCAAAGACTTCGCGAAGGTCCATGCGGAGGAAGTCGGCGCTGATGATGCTGTCCTGCAATGCGGGCCAGCGCTCCTGGAGGTAGCCGACGCTCTCGCGGTCTATCTCGACGACCTTGACTTCGCGGGGCTTGGGGAGGAGGTACTGCGTCATCACCCCCATGCCTGGACCTACCTCCAAAACGGGCAGGTCGGGGCATACATCGACGGTGTCGGCGATGCGCTTCGCTGTGGCGAGATCTGTCAAAAAGTGCTGTCCGAGATTTTT